>DATJNX010000001.1:0-83388 GCA_035507615.1 Streptosporangiaceae bacterium
TGCCGGTGCAAACGGGAGTTCACGTTGCCGATCCGGGCGTAACTCGCTAGTTTCCCCTCGCGGAGCGACTTTTTCGATACGAAACCCGAGGTGACCTCGCGTGGCTCTTCCTCCACTTACTCCCGAGCAGCGGGCAGCGGCCCTAGAGAAGGCTGCTCAGGCCCGTAAGGACCGTGCAGAAGTAAAGAACAGGCTCAAGCATGGCTCGACGTCCCTTCCTCAGGTGCTCAAGGAGGGGCAGACCGATGATGTTGTGGGCAAGATGAAGGTGTCGGCACTCCTTGAGTCCATGCCGGGCGTTGGCAAGGTGCGGGCGAAGCAGATAATGGAGCGGCTGGGCATTGCGGAGTCGCGGCGCGTTCGCGGCCTGGGCGCCAACCAGCGCAGCGCGCTGGAGAGTGAATTCGGCGGAGACATCTGACCAAAGCGCCAGCACGAGCCAGGGAGGGGGCCGCGGGAAGCATGCTCGCAGCCGAGCCGCGCGGGCTGTGCCGCGGTGCCCCTGTCCCTGTCCCTGCCCCTGCCCGGCTGACAGTGTTGTCCGGGCCGTCCGCTGTCGGCAAGAGCACTGTGGCAGCGCGTTTGCGCAGTGAATGCCCGTGGATCTGGCAGTCCGTTTCGGTTACCACCCGGGCACCGCGGCCGGGCGAAATGGATGGCCGCGAGTATTTCTTCGTCACCGAGGCCGAATTCGAGAGAATGGCCGCGGCTGGCGAATTGCTGGAATCGGCGCAGTTTGCCGGCAACCGCTACGGCACCCCGCGTGCGCCGGTTCAGCAGCGGATCGACCAGCAGGCCCCGGCCCTGCTCGAGATCGACGTGGCCGGCGCCCGGCAGGTGCGGGCGGCGGTTCCCGACTCGCTCCTCATCTTCCTTGCCCCGCCGTCATGGGAGGAGCTGGAGCGCCGGCTGGTCGGACGGAACACCGAGTCCGCGGACGCGGTCAGCCGCCGGCTCGAGGCTGCCCGGCTCGAGCTTGCCGCCAGCGATGAGTTCGACATCACCCTGGTGAACACATCTGTCGAAGATGTTTGCGACCAGCTGATAGCCTTGATGATGGCCCAGTATGGCAAGGTCACTGGCCCAGTTAACGGTGACAGCACCGCTGGGCGAGACCTTGCCGGGCAAGGATCTCACTGAATCCAGATCTGGAAGGCACACCTTGGCAGCGACCCCTTCTACGGAAGGCATTATCAACCCGCCGATCGACGATCTGCTTGAGGTCGTAGACAGCAAGTACGGCCTGGTGATCATGGCATCCAAGCGGGCGCGGCAGATCAACGCTTACTACGCCCAGCTCGGCGAGGGCCTGCTGGAGTACGTCGGCCCGCTCGTCGAGACCAGGGTGCAGGAGAAGCCGCTGTCGATCGCCCTCCGCGAGATCAGCGAGCGCCTGCTCAGCGCGGAGACCCCCGAGCAGGCCTGATCCGCCGCGGGGCGCAATCGTCACGCTAGGGGCTGTTCGTGCGCATCATCCTCGGAGTATCTGCCGGGATTGCCGCAT
The DNA here is from genome assembly GCA_035507615.1 of Streptosporangiaceae bacterium. Taxonomy (GTDB): domain Bacteria; phylum Actinomycetota; class Actinomycetes; order Streptosporangiales; family Streptosporangiaceae; genus JAJYUU01. The sequence goes on from DATJNX010000001.1 coordinate 1,505, forward strand.
ATAAGGCTTGTGAGTTGCTGCGGCTGCTGACCGAGTCTGGTCACCGCGTCCAGGTTGTCCCGACGCCCGCGGCGCTCAACTTTGTCGGGGCTGCCACCTGGGCGGCGCTGTCCGGCCAGCCAGTCCTGACCAGCCCGTGGGAGTCGGTTCACGAGGTGCCGCACGTCCGGCTGGGCCAGGAGGCCGACCTGGTCATCGTCGCCCCCGCCACCGCAGACCTGATGGCCCGCGCTGTCGCTGGCAGGTCTGATGACCTGCTCACCGCGGTCCTGCTGACCGCGCGCTGCCCGCTGATCTTCGCGCCGGCGATGCACACGGAGATGTGGGAGCACGCGGCTACCAGGGCAAACGTCGCCACCTTGCGCAGCCGTGGCTGCATCGTGCTCGACCCCGGGTCCGGCAGGCTGACCGGACAGGATTCCGGGCCGGGGCGGCTGCCCGAGCCAGCCGAACTCTTCCTGGTGGCGCAGCGAGTCCTGGCAAGGGGCGCTGGCGCGATGGCGCAGAACCTGGCCGGGCGCACGATCCTGGTGTCCGCCGGGGGGACCAGGGAGGAACTGGATCCAGTTCGTTATCTGGGCAACTGGTCGTCCGGAAAGCAGGGCTACGCGCTGGCGCGCACGGCGGCCAGCCGCGGCGCAGCCGTCACCCTGGTGGCTGCCAATACCGGCCTGCCGGACCCGGCGGGCGCGCGCGTGATCCGGGTGACATCGGCGCGCGAGTTGCACGACGCCATGCTGGCGGAATCTGACGCCGCCGACGCGATCGTGATGGCTGCCGCGGTGGCCGACTTCAGGCCGGCCATCCGGAGCGCCGCCAAGATCAAGAAAACGGGCGGCGCCCCGGCGCCAATCGAGCTTGCCGAGAACCCGGACATTGTCCGCAGCCTGGTGGCGGCCCGCCGGCGGCCGGGCCAGCTGATTGTCGCGTTCGCGGCCGAGACCGGTGACGTGCTGGCGAACGGCCGTGCCAAGCTGGCGCGGAAGGGCTGCGACTTGCTCGTCGTTAACCAGGTGGGAAACGGCCTGGCTTTCGGAACCGATGACAACGAGGCGACTGTGCTGGCTGCCGATGGTGCCGAGGTCAAGCTGCCCCGTGCGGCCAAGGACGAGATTGCGGACGCGATCTGGGACGAAGTTGCCGCGCGACTCCGTTAACCGCGGGTAATCCGGAAGCCCGCCTACGGCGTCAGACTTACACCGGTACAATTCGGCGGGGATCTCCGGGAGATCACCGGCGGGCCAGACCGCGGTCAGGTAACCCTGCGGCTGCGCCGTCGTGGAACCGCTGCCAGGAAGCACAAGCAGAAGAAAAGGTGTCTAGTGGCTCGTCGTCTATTCACATCCGAGTCCGTCACTGAGGGCCATCCAGACAAGATGGCGGACCAGATCAGCGACGCCATTCTCGACGCCATGCTCAAGGGCGATCACCGCAGCAGGGTTGCCGTCGAGACGCTGATCACGACAGGTCAGGTTCACGTAGCGGGCGAAGTCACGACCGACACCTACGTGGACATTCCGGGCATCATTCGGGAGAAGATCCTCGAGATCGGCTACGACTCCTCGGCCAAGGGCTTCGACGGCTCCACCTGCGGCGTGCAGGTGTCGATCGGCTCACAGTCACCCGACATCGCGCTCGGCGTCGGTGAGGCCGTTGAGCACCGCGAGGGCGAGGGCTCCGACGAACTCGACCGGCAGGGTGCCGGCGACCAGGGCCTCATGTTCGGCTACGCGTGCCGGGATACCCCGGAGCTGATGCCATTGCCGATCACGCTGGCTCACCGGCTGGCCCGCAGGCTCTCCGAGGTCCGGCGCAACGGCGAGGTGCCTTACATCCGTCCGGACGGCAAGACGCAGGTCACTATCGAGTACGCCGGTGACCAGGCAGTGCGGCTGGACACCGTGGTGGTCTCGACCCAGCACGCCCCGGCCATCGACCTCGCCGGGCTGCTCACACCTGACATCCGCGACCACGTCGTCGAGCCAGTGCTGGCGGGCCTGGATCTCGACACGTCGGGTTACCGCCTGCTGGTGAACCCCACTGGCCGGTTCGAGATCGGCGGCCCGATGGGCGATGCCGGCCTCACCGGCCGCAAGATCATCATCGACACCTACGGTGGCATGGCCCGGCATGGTGGCGGCGCTTTCTCCGGCAAGGACCCGTCCAAGGTGGACCGGAGCGCCGCGTATGCGATGCGCTGGGTAGCGAAGAACGTGGTGGCCTCCGGTCTCGCGGATCGTTGCGAGGCGCAGGTTGCCTACGCGATCGGCAAGGCCAAGCCGGTCGGCTTGTTCGTCGAGTGCTTCGGCACCGAGCGTGCGCCGGTCGAGCGGATCCAGGACGCCGTTCTCCATGTCTTCGACCTGCGGCCTGCCGCCATCATCCGGGACCTGGACCTGCTGCGGCCGATCTACGCGCAGACGGCTGCCTACGGTCACTTCGGCCGCGAGGAGCCCGATTTCGCCTGGGAGCGGACCGACCGCGCCGAGGCGCTGCGGTCAGCGGCCGGAGCGTAGCCGCTGCGTTCAGGGCGGGTGCGCTCGTCCTGAACGTTAACAGTAGGCGGTATTGGATAGTTTCAATGCGGTTGTAGCGTTATTGCGGCTAGCATCGGTGCCTATATCAATGCCAATACCGATGCTGGTCTGGTGATGGATGTCGTCGTCTGATGGGCGCGGCGTGACAGGCAAGTCCCCGAGCCCCGAGGAACTCGATCCCTGGTTCGGCGTGACGGCCCGGCCTGCGGCCGACCCAAGTGGCAACGGCGGCGAGTCCGTGAGCCGCTCGCCTGACGAGCCGGGCCCGGCGCCAGAGGCTGCCGAGCAGCACGCTCGCTTTGATCCGGCCGCCACGCTGACTGACTGGTTCCTGCCGGGCGGCCGGGCCGCGCTGCTGCCGGACTCCATGACCGTTGCCGTCGATGAGGCCGGGTCCGCAGCGCCGGAGAAGCTCCAGCGTGCGCAGCCTGCGGCGCCCGGCACGCCGCCCTGGGCCAGCGAGCGGGCAGAGTCGTCGGCGGGAACGCCGCCGCCGTGGGAGAACGGTCCGTGGCCCGGTCCTGGCATGCCTCGCTCATCGGACAGCGGGGTGGCACCGGACCTGCGGCCGGGCCCTGCCGCGCGCCCGGACCCGCCAGCTGGTCCCTGGACGCCGCGCGCGGTGCTGATAACCGGCCTGCTGCCACTGGTCGTTCCCGGTCTCGTGGTCGGCGTGCTCGGCCTGCGCCGGAGCCGTTCGGGTGGGCCCGGCCGGACAGCGAGCGTCCTGGCGCTTGCCGCCTCGCTGGCGTGGGCCGCAGTGATCGTGGTCGTGATCGCCGCCGCCTCGGGCGGCTCGGCCGGCGGATGTACCTACCCGGCGGCTGTGCATCAGGCCTACGCCAGGGCGATGGCGGACATCAGCGGCAACGTTGCGGCTGCCCAGCTGGCCTCGGACCTCGGCACCGCGGCGAGCCGGGCGAACTCGGCGGCGGCTGCGGCGACAGTCATACAAGGCCGGAACGAACTGTTTGCCATGGCGGCAGACCTGCAGCAAGCGCGAGCAGACGTGATCACGCAGAAGGCGGTCCCGGTCAGCCTGCGCGCGCATCTGGCCGCTGACGGCGCGGCGCTGTCGGCAACCTGCCGGGCCTGACCAGCGGCGGCGGCTGTCGGAACCAGGTGCGCTGGTTTGCGCCAGGGCCCGGCGGTCTGCCCTCTCTGATAGGACTGAGAGCGTGTCGGGTCTGGTCGCGCAGCGGGCGCCGCGCAAGGCGGGCGGCGGCCGGGTCGCGCGTCAGCCGGCCGCGGAGCTGCCCGTGGCCAGGGTTGCCGTCGACATCTCCCTCCCGCACCTCGACCGGCCGTTTGACTACCTGGTGCCCGAGTCGCTGGCCGGGTCGGCGGTCGCGGGGTGCCGGGTGCGGGTGCGATTCTCCGGCCAGCTGACCGGCGGCTTCCTGCTCGAGCGCTGCGCCGGGACCGATCATCAGGGCAAGCTCGGCTATCTGGAACGAGTGGTATCGCCCGAGCCTGTGCTCACCGAGGAGATTGCGGGGCTTGCGCGGGCGGTAGCCGACCGGTATGGCGGCACGCTGGCCGATGTGCTCCGGCTGGCAATCCCGCCGCGGCACGCGGCAGCGAGCCGCTCGGTGCCCGGAAGCGGGCTGAACGATGGCGCGAGCGCTGCCGCTGGCGAGACTGGCCACGATGAGGCAGGCGACGCGCTGTGGGGCCGGTACCCGGACGGGCCGTCTTTCCTGGCGGCGCTCGCGGGCGGTCGCAGCCCGCGCGCTGTCTGGTCGGCGCTGCCTGGTCAGGACTGGCCGGCGGAGATCGCGCGGGCGGTTGCCGCGGTCTCCCGGTCCGGTCGCGGAGCTGTCGTCGTCGTCCCTGACGCCCGCGACCTGGCGCTGGTCGATTCGGCGCTGAGCGCGGCGCTGGGGCCAGGTCAGCATGTGGCGCTGATGGCGAGCCTTGGGCCGGCTGAGCGGTACCGGCGCTGGCTGGCGGCTGCTCGCGGCGAGGTAGCAGTGGTTGCAGGCACGCGGTCGGCCATGTTCGCGCCGGTGGCCCACCTCGGGCTGGTGGTGCTCTGGGACGAAGGTGACGATCTGCACGCAGAGCCGCGGGCGCCCTACCCCCATGCCAGGGAAGTTCTCGCACTGCGGGCGCACCGGGCCCGCAGCGGTGCCCTGATCGGCGGATTTGCCAGAACAGCTGAGGCTGCGCAGCTCATCTCGGCGGGCTGGGCGAGGCCGCTGCAGGCGAGCCGGGCTGCAGCCCGGCAGTTCGCGCCGGCCGTACAGGCAGCCGGCGCGGACGAAGAGCTGGCCAGGGACGAGGCAGCCCGGTCTGCCCGGCTGCCCGGAATCGCGCTGCGGACCGCGCAGGCAGCGCTGGCCGGCGGGCCTGTACTGTTCCAGGTGCCCCGTCGCGGCTATCTGGCAGCTGTCGCTTGCGAGCGCTGCCACTCGCCCGCCCGTTGTGAATGCGGCGGCCCGGCCGAGCTACCAGGCGCGCAGGCGCCGCTGCGGTGCGGCTGGTGCGGATCAGCGATCGGCCGGAGCTGCCGCCGCTGCGGTCATCAGGGACTGCGGGCTCTGGTTACCGGGGCGCGCCGGACCGCCGAGGAGCTGGGGCGCGCCTTCTCCGGCGTGCCCGTGCTCACCTCCGGTGGCAGCGCGGTGCTAGACCAGGTCAGCGCGGAGCCTGCGGTAGTGGTCGCGACTCCGGGAGCGGAGCCGGCCGCGCCTGGGGGGTATGCCGGTGCCGTCCTGCTGGACGGGTGGGCAATGCTCGGGCTGGCCAGCCTGCGGGCCGCTGAGGAGGCCTTGCGACGGTGGATGAATGCCGCCGCGCTGGTCCGGCCGGCTGCAGACGGGGGCAGCGTGGTCGTGGTCGCTGACGGAGCTCAGCCTGCCGTCCAGGCCCTGATCCGCTGGGATCCGGCTACCTATGCCGACCGCGAGCTTGCCGAGCGCGCGGACCTGAGATTCCCGCCGACGACGCGGATGGCCGCCGTTACCGGCCCGGCGCCCGCCGTCGCCGTCCTTCTCGACGAGGCGCGGCTGCCGCCGGACGCGGAGCTGCTCGGGCCGTTTCCGGCAGACCGGCCGGCTGGCGCTGGCCGGCGCGCCGCAGCGGCCGGACGAGGCCCCGAAGTTATCCGATATCTCGTCCGTGTGCCCAGGTCAGAAGGCACGGCGCTAGCGCTGGCCCTGCGCGCTGGCCTGGCCCTTCGTACTGCGGCCAAGGAGCCGGGAGCGGTTCGAGTCCAGCTGGACCCGGCAGCGCTGATCTGACTACCTACCGTGGAGGCCGTAGGGTACTTGAGTGACCAACTCACCCGGCGGCCAGCGTACGCAGTCCGAACCGGGATCCGGCGGGTCAGCCGGCGCCCCACGGGACCGACTGCGGATGCCTCCGGTCCGGCTCGCGCCCCGCGACGAGCTGGCAGCAGCAGCCAGGGTGGTGCCGCTCTTGCGGGCGGCGCGCGACCTTCGCAGGTGGGCTGCCGTACATCCTGAGGTGGCAGCGAGCCGGGTGCTTGACGGCGGTGCTGCTCGCGACGCGGCCGAGGCGCTGGAACTGACACTGGATGAGCTGGACGCTGCCTGGCGGGTCGTGGCGGCTGCCAGCGAGGAAGCGGCCGGTGACCGCCAGCAGGGCCTGGCCGACGTACCGCTGTCTGCTACCAGGGCCGAGGACATGCTCAGAGAGTGGGACGCCGCCCTGGCTGCGCTGCTGGCAGCCGAGGAACTGGACGGCCTCGCCACGGCGCTGTACACGGTCGGCGCTCCGGTCCGGATCGACGCGCTGTTCGAGGCCTACTCGGCCGCTGCTGGCAGCAGCCAGCTGGCAGATCCGACTGTCGGCCGGGCGGCAAGCCGGGCACCCGATGCCGACGAGGCAGCCGCGCTCTCGCATGCCCTGGAGACGCTCGCGGACCTCGGGGTAGTGGAACTCGGCACAGAGGATGCCGCGGGGAGCCTGACAGTTGTGCTGTCGCCGCTCGGCGTGTGGGGCGTGCACCGGCGATTGCTTTCGCAGGGCTGGCACGTTCCCGTGCTAGGCGTGGCCGAACGCGACAGTGCCGTAGGCCTGTTGACCACGCTAGCCAGCTGTGACGCGGAGGACGGCGAGTCCAAGATCAACGAATGGCTGGCCGGCCGGTCCGAAGAGCAGGCCGCGGCTGATTTGATCGCGGCCGCAGCGGCGGGAACGCCAGGTCTCCGCGGTGCGGCCTTCGCCGTGCTTGACCGGATCGGCAAGGCCGCCACCGAGGAGGTTCGTGCCGCGCTCGACGAGCCGCTGCTGCGCGCGCATGCTGCCGTCTGGCTGCACGAGCACGGTGAGGACGCCGAGCTCGGGCCGGCGGACCGTACCTGGCTGCTAGTCGACCTCGGTGCCGGGCTGCTGGAGGAGGCCGACCCTCGGGACGTGGTCGCCGAGCTCCTGCCAGAAGTACCGCCCGACGCGCAGGCCGAGATAGTCGCAGGCCTCTGGCAGGTGCGCCATCCCGGCGTCATCGACCTGCTCGAAGCGCTGAGCGAGCACCATCCCGACCCTGGCGTAGCCAGGGCCGCGCGCAAAGCCGCATTCAAGGCTCGTTCGCCAGGTGCGAGCGGGAGCAGTCTCAGTTCGTAGACTTGATCGAAGCCGTCGCCGCCGGCCGCCGCCGGCTTCGTGCGCTATGCGCCCGCGGCGGCGCTCATGCCCGGAGGAGTGTTGTGAGTATCAGGCCCATCCGCTTGTTCGGCGATCCGGTGCTGCGCACCCCTGCCGACCCGGTGACTACCTTCGACGCTGAGCTGCGCAAGCTCGTGAAGGATCTCACCGACACGATGATGGACGCGCCGGGCGTTGGCCTGGCGGCGCCTCAGATCGGTGTCGGACTCCGGGTTTTCACCTACTACGTCGACGACGTGCTGGGGCACCTGATCAATCCGACCCTCCAGTTGTCGGACGAGCTTGAGGTTGACGACGAGGGCTGCCTGTCGTTCCCCGGCCTCGCTTACCCGACCAGCAGATCGCTGCGCGCGGTGGCTACGGGATTCGACATGCACGGCGAGCGGGTGAGCGTCGAGGGCAGCGGGCAACTGGCCCGGTGCGTTCAGCATGAGACCGACCATCTGGACGGCGTCCTGTTCATCGACCGGCTCGATCCGGCACAGCGCAAGCTCGCGATGAAGGAGATCCGGGCTTCGGAGTGGTGGGGTGAGCCGGCTCCGCTGGTCAGGGTCTCGCCGCACCCGACCCAAGGCAAGGCCTTCTAGCGCATGCGCCTGGTGTTCGCCGGCACGCCCGCGACAGCGCTGCCTTCACTTGATGCGCTGCTGAAGTCCAGGCACCAGGTCGTAGGAGTCGTCACCAGGCCGGACGCCAAGGCAGGGCGCGGCCTGAAGCTCGGCCACAGCCCAGTCGCCGAGCGAGCCGCCGAGACAGGGATCGAGGTGCTGGCGCCGGTCAAGCCGTCCGAGCCAGACTTCCTCGCGAGGCTGCGCGAGATCGGCCCGGACTGCTGCCCGGTGACGGCCTACGGCGCGCTGATTCCGCAGTCCGCGCTCGACATCCCGGTCAATGGCTGGGTCAACCTGCATTTCTCGGTCCTCCCGGCGTGGCGCGGCGCCGCGCCGGTTCAGCACGCGATCATGCACGGCGACGACGTCACCGGCGCGACGACCTTCCGTATCGTCCGGGAACTGGACGCAGGCCCGGTGTACGGCGTCCTCACCGAAGCGATCCGGCCGGCGGACACCGCCGGGGACCTGCTGGAACGGCTGAGCACAGCGGGCGCCGAGCTGCTCGTGGCCACCCTGGACGGGATCGAGTCCGGCGAGCTGGAGGCGCGGGAGCAGCCTGCGGATGGCGTGACCCTGGCGCCGAAGATCACTCCGGCTGACGCTGAGATCGACTGGAGCCAGCCGGCCCTGGCGATCGGCCGCCGGATCAGGGCCTGCACGCCAGATCCTGGAGCGTGGACTCAGCTGGACGGCCTCCGCGTCAAGCTCTGGCCGGTCGATCTAGCGCCGGGGCTCGCGGGTGCTGGTCCGGTGGAGCCTGTACCGGTCGGGGTCGGCTCGCCCGGCTCGGGGCTGCTAGCCCCCGGCGAGCTCCGGGTGACCAGCCGCAGCGTGCTCGCTGGCACCGGCACCACGCCGGTGCTGCTCGGCGACGTGCAGGCCCACGGCAAGCGCCGCATGGCGGCCGCCGACTGGGCGCGCGGCCTGCACCTGGATGGCCGGCCGGCCGTACTTGCCTGACATGCCCGGAGCCCCTGCCCAGCCAGCCCGGCGCAATCAGAGCCGGCCCGATCCAGCCCGCCGGGTCGCGCTAGCCCTGCTGCTGGCCGTGGCCAGCCGGGACGCATACGCCAACCTCCTGCTGCCGCAACTGATCGCGCAGCACAACCTGGCCGGCCGGGACGCCGCGCTGGCTACCGAGCTCAGTTACGGCACTCTGCGCGGTGCGGGCAGCTACGACGCCATCCTGGGCATCTGCTGCGACCGTGACCTGAACACGCTCGACCCGGCTGTACGCGAGGTGCTCCGGCTCGGCACGCATCAGCTACTGGCCACCAGGATCCAGCCGCACGCCGCAGTGGCGACCTCGGTGAACCTGATCAAGCAGGCAGCCGGCCAGCGGCCCGCCGGCTTTGTCAACGCGGTCCTGCGCCGCGTGGCGACCAGGGACATGGCTCACTGGCTCGAAATCGCGGCGCCGGCCAGGGACGCGGACCCGGTTGGTCATCTTGCCGTCCGGTTCAGTCATCCGCGCTGGGTAGTTGAGGCGTTCGCAGCCGCGCTCGGCGAAGCACCGGAAGGCGGCCTCCAAGAGACCGAGGCCGCGCTGGCCGCCGACAACGAGCGCCCCGCTGTTCAGCTGTGCGCCGTGCCAGGCCTAGCCGGTCAGGACGAGCTGGTGGCCTTCGGCTGTGAGCCCGCCCGCTGGTCCGCAGTGGGCGGTTACCTCAGCCAGGGCGATCCCGCAGCCGTCCCCGCCGTCGCGGAGGGCAGGGCAGGCGTTCAGGACGAGGCCAGCCAGCTCGCGGCGACTGCGCTGGCCAGGGTGCCGGCCGACGGGCCTGACGGCAACTGGCTGGATCTGTGCGCCGGCCCGGGCGGTAAGGCGCGCTTGCTGGCTGGCCTCGCTGGGGGAGCGGGTGCCCGGCTGACTGCCGCCGAGATCCGCGAGCACCGGGCCCGCCTGGTCGCTTCGGCCGTCGCGCCGGCCGGATCATGCAGTGTGGTCGTCGCCGATGGCACTGCGCCGCCGTGGCGGCCCGGTGGATTCGACCGGGTCATCGCGGACGTGCCCTGTTCCGGGCTCGGCGCGCTGCGCCGCCGGCCTGAGGCACGATGGCGGCGAACACCAGCCGATGTCGCTGCGATCGGCGGGCTGCAGCGTGCCCTGCTCCGCACGGCCCTGGATGCAGCCCGGCGCGGCGGCGTCGTCGCCTACGTGACCTGTTCACCGCATCTGGCCGAGACCCGGGAGGTCCTCAGCGACACGCTCGCCGAGCGCGACGACGTAGCCGTGCTGGATGCGCCGGAGGTGCTTGCCGAAGTGCCGCAGCTGCGCAGCGCAGACGGTAGCCCGTACGCCCAGTTCTGGCCGCACCGGCACGGCACCGACGCGATCTTCCTGGCGCTGCTCAGACGGCGATAAACCGACTGCCGGATACCGGACACGCTTGCCCGGTATCCGGCAGTCGCGTCGCGGAGCTATGACCGGGCGAAGGCGATGCCGAGCGGCTGCCCGTCGAGGTTGGCCGTCCCGGCACCGCTGATGAGGGTGCCGGCCACAGTGTTCGTCGCCGGGTTGATCACCGTGATGTCACCGGTCAGGATGTTGCCGACCCAGACCTGCGAGCCGTCCGGCGTGACGGCGACGGAGCCAGGCAGCGTCCCTACGCCGATCGTCGCGACACTGGCATCACTTGCTGTGTCGATTGCCGTCACCGAGTTCGAGTTCATGTCGGTCACATAAACGGTGCTGCCGTCGGGCGTGACGGCCACCGCATACGGCTCAGCGCCGGCCGGGACCCGGTCGGTAACGCGGCCGGAAGCGGCATTGATCACCAGGAGGCTGTTCGTCGCCGGGTTGGTCACGTACAGCGTGCTGCCATCGGGGCTTACCGCGATGCCCTGCGGGCCCGCGGGATCTGGAATGAAGTTGACGACCTTGCCGGTAGCGGTGCCGATCACGTCGATGCTCCGCTCCGTGGTGACGTAGGCGAACTTGCCGTCCGGGCTGAAGACCACCTGCCGCGGCCCGGAGCCAACGGTGATGTCACCGGTCACCGTGTCGGTCGACGTGCTGATCACCGCCACGACGCTGGACCCGCCCGGCCCGGTGTCGCCGCTGGTCACCGTGGCGTAGACCTGGCTGCCGTCGGGCGACACCGCCACGTCTTGCGGATAGGCGCCTACATAGATCGGAGTGCCTTCCTTGCCTGTCGAGACATTGACCGGGATCACGTCGTACTGGCCAGTCTCGGCGACGAAGACCTGCGAGTTGTCGGGCGTGACAGCGACGCCCTCGGTCGTGTCGGTGCCGGTGTAGGTGTTCAGGATCGTGTCGGTGGCGACATCGACCTGAAGGACTTCGCCGGGGCCAGCCGCCGCCACGTACGCGTCGAAGTTGCCAGCTGCGGGAGCGGCCTGGCCGGCCGCCCGGTGGAAGCCGGCAGCGAGATGCTTGCCGACCTGGTATTTGAAGGTGCTCTGCGGCGCGTTAGCGACCTTGGCCGGATGGGTAGCTCCGAAGCCGCCGGCAATCCCGAAAGCTGCCGCCGGAGCAGCGAGCATCAGCACGGCGATGCCAGCGGCCCATGAGATTCTCACGAGTCGCCGGCGGGACCTGCGGCCGGCCTTCGAGTCGGTCGGGATAGGGCTGACTGAGTCTGCAGACACGTTCGGTTCTCCTTTCGCCCGCACCGTCAGATCTCGCGTGTGGTGTTGCGTGGCCGCGGCCGCGGACCGACTTCCTGGACGGGCGGCGTCTGGCTGGCGCCCGGAAACACCGGCTCCGGCAGCGTGTTCACGTTGATGGCCGTCTGTGCCAGCTGCTTCTTCGTGCCCGGAAGGAACGGCGCCGCGCTGGGGAACTGCGGGAACCCGAACGCTGACGTCAGGTTGCCGAAGGTCGACCGCCGCCACGAGGTGATGTTCGGGATCCTGACGCCGGTGAGCAGTTCGAGGAACTGAAGCACCGACGTGTGATCGAAGTTCTCGCTGGCGACCCAGCCGCCCTGGGTCCACGGCGAGACGATGATGCACGGCACCCGGAAGCCGCCGCCGATGGGCCAGCTGGGGTCGCCGCCGATCGCGATGAACTCGTTCGGCGTGCTAGGCGGGGGAGTGGGCGGCAGGACGTGGTCGAACAGGCCGTCGTTCTCGTCGTAGTTGAGGATGAAGACGGTCTTGGCCCAGACATCCGGGTTGGCGGCGACCGCGTCGATCTTGCTGGCGACGAAGTCGGCGCCGGCGGCCGGGGTGTAGTCCGGGTGCTCGGACTGGTAGCTGGTCGGTATCAGCCAGGACACGGCCGGGAGCCGGTCGTGCATGGCGTCCCATTCGAACTGGCCGGGCAGGAAGGTCCGCATCCCGCTCTGGTACAGGGTCGAGGAGACGGGGGCGTTCTGGAAGCTGGCGAACATCTCCAGCAGGTTGGTCTCGTAATTGTCGACTTCCTGGTAGACCTGCCAGCTCACGCCCGCGTCGGTCAGCGCTTCGGGGTAGGTCTGCCATTCGTACGGGACGGGATCGATGTTGGCGGTGATCGGGCCGCCGCCGACACCTTGCGGGTCGATCCAGGCGCTGATGTGCATGAGCCTGTTCGGCCAGGTCGGGCCGAGGACCGAGCAGAAGTAGTGGTCGCAGATGGTGAAGTTCTCGGCCAGCGCGAACTGGAACGGGATGTCCTCGCGGGTGTAGTAGCCCATTGTGTAGGGACCGTTGACGCCCTTCGCAGCGAGCTGCGAGGGGACAAAGTTGTCCATCGCGCCGTCGTCCCACATCGTGTGCTGGTAATGCCAGGCGTGGCTGCTCGACGGAATGGCCTGGGCGCTGGTAGTCAGCGTGTTCAGGCGCCACGGCAGCAGGTAGCCGTCCGGGTTCTGCGGGTCGGGCTGGTAGAAGACCGAGTTGCCGGTGGGGAGGGTGAGTGCGTTCGGGTCAGCGAAGCCCGCGACACCGGGCAGGGTGCCGAAGTAGTGGTCGAATGACCGGTTCTCCTGCATCAGGATCACCACGTGCTTGATGTCGCTGAGCCGCCCCGAGCCGCGCGGCGGGCCGGAAGCGAGCGCTCTGCGGAGGTTCGCCGGGAGGAAATCGGCGGCGAATGCGGCGGTTGCCGCCGCCCCTGCGGTAGTCAGGAAGCGGCGTCTGGTGAGTTCGGGCATAGGCCTGCTCCATCCGGGAGGTGCCGGTATTGCACAGCACGATCCATTCGGACCACGGCAGTACGCCCACAGCTGAGTTAATGACCGGGAATGGCTCGATGAAGCTTTAAGATTGCGATCTTTCGCACGGACGGCATGTTCGGCAACGGTTCATTTTCCGGCTATCGCAGCTGCGAATTCCGGTCGCGAAAGCGTTGCGACCGGACGCGTTAGCGGGCGAGAGCCCGGGTCCGCTGACGGCCCACCTTGCCGGTGCCGATGTCGGCGCGCTTGCCCTGCTCGTAGCCGTCGGCGTAACCGCTGCCGGTGTAGGTGACGCGCGCTGTCCTGGTCACCGGGTACGCCTGCGCGACGTTCTGCCGGATCACCAGGGACCGGTCCGCCAGCACCAGCGCCGCGCCGGCGAGCTGGCCATCCGCGACCTGCGATGCCGCTCGCTCGGCTCGCTGCTCGGCGGTCCGCACCCTGGCGATCACCGCCGCCGCGAAGCCGAGCAGCCAGCTCCGGCGCCATGCGCGGACGCTGTAGGCGTTGGCCGGCACGTCGGCGGCGACGAGCCCGTGCCACATCTGGACCAGGACCGAGGTGTACAAGACATCGGCCCGCTCGATGTCGGATGCGTAGCCGAAGACGTGGACGCGCTGACCCGCTGCGGCCGGCAACAGGATGCACTGGCAGCGCAGCGCCGCCGCGAGGCCGCACAGCAGGTGGGCCTGCACCCGGGCCCACGGGTTGTAGATCTCCATGATCCGGTTGTCAGGCCTGTCGGTCTCCGGCTGTGTCGCCGCGAGCAGGGCCCGGTCGATGCCGTACTTCGCCATCAGCTCCGCGGCCTTGCCGGTCAGCGCCTGCGCCTCGGCGGTCGTGACGCCCTCCGCCTCGGCTTTCGCCAGCAGCTTGCGGACGCGGTCGAGCAGGCGATCGGGTGCCTCGGTGCCCGCGGACGTGCTCATCGGCTTCCTCCAGGTGATCGGGGAGAGCGGCGGCTGCGCGTCCGAACCTAGCGGGACGGTCCGACAGTACGCAGCCTAGAATCGGCGATGATGAGCGTGCAGATAGCGCCGAGCCTGCTGTCCGCGGATTTCGCCAGGCTCGCCGACGAGGCAGAGGCGGTGTCGGGCGCTGCCGACTGGCTGCACGTCGATGTCATGGACGGCCACTTCGTCCCGAACCTCACGATCGGCCTCCCGGTCGTCGAAGCGCTGCGGCGGCATACCCGGCTGCCGCTGGACTGCCACCTGATGATCGAGGACCCGGATCGGTGGGCGCCTGGTTATGCCGAGGCCGGGGCGCGCAGCGTCACCATCCACGCCGAGGCGGCCAGTGCTCCGGTCCGGACGCTACGCGCGATCAGGTCCGCGGGGGCGCGAGCCGGCCTGGCATTCAACCCGGGCACGCCGGTGCCCGGGCACGCGGATCTGCTGCCCGAGATCGACATGCTGCTACTGATGACGGTGGAGCCGGGCTTCGGCGGCCAGCATTTCCTGGACCTCGTGCTGCCGAAGATCCGACGGGCTCGCGAGTTGATCAGCGCCTACGGCGGCGAGATCTGGCTCCAGGTCGACGGCGGGGTGAGCGAGCAGACAATCGGGCGATGCGCGGAGGCCGGCGCTGACATGTTCGTGGCCGGATCGGCGGTGTACGGCGCGAAGGACCCGGCCGGCGCGATCAAGGCGCTCCGCGAGCTTGCTGTCGCCGCCACCGCAGCCTCCGGCGATGGCCGGCCGGCGAGCTGATCGGTTCCGGCCCGGTGAGCAATAAGACCGATAACGACGGGGAACGGGCAGGCGTCGCCCTCACCAATCTCGACTCCGCGCTGTTCAGCGGGGCTGAGGCCACTAAACGGGACCTGATCAACTACCTGGACGCGGTAGCTGACCAGATCATTCCGTGGCTGGCCGACCGGCCGCTGTCCGTCATCCGGGTGCGGCCGGGGCAGGCGCCGTTCATGCAGAAGAATGTGCCGAAGTACACGCCGGACTTCGTGCGCACGGTCACCATGTGGGCAGAAAGCGCGCACCACGATGTGGCGTATGCGCTCTGCAACGACCGGCGCACGCTGCTCTGGTTTGCCAATCAGCGAGCGGTCGAGTACCACCCGACGCTGGCACGGGCCGGCCACTTCGACAACCCGGATGTCCTGGTGCTGGATATCGATCCGCCGCCAGGGTCGGACTTCGGCCGGGTGGTGGAGGCTGCGTTGCTGGTGCGCGAGGCGCTGGCGTCGGCCGGGCTGGCCGGAGCGGTTAAGACCAGCGGAGCCAAGGGCGTGCATATTGTCGTGCCGCTGGCGGAGGGACAGCGGGCCGAGGACGCTGCGGCTGCGACCCGGGCGATAGCCGCGCGGGCCGAGCGGCTCGGTCCGGAGCTGGCGACCACTGCCTTCATCAGGGAGGATCGCGGCGGGAAGGTGTTCATCGACGCGACCAGGGCGGGTGGTGCGACCGTCGCGGCCGTGTACAGCCCGCGGATCCGGCCGGGTACGCCGGTCTCGTTCCCGGTCCGCTGGGATGATCTGGGCGACATCCGGCCGCCGGATTTCACCATCCGTACCGCCGCGAGCCTGCTGGCCGGGCAGGACGCCTGGGCTGGGATGCTGCCGGATCCGCAGGTGCTGTCGGCTGAACTCGTCGCGGAGGGGCACGGCATCCCGATCGCCAGGGTGGCCGCGATGCACGAGGGCAAGCGGCGTGCCAGAGCCCGCCGGGATGACAACGCGGCGGACGGCTCCGGGCAGAACGGGTAACTCGCCCGGTTTGCGCCCAGCGACCCAGCCGTCTACCGTCAGTGGCAGAAATGATCCCGATACGCGCTTTCCTGCCACCGAGACCGGGTCCTGGTCCCGGCGGGCGCCATGTGTCGCGCGCCAGCTTTGCTGGTGACAGATGATGCGATGGGCACAGAATGTGCTCATGACGGCAGCGACACGGCCTTCCACCGACAGCCCTGATCTCCTTGTGGCTGATGAACCCGGCCGAGGCGGCCGCGGTGAGCGCACCCGGACTGTGCCGCCAGTGCTGGAGATCCGCGATCTCGCGGTCAGCTTCGGCCCTGTCCAGGCGCTAGCCGGGGTTGGCCTGGCAGTGCACGAGGGGGAGGTGGTCGCCCTAGCCGGCGAGAACGGGGCCGGGAAGACCACGCTCGTACGCTGCCTCGGCGGCGACATCACGCCGAACAACGGCGAGATCAGGATCGGCGGGCTGCCGGTGCAGTCCGACCCTGGCGTGCTGGCCCGCCTGGGCGTCAGCGTCGTCTGGCAGGACCTGGCCTTGTGCGACAACCTGGACATCGCCGCGAACCTCATGCTCGGGCGCGAGCGGCGCAGCCACATGATGTCAGAGATCAAAATGCACACCGAGGCACGCCGGATGCTGGCGGAACTCGGCATTAGCCTGCCCCCGACGACACGTGACATCCGGTCACTCTCCGGCGGCCAGCGCCAGCTCGTCGCGGTCGGCCGGGCAATCGCGCACCGCCCCCGGCTGCTGCTGCTGGACGAGCCAACGGCAGCGCTCGGCGTGGCGATGTCCAAGCAGGTCGAGGATCTTATCGTCGGCCTGCGCGAGCAGGGCACGTCCGTCCTGCTCGCATGCCACGACATTGACATGATGTTCCGGCTGGCAGACCGAATCGTGGTGCTGCGGCACGGCCGGGTGGTGGCCGAAGTCCGGCCTTCTGACGTGCACCCTGATGACGTCATAGCGCTGATATCGGGGCAGGATGCCGACTCTTCGGCGCGCAGCCAGCTGACGAGGCTGCACGGCCTCACTGGCCGGCTCGTCAGCGCGGATCCGTCGTCTAGCCTGTCGCTGATCTTGTCCGCGCTGGGCGCGGCACTCGGCAGCGAGCGGCTGTGCATCCACCTGGTGTCAGGGAACGAGCTGGCGTGCGCTGCCTCACTTGGTCTTGGCGACCCGCTGCTGTCGGCCTGGTCCAGGCTGCCGTTCGGCGCGGCCGGCGGCCCCGTGGGGATCGCAGCATCAACCGGCGAGCCCGTCATTGCCGAGGACGTGCGGGCCGGCGGCAGCTGGGCAAGGTTCGCCAGCCTGGCCAGGTCGGCGAAGGTAGCCAGCTCCTGGTCGGTGCCGGTGCTCGGGCCGCGTGGCCTGGCCGGGGTGATCAGCGTCTTCCGGTCGATGCCCGGCAAGCCCAAGCGGGATGACCTCGACCTGGTCACGCTGTACGCGGGTTACGCGGCCAGCGCCGTCGAGCGGGACAGTTTGCTCGACGAGGTCACCGCGCGCAACCGGGTGCTGGAGACCATCAGGGAGATGCTCGAAACGCTCGCCGGGCCGGTGCCGGTGAGCCAGAGCCTGGGAGTCGCGCTGCAGGCGCTGTGCCGTGGCCTGCAGGCTGATGAGGCCGCTCTGGTGGTCCGCCGGGCCGGGCAGGAACCCGAGATGCGGGCTGCGGCCGGGGAGGCTGACTTGCGGCCCTCCGACGCCGGCGCGGATCTGCTGGCGACAGCGGCCAGCGTGCTGAGCCGGGCGCGCAAGGACGATGTCGCTGTTCACGCGCCGGGTATTCGTGGCCAGATGGTCACGGTGCCGTTCGCGGCACCGGGCGGCGGCGCGGCGCTCGTGGTCTGCTGGCGAACCGCGGCACAGCCAGCCGACGCATCCGCGCTGGCCGAAGATGCGGCCCGCTCCCTGCAGCTCGCGCTGGAACGCGAGGAAGCATCGGTTGCTCACCAGGAGGCGCTCACCCTGCGCCGGTCGCAGGAGCTCCAGCGCGGCTTCCTGTCGCGGCTGAGTCATGAATTGCGCACTCCGCTGACCGCGATCCGGGGCTACGCATCGAGCCTGCTCCAGCCAGACGTGACCTGGGATAGCGACTCTCAGCACCGGTTCCTGCGCCGGATCGCAGCCGAATCGGCCCGGCTCGGCCGGCTGGTCGATGACCTGCTTGATTTCTCCGCCATCGAGTCCGGCATCCTGCGGCTGCAGCGCGACTGGTGTGACCTGCCGCTCGTGCTCGAGGCGGCGATCGCATGCCTGCCGCCAGATGTGTCGCCGCCGGTGAAGATGTCGTGCGCGCCCGGCCTGCCGGTGATCTGGGCCGATCATGACCGGCTTGAGCAGGTCTTCGTGAACCTGCTGGCGAACGCAGTCGGGCACAACCCGGCCGGAACCAACGTCCGGGTGAGTGCTACTGCCGGGACTGAGCACGTGGAAGTGACCGTCGGCGACGACGGCGCGGGCCTTAGCCCGGACATGGCCAGGGCGCCGTTCGAGCCCGCCCGACGACGCCGCGGTCCGACTGCGGGCGCCGGACTCGGATTGTCCATAGCCAGGGGAATCGTGACAGCGCATGGCGGCCGGATCGAGCTAGTCCCGCAGTCGCGAGGCACGTGCTTCCGGATCTGCCTGCCGATCGAAGCAGAGACTCGGCTCGCGGACGAGCCTGAGCTAGCCCCCGGCGAGGCAGTCGCTGAAGGTACGCCGTCGGACCCGGCAAAGCTGACGGTGGGTGCCCGCAATGAGTGAGGCGGCCACCAGGGCGCTGGTGGTGGAAGACGACCCGAACATCGTGGACCTGATCCGGTCCAATCTGGCCGTGCGCGGCTTTGACACCGTCGTGTCCGCTGACGGCCTGCGCGCGCTGCGGCTTCTGGAGACCGAGTCGCCAGACATCGTGCTGCTGGACCTGATGCTCCCCGAGATCGATGGCTTCGAGCTCTGCCGCCAGATCCGGGAGCGATCCTCGGTCGCGATCATCGTCGTCTCTGCCAGAGGCGGAGAGAGGGACAAGGTCAGCGCGCTGAACGTCGGCGCGGACGATTACATGACCAAGCCGTTCAGCATCGAGGAACTGCTCGCGAGGATCAACGCCACGCTGCGCCGCACCCGCCCGGCCGGGCTGGCGGCTGAGACGACGCCGGCCGTTATCTCGGTCGCAGACCTGGTGATCGACCTGGCAAACCAGCAGGTGAGCCGGGCCGGAGTGGCGGTACACCTGACGCCAACCGAGTTCGCGTTGCTGCGCGAACTCGCGATCAACCGGGGCAAGCTGCTGAGCCACGCACACCTGCTGCGCCGGGTCTGGGGCCATGGCTACGAGACGGAGACCGAGTACGTCCGGGTCTACATCAGGCGGCTACGGTCCAAGCTGGAAACCAACGGTACGCCGCTGATCGTCACCCAGCCGCGGGCTGGCTATCGGATCCTTGCGGACTGACGATGGCACGAGTCCGCGCCGCCTGGGCGGCGCTCACGCCGCCACGCTCCGGCCGGGCATGCGTGCAGTGATTCCGTCGGCTACAACTGGCGCGGCACGCAAGAGTCTTGCGGTAATCGCAATCAGGTCGTTGCGTAAACGTGTTGTTTTCGACTTCATTAACGGGTCACTCCGCTTTCACGCGACCGAGAGCCATGACCTGCCGGTATTGCGTTTACGGTTTATTCACGAGGTTACGCGGATGTTAACGCAGTCGTTCATCGATAGCGCCCTATTGTTTGCGGCGGAAGACGATTTGACCCCCATGCGGGACAGCCGCTGGGCTTGTTCCAAGCCCGTCATCACCCGGCGTCCCGCGAACAGACGAGGTGGTTTTGTTGCGCTCAGTCTCCACGGCATCGGCTGCGGCTGCGGCTGTCGCCAGCGGCGCGGCGCACGGGTGAGCCTCGCCACCCGGACTGGAGGAGGAAGCCCTGAACTCTCATGACAGGACTTTCGGCCCTTGGAAGTCTGATGCCTTGGAAGGTCAGATCTTGTCTGATGTCTAGATGATCTACATCGTTACCGAAGGGTCGGTAGTGAACGGACATGCCGCCTGCATGGTGTCACGAATGATCATCGGTGTGCCTTCGGGCCTAAGGGAGATAGAGGTTGGCAATGAGTAACAGGAGTGAGGGAGGCCGGCCCTCCCGTTCGCGCGGCCACGGAACGTTCCGAAGCTTCCGCGGACTGGGCTGGGTGAGTCTTGCGGCGGCCGTCAGCCTGGCGGCTGCGGCCTGCGGGTCGTCGAGCCCGTCGACGTCGTCATCGGCGCCAATGGGCAAGAACACGGTTCCATCGGGACTGAGCATCAGTTCCTTTACGGTTAACATCGCATCGACGATGTCCAGGTTCAAGCCGCTGACGGAGTACGCGACCAAGGGAGCGAACTCCCTGCAGGTGGGGGTCATCCTGCCCGACACCACGTCGTCGGTGCGGTACGTCGACTTCGACCAGCCGTATCTGAACGATGCCTTTGCCGACGCCGGATATACCCAAGCGCAGTACCGGATCGACAACGCGCAGGGAAGCGACGCCACCGAACTGGACGATGCCACAGCTGACATCAACCTAGGCGCCAAGGTCCTCATCATGGACCCGCTCGATGGCCCGACCGGCATCGCGATCGCGAAGCTTGCCGAGTCCAAGGGTGTCACCCTGATCAGCTACGACCGCGCCACCTTCCAGGGCTCGAACACCTACTACGTCAGCTTCAACAACGAGCTCGTGGGTCAGCTGATCGGACAGGGCTTCGAGTCTTGCGTAGCGTCCTGGAAGATTTCCAAGCCTCAGGTCTTCGTCCTGAATGGCGGCGAGGACACCGACCCCAACGCGATCTCGTTTGCTGAGGGTTACAACGGCGTGGTCTGGAACCAGCCGGCCAAGACAGTCAGCGCGGGCGCGAAGAACAGCGCCGGCATGACGCTGGTTGGCGAGAACTTCGCCCCTGGATGGGACAACACCCTCGGCGGCACCATCTTCCAGCAGGAGTACACCGCCCACAAGCAGATCAACGCCACCATCGAGGCCAATGACGGTCTCTCCAATGCGGTGATCACTGACCTCAAGGCGGACGGGGTCAAGCCCTACCATGTCCCGACCACCGGGCAGGACGCCACGGCACAGGGCATGGCCTGGATCCTCGAGGGCTACCAGTGCGGCTCGGTGTACAAGGCCGTCTACAAGGAGGCGCAGGACGCCGTGTCCTTGGCCACGATCCTGCTGGCCGGCGACAAGCCGCCTGCGGCTCTGCTGAACGGGAAGACCACCGACCCGGCCGACAGCAGCATCACCGAGCCGGCGTCCCTGCTGACTCCGGTGTGGGTCACCAAGGCCAACATGGAGTCGACAGTGGTCAGCGACGGCTTCGACACGGCGTCGGACATCTGCACAATCGCGGGTGCGAGCGTCTGCGCCGCAGCCGGGATCCATTGATCAACTGAGATCAACTGATCTAGCGAACCTCGACGGGTTCTGATCGACCGCCGTTCCCACCGGGTTGGCGGACCCTCCAGCAGGACGGGTCCGCCAGCCCGGGGCCCAACGCGAAAGGCGGAAGGGAGGAGCGCTGTTATGCTCACCGGCTGCCGGGATACCGGAGCGGCGGCCGCCAAGATCGGCAAGGCTACTGACAGGTCTAAAGGTGACTGAGACGAACGACGGCCCGGACGGCGCGAGCCGCGGCGGGGACGGGGCGGAACCCCTGCTGAAGCTACGGGGCATCGACAAGCATTTCGGGCCGGTGCAGGCGCTCTACGGGGTGAACCTGGATCTGCCCGCGGGCCAGGTGACGGGCCTCTGCGGCGATAATGGCGCAGGCAAATCGGTGCTTACCCGCTGCATCGCCGGCGTGCATCAGCCGGATCATGGACAGATCTACTTCGAGGGGCGACCGGTTCACATTCGGACCGCCAGGGACGCCGCTGCGCTGGGGATCGAGACCGTCTACCAGGATCTGGCGCTGGCCGACAACCTCGACATCGTCCAGAACATGTTCCTCGGCCGGGAGCCTCTGCGCCACTGGCTGCTCGACGAGGACTCGATGGAGAAGCAGGCAGCCGAGACCCTGAGCACACTGCGGGTGACCACGGTGCGCTCGATCCGGCAGCCAGTGGCCTCGCTCTCGGGCGGTCAGCGGCAGGCGGTGGCGGTGGCCAAGGCGGTGATGTGGAACTCCAAGGTGGTACTGCTGGACGAGCCCACCGCTGCCCTCGGGGTGGTGCAGACCCGGATGGTGCTGGACCTGGTCAAGCGGCTCCGGGATCACGGGCTCGCGGTGATGGTGATCTCCCACAACCTGAACGACGTCTTCGAGGTCGCGGACCGGATCGCGGTGCTATACCTGGGGCGGATGGTCGCCGAAGGGCCGGCGGCGGACTTCGATCGGCAGAGCGTGGTGGAGTACATGACGACGGGTAGCCACAGCGGCCGACCTTTCGAGCCCGCGGCATCCGCCAGTGGCGAGGGCTGAGCTGATGGCCTGGATCAGGATGTGCCGATGACCGCGGACTCCGGCGAGGCTTCGACCGGGACGGCGAACGCCGGGTCGGCGGTGGACCTCACCTCTGCCCCTGCGGCCGCAGCGGCCGATGTCCCAGCTGCGCTCGTCGCTCAGTCGATGCGCCAGTACCTCCGGGCCTGGTGGCAGCAGGTCCGCAGCGGCAACAGCGGCGTCTTGCCCGTGATCCTGGCCATGGTGCTGGTCGCGGTCGTTTTCGAGATTGTCACCCCCGAGCACGCGTTCCTGCGGCCGAGCAACCTCGTCTATGTATTCGGGCTGAGCACCGTGTACATGGTGCTGGCGATGGCCGAGACACTAGTCCTCCTCCTCGGCGAGATCGACCTCTCGGTCGGCGCGGTCGCGCTCATCGGCGGGGTGATCGCCTTCAAGCTGGTCCAGCAACCTGGGCCGGGCTGGCCGTGGTGGGCAGCGATCATCGCCGCCGTGGCTATCTGCGGCCTCTTCGGCGCCCTCCAGGGGACGCTGATCGCGCTGCTCAAGATCCCATCCTTCGTCGTGAGCCTAGGCGGGTTCCTGCTCTTCTCGGGCATCCTCATCGTCGTCCTCGGCGGGGCCGACGGCAACGTGAGCGTCAGCTCTTCGGCACCCAATCAGCGCGTCATCTATGACCTGGTCCAGGGGCTAATCGTGCCCGCTGCCAGCTGGGTGGCCCTGGCAGTGGTGGTCGTGGCAGCCGGCGTGGCCATCTGGCTACGCGCGGCCGCGCGGCGACGGCAAGGCCTTGTGGCTCCCCCGGTCAGCCTGACGGTCATCAGAATCGCCCTGGTGGCGCTCGTGGGGGCAGCTGTTGTGACGATCTGCACGGTCAACCGCGGAACCTTCTTGGTGAAGGTGGAGGGTGTTCCGTGGGTGGTCCCGATCGTCCTGGTCGTCCTTGGCGGCTGGACCGTCCTGCTCCAGCGGACCCGATTCGGCCGCTACGTGTATGCCATCGGCGGCAATCCCGAAGCGGCCCGCCGCGCGGGCGTCCGTCTCGCGACGATCCGCATCTGGTGCTTCGCGTTGTGCTCGGCGAGCGCCGCCCTGGGCGGAATCCTGCTCGGATCCTTTTTCTTCGGTGAGTACAGCACCAACACGGCAGACCCCGGCCAGCTCGTCCTTTACACAGTCGCCGCGGCCGTTATCGGCGGAGTCAGCCTGTTCGGCGGCCGGGGTAAGGCAATCCACGGTGTGCTCGGCGGTCTTCTCATCGGCGGTATTGCCTACGGCGTGTCCCTGCTGAACCTGGGTACTCTGGCCACGCCGCTGGAATACATCGTGCCGGGCGGCGTGCTTCTCGGCGCGGTGCTGGTTGACGTGCTGTCACGGCGCGGGACAGGGAGCGTGACCCGTGTCTGACGTGATCGACCCGACCGCCGCTCCCGCGGCCGCCGCGGCCGAGGTCCCCCCCGAACTTGTCGCCCGGTCCCTGAGCCAGTACCTCCGGGCGTGGTGGCTCCGGGTCCGCGGCGGTGACAGCGGCGTCCTGCCCGTGGTTCTGGCCATAGTCGTGGTCGCTGTCAGCTTCCAGGTCGCCAACTCGACGTTCCTGTCGGCGCAGAACCTGGTCAACCTCTTCGAGCAGAGCACCATTTACATGCTGCTGGCGATGGCTGAGATCTTCGCCCTGCTCCTCGGCGAGATCGACCTCTCGGTCGGCCTGGTGATGGCGATCTCTAGCGTTGTGGTTGCCGAGCTCGTGCAGCCGAGCGGCGCGGATTGGCCCTGGTGGGCGGCGATCATCGTGGCGTTGCTTGCTTGCGCTGCCGTTGGCGCCATCCAGGGAACGCTCGTGGCCCGGCTCAAGATGCCGTCGTTCATAGTCACTCTCGGCGGGCTGCTGATCCTGGAGGGTGTCGGAATCATCGTCCTCAACGGATCGCTCGTCAGCATCGGCAACTCCCGGTTCACCAACGAGGCCTTCCTCTACAACATTTTCTATGGGCACTTCAGCCCGGTGGTCGGCTGGATCCTGCTGGCCGTGCTGGTGGGAGCCGTTGGCGCGGGGCTCTGGTTGCGGGACGCCAGCAAGAGCCGCCACGGTCTGGAGACTCCGCCGCGCAGCCTCACGGCGATGAAGATCGGGGTCATTGCGCTGGCGGGCATCGCGATCGTCGCCATTGCCAATGTCAACCGAGCCCACTCGGGGACGATCGAGGGGGTCCCCTTCATCATTCCGATCGTCCTCGTCGTGCTCGCTGCCTGGACGCTCCTGCTGCAGCGAACCCGCTTCGGCCGCTACGTCTACGCTATCGGCGGAAACCCCGAGGCTGCGCGGCGAGCCGGAGTGAGCCTACCCGCCGTCCGGATCTGGGGCTTCGTCCTCGCTTCCCTGACCTCCGGGATCGCGGGCGTGCTGTTCCTCTCGTGGCAGGTCGAGGTAACCACCAACATCATCAAGACCGCCAACAGCTACGTGCTGCTGGCGGTAGCCGCGGCGGTCATCGGTGGCACCAGCCTCTTCGGCGGCCGGGGCAAGACGATCCACGGCGTACTGGGTGGCCTCGTCATCGGTGGCATCTACAACGGCCTCTACCTGCTGGGCGTGCAGAGCCAGTGGATTGACGTCGTGGTCGCCGGAGTGCTACTGGCGGCGGCGGCCGTCGATGTCCTTTCGCGCCGGGGCGCGCCGCGCCAGGCGTGACGCGGACCGGTGCTGTAGGCCACAGCTGCCGCAGGCGACAACGGAATACCTGACATGGCACACTAGTTCTCGGAAGTACGTGCTCCGGGGTCGGTGAAACTCCGAACCGGCGGTGATAGTCCGCGACCCGGCCGAAGCCATCGGCTGGCTGACCCGGTGAAATTCCGGGACCGACGGTAAAAGTCCGGATGGGAGGCAGCACGTGCGTGGTGACGGCCGGCCTGCTTGGCGCAGGTCCGGCAGTTAGCCGCCGTTGCGCAGCTAGCGCACCCCCGGAGCCCGACTGCAGGGCGAGGCGCCATCTGGTCGATGGCTCCGGAGGAGGACGCGGTGTTTACCGGGATAGTAGAAGAACTCGGTGAGGTCGTCGGCATACAGCAGGACGGCGACTCGGCCCGCCTGACGGTACGCGGGCCGCTGGTCACCGGTGACGCGGCCAGTGGCGACTCCATCGCGATCAACGGCGTATGCCTGACGGTCACGCAGGCGCAGGACGATGTCTTCAGCGCGGACGTGATGGGCGAAACGCTCAGCCGGTCAAGCCTGGGCGCCCTGAGTACCGGTGCCGTGGTCAATCTAGAGCGGCCGCTGCGGCCAGATAGCCGTCTCGGCGGTCACATCGTCCAGGGTCATGTCGACGGCACCGGCGCCGTGCTGGCTCGCCGGCCGGCCGGCAACTGGGAAGTGGTCCGGATATCGATTCCGCCGTCCCTGGCTCGTTACCTGGTGGAGAAGGGATCGGTAGCCGTCGACGGCATCAGCCTGACGGTATCGGCGCTCGGTGAGTCTGGCGGCGAGCACTGGTTCGAGGTGAGCCTGATCCCGACGACACTGGAGCGAACCACGCTCGGCGGCAAGCAGCCGGGCGCGGTCGTGAACCTCGAGGTCGACATGATCGCCAAGTACGTCGAGCGCCTGCTCGCCGGGAGGACACAGTGAATCGCCAGGACGCTCCGGTGCCGGCGGCTGACAATCAGCTGGACGATGTGGAGCGCGCGATCGCCGATATCGCGGCCGGCCGGCCGGTAGTCGTCATTGACGACGCCGACCGGGAGAACGAGGGCGACATCATCTTCGCCGCCAGCAAGGCGACTCCCGAGCTGCTCACCTTCATGATCCGCTACACCAGCGGCGTGATCTGCGTGCCCATGCCGGGGGAGATGCTCGACCGGCTTCAGCTGCCGCTGATGACGGCTCAGAATTCCGAGCGGATGCGCACCGCGTACACCATCAGCGTGGACGCGCGCGACGGTGTGACGACCGGGATCTCTGCTGCCGACAGGGCCAGGACGATTCGCACGCTGGCCGACTCGGCGACCGAGCCGTACGAGATCGTCCGGCCGGGCCATGTCTTCCCGCTGCGGTATGTGCCTGGCGGCGTGCTGCGCCGGCGCGGGCACACCGAGGCCGCCGTCGACCTGGCCAGGCTTGCCGGGCTGACCCCGGCAGGCGTGCTGGCCGAGATCGTCAACGACGACGGAACCATGGCCAGGCTGCCCGAGCTGCGGAGGTTCGCCGATGACCACAGCCTGGCACTGATCTCGATCGAGCAGCTGATCTCCTATCGCCGCCAGCACGAGCGAGTGGTGAGCCGGGTCGTCGAGACGCGGCTGCCGAATCAGTTCGGTGAGTGGCGCGCCATCGGCTATCTGAACTCGGTCGATGGCACCGAGAACCTGGCACTGGTGCTTGGCGATCTCACCGCGGACGGCCCGGACGTCCTGGTGCGGATGCACTCGGAGTGCCTGACCGGGGATGTGTTCGGATCCCGCCGGTGCGACTGCGGCGCTCAGCTCGACGCGGCCATGGCGGCAATTGCCGCGGAGGGCCGGGGCGTGGTGCTCTACCTGCGCGGCCATGAAGGCCGGGGGATCGGGCTGCTGTCCAAGCTGCGCGCGTATCAGCTGCAGGACGGCGGCGTGGACACCGTGGACGCCAACACCGAGCTCGGGCTTCCGGTCGACGCGCGGGAGTACTCGACCGGCGCCCAGATGCTGACCGACCTGGGCGTGCTGTCGCTGCGGCTGCTGACTAACAATCCGGCCAAGGTCAACGGGCTCGCCGGATTCGGCTTGACGGTGACCGGCCGGGTCGGGCTGCCGTCCGCGCCGACGCCGCATAACCTGCGCTACCTCACTGCGAAGCGGGACCGGCTCGGTCACCAGATCGAGAACCTGCCGGGCGGCGCTGCGGATCTTGGTGCAGCAGACCTCAGGGCGGCAGCGGACTCGCCTGCGTCAGCAGCGGGTTCGCGGTGAGCGGAGCGGGTCGTCCGGACGGGCAGGTGATCGACGCGGCAGGGCTGAGCATCGCGATCGCGGCCACCCGCTGGCACGCGGAGATCACCGATCAGCTGGTTGACCGCGCGGTCGCCGCGGCCCGCGCCTGCGGGATTCCTGACCCGCGCGTTGTGCGCGTGCCCGGCGCGGTGGAACTGCCGGTAGTCGCGGCCGAGCTAGCCTGCAGCCACGACGCGGTGGCCTGTCTTGGCGCGGTGATCCGCGGCGGCACGCCGCATTTCGACTACGTGTGCGACGCGGTGACCTACGGCCTGGCTCGGGTAGCCCTCGACACCAGGACGCCGGTCGGCAACGGCGTACTGACCTGCGACACGCTCGATCAGGCCCTGGCTCGCAGCGGTGCGCAAGACAGCGCGGAGGACAAGGGCTGGGATGCGGTCATTGCCGCGCTGGAAACGGCCCTCGTGCTGCGCTCGCTGCGCCCTACATCGACTTAGCATCGGAAACCGCCCCCGCGAACCAGGTATATGCACTCAAAACCGTCGCCGAGGAGGGCGGTTTCGGATGCTAAGTCGCCTGGCGCGGTCAGGCCGGGGCGACGCGGTAGTGGTAGCCGTGGTGCTCGGCGAAGCCAAGCTGCCGGTAGAGCGCCCTGGCGCCGGCATTGCCGTCCGTGACCTGCAGGTAGATCCCGCCAGCGCCGCGGCCCGCGGCAAGCGCTGCGAGCGCCGTCGTGACGGTGGCGCCAAGGCCCTGCCGGCGAAACCGCGCGTCCACCTCGATAGCGGTCAGGCCTGCCCAGTCACCGGCATGCGCCACCCGGCCGATAGCGATGGTCTCGCCGTCTGCCCGGACCGACCCGAATGCCTGCCAGGGCGCTGAGGTCAGCAGCTTGATCGCCACCGGCGGCAACGGCTGGCCGCGATAGTGGTACCGGGCCAGCCAGGCCGCGTCGGGCTCAGTGTCGATCTCCACGTCCGCCGCGCCGTCCCGGCTCGCTCGCGCGGCGATAGCCTGAGCGCCAGCCGTCATGACGATGGCGGCGTCGGCGCGGACGATCCAGCCCAGGCCGGATAGCTCGCGGTCCAGCGGGCTGGCCGATGGCTGGCCTGCCGGGTACGGCACCGCGACCATCGCCGGGAGACCTCGCTGCTGGTACCAGGCACGGACCTTGCCGATCGCTGCTGGCAGCGGCAAACCCGGATCTCCGGCCGCGAGCGCGCTGTTGGCCCGGCCGGTAAACCCGTCGGCGGCACGCAGCAGCCAGTCGCCAAGCCGGTCTTCCTCGGTGGCCCGCCAGCCGTCAGCGGCGGCGTGTTCAAGATCCTCGATGGAGATCGTCATCCGGGCAAGCGTGCCAGGATTATCCGGCCGGCGCACTCGGTTACACCGGCTAGCGGGCGCATCCGATGGCCCGGAAAGCGCATCTGCGGACAGGACTGGCCCATGACGACGTTGTCTGAAGCTGAGGCGATTGGCAGCCGCGACAAGTTCCTGGCGGTGATCTCGACCGCCCGCGCGGACGGGAGTATCCAGTCCTCGCTGGTCAACGCCGGCCTGCTGGCGGACCCCGACACCGGGCAGCAAGTCGTGGGGTTCGTTACCTACGGCCCGGCGAAGCTCGCCAACCTCCGGGCCAGGCCGCAGGTCACCGTTACCTTCCGGGCGGGCTGGCAGTGGGCGGCAATCGAGGGCAGCGCCCGGATCATCGGCCCGGACGACCCGGCGCCGGGTGTTGATGCCGAGCGTCTGCGGCTGCTGCGCCGGGAGGTATTCACCGCGGCGGGCGGTACTCACGAGGACTGGGCCGAGTATGACCGCGTGATGGCGGCCGAGCGGCGGGCTGTCGTGCTGGTCACTCCGACACGGGTTTACAGCAACCGGACCTAACCCGATCTAGCTCCGGGATCGGGCATCTCGGGCGAGCAGCCGCGCCCGGCGGGGTCCGCCTACGCTAAAGGAAGATCGCAGCTGCGGTAGTTGTTCTGCTGGAGTGCGCGGCTGCGACCACGGCCCGCAGACATGACTGAGGTGACCAGCAAGTGCGCGACATTCTTGATCCCATCACTGCGTGGTGGGAGGCGAACGACACGTTCGGGCTGGCGACCGTCGTCCGCACGTTCAGCAGCGCACCGCGGGAGCCGGGCGCGGCGATGGCGGTTTCCGCGGGTGGCGAGGTTGTCGGCAGCGTCTCCGGCGGCTGCGTCGAAGGCGCCGTCTACGAGCTCGCGACGGAGGTCACCGCGAGCGGGAAGCCGGTGCTGCAGCGCTACGGGATCAGCGACGACGACGCGTTCTCGGTCGGTCTGACCTGCGGTGGCATCATCGATATCTTCGTTGAGCCGGCCAGCAGGGAGCGTTTCGCCTATCTGGGGGAGATTGCCGAGGATGTCCGCGAGGGCGTCCCGGTGGCTGTCGCGACCGTGATCGAGGGGCCGGGCATTGTCGGCGCGCGCCGGATCATCTGGGAAGGCGAGCGCACGGCTGGCACGCTCGGCGCCGGGGACCGGCTCGACGCGGCGGTCGACGACGACGCGCGCGGCATGCTGGCCCAGGGCCTGACCGCCGTCCGCCGCTACGGTCCGGATGGCGAGCGCCGGAGGGACGAGCTGGCGATCTTCGTGCAGTCGTTCGCTCCCGCGCCGCGGATGCTGGTCTTCGGTGCGATTGATTTCGCCGCCGCAGTGGCCAGGGCCGGCAAGTTCCTCGGTTACCGGGTTACCGTGTGCGACGCGCGCCCGGTGTTCGCGACCGCATCGCGATTCCCGGATGCCGACGAGGTCATCACCGACTGGCCGCACCGGTACTTGTCCGGCACCACAACCGACGAGCGCACGGTGATTTGCGTCCTTACCCACGATCCGAAGTTCGACGTGCCGTTGCTCGAGGTTGCGCTGCGGCGGCCGGCCGCTTACATCGGCGCGATGGGCAGCAGGCGCACTCACGACGACCGGCTCGCGCGGCTGCGCGAGGCTGGTCTCACCGAGGCCGATCTGGCCAGGCTCCGCTCGCCGATCGGGCTCGACCTCGGGGCCAGGACGCCTGAGGAGACGGCGATCGCCATCGCTGCTGAGCTCATCCAGCTGCGCTGGGGCGGAAGCGGGCAGCCGCTGACCGCGACAACCGGCCGCATTCATCACGGAACCGTGCCAGGGGACCGGCAATCTCCGGCAGAGCTAGCGGTGGCCGCAGAGGTATCAGGCGAACGGACGGCATAAGTTGCCGGCGCAGCCCGTGGCGGGCGTACTGCTTGCGGCTGGCAGCGGCAGCAGGCTCGGCCGTCCTAAGGCGTTGGTCGTCGTCGGCGGCCAGACGCTGGCGCGCCGGGGTGTCGGGCTGTTGCGTGACGGCGGCGCTGACCCGGTGATCGTCGTGACCGGTGCAACCGGACCGGACACGGACATCGATGACGGTGTGATCACCGTCCACAACCCGGACTGGCGCACCGGCATGGGCTCGTCGCTTGCGGCCGGTCTTCGCGCTGTGCCGGCACAGTGTGTTGCGGCTGTGCTCGCGCTGGCCGATCAGCCGCTGATCGGGCCCCAATCGGTGCGCAGGCTGATCTCCGCGCACGCGGCGGGGGTGAGTGTGGCCGTCGCGTGTTATGACGGTCAGCCGCGCAACCCGGTGCTGATCAGCCGCGAGCACTGGCCGGAGGTGATCGCCCTGGCAGCCGGCGACGTCGGCGCCCGCCCGTTCCTGCGGGCGCACCGCGATCTGGTCACCGAGGTCGAGTGCGGCGACACCGGCCAGCCTGACGATGTGGACTCGCCTGAAGACCTCGCGCGGGTCGAGGCGCTGCTGGCCCGGACTACCTCGTTTCCTACCTGATCTTTTTTGCCTGGATTCCCCACTGCTGCGTGGCGCTTGCGCCGGGCTCGATCGTCAGCAGGTCGATGCCGGTCACGAACGCGTTGGGCGGGCAGGTCATCGGCTCGATTGCGAGGGCCCGGCGGCGCGCGTCCGCGCTGAGCGGGTCCCCGGTGAACACTTGCAACCAGCGGTATCCGGGCCCGGCCCAGAGCGCGACCTCGGCATCTGGCCCGGTCAGGCGGACCCGGGCTGTGCCGTCGCCGCCGGTGTACAGGCCGGTGAACGCGGTGTCCAGGGACGTGCTTCCGATCGGGCGGCGCTCACGGAAGTCGTACTCGGAGCCTGCCACCTCCTGCAGGCGGCCGGCCGGAATGCCCCGGTCGTCAGTGGGCTGCCAGCGGGCGGCAGGCAGTTGCAGCTGCCAGCTGTCGACGGTGCCGGTTCCGGCGAGCAGATAGGGATGCGAGCCCGTGCCGAACGGAGCCGGGCGGCTGCCAGCGTTGCGCGCGGTTACCGTCACCTCGAGCCCCGTCTCCTCGGTGAGCTGGTACCGCGCACTCAGCTCCAGGCAGAACGGGTAGCCAGGCCGACCCAGCAGCTGCAGCCCGAGCTCGACGTGATCGGCTTTCCGCTCGACGAGGCGCCAGCTGGCGAACCGGGTCAGGCCGTGGATGGCATTGCCCCGCGCGGGCTCGGATAGGTCGAGCTGATAACTCCGGCCCCCGAACGTGTACTGCCCGTGGTCGATCCGGTTCGGCCACGGTGCGAGCAGCTGGCCGGCACCCGCAGGCGGCACGTCGTCCGCGTCGTACTGCCTGATCACCGGTTGACTGCTGACGCGCAGGGACCGCAGCCCCGCGCCCAGCTCGGTGACGGTGGCCTGGTAGTCGCCAGCAGCGATGTCGTACTGCGCGCCGGTGAGCGGAAGGGTCGACTCTGGCATGAGACCAACTCTGGCATCAGCGGGCGGAGCCCAGACGATGACCCGCCCGAACGGCAGCTACTGGCTGGCGTAACCCCCGGACGGAAATGCCGGCGGGGCTGCTTGGGGAGCGGGGGACCTTCAGCCCCGCCAGCACATTGAACCCTAGCTGTCGCAGCTGTGCATAGGTGCGAAGTTCAGGAACCCCGCAGCTAGTTCCAGGCAAGCCAGCGGGGCGTCGGCCTGGAAGGCTCAAAGGCGGCGCGGGCCCGCGTGGCGAGGGCCGCGCGTCAGGCCAGTCGGCTGGCCGGCACGCGCGCGAGCGAGCCGTTGCGGACCGCTTCGGAGGCGAGCAGGCCGAACAGGTAGAAGCACGCCGACTCTTCGGTGCTGAAGACCTGAAGCTCGTGCCTGGCGCCGCCGGCGAAGTGGAACACCTCGAACCCGACGTCTGTTTGCAGCAAGCACAGCGCCCCGTCGACTTCCTCGCCGACCGAGTAGCTGTCAGCCGGGATCCCGGCGAGGCTGGCAAGATCAGCGAACAGCCGCTCGGTCGCGAGCCGGGGACGCGTCGTCCGGCGCTGGCGGGCTGCTGGCGCGGGCGCCGGTGCCGGTGCCGGCGGCCGCGCCGGAGCAGTGGGGCTGGCGCTCAGCTGCTGGCCCGGTGGTGACTGCTCGCCCGTAGGTGGCTGCAGGCTCGCGGGTGGTGCCTGGCCTGCGGGCGCGGCGGCGGCGGCCCGCTGAGCAGCAGTTTGCCGGGGGCGGCGAGCCGCAGTGGCAGCCCGGAGCGCCGCCGCCTCGAGCGGCAGCGGCGCCTCAGCCGGGATCGGCAGGGCCACGCCCGTGGTGTCGTCGGGCAGCGGCTTCGGGCGGTACGGCGCGGGCCCGCCGCGGTCCACGCCGCGGTCCACGCCGGCAGCCGGCGCCAGGGTCGGGACAGGGGCATGGGCATGGGCATGGGCGGGGGCCGGGGCCGGGGCCGCCGCCGGGGCAGGAGCCGCGAAGGTCGGGATGGTGTACGCGGCTGAGTCCGGTCGCCGCTCCACCGGGTAAACCGGCCCGCTCGGCCACTCCTGGCCGGCCTGGTTCGCCGTGCCGGGCGGAGGCGGTAGCTGCCCGGACCCGTTGGCCCAGCTGCCGGTGCTCGCGTACTGAGTGCGTTCCTCGATGATCTCGCCTACCTCGGACCTGGGCACGACCAGCTCGAACACACCGCGGTCGACCTGCCAGTAGCCGAGTTCAGCGGCCTTGTAGCCGTTGTGCCCGAGGTAGCCGATGTGCAGCCGGTCGCCAAGATCGTCAAGCACCATGCACTGCTCGCCGCGGAACACCCCAACCGGCCTGGATTCCCAGACGGCCTGCACGTCGGCGATGCGCAGCTGCTTTCGCCAGTGCCCGGTGGCCGGCTCGAAGCCGAGCTGTTCGGGCGGCGGGCACGCGGCAAAAAGGACGATATCGTCATCGTTCGGACCGATTCCCGCCTCAAATGGCGAGCCACGGTAGGTCGCCATCAGCCGGTAGCGCACAGTTCGGACCCTTCTGCCGGACGGAGCCACACCTGACCGTCATAACGAGCAATGAATTCAGACCGGTCAATCCCGATCCGGTGGATCTCGGCGCCCACCGGGACGGGGATCGGGTCGGTGAAAAACTCGGCAATTAGCTGCCCGTCGTTTCCGGCAAAGTCGCTGCCTGCGAAGCCATTGCCAGCGAACGGCGGCTCAAGCACCCAGTCGCCGCCATGCTCAGGGGAATACGGCACTTTGTACGACTCCGTGCCGACCGCTCGCCACCGGAGCATGTAGATCTCGTCCGAGTCCGGGCTGAAGTCCGACCCTTGATAGCCAAGCCCGAACAATCGATATACATCTTTAGGACCGGAAACGCGCGCATCTGTCACCCGGTGAACAAAGCCAGAGATAACTGACCGGCGGCCGGTCAGATAGGGCTCGACCATGCGCGGCGGGATTGCCTTGTGGAGGAGCGTGCCAGGCGCAACCGCCCTTGCCCCGTGGCTGACCTGGCTCACCCTGTCCCCTGTGCTCTGACCTGCTGTGCTTCGGTCTACTGTGGCATGACTTCCGGGCAAATTCACGGCACTTGCATTATCGCAAGACACGTCCGGGACTAAGCCCGGCAGCGCGACGATCGGCGCCCCGGATTTAGCGGCCGGGACACTACAGTGAGCCTCAGGATGGTTGAGCTGCCAGGTGTTGAGCTGAGTGGCGGTGACGCGCGTTACCGCGATGATCACGGGGGCGCCGATCCGGCTGTCGCGGCGGCGATGGCCGCCTATGCGGCCGGGACGGGCGGGGAGCACGCCGTCCTGGTCGCCCTGGCCGGCAGCCGGCTGCTGGTCCCCGTGGTGGCTGTGCTCGCAGACGAGCCGGGCATACGGTCAGGGGCGGCCGCTGGCGATGGCTGCGGCCATGGCGGCGCCGGCGGACGTGATGGCACCGGTGCCCGCCCCCCCGCTGGCGCTCGCGGCCTGCTGGTCCAGGGCGAGAAGGCCAGCGAGATGGCGATGCCGTCGATCATCGGACGTGACGGTCGCCCGGCACTTCCCGCGTTCACCTGCGTCGATGCAGTCCGGCGCTGGCAGCCTGCCGCCCGGCCAGTGCCAGTGCCCGCTGCCGGGGTCTGGCAGTCGGCTGTTCAAGAGTCTTGCGCGGTCGTGATTGACCTGGCGGGCCCGGTTCCGCTGGCCATCGAAGGTGTCAGGCTGGCTGCTATGGCCGCCGGCCTGAAGCCGCCAGCCATGCACGAGGATCCAGACGTCTGGCACCAGGTGGCGGCCGCCGCCGCCGAGGTCGCGCCTGGCATCCGGATCCGCCTGAGCGCCGCGCCAGCCGACATGGACTTCACCCTGGAGCTGGCTCCGCCCGCCGGAGCCATCCGGCCAGTGCCCGAGTATGCGGCTGGCCAGATTGCCGAGGCTGCGACCGCCCGGCTGGCCGGCCGGGTCCGCGCTGGCATTGCGGTGATCGTGCAGCCGCCCGGTTAACGGGGTGCCTGGCGGATGCACCGGACGAGAACGATGCACCACCTGGGAAACTCGTGCGGGGCGCTCCGGGTACTACGATCACGAGCTGTGCGGCCAGTCACCGACGTTGCCGACGAGCTCTATGCGCTGACCCCGGCCGAATTCACCGCAGCGCGTGATGAGCGTGCCCGCGAGGCCCGCTCGGCTGGCCAGCGGGACGATGCGACCGCGATTAAGAAGCTGGCCCGGCCGACCAGTAGCGCCTGGCTTGTCAATCAGCTGTCACGCCAAGCTCCCGAGCAGCTCAGGCGTCTGGTCGAAGTCGCCGGGGAGCTGGAAGAGGCGCAGCGAACGCTGGCGGGCGACCGGCTGCGCGAGCTCTCTGGCCAGCGCAGGCAGGTCATCAATGACTTGCTGCCGCAAGCGGCGGACATCGCGAACCGGGCAGGCCAGCCGGCCAGCGCAGCCGTCATGGGCGAGGTGCGGGCAACGCTCGAAGCCGCGCTCGCTGATGCAGCCGCCAGGGACGCGGTGCAATCCGGGCGGCTGACGAAGCCACTCGCCTATGCCGGGCTCGGTGAAGTGGATCTGACCGCGGCGCTCTCGCTGGCCGATAGCGAGAAGCTGCCGGGCAGCGACCGGGCGCTGGCCGGCGCTGGAAAGCCCAGCCGCGCGCCCAAGCCCGGAAGCTCAGTGCATGCGGCCGAGCCGGGTCCGGCGGCTTCAGCTGCTCCGTCGGCCGCGGAAAAGGTGGATGCGGCCGAAAGCGAGGTGGCGGCGGCTTCTCAAGCGGTTGAGGCCGCCGAGCGACAGCTTGGTGGCGTTGCCGAACAGCGGCAGTTCCTGCGCCGCAGGATCGAGCACCTCGAGCGGGAGCTTTCCGAGGCGAAACGGGAGGATGCTCAGTTGGCGCGCGACGGGCAGGAAGCTGAGCGGGAGCGCGACGCTGCGGCCCGCGAGCTGCAGGCGGCGGAGCGGCGGCTCGGTCAGGCGCGGCGGGGTGCGGCGAAGCGCCGCTAGCAGCGTGAGCGGGGACCCAGCTAGCCAGACCGCGGAGGTGGCCCATCATGGCTGGTGGAGAGTCAGTGAGCTGAAGATCACCTGCCGGCCGCGGGCTGCGGTAAGCCGGTTAGCCCGACCTCCGCGGCTAGATGATCTTCATGGGTGTGAATCTAGTGCGGCAATAGCAGCAGTAGATCCGCACCCATGGCCGACTGATCGGGGGCTAGGCGTCCAGCTGGCGCTGGGCCTGTGCCAGAACGCGCGTCACGTCCCGCCCGAACCGTGCATCGCACGGGTGGTTCGGATTGCCGGACCTGATGTTCGCTACCAGGTCGGTCAGCGCCGCCCGCAGCGCTGGCACCGGGTCGCCGGACAGCGGGGGGATAGCCGACCGGCCGCGCGATCCCCAGA
This sequence comes from Streptosporangiaceae bacterium, assembly GCA_035507615.1. Classification (GTDB taxonomy): domain Bacteria; phylum Actinomycetota; class Actinomycetes; order Streptosporangiales; family Streptosporangiaceae; genus JAJYUU01. The sequence continues at coordinate 37,622 of DATJNX010000001.1, forward strand.
CCTGCAGGCCGAAGCCGCCAGCCAGCTCAGGAGCATTCAGGGTGACCGTCGCCGTGCTGGTCGCCCCGCCCTTGTGGTGCAGCACGAGATGGGTGAGGTCGCCGCGGCCGGCGTCCGCGGTGACAGTCTCCACCGGGCCGAGGACGGCCCACAGCAGCGAGACCACGTGCGGGCCGAGATCCCACAGGCCGCCGTGGGTGCGCCGCCAGGGCGTGTTGAACGGGCTCGACTCGCTCTGCGCGGTCCCGAGCCAGAGCGCGCTGCCGCCTTGCCAGCCTCCCGTTGCCGCGACTTCGGCCAGCCATGCCCGTCCGTCCGGCTGGAACCGCGAGATGAAAAACACGATCGACGCGACCGCGGCCTGGTCGACAGCCTGCACCAGCGCGTCCGCTGCTGCATCGGTGAGCGCAAGCGGCTTCTCGAGCAGCAAGTGCTTTCCGGCCCGGGCCGCGCGCAGGGCCAGTTCGCTCTGCGCGTCCGGTGCTACCGCGAAGGCCACCGCGTCCACTTCGGCGAGGAACGCGTCGAAGTCGAGGTGCGCGGTTATCCCGAACTCGGCTGCGAGGCCAGCGGCCGCCTCGGAGTTGCGGCCCCAGACGGCGGCAAACTTGATGTCCGGAACTGAGGCAAGCGCACGGGCATGCGCGACCCTGGCCCAGTAGCCGGTGCCTACCAGGCCGAACGTCAGCGGGCGGCTGGCCGGCTGGGCCTCCGCAGACGTCGCGCGAGCGGGAGCGGTCCTGGCGGGAGCGGTTCTCGCGAGAGCGGGGTCCTCGGTCACCCGACAAACCATGCCAGAAGTTTTGCCAGCCGCAAACTACGGCCTGCTGCTGCCAGGCGGATTGGCAGGCAGGTCGCTACCGCTCCGACCGTCGCACTGACGGGCTGCGCCGGCCGCCTTGGCGCCTCGAGTATGAGTAGCCCGTCCACAGCAGCGCGCAGATCAGCGTGGCCGGGATACCCGCGACGCCCATGAGCAGGACGGCAACCGGGAAGAGCAGACCGTTGACACTGGTCGGGTTGTTGCCGCCGGAGTAGCCGCCAACGATCAGGTAGACGAAAACCAGGAAGATGAGGACGACCGCCAGCGAGGCAAGCGCGGACAGCACCAGCAGGATCCTGCTGAGCCACGACAGGCCCGACCAGCGGGCCGCGTAGCCCGCCAGCCGCCGTCCCCCGTCACGACCCCTGCCCATCGAGGGTCATTATCGCCCGCGACGACTAGTCCCGGCCAGGTCTGAACGATGGGGTGTCAGTCTGTCCTGGCTATTCTCGTAGCGTCGGCGAGCAGCAGCGGCAGGCGGTGTCGCTCGCGACAATCGCCGTGCGGATAAACAACGGGCGGGAGACAGCATGAGCACGCCGGGCCTGGCCGCGGTTGCCAGCAATGCCGCTGGCGCAGCCGCGGCCGACGAAGCGGTCGCGACAGCGGGGGCTGCGGCCCGGTCCGCCGCGCGTGCGCTCCGCACTGCGTCAGCCGACATCCTGGACGGCGCGCTGCTGGCGATGGCTGACCGGCTGGGCGAGCAAGCCGCGGACATCATCGCGGCCAACGAGCAGGACGTCGCGGCAGCGAAAGCCGACGGCATGGCAGACGCGCTCGTGGACCGGCTGCGCTTGGATGCCGGCCGCGTCGAGGCGATGGCGGATCAGTTGCGGGTGCTGGCAGCGATCCCGGCGCAGGCCGCTAAGTCGAAGATCCGCGACCTCCCGGACGGGCTCGAGCTGCAGGAACGGCGGCGTCCGGTTGGCGTCATCGGAGCGAACTTCGAAGCGCGCCCTGGCGTCGTCGTCGATATCGCCTCGCAGCTGATCAAGTCGCGTAACGCCGGCGTGCTTCGCACCGGATCTAGCGCTGTCGGATCGGCTGGCGCGCTGATCGACAACGTAGTCGGGCCGGCCATGACAGCTGCGGGGCTGCCGGCTGCGGCGATTCAGCTGGTGCGCGTTCCCGGCCGGGAGAGCGCGATCGCGCTGGTGCGCCGGCGCGATCTCATCCCGCTTGTCATCTTGCGTGGCAGTGGTGACAGCACACGCGAGCTGGCGCGCGAGGCGGCGCTGCACGGTGTACGCACGCTCGCGCACGCTGACGGCGGGGCGGTGATCTACGTCGACCAGTCGGCCGGCGCCGCTCTCGCGCTGAACCTCATCGAGCGGAGCCTCGACCGGCTCGGCGTGTGCAACCGGCTGAATCTGCTGCTGGTGCAGCGCGCAATCTGGGACGACCTCGTTCCTCAGGTGACAGCGCTGGCTGACCGGATCGGTATCGCGGTGTCGTTGCCGCCGCACCGGCATGCACTGGGTCACGAATGGGCGCTCGACTCCGGTTCTGAGGCCACGATCACTGTGGCGCCCGCCGAGAGCGCCGCGGATGCGGCCGAGATCGCCAACCGTGAGACGTCGGGGCTCGCTGCCTCGGTCGTGGCGTCGGATCCTGCTGCTGCCGAGCAGTTCCTGGACAGCTATTCCGGTACGGGAGCGTTCTGGAATTCGACACCACGGCTGCTCGACGGATTCAAGCTGCTCTCGCTACCGGAGACCGGGATCAACATCGACGTCGTTCCCGGCCCGCGCGGGCCGGTGACGTTCCGCGATCTGTACCTGCGGCAGTACACGGTGGTTCCGGCCGGCTCGGAGCCGGCTCTCGGCAACGACTAGCCGGGGAACACGACCAGCGACTCGCGGTGCACCGCATGGATGCCGCGCACCACCCGGCGCGCTGCCGGGTCGGCGGGCACCTGACCGTCCAGGAATCCCCGGTCCAGGAGAAACGAGGTAGCCACGGCCGGCTGCGCCAGCAACAGCGAGTCGGCAAGTTCAGCTATCCGCTCCGGGGAGAACCCGGCGAGTTGCGCACGCGCCTCCTGGCTGGCGCGTGACGTGCTGTGCGCGAGTTCGCGGCTATCGCAGTAGACGTCCGGATCAAGCAGGGCGGCCGGGCCTGTGGTTCCCGGTGCCGTGGTTTCCGGTGCCGTGGTTTCCGGTGCGGCGGTTTCCCGCGGCGCGATGCCGGCAGCTGCGCTGGCGTACTTCAGGCGCAGCATGATCGAGATCACGCAAGCGACTTCCTGCGGAGATAGCGCGCGCAGCAGTCGCAGGATCGCGCTCGGCAGCGCGACCGAGCCCCGACCTAGCAGCCGTTCCGGGTGGCGGACATCCAGCAGTTCCACAACGGCGCCCGCTGCGAAATCACCATCGACGCGCTTTACTCCGGACAGGAAAAGCGTGCTGCCGCTGCGCAGGCTCTCCTCGGCTTCCCTGTTGATGTACACCGAGCCCGCGGAGTAGGCCATCCCGCCGATCCACCGCCTGGCCGGCTCCAGCGCCGGGCCGGCTGCCCGCACCACAGTGCCCATCCGGGCGCGCGGATTGAGGCTGCGTGCGACGACATCAGGCTCGCGGGCTGAGCCGATCGTGCATTCGACACCGCAGCATGCGGCCCGCGCAGCCGCGCTGAGCTTCGAGCCCATGCCGCCACGGCCGGTGCCGCTTACGGCAACCCGGACCGCCCGCGCCTCAGCGGGCGTAAGCCGGCCGATGCGCTCGGTGAGTGAGGCGTCCCGGTACGCGGCACGCACGTCAGTGAGGAACAGCAGCCGCGGCGCTTCCGCGGCGACCGCGATCGCGACCGCGACCTGGTCGTTGTCGAGGGCGGACAGCGGATCGGTCGCGTCGTTGCCGTTGACGACGGGCAGCAAGCCGCGGCCGACCGCCTCCCGCAGTACCTGGCCGAGGTCGCCCATGGCGCGCGCGGACGCGAGGTCGCTGCGGGAGACGAGGATCTGGCAGACTTCGACGCCGACCGCGCTGGCCAGCTGCCGGTACAGCGCCATGAGCGCAGGCTGGCCTACTGCCGCAGGCAGCGCGGTTGAGGTCGGCTGCGGTCCGTCAGCTGCGCTGGTTACGCCGTCATATCCGCGCAGCACGTCCGTCAGCGACTGGACCAGCCGTCCGTTGCCGTCGGCGGCGACGGGGATGGCGGGCGCCGTCATGGTGGCAGGCCCGGTCGCTGCCGGGCCGGCTGAGCTGGCTGAGGCTCCCGCGCTGACAGCCGCCGCGCCGATGGCCGAGCGCACCGAGCTGACCAGTGATTGCAGCGCCGGAACCGCCCCTGCGGTCGGGCCCTCGAACGCGAGGAGCCTCCGGCCAAGCCGGGCGGCACCCGAAGTGACCAGGATGATCTCGTGCCCCGCCCGCTGGGCCGCGGCGATCTGGCTGACCAGCCCCGCGATGACGTCGAGGGCGAGCCCGTCGCGGCTGGCGATGGAACTGGAGCCGAGCTTGATTACCTGTCTGGTCACGGATAACTCACGGGCTGCTAACTCACGGGGCTGGGCACGCTGCGACGGATACCGCGAGACAATGACATCTCCCGCAAATGATCATCTCTGACGCTATCACGGTCCGCTGGCGTCCAGCTGAGCGCGGACGCCTCAACGCGGACGGGTGAAGGAGGCCGTCGCGATGCCGAGGATCGGCATAGTCATCCGCGATGTCTACCGGCGCCCAGGCGCCGACGCGCTGCCTGCTCATCTTGAGGACCGGTACGGAATCAAGGTCGATAAAGTGACCAAGCTTGCGCCGGGCGTGTACCGGGTGCACCGCCTGGACGGGCCTTCCTGGGTCGCGCGGGCACACCTGACGGCCCGGCCGGCCGAGCGGGCGGCGGCTGACGCCGAGGTGCTGCGCCTGCTGGAGCGGCGCGGAGTGCGGGCGGAACGGTGCGCGCATCCCGAACCGGTGTCTGAGCTGGACGGCCGGGCGATCATGGTCACGAAGTTCGTGTCAGGCCGCCGCTGGCCGGCCACCCCAGCCTCCTATCACGCGCTCGGGCTGCTCCTCGGCCAGATCCACTGCCTGGTCACCGAGGCCGGCCCGAGCCAGCGGCCCGCGGGGTCGCTGCACCACCTGCCTGACTACGAGGGCCTGCCCGGGCAGGACCTTGCCGCGGCGAGGGCCATGCTGGCCGACCTGGACGGGCGGGTGCCCGCCGAGCGCCAGCAGGTCTACGAATCGCTGCAGCAGCTCATGGCCCGGGCTGATGACTGCACCGGGCTGCCCGAAACATTCGTCCATCCCGACCCGGCGCGGGTCAACGCGATCTCGTCCGCAGCCGGGCCGCTGCTAGTGGACTGGACCGGCGCCGGGCGGGGCCCGCGGCTAGCTTCACTCGCTGTGCTGCTGCATAGCGCCGGACCTGCGGGCGCGGCCGACGTGATACGCGGCTACGACGAGTACCAGGAACTGACGGCGCAGGAGCTTGACCGGCTCGAAGGAGTCCTGTGGATCAGGCCGCTCTGGCTGGCGGCGTGGCAGCTCTGGCTGGCCGTCGTGTCAGCCAAGGTGAATCGTGCGCATGTGCCGGACGGGAGGCAGATAGCCACGCTTGCCGCGAGTGCGCGGGCCGCGGTGCCTCTCAACTAGGGAAGCAGTAATCCAAACGTTTCACCCAGGCCGAGTTCATAGCCGGGTACCGGCGTGACGAGAGTGAGCTGAGTAGTCCGGGCGCTCTGAGCGATCGGGGTTAGCTGACTGGTCCGGGCGACCTTGCACAGGAACGTGGTGCGGGCGATCGGGGCGATCCGGGCCATCCGGGCGAGCAAAGCGACGCCACCGCCGCCTGCGCCGCAGCGTGATACCGCCGGCGACCGCGGCCGCGCCGGCCAGGGTCAGCCCGCCAGCGGCCAGCCAGGTGCCGGCCGACGAGCCGGGCGCCCGGTCGCGGAGCTGGGCGCTAGCGGCCGCCCCGTACCCCGGGATCAGCACGGTCGCTGTTGCCGATGTGCCGTCTGAGCAGCCGATGCTGGCGTGATAGGTGCCAGCCCGGATGTTGCCCGGCATGATCACCGAGACCGTGAAGTGACCCGCCGCCGGGCTCGGCTGCATCGGAATCTGCGCGGCCAGCCCGAGTGCCCGGCCGAACAGCGTGGCCGCAGTCGCGCTGCTGCTGGCGCAGGAAACCGCGAACGTGACCCGGCCGCGGGGGATCGCCGTCGACGGAACAGCCGATGCGAGAGTCGTGGCGCCGGGCGGATTCGCGACCGCCGCCAGCGCTGTCCCGGCGCCGGCCGCCAGCGTGGCGGAGCTTCCCGCAACTACCGCGACCGTGCCGAGACTTCCTATCACTGAAACGGCAAACCGCCGCATTAGCCGCATTAAGATTCCCCCCCGAAGACCTCTCGCGCCTACGGCAAAACGCACCTGCCGCTAGGACGGCGGCAGGTGCAGGCAGGCGCAAGGCATGCGTAAGGATGTTGCAAGGCTGACGATTCCCCGGAATTCCTAGGCCGGGATACCCGGCAGCGGGACGGGCAAAACGACGCGCCCCGCCAGCGAGCCAGGGGGCGGGGCGCCGGGCACCGGAACGGCGGCATGCCGTACATGGCAGTATCGGCAGCATGCTGCGGTGGCTAACAGCTGGAGAGTCGCACGGCCGCGCCCTGGTCGCAGTGTGCGAGGGCGTGCCATCGGGAGTCGAGGTGACAACCGGGGACGTCGCGCTCGCGCTGGCCCGGCGCCGCGCCGGGTACGGCCGCGGCGCGCGGATGAAGTTCGAGCAGGACGAGGTGGAGTTCACCGGCGGTGTCCGGCACGGACTCACGCTCGGCAGTCCGGTGGCGATCAGGATCGGCAACACCGAGTGGCCGAAATGGGAGACCGTGATGTCACCCGATCCGGTCGACCCGGACATTCTCGCCGCGCAGGCCCGCAACGCGCCGCTGACCAGGCCACGGCCAGGGCACGCAGACCTGGCCGGGATGCAGAAGTACGGTCAGGATGACGCGCGGGCGATCCTGGAGCGGGCGAGCGCCAGGGAAACGGCGGCGCGCGTCGCCCTCGGCGAGATAGCCAGGCGGCTGATCCGTCAGGTTCTGGGTGCCGAGATCGTCAGTCACGTGGTCGCGCTCGGTTCGGTCGAGGCGCCGCAGGAGCATCTGCCGGGCCCGCAGGACCAGGCCCGGATCGATGCCGACCCGGTACGCTGCCTGGACGCGGAAGCCAGCGCCGCGATGCAGGCCGAAATCGACTCAGCACACCGTGACGGCGATACGCTCGGCGGAATCGTAGAAGTCATCGCCTACGGGCTGCCGCCGGGCCTGGGCAGTCACGTGCACTGGGACCGGCGGCTGGACGGCAGGCTGTCCGGCGCGCTGATGAGCATCCAGGCCATCAAAGGCGTCGAAGTGGGCGACGGGTTCACGACCGCCGGGCGGCGCGGGTCGCTGGCCCACGACGAGATCGAGGGCACCGATACGGGCATCCGGCGGCTTACCAACAGGGCGGGCGGGGTCGAGGGCGGAATGAGCACCGGCGAGCCGATCAGGCTGCGGGCGGCGATGAAGCCGATTTCCACCGTGCCGCGTGCGCTGAGCACCGTGGACGTCCGGACCGGCGAGGCAGCCAAGGCGATCAACCAGCGCAGTGACGTGACTGCGGTGCCCGCCGCCGGCGTAGTCGCGGAGGCGATGACCGCGCTCATACTCGCCGACGCGATGCTGGAGAAGTTCGGCGGCGACAGCGTGACCGAGACCGCGCGAAACGCCGAGGCCTACCTGAAGGCGATGGTGATCCGGTGACGGCCAACGGCCAGCCTGGCACTGCCCCGCCACCGCCGGTAATCCTGATCGGAGCGCCAGGCGCGGGCAAGACGACGGTCGGCACGAAGCTAGCTGCCCGGCTCGGTGTGTCCTTCACCGACACCGACGCGGTTGTCGAGGCGGCCGCCGGGAAACCGGTGAGCGACATTTTCGTCTCCGACGGCGAGCCGGAATTCCGGCGGCTAGAGCGCGTCGCAGTCACCGCAGCGCTTTCTGGAACCACCAGGGAGGAAACGCCCGCTAGCGGCGTAGTCGGGCTTGGCGGCGGCGCGGTCATGGACGAGCGGACTCAGGCGCAGCTGGCCGGGCGCGCGGTGGTCTACCTGCAGACTGAGTTCGCTGAGCTGGCCAAGCGGGTCGGACTTGACCGGGCCAGGCCGCTGCTGATCGGCACGAACCCTCGCGCCCAGCTGAAGTCGCTGCTCGAGGCAAGGCTTCCGGTTTACGGCCGGCTCGCCTGGCTTACCGTGAGCACAGATGGCAGAGAACCGGATGACATAGCCGCGGAGATCGCCGGGATGGTCACAGGCGTGGTAGCCAGCGGCGGGGGACCAGGCGCCAGTGACGGTGTCAACTGTGAACCCGGCGATGGCCGGTGACCGCAACACGGATCGTGGTCGGCGGCCAGGGGGGCTATGAAGTGGCGGTCGGCACCGGCGTGCTGGCCGAGCTGCCGTCCCTGGTCGGTCCCGCTGCCAGGACCGTGGTCGTCATCCACTCAGCACACCTGGCCACTATCGCCGCCGGAGTGTGCCGGGCACTAGCCAGGGCCGGGTACACCGTGCAGCCCGAGCCGGTACCGGACGGCGAGGCAGCCAAGGAGATCACCGTCGCGGCCCGGCTCTGGTCGAGGCTCGCGGCCGCCGGGCTCGGCCGCACCGACGCGATCGTGGGAGTCGGCGGCGGGGCGGTCACCGACCTGGCCGGGTTCGTGGCAGCGACGTGGCTCCGCGGCGTCCGGGTCGTGCTCGTCCCGACCTCGCTGCTGGGCATGACTGACGCCGCCATCGGCGGCAAGACAGCGATCAACACTCTGGATGGCAAGAACCTGGTCGGCGCGTTCTACCCGCCGGCCGGCGTGCTGGCCGACACCTCCGTGCTGGCTACGTTGCCGGCTGCTGAGTACGTGAGCGGGCTGGCGGAAGTGATCAAGGCGGGTTTCATCGCCGACCCGGCGATCCTGGACCTGATCGAGTCCGACCCGGCTAGCGCCGCGCGGCCCGGCGGACCACACGAGCGCGAGCTGATCGAGCGCGCAGTGCGGGTGAAAGCCGAGGTGGTGTCGACCGACCTGCGCGAGTCCGGGCTGCGGGAGATCCTCAACTACGGTCACACGCTGGGGCATGCGATCGAGCGATCCGAAGACTTCCAGATGCGGCATGGCGACGCAGTGTCCATCGGCATGTGCTTCGCAGCCGCGGTTTCCCGGCTGGCCGGACGGCTGGAGCCGGCTACCGCGCAACGCCACCGGTCAGTGCTGACCGCCGTGGGGCTGCCGGTGCGCTACCGGTCCGGCGCATGGCCGGCGCTGCGCGCCGCGATGGCGATGGACAAGAAGGCCAGAGCGGGAAAGCTCCGGCTGGTGGTACTGGACGGACTGGCCAAGCCCGGCATGATGGCCGATCCGCCGGAGGAACTGCTCGAGCTGGCGTACGCGGAAGTGTCCTGAGTTGGGGGTGTCCTAGGTTGGCGGCAGTCCTCGTGCTGAACGGTCCGAATCTGGGCATGCTCGGAGCACGCGAGCCGGAGATCTACGGGTCGGCGACGCTATCCGACATCCAGGCTGCGTGCGCGGCGCTCGGCGCGGACCTCGGGCTTGAGATCGACCTGCGGCAGACCGACGACGAGGCCGAGCTGATCGGCTGGGTGCACGAGGCGTTCGAGCGGCGACTGCCGGTGGTCATCAACCCGGCCGCGTTCACGCACTACTCGTACGCGCTGCGAGACGCGCTGGCGATGCGCACCGCGCCGCTCGTGGAGGTGCACTTGTCCAACCCGGCAGCGCGCGAGTCGTTCCGGCATAACTCGGTCGTGTCACCGGTCGCGGACGGCACTATCGCTGGTTTTGGCGTGCACTCCTACGAGCTCGCGCTCCGCGCGATCGCGGGCATGCTCGGGTCGGCGGCCAGCTAGCGGTGATGCACTGCCTGCGTTGCGGCGCTCAGCAGACCGGTTGCCGGATACAACGCCGATACCTGCTTGCCGCCGATCGATACGTCGACGAACATGCAGGTCGTCGGATCGACCACGACTCGCGGCCGGTTACCGGCCGGGATGAAGACGACCTGGTAGTCGTTCCGCCCTGCTCCGAGAAATTCGCCCGGGCAGCTTGTCTCGACGTCGGGGGCGCCGTGGAGAGCGTTATAAAGGCCGGAATAGCGCGCCACCGCTCGCCGTGACGTGAACGTCCTCGCCGTGACCGAGTAGCCGTGCTGCCACCGGATGGTCACTGCGCGGTACTCGGCCGGGTCGATGCGCCGGGCCGTGCCACGCGGCGGATACCAGGCGACGAAAGCGTCGGCCCGCAGCAGTGATCCGCCACCTGGACGAGCTTCGATAGCTGCGTTGACGTCAGCCGAGAAGATTCCGTCTGGCAGGCGCACGGATGCGAAGTCCGCGAACTGCGACGTCACAGTTCCGGACATGCTGTCGGCGCCGTATGCATCGGCCGTTGTACCGGCCGGACGGTGGGCGAGCAGGTAGCTGTAGACCGAGCTCATCGGCTGCGTCAGGCGGTACAGCACCTTGAGGTCGACTAGGTCGGAGAGAATGCGGGGCGTGTTCGGAGCAAGCCCGGCCGGAGGCTTGGGCGGCCACGGCAGCTTCCGCGCGCCGGGCGGCAAGCGGAGGCCGGCCAGCAGCCTGCGAGCGTATGCGGTCGCTCCTGCCCGGGAGTCCGCGGCCGGGACATGGTGCGCCCGCGTCAGCGCCAGCCCCGTCGGACTGGCCGGCGCGCCCGGCGCCGGAGCAGTGCCGCACGCTGATGCGAGGATCGCCACGCCAGCGACTGAGGCAACTACCCCGATGACGCGCCGCGAAGACCGTCGCTGTGCTGCCCCTAATGCGCGCATGCCCGCTCCCGGATCCCGTGCCGCGGCCAGTCCTGCCGCCGCCCCTGTCGCAGCTTGGACGCGCCCTGACGGTTCGCGGTTCCAGCAGCTCACATCTGTGCTGACCAGATCCAGGCAGTTACGATGCATCCCTAGCGATGGACTGTGGCCAGCCGGGCCGCGGCCGGCCGGCGATGACCGGTCGTTATGGCGCGAAGGGGTCTGCGCATGCGCATCGGGATGGCTATCAACTACGCGGGCGGATTCAGGGAGACAGCGGCTGAGCTGGCCGATTTCGAGAAGGCCGGGCTCGACATCGTCTTCGTTCCTGAGGCCTACAGCTACGACGCAGTCAGCCAGCTCGGCTACCTGGCGGCAGTCACGGAGCGGGTGGAGCTCGCGTCCGGCATCATGCAGCTGTACTCGCGCACCCCGACCCTGACCGCGATGACCGCTGCGGGCATCGATTACGTCTCCGGCGGCCGGTTCTCGCTTGGCATCGGCGCTTCCGGCCCGCAGGTGATCGAGGGCTGGCACGGCGTGCCCTATGACGCGCCGCTAGCTCGCACCAGGGAGACCATCGAGATCTGCCGGGCGGTCTGGCGCCGGGAGCGGCTCGTCTACAACGGGACGCACTACCAGATCCCGTTGCCGGAGGGGCGTGGCACGGGCCTCGGCAAGCCGCTGAAGCTGATCAACCACCCGGTACGTGAGCGCATCCCGATCATCCTGGCGGCACTCGGCCCCAAGAATGTGGAGATGGCAGCCGAGCTGGCTGAAGGCTGGGAGCCGATCTTCTATTACCCGGAGAAGGCTAAGGAGGTGTGGGGTGCTGCCCTCGCGGCCGGGACCGCCAAGCGCGACCCCTCGCTGCCGCCGCTGGATGTGTTCGCGCAGACCGCGCTGGCGATCGGCGACGACGTCAAGGGCCTGATCGACCTGATCCGCCCGGTGCAGGCGCTCTACATCGGCGGGATGGGTGCCCGAACCAAGAACTTCTACAACAACCTGGCTGTCCGGTACGGCTACGGCAAGGAAGCGGCGGCCATCCAGGACGCGTACCTCGCCGGGCGCAAGGAGGAGGCGGCCGGGCTGATCCCGCAGGAACTGCTTGAGCACGTGTCACTGATCGGGCCCAAGTCGTTCGTGGCCGAGCGGGTAGCCGCGATGCGGGAGTCGGGCGCGACCACGCTCAACGTGGCACCGATGGCCGGCACGCATGCCGAGCGGGTAGCGCTGGTCGAGCAGATCAAGGAGCTGGCAGCCTAGGGCGCAGCAGCGGCTGCTGCCAGCGCCGGCGGCTGGCAGCGGCCCCGCACGCGACGCGCCGGGGACACTCGGCTACGGTTTTGACCGCACTTCCGTGGGCAGGCCCGCTCGTGACGAACGAGAGCGGAGCATGATGCAACCCAACCGACAGGGCAGTGAAACCGACGGTCCGGCGGTGCTGATTGTTGGCGGCGGCTTTGCCGGGATCTCGGCACTGCATGCGCTGGCACGCTCCGATGTCCAGGTGACGCTGCTGGACCGGCAGGTGTACAGCACGTTCCAGCCGCTGCTCTACGAGGTAGCCACGGCAGGACTGACGGGCGCGGACGTTGCCTATCCGCTGTGGTCAGCGACCGGTAAGCGCGGGGCGCGGTTCCGCAAGGGCGAGCTGGTCGGACTCGACCTCGGTCGGCGTGTCGCCGTACTGGACACCGGGGAAGAGCTCGGCTACGACTACCTGATCATCGCAACTGGGGTTGGTGCCGCGTTCTTCGGCGTGACCGGGGCCGCCGAGCACAGCCTGAGCTTGTACACCCGCCCGGACGCGATCACGTTGCGGAACCAGCTGATGGATGCCCTGGAATCCCGCAACGAGGGCCTGACCGACCCGGAGCTCGACGTGACCATTGTCGGCGGCGGGGCAACCGGCGTCGAACTGGCCGGCACGCTTGCCGAACTCCGGAACGTCGCGCTGCCTGCGGTGTTTCCCGAGATCGATCGCACGATGTTCCGGGTCCGGCTGATTGAGATGGGGCCTGCGTTGCTCGCGCCGTATCACGACAAGCTCCGTCGCTACGCTCGCCAGCAGCTGGTGAACCGGGGCGTCGAGGTCCTGCTCAACACGGCGATCAAGGAGGTCCGCCAGGCTTCTGTGCTGCTGGCCGACGGCAGCGAGCACCGCAGTGACATCACCGTCTGGGCGGCCGGAGTGTCCGGACCGGACGCTGCCTGGACATCGGGGCTGCCGCGCGGCAAAGGCGGCCGCATCGAAGTGGATGCTGACCTGCAGGTAACCGGGCAGGACCGTGTCTTCGCCACTGGTGATGTCTCCATCAACCAGCAGGACCCGATCGCGCAGCTAGCCCAGCCCGCGATTCAGCAGGGCCGGCATGCGGCTCGGCAGATCCTGCGGCGGATTGCCGGCCAGCCGACAACACCGTTCCGTTATCACGACAAAGGCACGATGGCCACGATCGGCCGCCGGTCGGCCGTCGTCGAACTACGTGGCGGCGTGCGGCTGCGGGGCACGATCGCCTGGCTAGCATGGCTCGGGTTGCACCTGATCTACCTGCTGGGCGGCCGCAACCGGGTAGTGACGCTGATCAACCTGTCCTCTCGCTACCTGACCTGGAGCCGTGGCGGCGGCATGATCATCGGGGACGACGCGCCGGGCAGCGCTAGCCGGCCAGTGGCCGGCGCGTCCGGTCAGTAGAGTTCCAAGGCATGGCCGACATCCATGCCGCCCGCCGTTCCCGTGCCCAGGAGAAGATCGCTGATTCCGGCGCCGACGCCGCTCTGATCACCAGCCTGCCTAATGTCCGGTATCTGTCGGGCTTGGTCAGCTCGAACGCGGCAATCCTGCTCCCGGCTAGCGGCTCCGGCGTTCTCGCCACGGACTCGCGCTACGCCGAGGCTGCCATGCAGCAGTGCCCCGACCTTGACGTGGTGACGGAACGCCAGGTCGAGCCGGCGCTAGCCGCTCTCGCCGTCCAGCTGGGTTTTGGCACGCTGGGCTTCGAGGCGCACGAGATGACGGTCGAGCGGTACAACGCGCTAGCCGAACTTCCAGACGGTCCGGCACTCCTGAAGCCGCTCGGTCACCTCGTCGAGGGTCTTCGGATGATCAAGGACGACACCGAGCTCGAGCTGTTGAGCAGGGCTTGCGCGATCACCGCTGAGGCGTTTGCCGCGGTGCTGCCAGAGATCGAGCCGGGGCGCACCGAGCGAAGCGTCGCGGTACTGCTGGAGCGCACGATGATTGACCTCGGCGCTGACGGGGTTGCGTTCGACACGATCGTGGCTAGCGGCCCTAACGGCGCGATTCCGCACCACTCACCGGGGGAGCGGGCGTTCCGGCCAGGCGATCTGATCACGATTGACTGCGGTGCGCAGGTCGGCGGCTACCATGCCGACATGACCAGGACGCTGGCCCTCGGCCAGCCTCAGCCCTGGCAGCGGGACATCTACGAACTCGTGGCGGCTGCACAGCTAGCTGGCATCGCGGCCGCAGTGCCGGGCGCAGACATCGACGCGGTCGACGCCAGCGCCCGCGACCTGATCGCCGAGGCCGGCCACGCTGATCACTTCGGTCACGGCCTGGGCCACGGCGTGGGCCTTGAGGTGCATGAAGCACCGCTAATGGGACCTGGCCGGACAGGTAAACTCATGGACCGGGTTCCCGTTACCGTCGAGCCAGGAATCTACCTGCCGGGCAGGGGCGGCGTCAGGATCGAGGACACCCTCGTGGTCCGCACGGTAGCGGAAGTACTTACTACGACCACCAAGGAACTGCTGGTGCTCTGACCGGGCGCCCGCGTTCCGCAGCATGCAGGAGACACACAGACGTGGCCACCACCAACGACCTGAAGAATGGCATGACGCTGACCATCGACGGCGCGCTCTGGAGCGTGGTGGACTTCCAGCACGTCAAACCCGGCAAGGGTGGCGCCTTCGTGCGCACCAAGCTGAAGAACGTGCTGTCCGGAAAGGTAGTGGACAGGACATTCAACGCCGGCGTGCGAGTCGAGGTCGCGAATGTCGACAAGCGCGAGATGCAGTATCTCTACCGCGAGGGCGACGACTTCGTGTTCATGGACACGACCGACTATGACCAGCCGCATATCCCGGCTGCCGTGGTCGGGGATGCCGCGAACTACTTGCTGGAGGAACAGACCGCGACGATTGCGTTCAATGACGGCACTCCGCTCTACGTCGAGTTGCCGGCTGCGGTTGAGCTGACGGTCGAGCACACCGACCCCGGCTTGCAGGGCGACCGGTCCACTGGCGGGACAAAGCCGGCCACGCTGGAGACCGGGGCGCAGATCCAGGTGCCGCTGTTCATCACTACCGGCGAGAAGATCCGCGTCGACACCCGCTCAGGCGATTACCTCGGCCGGGCCTGAGCCAGCCGGGTCAGGGACGAGCCGGCCGCGACCGTGGCAGCGCGCAGTAAGGCCCGTAAACGGGCGCTTGACATCCTGTTCGAGGCTGAGATCAGGAGAGAGCCGGTGCTCGACCTGCTGGCGGTCCGTATTCAGGAGGCCAGCCCGCCGGTGCCGCAGTACGCGGCCGAACTGGTCCGCGGCGTTCAGGAGCACGGCGAGAAGATCGACCAGCTGCTGGCTGCGCATGCGCACGGATGGACGCTGGACCGGATGCCAGCCGTGGATCGCAACATCCTGCGGATTGGCGTGCAGGAGTTGCTGTGGAATGACGACGTGCCGGACGCGGTAGCCATCAGCGAAGCGGTCGCGATGGCCGGTGACCTGTCTACCGACGATTCGTCCGGGTTCGTGAACGGCCTGCTCGCGCGGCTGCTGGAACTCAAGCCCACGCTGCTGCCCTAACGCGCGATCGCGAGCCGTCGAAGTGTCGGTGCCCGGCGTTACAGTCAGCACATGAGCAGGCAGGCGCCGTCACGCGTGACGGGCTTGTCCGGAGACGACACCGGTTGCCACATCCTGCATGTGGACATGGACGCTTTCTATGCGAGCGTCGAGATCCGCGACCGTCCGGAGCTGGCGCACACGCCAGTGATCGTCGGCGGCCTGTCGGGCCGCAGCGTCGTGCTCTCGGCCACCTACGAGGCACGCTCTTTCGGGGTCCGGTCGGCCATGCCCATGTCGAGGGCCCGGCGGCTTTGCCCGCATGCCGTCGTGATCCCGCCCAGGCACCGGCTCTACGGATCTGTGTCCAAAGAGGTGATGGCGATCTTCCGTGCGGTGACACCCCTGGTACAGCCACTGTCGCTGGACGAGGCGTTCCTGGACGTGTCCGGGGCAATCAGGCTATTCGGTACCCCGGCCAGCATCGGCCAGCGAATCCGGCGCGAGGTAGCACAGCAACAGCAGATCACCTGCTCAGTCGGTGTCGCGACGACAAAATTCCTCGCCAAGCTCGCGTCGGTGCACGCCAAGCCGGACGGGCTGCTGGTGATCCCGGCGGACAGCACGCTGGAGTTCCTGCACCCGCTGCCAATCTCGGCGCTCTGGGGCGTAGGGGACAAGACTGGGGAGACGCTTGCCCGCCTGGGCTTGCGGACGGTGGGCGACATTGCAGCCACGCCGCTCGCCACGCTGGAACGCGACGTCGGGAAGGCTACGGCCGCCCACCTGCATGCTCTGGCCAGCGGCCGGGACGACCGCGCTGTCGAGCCCGCGGTGCGGGAGAAGAGCGTGGGGAGTGAGGAAACGTTCGAAGTCGACGTCAGCGACCCTGCCGTGATCCGGCGCGAGTTGCTGAGGTTGTCGCGCCGGACGGCGCGGTCGCTGCGCTCGTCCGGTTACGCAACCAGGACGGTAGTCATCAAGCTCCGCAAGGCGGACTTCACGACCATCACCCGGTCCAAGACGCTGCCAGAACCCACCAGCCAGACGCAGCGGATCTACGCCACCGCGTGCGCGCTCTATGCGTCCTCAGGACTGAGCGGGCAGGCAAGGCTCCGACTCGTCGGAGTACGGGCGACTGGCCTGGTACCGGACATCGCCGCGGCCACTCAGCTCGCGCTCGGTGAGCGCGGCGCGTCCTGGCAGGACGCCGAGTCGGCGCTGGACAGGATCAGCGGTCGCTTCGGCCCGGATGCCGTCCGTCCGGCCAGCCTGGTCGACGGCCGCACTGGCGCACAGTCGCGTCCGCATGGCCCGGTGCCAGACAGACATAACCGGGGAAACTGATCACCGAATGCAGGCGGGCTGAACCGGGTCAGTGCCCCGAGGCCATGTACCCTTCCGCAGGGCGGCCCGGCGCTCGTATTCTGGACGTAAGGGCAAGGCCACAGCGCAGTCAGCATCGGCGTGGTTGATGGGAGGCACAGTGCCGCTCTCTGAGCACGAGCAGCGTCAGCTCGAGCAGATTGAGCAGGCGCTCTATGCCGAGCATCCGCGGCTTGCTCGGGCAATGCGGTCGAAAGATCCCAAAGTCCACTACCGGCGCAGGGTCATCCAGGCTGCAGTGGGGTTCCTGCTGGGTGCCGGCATGCTGGTGGCGGGGATCGTCCTGAAGTACGACGGGCTCGCGGCCGGGGGCGTGGCGGTTCTGCTGCTCAGCGGCATCGTGGCGGTTGTCAGCTACCGGCGGATGGCTGGCATGCTGACCGACCGCAAGCGACGGCGGAGCCGTAAGGCGGCAGCGAAAGCGCCCGCGAGCAGCGGACTGATGGAACGCCTGGAGGAGCGCTGGCGGCGGCGCCAGGAGGGCAATAACCGGTAGCACCGGACGGGCCCGCTGCTCCCGCCGGCAGGGGCATCGATCAGGCGGTCCGGCGTGCCGTCTTATGGCGTAGCTGGCGACGCACTGTCGGCCAGGACGAATCGAGCCAGCCGAGCAGTTCACTGCCACGCTGGGCCAGGCGCCTCGCTGCCAGCAGGGTCGAAGAGGGCAGAAGCCTGGCCGCGACCCGCTGCCGCCGCGGCACCGAGGCAGCGACAGCCCGGCGGACGGTCAGCACGGCGTCTTTGAGACCTGCGGCCGGATCTGGCAATCGTGAGTACCGGGCGCGCTCCTCAGCTGCCGCGAGCCTGCGAACCGCCTGGGCCGCAGTGCCGTCCAGACGGGCCTCGATGACAACGCGCCTGGCCACGGCGCGGGGTGTCTCGCCGGGAGTGCCGTCGAGGCCATAGTCCGCGAGGTCGTCGGTCAGTTCCCGCCAGGCAGCGCGGGCCATCCCGGCATCACCGGACGCGGTCAGCCAGCGGCGGCGCCTGGTCAGCAGCCGGGTCAGCGCCGGCCACGCCAGGAGCAGGAACAACGCCACCGGGACGGCAACGGCAAGCCACTTCTTGGAACCGGGCGGGGTCTTATGAGCAGCCGGCGAGTCATAAGCGGCGTGCGCAAAGCGGTTGGTCGGCAGGCGGCCCCTGCCCAGCTTTCCGGATCCGGTGTCCCGCTGGGATTGGCTGCTGGGGGTCAGGTCTCCCTTCTGGCTGGAAGCGGCGGGCTGACCGGCGTACGAGGGCGCCTCAGCTGTGTCCTGGCCGCCCGAGCCGCTGGGCGTCGGCTCGAACCGCAACCAGCCGTAGCCGGTGAAGTAAAGCTCCGGCCAGGCATGCGCGTCGGCGGTCGTGACGTCCCAGGTGTTGCCGGATCCGCGGGTGCCGCCGGTGTAACCGATGGCGATCCGCGCCGGGATCCCCAGAGTTCTGGCGAGAATAGCGAAAGCCTGGGCGAACTGGCTGCAGAAGCCGCGCTTGTCGGCGGTGAGGAACGGGATCAGCCAGTTCGTGGCCGGCAGGTCGGGCTTCAGGGTGTAGCTGAAGGCCCCCGAAGTGAACCAGTCCTCCAGCTTCTGGGCTTCCTGCAGGTAGGTTGTCGCGCCCGCGCGGATGGTGTGGTCGTAGGCGATGTCGTACAGCCGCGCCTCATCGGGTCCCTTGTAGCCGTCGTATTCCTCTTTGATAACCCCCGACGCCTCTACGTTGGGGATATCGGCCGGCTGCGGATTGGTCTCGTCGCTCTGCACCGTGTAACTCAGCCCAGGCATGTTGATATCGGGGTTGAACACCATGAGAGACTCGCCGGTCTCGAACCACCCGGAGCCGCGGACGCTGAGCTGGTACGGGGCGTACGGCATGGGCAGAACCGCCGTGCCGGTGTCGTCCTGGCTGATCGTGACAGTTGTAGTGAACTTCGTGACCGGGGTCGTCGGCAGCACTCCGGGCGCCGCCCACGGCAACTTCGGTCCCTGGAGCTGCCGGGTGTCGCCGTACGAAGGCTGCAGCCAGCCACGTTGCTTAGCGCTGTAGTTGACCGCGTAGACCTGGAAATACTGCTCGCCCGGGTCCTTGGCTGAGGTCGTGTAGGTCAGCACCGGGCGCGCCTTGCCCTCAAGCAAGTTCTGCACGCTGAGCAAAGGCGAGACGGCAGCACTCCCGCCGCCATGGCCGCTGCCATCGGCGGTCGTCGCGAAGACGTCCCGGACGCGCATCGACGGAAGGATCAGCGGGATGATGATCGCCAGGCAGATGGCCGCCAGGCCGATCCGCCGGCCGGATGCGCCCAGCTCCCTGGTGTCCGGCGCAGTCCCGGTTTCGTCGGCCGCCTGGACATGGCGGAAGGTCACGAGCCGGCCCCACATGCGCAGTCGTTCCCGGCCGTCGGCCGACAGCAGCGCCAGGTAACCGGCCAGGCCCAGGGCGAAGATGACCATTTGCGGCGCGCCAAACACCTTCAGGTCGCTGGCCACCGGCACGCTGAACAGGAGTAGCAGCGGCAGGCCGGCAACAGCCGGCCGCCGGAGCCGGACCGCGAGAATGTCTACCGCGATTGCCACGGCTCCGATGCCCGCGGCGGTGACCAGGCTGACAGCCGGCAGGTCAGGCACCGGCGGTGCATACCGGAACTCCTGGAACGCGGCCTGCCAGAGCTGGGCAAGCGAACGGATCGAGCTGTCGCTGGGAATCAGGTAGCCGTACGAAGCGGCGTGCGCGAACACCACGTTCAGGTACAGCAGCAGGGCGGCAAGGTAGCAGGCCAGCACGGCGAATCCGCGCAGCGGCCGCGCGCCCGTCGCGCTCAGCGCGGTGATGACCAGGAACAGCAGCGCGGCGCTGCGGTCGGCCCAGCCGGGTCTGGTCAGCAGCGGGACAAGCGCGATCAGCACCAGGAACGTGGAGGCGACCGCGGCAGGCATCCTCGACAGCCTGGTAAGCGCTCCGGCGATGACGACCACGGCAACGGCCGCACCCCCGGTGGCAATCCAGCCAGCACTCGCGATGACAGAACTCAGCGAGAGCGAAGCCAGCATCACGGCGACCGCCCCCGTGATGGCTACCCTGTTCATGCAGGGGACCCATCGGGCCGTTCGGCTGCCGCGCGGTAACTGGCCGTCGCGGCGACGAGCATCTCGGCTGCCCTGGGCAGTCGCTGCCAGGCAACGGCTAGAGGTGTGCTGGCATCGATCAACGTCACATGCCATCCCGCGCCGCGAAGGACGGCCGCAGCCGCCAGGCTCTCCGCAGCCGCCTGGCGGCTCGCGCTGCGGGCAGCCGGTGGCGTCCGTCCGTTTCCTGTGCTAGCGGTGGTAGCGCTGGTGCTGGTACTGCTGTCGACGATGGCACTGCCGTTTGCTGGGCTGCCGTTTGCTGGGCTGCCGTTTGCTGGGCTGCCGTTTGCTGGGCTGTCGTTGACTGGGCTGCCGACAGCTGAATTGCTGCTGGCTGGCACGGCCTGCTGATCCGGTGTCTTGACGGCCTGGTCCGCCCAGCTTGATACATCGAGCAGCAAGGCGATCCCCTGACTGCCATCGCCCCTGCAGACGGCCAGTTGCTGCGCCTCCGCAACTGAGATGCGGCCCATCACCGCAATGATCACGCCGGCGCTGGAGGCCCTGAGTTCCTTGAGCGACGACGCCAGGCTGCGCTTTGCTGACGGTCTGATGACGGCGAGGGCATCCAGCAGCCGGTCTTCGAAGAACGGCACGCTGCGTATTACCTCCTCATCGGAGATGAACTGCCCGGTCAGACCCTCCTGCGCGATGTGTACTCCGACGGATGCCGCGGCACTCACAGCGACCTCGAACGAGGATGCCGCGCCGCTGCCGACGTGCGCCATCGACCGGCTGTCCAGGAAGACAGTCGCCTTGTTCCGCCAGCGCTGCTCCTCCCGCCGTACCATCAATTCGCCGTAGCGCGCTGTCGATCGCCAGTGCACGCGGCGGAACTCGTCGCCATCGCGATAGGCCCGCGGGATGACATCGTCTTCGCCGGCCGTAGAGGTCAGCCGTGCTCGCCCGTTGCCTTCGCCAGCCCACGACCGGCTGATGACCGTTCTCGCCAGCGGAATCACCCGGGGCGTCACCACGAACGTCGTCCGGCCGGACAGCGAACGACTCAGTTCGACAAGTCCGAACGCGTCCGCGACTCGCAGATGCAACGGGCCGATCTCGAATCTGCCGCGCAGGTCTGACCGCAGCGGATAAGTCAGCTCGCGCACACCGGCGCGCTCGATCTTGTCCAGCACGTACCTGGGCCGGGTGCCGAGCGCATACGGCACAGTGTCCTCGGCCATCAATAGGCCCGTAGGCACGCGCGACACGTTTTCCAGTCGCAGCGTGACAGTAGCCGTATGCCCGGCGGGCACCCGGGGCGGGCTGACAGTCCGGCTAGTTGCGAGGCGGTACTGACCCCGGCGGGCCGCGGCGGCCGCGAACAGCGGCAGGGCGAGCAGCGCGATGCCAACGCAGAACAGGCCACGCTCGCCGAGGAGGTATCCCGCCACGGCCGATGCTGCCCCGGCAGCAAGGAACGACGTCCCACGGGTTGTCATCCCGGCGAGCAGCGAGCCCCGCATGTCGTTGTCCTTCCGGCTGCTCTTGCGCGAGATTCTACGCGGGCTAACGGGTCGGCAGCGGAAGCCGCTGGACGATGGCGGCCAGGACCTGATCTGGCAGCTCCCGCCCGACCATGGCCTCGGCGCTAGGCAGCAGCCGGTGCGCGAGGACTGGCACTGCGAGCGCCTGCACGTCGTCGGGGATGACGAAGTCTCGCTCGTCGAGCGCGGCGTGCGCTCGGCTGGCCCGCAGGAGGTGCAGCGCGGCACGGGGTGACGCGCCGAGCCTGAGCTCTGGCGACACCCTGGTGGCGTTGACGAGATCGATGATGTACTGACGGATCGATGCCGACACGTGCACGTCGCGGACCGCGGCTACCAGCGCGCGAATGTCGCTCGCGTGCGCAACCGGCTTCAGCTGATCGAGCGGCGACCCACCGCCATGTGAGTCAAGCATGGCGAGTTCGGACGCCCGGTCCGGGTAACCGATTGAGATCCGGCTCATGAACCGGTCGCGTTGCGCTTCGGGCAGCGGGTAGGTGCCCTCCATCTCGACCGGGTTCTGCGTCGCGATCACCATGAACGGCGTCTCGAGCTGATAGGTGCTTCCGTCAACGGTGACCTGGCGTTCTTCCATCGACTCCAGCAGCGCCGACTGCGTCTTGGGCGAGGCCCTGTTGATCTCGTCGCCGAGCACGATATTGGCGAAGATAGGGCCAGGCTTGAACTCGAACTCGCGCAGTTCCTGGTTGTAGGCGTTGACGCCAGTGATATCGCTCGGCAGCAGGTCTGGAGTGAACTGAACCCGCCGCACCGAGCAGTCGATTGACCTGGCAAGGGCCTTGGCAAGCTGGGTTTTGCCAACACCAGGCACATCCTCGATAAGGATGTGCCCTTCGGCGAGCAGCACCACCAAGGCGAGGCGAACTGCGCCTGGCTTGCCAGAGATGACCGTCTGGACGGCATTGCTGACCTGTTTGGCAACGTCTACGAGTTCATCCAGCGATCGCTCAGCCTGCTGGCCGGTCTCCGTGACCACGCACACCCTCCTGGCGGCTATTCCCCAATTAGCTGCTCTCACTGCTCATCAGCCACTTCAGCGCTCATGCTCCACATCGGCGCTGACGCGGCGGGATCAGCCGTGCGATCAGACAGTACGTCCTTGTATGGGCCGCGGGCGATCCCGAGCCCATATCGGGGGCGTAACACTGAGATGACTATTCCCCACGTCCGGTTAAAACGCACTCCGTCGCGGCAGGGCTAATGACGACTGCGCCAGCGCGTGGCGCTGCCCGCCGCCTCCACTCCACTCCACCTCCCTGACCTGGTAACTCCCTCGTCGGCCACCAGGTTCAAAGGCCTGCCATGATTGACGGTGGGGAAGAGTGGAGTACAGTGGTGACCCGTGGGGCGGGAAAGGCGTCCAGTGGGTGTGATGTGGGTGGCCTGGGGAGGTGAGGCGGGTGTTTCTTGGCACCCACACGCCCAGGCTCGACGAGAAGGGCCGCCTGATCCTGCCCGCCAAGTACCGCGACGAGCTGTCCGCGGGACTGGTGCTCACCAAGGGTCAGGAACGCTGTTTGTACGTGTTTCCGGCGACCGAGTTCGGGCGGATCACCGAAGCACTGCGGACGGCGCCGGTGACAGCCAAGGCCGTCAGGGACTACAGCCGGGTGTTCTTCGCGAGCGCCTCAGACGAGGAACTCGACCGGCAGGGCCGGATAACCATTCCGCTGAGCCTGCGGGAGTACGCAGCACTGCAGCGCGACTGCGTGGTGATCGGCGCGAACACGCGGCTGGAGATCTGGGATGCCGCCGCCTGGGCCAGCTACCTGGAGCAGCAAGAGGACGCGTTCGCTGACGCATCGGAGGAGGTTCTGCCAGGAGTTCTGTAACGGCGCGCTGGATGCCCGGTGAGGTCTCCACCCGTGCTGGAGGGCATGCGGCCCGGCTGACGTCACTTCCCCGGCGTCAGGCGGATACCAGCCCGTCAGTGCAGTGGCGCGGATGGGGGCCTGGCCGGGCATCACGGCACCAAGGGCAGGCGGGATCGCCGCACTGTCGCGACGGAGCGGCCCGCAATCGAACGGGCGGCTACCGAGCGAGCGGCGTTGGAGCAGGAACGAGGGGGCACGATGGGAACGGCTGCGGCCGCGCACCTGCCGGTCATGCGTGACCGGGTTCTCGAACTGCTCGCGCCTGCGCTCGATCCGCCTGGCGCCGTACTGGTAGACGCGACACTCGGCCGCGCCGGGCACGCCCGGGCATTGCTGGCAGCGCACCCGGGTCTGAGCCTCATCGGCATCGACGCCGACGCGACCGCGATCGAGGAATCGCGGCAGATCCTGGCCAGCTATCACGACCGGGTAACCCTGGTCCAGGCGGTCTACGACGAACTACCGCAGATCCTGGCGCGTGCCGGTCATCACGCCGTGCAAGGCGTTCTGTTCGACCTCGGAGTTTCGTCGCCGCAACTGGACAATCCGAGCCGGGGTTTCGCTTACTCGCAGGATGCCCCGCTCGACATGCGGATGAATCAGGCGGGCGAGCTGACCGCTGCTGACGTGCTGAACACCTACCCGGCTGACCGCCTGGCACGGGTGCTGCGCGACTACGGCGAGGAGCGGTTCGCGCGCCGCATCGCCGATGCGGTTGTGGCCGCGCGGGCCAGTGCGCCGCTCACCAGCTCCGCCAGGCTGGCCGACATCGTCAGGGAATCGATCCCGGCACCCGCCCGGAGGACCGGCGGTAATCCCGCCAAGCGCACGTTTCAGGCGCTACGCATTGAGGTCAACGACGAGCTCGGGGCATTGCGGCGGGCATTGCCGGAGGCCCTGAATGCAATGGCTGTAGGCGGTCGGCTCGTCGCTCTCAGCTATCACTCACTCGAAGACCGGACTGTGAAGCAGGAACTGGCTAGCAGGACGGCAGACACCACGCCGCGCGGGCTGCCGGTTTCGCTGGAGTCCGCCCGGCCTCAGTTCCGGCTGCTTACCCGAGGTGCCGAGCGGCCGGGCGCGGAAGAGCTGGCGGTAAACCCGCGGGCGGCGCCGGCCAGGCTCCGCGCGGCCGAACGGGTCAGGGCGGCGGCATGACATCAGCTCAGGGACAGCAAGCAAGCGAGCTCAGCGCACAGCGCCGGGCCGCCTGGGGAGGGGCGAGCTAACCCAATGGACACCACGTCTGTGGCACCTCCTCGACCGCGTACGGCGGCACGAGGCGGTGTGCCGCAACCCCGCGGGGCGGGCGGTCGCGTTGCTGGCGGCGGTGGGTCGAATCAGAGGGCGCCCGGCGACGGGCGGCGCTCTGCGGCTCGCGGACCACGGCCGGACCCGGCGGCCGTAACCGGCGGACCCGCGCGTGCTCGTAGTGGCGGCGCTCGCACTACCGGCGCTCGCAGTACCGGCGCTACGGGTAGTCGTCCAGCCGCCAGTGATACTGGCATCAGTGATGCTGGCGCTGGCACCCGCTCAGCCGCCCGCATTCGTTCAGCCCCCCGCACCCGCTCAGCCGCCCCCACCCGCTCCGCTGTCCGCGTCCATCCAGCGGCGGGCGTGCAGCTGCCGGCGATTCCGTTCGTCCTGCTCGTGCTCGGACTCCTTGGCGGCGGACTCGTTTGCCTCCTCGTTGTCAACACCACGCTGGGCGCGACAAGCTTC
This sequence comes from Streptosporangiaceae bacterium, assembly GCA_035507615.1. GTDB lineage: Bacteria > Actinomycetota > Actinomycetes > Streptosporangiales > Streptosporangiaceae > JAJYUU01. The sequence continues at coordinate 62,681 of DATJNX010000001.1, forward strand.
CGTATCAGCCAGCTGCAGAGCGCTAACGCGAAGCTGTCCTTGCGAGAGCAGACGTTGCTCGGTCAGGTCGCCGACGAGGAGTCGCCGTCGCGCATCGCGCGGCGTGCTTATCAGCTGGGCATGCGGCCGCAAACCGACGGCCACATCCTCAACCTGCCCGCGCGCAAGTTCGAGCAGGTGCCGAGCCACCCCGGTGCGCAAGGACTGGACAGCGCCGTGGGCCTCGCGCCATCGGCGTCAGTGTCGCCCGCGCCCAGCCCAGCGGTTACTAAGTCCGGGGCCACTAAGACGGGGGCCGCCAAGAAGAGCGGCACCGGCCGCCCGGCCCACCGGAAACGAGCAGCCAGGAAGCACCACCGGAGCACAACCTCGACCGGGGCCGGGTCAGGCCGGTGACTGGGGCCGGGGGGCGAGATGACGCGTCTGGTCGTCCGGCGCGGCGCGGCAAGCCGGTTCCGGGCGGTTCGCGTGGCCCGGCGTCCGCGCGCCGCCCCGCCCGGCCAGGCGAGCCGGTCCGGCACGCAGGCCGGTCAGCACGCAGTCAGCCCAGCGGACGGGTCGGCCAGGGGCGCGGCGAGCCATATCGATCCCGTGCTGATCGATCCCGTGCTGATCGATCCCGGGCCGACCAGTACCGGGCCGACCAGTACCGGGCCGAGCGAGGGTTTCGTTCTGCTCCGGTCAGCAGCAGCCGGCTCCGGCAGAGCCCGGCCCGGTCAGCGGGCCGGAGAAAGTCGCCGGCTGCGGTGCTCCGCCGTGGTAGTCCGCGCCGTCGGCTGCGGATCAGCCTGCTGTGCATGGCGTTCGCGCTGTCGCTCTTCGCAGCCAGGCTTGTCCAGCTTGAAGGGCTCGACTCGGCGCAGTACCGGACTGCCTCCCAGGATCAGCAGCTCGCGCATATCCAGATTCCGGTGATCCGCGGCAACATCACCAGCAGTGACGGCACCATGCTGGCGATGACTGTCCAGACCTACCGGGTGTTCGCCGATCCCAGGCTTATCCCGGTGACCTCGCGGCCAGCTGTTGCCGCCAAGCTAGCCGGTCCGCTCAAACTTCCGGTCGAGACCGTCCTGAACGACCTGAACCATCCGTCCTCGCCGCAGTACGACGTACTCGCGGCCGGGGTCCCGGTGGCCGCAGCGGGCCAGGTTAACAGCCTCGGCCTGCCCGGCATCGACATGCAAGCGACGTACAACACCGTCTACCCGAACGGTGAGCTGGCTGCCAGCATCGTCGGCTTCACCAACTCGGCTCCGTCCGGCGATGGCGGCCTGGTCGGCGAGGCGGGGCTTGAGCAGGAGTACAACTCTGTGCTGGCAGGCAAGGACGGCGGCGAAGAGGTCCAACTCGGCGCGGATGGCGAGCCCATCCCGCTGACCGAAGTGCAGCAGTCGCCTGGTGTGCCGGCCAAGAGCCTCCGGCTGACCATCCAGGCTGACATCCAGTGGATGGCCGAGCAGATCTGCAGGAACCGAGTGCTCGAAACCCACGCCAGGAACTGCTCCATCGTGGTGATGGATCCCAAGACCGGAGCGATCCTGGCCATGGCTCAGTACCCGACTTACAACCCGGCGAGCGTGACGAACGTCAATGAGACAACGAACATCAGCGTCTCCGACGTGTTCGCGCCGGGCAGCACGCTGAAGCCGGTCACGGTGGCGGCAGCGCTGGAGAAGGGGGGTCAGACGCCCATGAGCGCGTATACGATCCCCTATTCGATCACTATGGACGGCCTGTACACCTTCCACGATGCCGAGTACCACCCGACGGTCAGGTACACCATCGCCGGCATACTGGCGCATTCGAGCAACGTCGGCATGGTGCAGGTCGCGCAGCACATCACCCCCCGTCAGCAATACGACTACCTGCGCGCCTTCGGGCTCGGCTCGGTCAGCGGCCTGGGGCTGCCCGGCGAGACCGGCGGGCTGATCCCGCCGCCAGGATCGCCCGGCTACTACGGCGACAACCGGTACGAATACGCCTTCGGCCAGGGTGTTGGCGTGACCGCGATACAGATGGCGAGCGTCTACGCCACCATCGCCAACGGCGGTGTCCGGGTGCAGCCGACGATCGTGGCAGGGACGACGACTGCGGGCGGGCACTATGTCCCTGCGCGCAAGCCGGCGAGCAAACGTGTGATCAGCGCCACGACGGCCGCCGAGCTGATGACCATGCTGCAGCAGGTCCCCGGCGTGGACGCTCAGGCTGGCGAGCCGTGGGGGCTGATCAAGGGGTACACGGTGGCGGCCAAGACCGGGACCGCGCAAGTCTCTGACCCTGGCGCGGGCAAGTGCCTGTGCCAGTACGGTTCCAGTTACATCGGCATCGTCCCGGCCGACGACCCTCAGCTGGTCGTGGCCGTGAACATTCAGGACCCGCAGGGCAAGTACTACGGTGACGAGGTTGCGGGGCCGGCCTTCTTCGACGTTGCTAAGTTCGCGCTCCAGACAATGAAGATCGCACCGGATGATGCCAGGACCCCCTATATCCGGCTCACGGCACCGTGAGGGGAGGTAACCTCTGCCCGTGCCAGCGGCCTTTCGCCCAGACCATGTGCCCGCGCTCCGGCTCGCCGGGCTCGCGGCACTGCTTGGCCTGCGCCCGGCGGACCCGCTGCCAGACCACGCCGGCGCGGCGCCAGTCCTCACTGGCGTCACCCACGATTCCAGGGCCGTCCGGCCTGGCGACCTGTACGCGGCGCTGCCCGGCAGCAGCGTGCACGGCGCTCAGTTCTGCGCCGCGGCCGCGGCGGCTGGCGCAGTGGCGGTGCTCACAGACCCTTCCGGCCGCGCCATGGCCATCGCCTCCGGGCTGCCCGTCTTCGTCGTAGCCGAGCCGCGCGCCCGGCTGGGCGAGGTGGCTGCCTGGATCTACGGGAACCCGTCGGACCGGCTGCTGCTGATCGGGGTCACCGGCACCGCAGGCAAGAGCACCACGAGCTACCTGCTGGAATCGGGCTTGCGCGCGGCCGGCTACCGGACCGGCCTGATCGGGGGAGTGCAGACCAGGATCGGCGAGACAGCGCAGACCAGCACGCTGACCACCCCGGAGGCTACTGATCTGCAGGGACTGCTGGCCGCGATGGTCGAGCGGCGGATTGGCGCGGTCGCGATGGAAGTCTCCAGCCACGCGCTCGCGTTCGGCCGGGTGGCCGGCACGCACTACGACGTCGCGGTCTTCACCAACCTGTCGCAGGACCACCTGGACTTCCACGCCAGCATGGACGACTATTTCGCGGCCAAGGCCGAGTTGTTCACGCCGAAGTATGCCCGGGCGGGCGTGGTGAACATCGACGATGCGCACGGACGTGAGCTCGCCGCGACGGCATCGATCCCGGTCACGACGTTCTCTGCCGAGGGCCGGCGGTCGGCTGACTGGCGTGCGGTAGACGTGCGGTCCGGCGCGGACGGCTCGACCTTCCGGGTGATCGGCCCTGGCGGAGTCGAAGCCGACGCGGCCGTGGCACTGCCTGGTGAGTTCAACGTGGCCAATGCGCTGGGCGCGATCGTGGCCCTGGTCGAGGCCGGGGCCGGGCTCGCGGATGCAGTGGCCGGGGTGGCCACGTGCCCGGGTCCGCCTGGCCGGCTCGAGCGAGTCGAGCGCGGTCAGGACTTCAGCGTGCTCGTCGACTATGCGCATAAGCCAGGCGCGGTCGAGGCGCTGCTCACCGTCATGCGCGACGTCACCCAGGGCAGCCTGGTCATCGTGCTCGGCTGCGGCGGGGACCGGGACCGGGGCAAGCGCCGCTTGATGGGCGCGGCAGCAGCCAGGCTCGCCGACGTGGCCATCCTGACCAACGACAACCCGCGCTCCGAGGATCCGCTGGTCATCCTGGCCGAGATGCTGGCCGGGGCCGTCGAGGTTCCGCAGCGTGATCGCGGGCAGGTAGTGGTGCAGCCGGACCGCGCGGCCGCGATCGGGTTGGCGATCGACGGCGCGGCCAAGGGCGATGTGGTGCTGATCGCGGGCAAAGGCCATGAGCAGGGGCAGTACGTAGCCGGGTCGGTAATCCCGTTCGATGACCGTGAAGTCGCTGCGGAGGCCCTCATGCGCCGCCGGGCGAGGGAGGATGCGACGATAACCGGCGGTCTGGGTGCAGCCGGCTGGACTGGCCGGCATGCCGACGGGACCAGCACTGGTGACCCGGCCAATCCGTTCCCGGAGGAAGCGTGATCCCGCTATCCGTCGCGCAGGTCGCCGAGGCCACCGGCGCGAAGCTGGCGGACGTGCCCGATCCCGGTGTCCTGGTCACCGGGCCAGTGGTGATCGATTCGCGTGAGGCCGGGCCTGGCAGCCTGTTCGCGGCGCTGCCCGGTACCCGCACCGACGGACACCAGTTCGCGTCAGCCGCGCTGGCAGCGGGCGCGGCGGTCGTGCTCACCACCCGTCCGGTCGGCGGCCCGGCACTGATCGTGCCAGACGTCCAGGCGGCACTCGGCAAGCTCGCGAGGGCCGTCTTCGACCACGCGCCCGAGCTGACTGTGATCGGCATCACCGGATCGATGGGCAAAACCACGACCAAGGACCTGGCAGCCCAGCTGATCGAGACACTCGGATCCACCGTCGCGCCACGTAACTCGTTCAACAACGAGATCGGCCACCCGCTCACTGTGCTGAAGATCACCGAGCAGACGCGGTACCTGATCTCTGAGCTCTCCGCGCGCGGACCTGGTCACATCACGGCGCTCTGCCAGATCGCGCCGCCGCAGCTTGGCGCGGTGCTGTGCGTGGGCCATGCGCATGCCGGCGAGTACGGAAGTCTGGAGAAGATCGCTGAGGCCAAGGGTGAGCTGCCTGCCGCGCTGCCAGCCGACGGCGTGGCGGTGCTGAACGCGGATGACTCCCGGGTCGCGGCCATGGCGGCGCGCACCAGGGCCAGAGTCGTGACCTTCGGCCGGTCGTCCGCAGCAGACGTGCGGGCCACTGAGGTGAGCACCGACGACCTCAGCCGCGCACGGTTCATACTGGAAACGCCAGACGGCCGGGCACCGGTACGACTGCAGCTGCACGGCGAGCATCACGTGCACAACGCACTGGCCGCCGCTACCCTCGCCGCCGAGCTCGGCATGCCGGTCAACGACATTGCCGCAGGCCTCTCCGCCGCGGTGGCCAGGAGCCGGTGGCGGATGGAGGTCACCCAGCTCAGCGATGGCGTCACCATCATCAACGACGCCTACAACGCCAACCCTGACACGGTGCGGGCCGCTATCGCCGCACTGACCACCATGGCCCGCGGCCACCGGGGCTTCGCCGTGCTCGGCCACATGACCGAGCTGGGCGACGACGCGGACCGGCTGCACGAGGAGGTCGGCGCTGCTGCCGCGGCGGCCGGGCTCGCCGGGCTCATCGTGGTCGGCGAGCAGGCGACCCCGATGCTGGCCGGCGCGAAGGCAGTCCCGTCCTGGCACGGTGAGCTGGTCTTCGTGCCAGACGCTGCGACGGCGGTGAGCGCCGTGCGGGACCGGGTGCGCGCTGGGGACGTGGTGCTGGTCAAGGCCTCGCACAGCATCGGGCTGGAGCGGGTGGCCCTCGCGCTGACCGGTGAGCAGCCGCTGGATATCCCAGCGGCTGGAGCTAACGAGGGGTTGCGGGCGTGAAGACCATCCTGGTAGCCGGCGCCGTATCGCTGGTACTGGCGTTGTTCGGCACGCCGCTGGCCATCAGCCTGCTGCGCAGGCAGGGGTACGGGCAGCCGATCAGGGTGGAAGGCCCCAAATCGCACGAGACCAAGCGCGGCACGCCGACGATGGGTGGCGCGGTCATGGTGCTGGCCGCGCTGGTCGGATACCTGGTCGGGCATGTGGCCACACATGACCCGATGAGCGCGTCTGGCTTGCTGGTGCTGTTCCTGATGGCCGGTCTCGGCCTGGTGGGCTTCATCGACGATCTCCTCAAGATCTCCCGGCAGACCAGCGTCGGGCTGCGCAGCGGAGCCAAGCTCGCGGGCCAGATGGTGGTGGGCACGGTGTGCGCGCTCGAGGTGCTGCAGCACCCGGACGGCTATGACCTGACCCCCGCCGACCCGCACTTGTCCTTCCTGCGGGATTTCGGGCCGGCCATCGGCGTGCTGCCGTTTGTCATCTGGATCGTCATCCTGATCGCAGGGTTCTCCAACGGGGTGAACCTGACCGACGGCCTGGACGGGCTCGCTACCGGCGCGACTGTCCTGGTGCTCGCCGCCTACGTGCTGATCGGCATCTGGGAAGAGCGCAACGACTGCACCACGTTCCTGTCCAAGCAGTGCTACCAGATCAGGGACCCGCTGGACCTTGCCGTGGTGGCCGCCGCGGTCACCGGCGCGTGCTTCGGTTTCCTGTGGTGGAACGCCCCGCCCGCGAAGATCTTCATGGGCGACACCGGCTCGCTGGCGCTCGGCGGCGTGCTGGCCGGGCTGGCGGTCTGCACCAAGACCCAGTTGCTGCTGCTGATCCTGGGCGGCCTGTTCGTGATCACCACGCTGTCGGTGATCATCCAGGTGAGTGTCTTCAAGGCGACCAAATTCAGGACCGGGCGGGGGATACGGGTCTTCAAGATGAGCCCGCTCCATAATCACTTCGACATGATCGGCTGGGCCGAGACAACCATCGTGATCAGGTTCTGGCTGATCTCGGGCCTGTGCGTGGCACTGGCACTGGGCATTTTCTACGCCGAGTGGCTGGCGACTTAGGCCGATGACCGGCAGGGGTGCACAGGCTGAGCTGGCCGGCCTGCCGGTGGTAGTGGTCGGCCTCGGCATCACCGGGCGGTCGGTCAGCTCGCTGCTACTGAAGCAGGGTGCCCGGGTCACCGCCATCGACTCACGGGACGACGCGGAGCGCTGCGACATCGCCGACGGGCTGGCCAGCCAGGGGGCCGCGGTCAGGCTCGGGCCGGAGCAGGTTGGCCCCGGCGCGGCTGTGCCGCCAGAGACTGCGCTCGTGGTCACCTCGCCTGGATTGCGGCCGGACACGCCGGTGCTGGCGAACGCCGTGGCCGCAGGGATCGAGGTCATCGGGGACGTCGAACTGGCCTGGCGGCTACGGCCGCAGCTGCCGGGCGGCGGTCGGCAGCAGTGGCTGGCGATCACCGGGACCAACGGCAAGACAACCACGGTCCGGATGCTTGCTGCCATGCTCGCGGCGGCAGGGCACCGGAGTGTCGCTGCCGGGAACGTCGGCACGCCGATCCTCGACGTGGTGACTGACCCGCACCCCTACCCGGTCGTCGCGGTCGAGCTGTCGAGCTTTCAGCTGTACTGGAGCGCCACGATCCGGCCGCTCGCGGCCGCGGTACTGAACCTGGCCGCCCATCACCTGGACTGGCACGACGACCTGGAGTCCTACGCCGCGGCCAAGGCCAGGATCTTGGCGCCGGGCACGATCGCCGTCTACAACGCCGAGGACCCGGCCACGGTCGCGATGGCGGCAGCCGTCAAGGGCACGGCAGCCCGGCTGATCGGCTTCCGGCTCGGTCCGCCCGGTCCTGACGAGCTCGGGGTCGACGATGACTGGCTCACGGACCGTGCCTTCGGTGCGAATGCGGTCCGGCTGGCACCGGTCAGCGCGGTCCGGCCGGCTGCGCCGCACAACGTGGCCGACGCGCTCGCGGCCGCCGCGCTGGCCCGTGCCTACGGCGACCAGGCAGGCTCCATTGCGGCCGGGCTTGCGGACTTCGTGCCCGAGCCGCACCGGATCGCCCTGGTCACCGAGATCGGCGGCGTGGCGTTCGTGGACGACTCAAAGGCGAGCAATCCGGCGGCTGCGGCGGCGTCGCTAGCCTCGTTTCCTTCTGTTGTCTGGGTAGCCGGCGGGCTGTTCCGCGGCAGTGACGACGACCTGGACCGCATCGTCGCGGCGGTGGCGCCGCGGCTGCGCGCCGCCGTGCTGATCGGCACCGACCGGGCCAGATTCTCCGGAGCGCTAGCGCGACACGCGCCGAATGTCCCCGTTACCGAGCTGGGTGACACCGACACTGGAGTCATGGATCAGGCAGTAGCACTGGCGGCTGCGGCCGCGCGGCCTGGGGACACCGTGCTGCTCGCGCCGGCCGCGCAGTCGTGGGACATGTTCCGCGATTACCCGGCCCGCGGCGAGGCGTTCGCCGCGGCGGTGCGCAGGCTAGCGGATTCGCGATGATGCCGGGGTCCCCCGCCAGCGCTGGGCTGGACGAAGGGCGGACCGGCGACGAGGCGGAACCGGCGCGGACACGCCTGGCTGGCTCGGGCCCGGGCCTGGACGATCTTCTGGACGGTGCCCGGCAGCGCGTGGCGGGCGCGCGTGACGGCGCGCTCCGCCTCAAGGCTCTGCTGGACCGGCCGCTCGCCTCCTATTACCTGGTGCTCGGCTGCACGCTGCTGCTGCTCGCGGTCGGCCTGATGATGGTGCTGTCCACCTCGACGGCTTACGACCTGCTCACCGGTGCCCCGCCGTACTCCATGTTCGTCAAGCAGCTGCTCGGCGCGCTGGCCGGCCTGGTGCTGCTGTGGCTGGCCAGCAAGGCGCCGCCGCGGCTGTTCCGGGCGTTCGCGTACCCGCTGCTGATCGCCAGCGTGCTCGGCCTGGTGCTGGTGCTGCTGTTCGGCCAGGAGATCGAAGGCGCGAAGCGCTGGCTGGAAGTGGCCGGCAACGAGGTGCAGCCGTCGGAATTCGCCAAGCTGGCGCTCGTGCTGTGGGGGGCCGACCTGCTGGCCAGGAAGGAAAAGCTCGGCCAGCTGACCGACTGGCGGCACCTGCTCGTTCCGCTGCTGCCCGGCGTGGCGATCGTCTGCATGCTGGTCATGCTCGGCAACGACCTCGGGACCACGTTCCTGCTGAGCGTGATCTTCCTGTCCCTGCTGTGGATCATCGGGGCGCCCGGCAGGCTGCTGTTCGGCATGATCGCGCTGCTGGTCTTCGCGGTCCTGATGCTGGTCGCCGTGCATCCGGACGAGTTGCAGCGCATTACCGGGTTCCTGTCGTCGCAGACCTCGAGCAACTGCCAGAGCTGCTACCAGCTGACGCACGGCAAGGACGCGCTCGGCTCGGGCGGGTTGTTCGGCGTCGGCCTTGGCGCCAGCACGGCCAAGTGGGGATGGGTGCCTCTTGACTATGCCGACTTCATCTTCTCCATCGTGGGCGAGGAACTCGGCCTCGTCGGTGCCAGCTGCGTGATCCTGCTCTTCGGCGGGATCGCCTTCGCCGGGCTACGGATTGCCCGCCGGGTGCCGGACACCTTCTCCCGGCTGGCCGCCGGCACGATCACCGTGTGGATCGTCGTGCAGGCTCTGGTGAACATGGGGGCCGTCCTTGGCCTGCTGCCGATTACCGGCGTGCCGTTGCCGCTGATCTCAGCCGGGGTGTCCTCGCTGATCGTGACCATGGCCGCGCTCGGCATGCTGATGGCGTTCGCCCGGAGCGAGCCTGGTGCGGCGCACGCGCTGGCCCTGGCCCGGCCGTCGGCGCCGCGACGGCTCCTGCGACGTCTCGGACTCGGCTAGGGTGGCCCGGTCGAGGTAGCCGGCCGGAGTGAGGCAGTCATGGGCATAAGCGTCGTCATCGCGGGAGGCGGGACGGGCGGGCACATCCTGCCCGCGCTCGCGCTTGCGGACGCGCTGCGCCGGGCTGCCCCGGACACCCAGATCACCTGCCTGGGCACCGAACGCGGGCTGGAGACCCGGCTGGTGCCGATGCGCGGCTACGAGCTGGCGCTGATCCCGCCGGTGCCGCTGCCGCGCAAGCTCACCCCCGCGTTGCTGTCGGTACCCGGCCGGATGCTGCGCGCAGTCGGCGCCGCGGCCGGCATCCTGGAGCGGACCAGGGCGGACGTGCTGGTCGGATTCGGCGGCTACGTGGCGACGCCTGGATACCTGGCGGCGCGCCGTCGCAAGGTGCCGATCGTGGTGCACGAGGCCAACGTCAAGCCGGGCCTGGCTAACCGGATCGGGGCACGGCTGACTACGCATGTGTGCACCGGCCAGCCGGGCACCCGGTTGCCGCACGCGCGCTACGTCGGCATCCCGATTCGCCAGGAGATCTCCGGGCTGGACCGGATGTCGCTGGCCGACAAGGCACGGGCGCACTTCGGCCTGCAGCCAGACCTGCCGGTGCTGTTCGTCACCGGCGGCTCGCAAGGTGCGGCGTCGCTGAACCGGGCTGTGCTCGGGGCAGCCGGGGAGCTGCGCGCGTCCGGCGTCCAGGTACTGCACGTGGTCGGGCCGAAGGCCGGCGAGGTGGAGATCGCGCCGGGCCCGGTGCCGTACGTGGTGCTGCCCTACCTGGACCGGATGGACCTGGGGTACGCGGCGGCGGACTTCGCGCTGTGCCGGGCCGGGGCGATGACCTGCGCTGAGCTGACCGCGGTCGGGCTGCCGGCCGCGTACGTGCCGCTGCCGCACGGCAACGGCGAGCAGAGGCTGAACGCCGAGCCGATCGCCGAGGCCGGCGGCGGGCTGATCGTCGCGGATGCCGACCTGTCACCGGGGTGGATCACGCAGACGCTGCTGCCGATCCTGCATGATGGCGAGCTAGTGGCGGCAATGGGGCAGGCCGCGGCCGCCGCCGGCAACCGGAACGCCGACGCCGACCTGGCCACCCTGGTACTCCGGGTAGGCCGGCGGCGACCCGGCCGGCGGCGGAAGAGGTAGCAATGGGCCTGATCACTCCGGTCGACCCGGTGCCAGTCGACCAGCTCGGCAAGGTGCACTTCACGGCCATCGGCGGCGCGGGCATGTCCGGCATCGCCAGGATCATGCTGGCCCGCGGCGTCACAGTGTCAGGCAGCGACTCAGCGGACTCGGCGCTGCTCGGCGAGCTCGCCGCTGCCGGGGCGCGGGTGCGGGTCGGCCACGCGGCGGAGAACCTCGGCGATGCCGACACCCTGGTGGTCTCGACGGCGATCCGCGCTGACAATCCGGAGTTGCTCGAGGCGCAGCGCCGCGGTCTGCGGGTCCTGCACCGGGCCGCGGCCCTGGCCAGCGTGATGCTGGGTTATCAGGGCATCGCGGTGGCCGGCACGCACGGCAAGACCACGACGACCTCGATGATCACCACGGTGCTGCTGCATTCCGGCGCGGATCCGTCCTATGTCATCGGCGGCATCCTGGCCGAGACCGGCGTCGGCGCGGCGCAGGGCGGCGGCCCGGTATTCGTGGTGGAGGCCGACGAGAGCGATGGCTCGTTCCTGATGTTCTCGCCGGATGCGGCTGTCGTCACCTCGGTCGAGGCGGATCACCTGGACAACTACGGCACGCTGGCGGCGATCGAAGCGGCGTTCGCCAGCTTCGCTGGCCAGATCCGGCCGGGCGGCGTGCTGCTGGCCTGCGCAGACGACGCCGGCGCGCGCGCACTCACCGGCGCGGTGCCGCCCGGCGTGACCGCGCTCACGTACGGAACCGCCGCTGATGCCTCCTACCGGGTGACTGAGATCCAGCCCCGCGGCATGCGCACGGCGCTGACGGTCACCGGCAGTGCCGGCACAGTCCTTGCTGGCGCCGGCCCGGTCCGGATTGAGATCGCCGTGCCAGGCCGGCACAACGCGCTGAACGCCGCGGCCGCCTTCGGCGTGACCGTTCAGCTCGGCGTGGCCGTCGCGGACGCTGTCGCCGGGCTGGCCGCTTACCGCGGGGCCCGTCGCCGGATGGAGCTGACCGGCGAGGCCGACGGCGTGCAGGTGATCGACAGTTACGCTCATCACCCGACCGAGCTGGCTGCCGATCTGGCGGCCGCGCGGGACATAGCGGCAGGCGGCCGGGTCATCGCGATCTTCCAGCCGCACTTGTTTAGCCGGACCAGGCTGTTCGCGGCGGACTTCGGCGCGGCGCTCGGCCAGGCCGACGAAGTCCTGGTCCTCGACGTGTACGCGGCGCGCGAGGACCCAGAGCCTGGCGTCACCGGCAAGCTGATCAGCGACGCGGTGCCGGGCGGCGGCGCCGTGTTCATGCCTGAGCGCGCCACGGTGCCAGCCGCGATAGCGGGCCTCGCCAAGCCCGGCGATCTGGTGCTGACGATGGGTGCCGGCGATGTCACGCAGCTCGGGTCGGCGATCGTCGCGGCCTTGAAGGACAGGGCAGGCGAGAAGTGAGCATCCGTCAGCTGCGGGCCGTTGACCCCGATGCTGACGGGGGAAACGCCCGCGTCACCGCCGATCCCGCCATGCCCCGCGCGGCTGACCGGGGTACTGAACGTCGCCAGGAGCGCCAGCACCTGCGCGTTTCGCGGCGGCGCAGGGTCGTCGCCGGCGCTGCGATGATCGCGATCCTGGCGGGCGGCGGCTGGGTGCTGCTCGGCTCGAGCCTGCTCGTGGTGCGGCACGTCGACGTGACTGGCAACCGGCTGGTCACTGCGGCTCAGGTCCGCAAAGCGGCGCGGATCGCCAGCGGCGCACCGCTGCTCACGCTGAACACCGGCGCAGCCGCGAGGCGAGTAGAGCAGCTCGCACCGGTGCTGTCCGCCACGGTTCGGCGGTCCTGGCCTGACACCATTGTCATCTCGGTGCGCGAGCGCACGCCGGTGTTCGCGGTTGCCGCGGTGGGCCGCTATGAGCTGGTCGATTCAGATGGCGTCACGGTCCGGTGGGCATCGCGCAAGCCGGCGTCCATGCCGCTGCTCTCATCGCCGCCGGCGGTACTGCGCGGCAGCCTGGCCGTGCATGCCGCTGCTGTGGTCGTCCGGGAGCTGCCGCCCGGCCTGCGCAAGCGGCTCAGGTCCGTCTCGGCTGCCTCGGCCGGCTCCGTCACGCTGCACCTGAGCGGGCGCGTCACCGTGCTGTGGGGCGGAACCGGCAATCCGGCGCAGAAGCTGGCCGAGCTTGCCCTGCTGCTGCGCAAGAATGCGCGCTACTACGACATCAGCGACCCGACCACGGCAGTGACGCAAGGCTGATGACGACGGGCGCATCAGCGAGTACCAGCCGGCTAGCCGGGCCGGAATCGTCCGGCGTGCTGCGACACGCCGCGCCGGGAGAGCTACCAGTGGTTGACCTGGGGATGCGCGCAACCCTACTGTCCCTATCAGTCGGCAGCTTGACATAACTCTAAATCTCAAGTTGAGGGTGAGAGTTTTATGAGCCGGAAACGCGCCGGGGGTGGCGCGGGGGGACAGCGGGAGTTCGCTCCCCGGAGGTAAGACGAGCGGAAAGGTTTGCTCCTCGTGGCAGCACCGCAGAACTACCTGGCGGTCATCAAGGTTGTCGGTATCGGCGGGGGCGGCGTCAACGCCGTCAACCGGATGATCGAAGAAGGACTCCGGGGGGTCGAGTTCATCGCGATCAACACCGACGCCCAGGCGCTGCTGATGAGCGACGCCGACGTCAAGCTCGACGTCGGCAGGGAGCTGACCAGGGGCCTTGGCGCGGGGGCTAATCCTGACATCGGCGCCAAGGCAGCCCAGGATCACCGCGAGGAGATCGAGGAAGTCCTCAAGGGCGCCGACATGGTGTTCGTGACAGCCGGCGAGGGCGGCGGCACTGGCACTGGCGGGGCGCCGATTGTTGCAGAGGTTGCCAGGGCACTCGGCGCGCTGACGATCGGCGTGGTGACCCGGCCGTTCGGCTTCGAGGGCAAGCGCCGCGCGTCGCAGGCCGACACTGGCATCGAGCGGCTGCGCAGCGAGGTCGACACGCTGATCGTGATCCCGAATGACCGGCTGCTGTCGATCTCCGACCGGCACGTCAGCGTGCTCGATGCGTTCAAGGCTGCCGACCAGGTGCTGCTCTCCGGCGTCCAGGGCATCACTGACCTGATCACCACGCCCGGCCTGATCAACCTGGACTTCGCCGATGTGAAGTCAGTCATGTCCGGAGCAGGCTCGGCGCTGATGGGGATCGGAACCGCGCGCGGCGATGATCGCGCTGTAGCGGCGGCCGAGATGGCAATCTCCAGCCCGCTGCTCGAGGCCAGCATCGACGGGGCGCATGGTGTGCTGCTGTCGATCCAGGGCGGCTCGGATCTCGGCCTGTTCGAGATCAACGAGGCCGCGCAGCTCGTGGCGAACTCGGCCGCGACCGATGCCAACATCATCTTCGGTGCTGTCATCGATGACGCCCTTGGCGACGAGGTGCGGGTCACGGTCATCGCGGCTGGCTTTGACGAGCCGCAGCCCGGCCGGGCGCGGCCCCGTACTGCCGCCTACAACGCCGCCCCTTACAGCGCTGCCCCGGCGCACCCCGCTCCGGCCAACGGAGCCCCGAGCGCTGCCGGGACTGCGTCCGGCGAGCTCGCCGCCTCGTCAGCAGGCCAGCCGGGCGGTTCGGCCGACTGGCGCCCGTTCCAGCTTGGCGATGCCGCACCCGGCGGCACAGTGGTGTCGGGGGGCGCAGTGGTGTCGGGGGGCGCAGTGGTCTCCGGTACCTCCGGTGCGGGAGCTGGCCCGGCCGGGCAAGGTCAGGTGTCTGCTCCGGACGCTGGCAAGCTGACCGGGACCCCGGCCAACGGCGCCCCGCCGGCTGGCGGGTCTGCTGCGAGCGGATCCGCTGGCGGCGTTCCGCCCGCCGGTTCGGCCGGGGAAAGCACGGTCGGCGGGGCTGCAAACGGCGACGCCGCCAGGATCGAGGGCATCCCGTCGCCGCGCTCCAGCACGCCGGACGGGCTCGACGCTGCGGCTCGGGATGGCCAGCCGGCCGGGCCCCGGCCCGCTGGCCGGCCGGAGTCGGGCAGCACACGGCGCAAGTCGGTGGTGTTCGAGGAGGACGACGAACTCGACGTGCCCGATTTCCTGAAGTGAGGCACGTCAAGGCTCGTCCGGCAGTGCTGGATCGGCAGGTTCTCGGCGACGGCGTAGTCGCGGCGTTCTCCGGTCGCGGCGGCGGAGTGAGCGGCGCTCCCTACGACTCGCTGAATCTCGGCCTCGCGATCGGCGACGATCCGGCCGCGGTTGCGGCGAACCGGGCACTAGTGGCTGCGGCGTGCGGAGCGCGCATAACCCATCTGTCCTGGATGCGGCAGGTGCACAGCGCGGAAGTCTGCTATCTCGGCGCCGGGATGGCAGAGCCGCCGGGGCCTGTCGACGCGATGTTCACCGACGTTCCCGGCCGGGTGCTCTGCGTGCTGGTGGCGGACTGCTTGCCGGTGCTGGTGGCGGATCCGGTTTCGCGGATCGTCGGAGCGGCGCACGCCGGCCGCGAGGGCATGGCCGCTGGCGTCGTGCCAGCCCTGATCGCGGCGATGACGGCAGCCGGTGCCAGCCCCGCGAACATGCGCGCGCTGACCGGCCCGGGCATCTGCGGCGGCTGCTATGAGGTGCCGACTGAGCTGCAGGAGCGTGTCAGCGCCGCGGTCCCGGCGGCGCGATGCCAGACCTATGACGGGACTCCTGGTCTCGACATCAGCGCGGGCGTGCGAGCGCAACTTGCCGCCGCCGGCGTCGGCTGGTGCCGATCGGCTGCGCGGTGCACTAAAGAGTCGCCCGACCTGTACTCCTACCGGCGGGATGGCACCACCGGTCGCTTTGCCGGCCTGATCTGGCTGGAATCATGACAGTGTCGGCTAAAGACGGTGCTGGCTAATGACGGTGCTGGCTAATGACGGTGCTGGCTCATGACGGGGCTGGCTAGATGAGCGGTCCGGCCAGCGAGGAGCGGCTCGCTGAGCTCGCCGCCAACCTGGCGGCCGTGCGGGCTAGCATCGCCGACGCGTGCTCCGTTGCCGGGCGCGACCCGGCCGAGGTGCGGCTGATAGCGGTGACGAAGACCTTCCCCGTTTCCGACGTTATGGGTTTGGCGCGTCTAGGCGTGATCGACGTCGGCGAGAACAAAGATCAGGAAGCGGCGCCGAAGGTCGCCGCGTGCGCCGCTGCAAGCCTGGCGCTGCGCTGGCACTTCGTCGGCCAGCTGCAGGTCAACAAGGCCGCGAGCGTGGCCAGGTACGCATACATGGTCCACTCGGTTGACCGGGCGCGGCTGGCGACGGCGCTCGGGCGGCGGGCCAGCGAGGCGGGCCGGGTGGTCCGGTGCCTGGTGCAGGTCAGCCTCGACCCTGAGGCCGGGCTGGGTGCGGCGCCAGCGCTCGACAGTTCCGGCGGCCGGGGCGGGGCGGCTCCGGACGAGGTGCTGGACCTGGCCGGCCAGATCGAGGCCACGGAGGGGCTCGAGCTCGCCGGAGTCATGGCGGTGGCGCCGCTCGGGCTGCCAGCCCGGCCTGCCTACGCGCGGTTGCGGGAGGTGGCCGAAGCCGTCAGGTCCGAGTACCCGCAGGCGCAGGTGATCTCCGCTGGCATGAGCGCTGACCTGCGCGATGCCGTCAGGGAAGGCGCGACACACGTGCGAATCGGTACGGCGTTGCTCGGCGGCCGGCGAGCCTTCGTCAGGTAATGTCCGACGCGTGGGACCCTGGCCACGGAACCCTGCACCGAGCCGGGCCGCCTGGCGTGCACGACGGAGGACAGAAGATGGCCAGCGCGATGCGCAAGATGGCGGTCTATCTCGGCCTGGTTGAGGACGACCACCGCTACGAAGATCAGTACCAGGACGACTACGACGACTATGACGACTACGGCGCCGAGCTCGTCCAGGACGACGAAGACCTCCAGGAGCCTGCGCTCCCTGACGGGGGCCGGGTTGGCGACCGGAGACTGGCCGGTCAGGTGCAGACGACCGATTTGGCAAGGATCACCACCTTGCATCCGCGCACGTACAATGAGGCGCGTACGATCGGAGAGCACTTCCGCGAGGGCACTCCGGTGATCATGAACCTGACAGAGATGGTCGACAGCGACGCCAAGCGGCTCGTTGACTTCTCGGCGGGCCTGATCTTCGGATTGCGCGGGAGCATCGAGCGGGTAACCAACAAGGTGTTCCTGCTGTCCCCGGCCAATGTTGAAGTCGCGGCCGAGGACAAGGCCCGGATCGCGGAGCGGGGCTTCTTCAACCAAAGCTGACCGGCAGCCCAGGCTGCGGGCCAGGGCAGGACGCTTCACCTGCGTAGACCTGATAGGCAGTGCGCGTGAACATATTCAGGGATGTCCTTTTCTACCTGCTGTCGGTCTACCTTGTCCTGCTCATCGTCCGGTTGATCTTCAGCTGGATTCAGGTCTACGCGCGAGACTGGCACCCCAAAGGCATCCTTCTTGTGGTAGCTGAGGGTGTTTACTCCGCCACAGATCCGCCGCTGAGATTTCTAAGGCGCTACATTCCCACGGTCCGCCTCGGTAGTGTGGCTCTTGACCTCAGCTTCATGCTGCTGTTCCTGGTGGTCTATGTGCTCTGGCAAGTCGTACGGTGACATAGGGTCATCAGGTAGCGTCCGTATATGGGACAAAGCTCCAGGGAGAAGAGATGCCACTGACGCCCGCGGATGTGCGGAACAAGCAGTTCAGCACGACCAGGCTCAGGCCGGGCTATGACGAAGAGGAAGTCGACGCCTTCCTCGACGAAGTAGAAGCAGCGCTTGACGAGCTCATTCAGGACAACGAGGAGCTCAGGGCCAAGCTGGCTGAAGTGCTGCGCGGCAAGCCGCCAGTTTCGCTGACTCCTCAGGCTGAGGTCCCCGAGATCATGCAGCCTGAGCCGATCCGGCACGAGCCTGAGCAGCGGCCTGAGCCAGTCATGCTGGCCCCTCGCCGGCCTGCCGAGGACAACATGGACACGGCAGCGCGCGTGCTCGCGCTCGCCCAGCAGACCGCCGACCAGGCGATCGCCGACGCCCGGCGGGAGGCCGACGAGACGCTCGGCCGCGCCCGGCGCGAGGCCGACGACATCCTCACCAAGGCGCGTCGCCAGGCTGAGCAGGTCACCAGTGACGCCCGCGCCAGGGCCGAGAGCCTCGAGCGCGACGCGCAGGAGCGGCACCGCCAGGCGATGGGCTCGCTCGTCCAGTCCCGCGAGGAACTGGAGCGCCGTGTCGACGACCTGCGGGCGTTCGAGCGTGAGTACCGCAGTCGGCTGAAGGCGTACCTGGAAGGCCAGCTTCGCGACCTTGAGGCGGGCGCTGCCGACAGCGGCGTCTTCCCGGCCGTGGGCACGGGGCCCCAGCAGTCGCCGGTTGGCGTCGGCATGGGCCGGCTGGACATGCGCAACGGCGCTCAGACGGGCGGCTACCAGGCCATCCCTGAGCCGGTTGCGCACAACGGCGGGTTCCACCCCTCAGACGCAGGCCAGCACGACCGTCGGTAGTGCGTTCAAGCTCACTGTGTTTGTTGAAGACACCGTGCTTGGCGACTAACGGAGCCTCCAGGTGATCTGGTTCCGCGCAATCGTGGCTGCCGCGGCGGTCGGGATGGGCCTGCTGGTCGCCGGCGCGGTGTCGGGTGACCTGGTCCTGGTCGATGTGTCGATCGCACTGGCTGCGCTGGCGCTGCTGTCGCTGGTCGTGGGTGTCGTGATCTGGCGGGACCAGGTGTTCGGGCGGGCAGGCTCCGTCGCTGATGTGCCCGCGGGTGCTGACGTCCGCCGCGGTCCTGAAATGGGTCAGGATCGTGGCGTCGGCTGGGGTCCCGAATTCGGCCAGGGTCGCGACGTCGGCCACGGTCGCGAAGCTGGCTGGGATCCTGAATTCGGCCGCGGTGCCGGCGAGCGCGTGGCTGCCGGCGCAGCCGGCTCTGGCGGCAGCAAGGCGGATGATCGGGCCGGCTCCAACTGGCTGGCCGGCAGCTGGGCGGAACCAGAGTCGGTGTCGGCGGGCAGCAGCCATAAAGCCCGCCAGCCTTCGCCGGTCGCTTTCCACGACCAGGACGACCGAGAACCCGCCAGTGTCCGTGAGCCAGGCAATATCCGTGAGCCAGGCAGCGTCCGTGAGCCAGGCAGTGTCCGTGAGCCAGGCAGTGTCCGTGACCCGGGCAGCATGCGTGAGCCTGCTTCAGCCGCCGAGCCGGCGTCCGCCCGGAAGGCTGCATCGGCGCGAGAGACTGGACCGGCCCGCGAGCCTGGACAAGCTGATCGGACTCCGGCAGAGCGCGAGATCCCAGTCGAGCGCGCTGGCCGGATGGCGTCCGGTTCCCGTCCGCCTGCCGCTCGTCCGGAGGCCCCTGATCGTCCTGCCGAGCCTCAGCGTGCTGCGGCCGCTGACCGCAGCGTCGCACCCGAGAGTACGGTCGCAGCCCGGCGTCCAACAGGGGCTGAGCGTCAAGATACAGAGCGCCAAGATGCAGAGCGCGCGACGGCTGAGCGCGCGAATGCTGAGCGCGCGACGGCGGCATACTTTACGGCGGCAGGCGAAGGTGGTCCAGCGGCGTCTCCGGCGGCGACTGAGCGCCCGACAGTGGCAGTACGGCGACCCGACCGGTCCGCTTCCGGACGTCCCGATCCCGAGCGCCCTGGTGCAGAGAGTTCCAGTGCAGAGCGTTCCAGTGCAGAGCGTTCCGATCCCAAGCGTGCCGCAGCCGGTGAGGTCGGCCAGACCGAGGCGGTCGAGGTGGCCGACGATCCGGTCCGTCTTGCCCGGCGACTGGACACTGCGGCCGAGCTCCGGCACGGCAGCGCGGACGCGACGGCTGCCGCTGGCAGGACCTCTTCAAGCGCAACACGCGCCGGGTCTGCCGGCCCCGACCAGCATCAGTCCAGCCGGTCCCCGGCCGATGAGCTCAGCAGCTCATCGCCAACTGGGCGGTCCTCCTCAGATCCGCTGACCGGGCCGCCTCCCGGTGTGTCCGCGCGCTCCGGGCGCACCCGCTTGCAGAAAGAAGCGGAGGCTGCGGCAGCGGCCAAGTTCGCCGCGGGCCAAGTGAGTTCGTCCGCGGCAGCTCCGGCCAAGTCTGCTGCTGCCGCCGACCAGCCCGCGGCAACTCGGTCCGCGAGCGCTGCGACGCCTCCGACTAGCGCTACCCCGGCCGCAACCGATCGCCCGGCTGCCTCCGCCCCGGCGACCGCGAAGGCGGCCAAAGACATTCCGGGCGGGCAGCCGACTGCCGGGACCGCGGCTGGTATTGATCGCCCTGCGGATACGGAGACCGCCGCGGCGGCAAACGGCGAGCGGCTGTCGGCTGGCCCGGATTCGGCTAAGGCTCGTCCTACGACTCCGGCGACTGACACGGACGTGGCATCGACGGCCTCGGCCGCTACCGCCGCCGCCGAGTCAGCCGTCGGCGCTGCGGGTGCCCAGCCGGCAGGCGCGTCGGCCGCAGCTGCTGGCGAGGTCTCCGTTGTGCCAGGCATCGCCAGGTACCACAAGTCCGACTGCATCCTCATCAGGTTCCTCGGGGCAGAGGACCTGGAGACCATGAGCCAGGCCGCCGCTGAGGCGTCCGGCTGCGTTCCGTGCAGGGCCTGCCGTCCGGAGAAAGCCGACGCCTAGTTGGCGATCCAGGGTCGTTAGTCGCCGACTCTGAGCGGCCGAAGAACAATCGTGACAATGGTCAGGCGAGAAGTCTTCGCAGTTCGCGCGCCTGTGCGAGCCGGTCGGCCCGTGGCACCTCGATGACGCCGTGAGGATCCGGAGTTCGGAAATCGTCACTGTCGAACCGCGGCACGACGTGGACGTGCAGGTGGAACGGCAGCCCGTTTGGCTCGACGTTGTTCTGGAACACGAATGATCCGTTCGCGCCGAGCTCTGCCGGGAGCGCGGATGTCAGCCTAGAGGTGACGGTCATGATGTCCGCGATCAGACACGGATCGGCGTCGTGCAGATTCCGGACGTGCGCGACCGGCAAGACGAGATTGTGGAACCGGTTCCTCGGCCGTTGCCGAAGGGGCGGAAGGACATAAACGCGTTCGGAAATGAGCACTGCCAGGTCACGGTCAACGGAATCCGGTCGTGCCGGCATTCCGGTCCAGCTCTGATGCATCACGCCAAGAACGGTCATGCGGCCTTGCTGGGCGGCGGATGG
>DATJNX010000002.1:0-62447 GCA_035507615.1 Streptosporangiaceae bacterium
GCCTGTGCAGTCGGTGTACCCCCTGCTCGAGCCGCTGCTCCCGCTGGTGCGCAAGCCCATCCAGTACGCAGGCGGCGAGCTGAACTCTGTCGTCAAGGACTGGGACAGCTGCGACGTCCGCTGGGCGCTGATGTACCCGGACGCGTACGAGGTCGGGCTGCCGAACCAGGGCCTGCAGATCCTCTACGAGGTGCTCAACGAGCTGGACGGGGTGCTGGCCGAGCGCACCTACAGCGTCTGGCAAGACCTCGAGGCACTGATGCGGGAGCGTGCGGTGCCTCAGTTCACTGTCGATGCGCACCGGCCGGTGCGGGCGTTTGACCTGCTCGGGGTCAGCTTCGCGACCGAGCTCGGGTACACCAACCTGCTCACTGCGCTGGACCTTGCGCAGATCCCGTTGGCCGCGGCCGACCGTGGCGAGGACGATCCGGTTGTGCTGGCGGGCGGGCATGCGGCGTTTAACCCCGAGCCGATCGCCGAGTTCATCGACGGGGCCGTGCTCGGGGACGGCGAGGAGGCCGTCCGGGCGATCACTGGCCTGGTCAGGTCCTGGAAGGCGGCAGGGCGGCCGGGCGGTCGCGACGGACTGCTGCTGCAGCTCGCCAGCCGGGGCGGGGTCTACGTACCGAAGTTCTACGACGTGTCGTACCGGACGGACGGCGCGATCAGCTCGGTGCTGCCGAACCGGCCGGGCGTGCCGCGATCGGTGGCCAAGCACACGGTCACCGACCTGGACGCGTGGCCCTATCCGGCCAAGCCGCTAGTGCCGCTCGCGGAGACCGTGCACGAGCGGTTCAGCGTGGAAATCTTCCGGGGCTGCACCAGGGGCTGCCGGTTCTGCCAGGCCGGAATGATCACCCGGCCGGTGCGAGAGCGGTCGATCACCACGATCGGCTCCATGGTCGAGGCCGGGCTGGCGGCAAGCGGCTTCAGCGAGGTGGGCCTGCTGTCGCTGTCGAGCGCGGACCACAGCGAGATCAACGAGATCGCCGTCGACCTGGCTGATCGGTACGAGGGCACGAACACTGGCCTGTCGCTGCCGTCCACCAGGGTGGATGCGTTCAACGTGACGCTTGCCAACGAGCTGAGCCGGAACGGGCGGCGGTCCGGGCTGACGTTCGCCCCGGAGGGCGGGTCAGACCGGATCCGCAAGGTGATCAACAAGATGGTCACCGAGGACGACCTGATCAAGACGGTGAGCACCGCATACGCGAGCGGCTGGCGGCAGGTGAAGCTGTACTTCATGTGCGGTCTGCCGACCGAGACAGACGAGGACGTGCTGGCCATCGCGGCGCTGGCGCAACGGGTCATCCAGGCGGGCCGGGCAGCTACCGGGCGGAGCGACATCCGGTGCACGGTGTCGATCGGCGGGTTCGTCCCGAAACCGCATACCCCGTTCCAGTGGGCGGCGCAGTGCGACCACGAGACCGTCGACGCGCGGCTGAAGGCGCTCGGTGCGGCGATGCGCGCTGACCGGCGGTACGGGAAGGCGATCGGATTCCGCTACCACGACGGCAAGCCATCGATTGTCGAGGGCTTGCTGTCCCGCGGTGACCGCCGGGTAGCCAAGGTCATCCGGGCAGTCTGGGAAGACGGCGGGCGGTTCGACGGCTGGAGCGAGACATTCTCGTTCGACCGCTGGGAGAAGTGCACGGCGGCGGCGCTGGCCGATGAGCCAGTGGACCTGGCCTGGTACACCACCCGGGAGCGGGGCTACGACGAGATCCTGCCGTGGGATCACCTGGACGCCGGGCTGGAGCGGGACTGGCTATGGCAGGACTGGCTAGCCTCAATCGACCCGGCTGGCGCTGGTGAGGTCGACGACTGCCGCTGGACGCCGTGTTTCGAGTGCGGGGTCTGCCCGGCGATGGGCACCGAGATCGAGGCCGGCCCGACCGGGAAGCGTTTGCTTCCGCTGACTGTTGTAGCTGGCAGGTCCGCGGAGGTCAGCACGATTTCAGAGGTCAGCGCAGTGTCCGCGGCCGAGGGGCCGGCAGCGGCCAGTGTCTTTGCTGAGTCTGGGGGGTTCGCAGTGGCCAGCGGCTCGGCAGCAGGTCACGGGGCTGGTTCCGATGGCGGGCGAGGTTAGCGATGGCGCGTCATCAGCAGCCGCGGCCGACCGGGCCGGCGCCTCTGCCGGCGGTCCAGCGGCTGACGGTCCGATACGCTAAGCGTGGCAGGATGCGGTTCGCGAGTCACAGGGATATAGCGCGTGCAGTGGAACGGGGAGTCCGGCGCGCCAGGTTGCCGGTCGCGCACTCGGCTGGCTTCTCGCCGCATCCAAAGATTTCCTACGCTGGCGGGGCTCCGACGGGGGCTGCCAGCGAGGCCGAGTTTCTTGAGATCTCCCTCACGGCGGAGCTTGATCCTGGCGTGGTCCGGGATCGGCTGGACGCCGCTCTGCCGGAGGGGATCGATGTGATCGAGGTCGCCGACCTGGCCGCCGCACCGGCGCCGCGGCTCGAGGCCTCGGAATGGCAAGTCGTGCTGCCAGGGGTCGCGCCCGATGACGCGGCCTTTGCAGTCGAGGCGTTCCTCGCCGCCGAACATGCGGAGGTGGATCGTCTCACCAGCAACGGAGTCCGCCGGCTCGACACCAGAGCCGGGGTGGTATCGCTAGAGCTAGACCGGCGTGCCACTGCGGACACGCCGACCAGATGTGCGATACTTCGAATGGTTGTTCGGCACATGACACCTGCCGTGCGACCCGAAGACATCCTGGTTGCGTTCCGCCACATGTCGGCCCTGGAGCCTGCGTCGCCTGCAGTGGTGACGCGGCTGGCTCAGGGGCCGCTGGGCATTGATGCTGCCGCCGCGAGCGCCAGCGCACCAGGTTCCGGTGGCCCGGCTAACCAGCCGGGCGAACGGGTACCGGTCGCGCCGGCCCGCCTTGACGGGGTCGATGCCCCGCAGGCTCGCACCATGGCGGAGGCGCCCCGGCCAGCCGGACGGGACGCCGCACTGGGACAGGTATTGGCAACGTGCCTGGTAGCGAGTGACGCCAGTACGGCGGTTACCGCTCCAGCCAGCGCGTACGAACAGCTCCCGCGTGGCGCGGAGCGGCCCGGTGAGGCCGGCTGCGCCCGGGAGCCTGACGGGAGAGATCGCCCGAATGCTCGAGATCGAGCGACAGAACAGAGAGTCAGCTGATGGCGCGACCGGATCCGGCGGTTCTGCCGGAATTTCCGCGTCGGCCGCAGATAACGACGCCCAGGCCGCCACTGCGGTCCGGCGGACGCGCCGCGCGGTAACCCGGCCGGCCGGCCCGCCTACCGAGGTCAAGCCTGCGGATGCTTCCGCCGGGGCGCCTGCGGCCAGCGGTAACTCTGCCGGGGACGGAGGCGCCGCGGAAACTGCCGCCGGCAGTGCCGGCGGTTCGGCTCGGAGGCGGCCATCTCGGTCGCGGTCAGGTGGAGCCAGCAAGGCGGACTCCGCTGGCGGCCAGCCTGCTGACGGCAAGGACAGCGTCGGCGAGACAGGCTCCGGCGAACCGGGCTCCGGCGAGTCGCGGGGTTCCGGCGACGGGGCGCCAGCCCGCCGCACCCGCTCCGGCCGGGGCAGGGCAGCGCAGGCCGAAGCGACCGGAGCTGAGCCAGCCCAACCGGAGCCAGCCCAACCGGAGCCAGCCCAACCGGAGCCAGCCTGGCGCGCGACCGCCCATGGCGCGTCTGACCAGAGTGGCTCCGACGAGGCTGAGCCGCGAGCAGCGGCCTCGGCAGCGCCAGCCCCGGTGGCGTTCCAGCCACCGCTTGTCATCTTCCAGGCGCCCGAGATCCCGGTCACCCGCGCAACCCCGACCCATCAGCCGCCCCGCCCGGACCACGCGCCAGCCTTCACGCCCGGTCACGGCGCGGACGGCGACAGCGAGGACGGCGCCGAGGCCGGCCGTGAGGACGGTGCTCAGAGCGGCGCTGGCCGACGCCGGCGCCGCGGTGGCCGCGGCCGCGGCAAAGCTGGCGGAGCGGACAGCGCGGACAGCGCAACGGCAGCAGCCGCGGAAGACGAGGCCGAGCCGCTGGAGGCCGACGCCGACGCCGATGAGCGCGACGCCGAGACCGCGGGCGGCGCGACCGGAACCGGCAAGCGTCGTCGTCGGCGGCGCCGTAGCGGAGCAGGCAGTGACGGCGGAGACGGCGAGGCTGCCGCAACGGCCAAGGCCGATGACCCGCCCAACACCGTCGTGCACGTCCGCCCGCCCCGCGACAAGGCCGAAGTCAGCGACGTCAGGGCCATCAAGGGGTCGACACGGCTGGAGGCCAAGCGCCAGCGCCGTCGCGAGGGCCGTGAATCCGGCCGCCGCCGCCCGCCGATCATCACCGAGTCCGAGTTCCTGGCCCGCCGTGAGGCAGTCGAGCGGGTCATGGTCGTGCGGCAGCATGGCGAACGGACCCAGATCGCGGTTCTCGAGGACGGCGTCCTGGTCGAGCACTACGTGGACAAGGCCAGCCACCAGTCCTATGTCGGCAACGTCTACCTCGGCAAGGTGCAGAACGTCCTGCCCTCGATGGAGGCCGCGTTCGTCGACATCGGCAAGGGCCGCAACGCGGTGCTGTACGCCGGCGAGGTCAACTTCGACGCCAGCGGGCTTGAGGGCGAGTCGAAGCGGATCGAGTCTGCGCTGAAGTCAGGTCAGTCGATCCTGGTGCAGGTCACCAAGGACCCGATCGGTCACAAGGGCGCCCGGCTGACCAGCCAGGTCAGCCTGCCCGGCCGGTACCTGGTCTACGTGCCGGGCGCCAGCATGACCGGGATCAGCCGCAAGCTGCCTGACACCGAGCGCAGCCGGCTGAAGCAGATCCTCAAGCAGGTAATGCCGGAGGACGCCGGGGTAATCGTCCGGACTGCCGCTGAAGGTGCCTCTGAAGAGGAGTTGTCCCGTGACGTGGCCAGGCTCGCCGCTCAGTGGGAGGCCATCGAGAAGAAGGCCAAGACCGCGAGTGCACCCGACCTGCTGTACAGCGAGCCGGACCTCACGTTGCGCGTGGTCAGGGACATCTTCAACGAGGACTTCAGCAACCTGATCATCGCGAGCGACACCGAGTGGGACCTGGTGGACGAGTACGTCCGCTACGTGGCCCCGCATCTGGCCGACCGGATGCAGCGCTGGGACGGCGACAAGGATGTGTTCGCCACCTACCGGATTGATGAGCAGCTCGCCAAGGCGCTGGAGCGGAAGGTGTGGCTGCCGAGCGGCGGCTCGCTGGTGATCGATCACACCGAAGCCATGAACATCATTGACGTGAACACTGGCAAGTTCACCGGCCAGGGCGGCAACCTCGAGCAGACCGTCACCAGGAACAACCTGGAAGCAGCCGAGGAAATCGTCCGCCAGCTGCGGCTTCGCGACCTCGGCGGCATCATCGTCATCGACTTCATCGACATGGTCCTGGAGAGCAACCGCGAGCTCGTGTTGCGCAGGCTCCTTGAGTGCCTGGCAAGGGACCGGACGAAACACCAGGTCGCGGAGGTCACTTCGCTTGGCCTGGTGCAGATGACCCGCAAACGGGTCGGCTCGGGCCTGCTGGAAGCGTTCTCAGTGCCGTGCGAGCACTGCAACGGCCGGGGCGTGATGATTTCCATGGAACCGGTGGATCACTCTCACGGCCGCGACTCTGGCCGGGATAGCGGTTCCGGCAAAGACGACAATTCTTCCAGGAACGGGCACCACCGGGACAGCGGTACTCACGATTCAGCCGGAGGAAAGGGCGGCCACGGCCGTAGCAGGGGAGGCGGCCCGCGTGAGGCGACCGGTTCAGCAGCTGCTGCCGGGGCCAAGCCTGGCACGGAGGCGCCTGCTGACTCACCGCCGTCACCCGCCACGGTGGCCAGCGGGACCGCGAGAAGCCGCGGGTCCCGGTCGAGAGCGGCCAGGCCGGCCGGTCCGCCAGCGCCGATCGAGGTCGGCGCATCCGCCGAGGCGGCGGCCGGTGCCAACGGGGCCGCCAGCCCGCTGACCGACGGTGCGGTAACTGATAGCACCGTCACCGATAGTGCCGTCCCCGACGGGGAACTGACTGGCAGCTCGATGTCAGGCAGCGCCCGGGCGGACAGCGCCGGCGCGTCCTCAGCCGACAGCGACGTTCAGGGCCGCGTTGCCCGGCGGTCCAGGTCTGGCCGCGTCGGCGCCGCGGAGGATTCGGGCAGCCAAGGGCTTGGCACCCTGCAGGACTCCGGCGGCGAGTCGGCGGACAGCTGACTGCCCGGCTGGTCTGATATGCTGCTTGGTCGGCGCATGTGACAGGATCAGGCGGCCACGCGGCCTGATGGCCCGACAGCGCAATGTCAGGCAAGCCCGTTTCCGTTATGGAAGCTCGCGCGGGCTCGCACAAAGAGGAGAGAACTCTCGGTGTACGCGATCGTGCGCTGCGGTGGCAGGCAAGAGAAGGCATCCGTTGACGACGTCCTGACCATCGACAAGCTGTCTGGCGAGGTCGGGGAGAGCATTACGCTGCCTGCTTTGCTGGTCGTGAACGACGGCAAGGTGATCAGCGACCCCGCGGAACTCGGCGGTTACCAGGTCACCGCTGAGATCGTTGGCGCCGCGGCAGGCCCCAAGATCAACATGATCCACTACAAGAACAAGACTGGCTACCGCCGCCGTCTGGGTCACCGGCAGAAGTACACCCAGGTCCGGGTGACGAGTATCGGCGCCGCCAAGGCTGGCGCCGGTTCAAGGAAGAAGGGCTGAGCCGAGATGGCACACAAGAAGGGCGCGTCGTCCAGCCGGAACGGCCGGGACTCCAACGCGCAGCGGCTTGGCGTCAAGCGGTTCGGCGGCCAGATTGTGGGTGCTGGCGAGATCATCGTCCGCCAGCATGGCACGCACTTCCACCCCGGCCCCGGTGTCGGCCGCGGCGGGGATGACACCCTGTTCGCCCTGGTTGACGGCAAGGTGGAGTTCGGCAGGCGGCGCGGCCGCCGCGCCGTGAGCGTGCTGCCGGTCGAGACAGCGGTAGCGAGCTAGCGCCGGCTGTCGCACCGCGGTAGAGCTTTAAGAGGGCGGACCGGGTAGGTCCGCCCTCTTGTATTCGCAGGAGGGTTTCCGGTGGCGGAGTTCGCTGATCAGGCCGAAGTCCGGGTGCAGGCCGGGCACGGCGGCAACGGCTGCGCCTCAGTTCACCGGGAGAAGTTCAAGCCGCTCGGCGGCCCCAATGGCGGCAATGGCGGCCGCGGCGGCGATGTCATCATCGAGGTCGGCCCCGGCACCGCGACTCTGCTCGATTTCCACCGCAGGCCAGTGCGCCGGGCCGGTAACGGCAAGCCCGGCCTCGGCGGCAACCGTAACGGGGCGGATGGCGAGGACCTGGTGCTCAAGGTGCCGGACGGGACCGTCATAAAGACGGCGGACGGCGCGGCGCTGGCGGACCTGACCGGCGCCGGGACCAGGTACGTCGCGGCAGCGGGCGGGCGCGGTGGCCTGGGTAACGCAGCACTGGCCTCGATGAAGCGGAAAGCACCCGGCTTCGCGTTGCGCGGTGAGCCCGGCGCGGAGCTTGAGCTGGTGTTCGAGTTGAAGACAGTCGCGGACGCTGGCCTGGTCGGGTTCCCGAATGCTGGCAAGTCGTCACTGATCTCGGCCATGTCGGCAGCCCGGCCGAAGATCGCGGACTATCCGTTCACCACGCTGACGCCGAACCTCGGCGTTGTCGAGGCCGGCGCCATCCAGTTCGTGGTCGCTGACGTACCGGGTCTCATCCCCGGTGCCAGCAGCGGCAAGGGCCTCGGACTTGACTTCCTGCGGCACATCGAACGGTGCACTGTGCTGGTTCACGTGCTGGACTGCGCGACTGAGGAGCCGGGCCGGGATCCGCTCAGCGACCTGGACGCCCTCGAGAGTGAGCTGAGCGCCTACGAAGACCTCACCGGTGCCCGCATGGCGGACAAGCCGCGGATCGTTGCGCTCAACAAGATCGATGTCCCGGCCGCCCGGGAGCTAGCTGACCTGGTCGAGCCGGAGTTGCTGGCTCGCGGCCTGACCGTGCACCGGGTATCGGCGGCCACCACCGAGGGTCTGCGTGATCTTGCCTTCACCATGGCCGCCGTCATCGCCGCGGCAAGGGCTGCCGCGCCGCCTCCTGAGCCCACCAGGCTCGTGCTGCGGCCCGAGCCGGTGGCGGGACCAGATTTCGAACTCGTGGCCACTGGCGAGAACAGCTTCCGCGTTATCGGATCCAAGCCACGCCGGTGGGTCCTGCAGACCGATTTCTCGAACGACGAGGCGGTTGGTTACCTTGCCGACCGGCTGGCGAAGCTCGGCATTGAGAAGGCCCTGGCCGAGGCAGGGGCGCTACCGGGCGCCGAGGTGCTGATCGGCGAGGAAGACAACTCGGTGGTCTTCGACTGGGATCCCGGCGTTACGGCAGAAGGCGTCGCGCTTGGCCCACGCGGATCCGACGCCCGCCTGGGCTAACATCACCGCGGTATAGCACGGCCGGATTTCCGGCAGTTCCGGGAACAATAGGGAGCATGGTTGTCAAACGCGGAACTGGATCGCGAGCAAGACTACATTTCCCTGCTCTACACGCGGCTGGATGATCTGCGGAAGCGCGCCGACCGGCGGCTCGCCGGAGTGCTGCGGCAGACCGGGGGCACGCATCAGGCCAGGGTAGAGCGCGAGACGTTCAGCACGATGTACCTTCAGCAACTCGCCCAGTTCGATGCTGCTGAGAACGGCCTGTGCTTCGGCCGGCTCGAATTCGCCGACGGCGAGCTCCGCTACATCGGGCGCATCGGGATCCACTCTGACAGTGACGACTATCAGCAGTTGCTGATGGACTGGCGCGCCGATGCGGCCCGGCCGTTCTACCTGGCCACTGCGGCCTCGCCCGGCGACGTCCGGGTGCGCAGGCATATCAAGACCGCCGCACGTAAGGTCACAGGCCTGGACGATGAGGTACTCGACCTTGCCGCTGCGGACCCGTCCCGGCATGAGGGCCTGACCGGCGAGTCCGCGCTGCTGGCTGCGCTCAGCCGGAGCCGTACCGGCTCGATGGGCGACATCGTCGAGACAATCCAGGCCGAGCAAGACGTCATCATCAGGGCGCCGATGCCCGGCGCGCTGGTCGTGCAGGGCGGTCCCGGTACCGGCAAGACCGCGGTCGCTTTGCACCGGGCTGCTTATCTGCTCTACACCTACCGGCGGCAGCTGGAGAAGCGCGGCGTCCTGGTCGTCGGGCCGAATGCCACGTTCCTGCGCTATATCGGCCAGGTACTGCCATCCCTGGGCGAGACCAGCGTGCTGCTGTCCACTCTGGGCGACCTCTATCCCGGTGTTAGCGCGACCGGCTCGGAACCCGCTGAGCTGGCGGCGATCAAGGGCCGGATAGCGATGGCTAAGGTGATCGCGGCGGCCGTCCGCGACCGTCAGCACGTGCCGGCCGAGCCGCTCGAAATCAGAGCCGACGTCGCCAGCATCCGGCTGGCCACGGCCGCTGGACGCGAGCAGGCTGCGCCGGAGATCGGGGCAAGCGCGGGGCGGCTGCGACTGACACCGCGGGCGATCGCGCAAGCAAGAGACCGGGCCCGGCGCTCCCGGCGGCCGCATAACCAGGCGCGGTCAGTCTTCGCCAGGGAGATCATCAACGCGCTGACCCGCCAGCTGGCCTCGCGGATCGGCACCGACGTACGGACCGGCGATGGCCTGATGGATTCCGGCGACCTCGATGACCTTCGCCAGGAACTGCGAGCCGATCCGTCCGTCCGGGCGGCCATCGCCGAGCTCTGGCCGACGCTGACACCGCAGCAGCTGGTGGCCGACTTGCTCGCGGACGCGGCGAGGCTGGCGTCGGCAGCGCCGCGGATGCCGAAGACGGACCGGGACGCGCTGTCCCGGCCGGCCGGCGCGGACTGGACGCCTGCAGACGTCCCGCTCCTGGACGAGGCCGCCGAGCTGCTCGGCGACGACGGCCGGGCAGCCAGGGCGGCGCAGGCGAGACGCCGTCGCCGGGAGGAGGCCTATGCGCAGGGAGTGCTCGACATCATCGGGCGCGAGGTAGAGGACGACCCGGAGATCCTGATGGGCGCCGACCTCGTCGACGCCAGCCGGCTAGCCGCCCGGTTCGAGGAGGAACAGAACCTGACCGCGGCGCAGCGGGCGGCCGCCGACCGGACCTGGGCATTCGGACACGTCATCGTCGACGAAGCCCAGGAACTGTCGCCGATGGCCTGGCGGATGCTCATGCGGCGCTGCCCGGCCAGGTCGCTGACCATCGTGGGCGACGTGGCCCAGACCGGCGACCTGGCAGGCCTGCCCACGTGGGGAGAGGCGCTCGATCCGTATCTGGGCGACCGGTGGCGGCTGGCCCCGCTGACGGTCAACTACCGGACTCCCGCCGAGGTGATGGCAGTCGCGGCCGACGTGCTGGCCGCCATCGATCCGGCAATGCAGCCGCCACGCTCGGTCCGGGAGTCCGGCTACCAGCCCTGGCACCTGCACGCTGACCCGGACGAGCTCGCTACCGCGGTCGCTCGCGCTGCGGTCCGGCTAGCCGAGCAAGCCGGTGACGGCAAGCTCGCGGTGATCGTGCCGGCTGGTCTCGCCAGCGAACTGGGGTCGGCTGTCAGCGCGGTGCTGCCGGGCACGGCCATCGGCGCCGATCCGGACCTCGCGAGCCCCGTCGTAGTACTCACGGTCAAGCAGGCTAAGGGGCTCGAGTTCGATTGCGTGCTGATCGCGGACCCGGTCCGCTTGCTCGCCGAGTCACCACGCGGGCTCAACGACTTGTACGTCGCGCTGACACGGGCAACTCAGCAGGTTGGCGTTGTGCATCCCGGCGAGTTGCCGGACGTGCTCGGGCGCCTGCGTCCGGCGCTGAGCCGGGCCAGCGTCAGTTGACCGGCCTCAGTTAACCGGCGTCAGTTAACCGGCGTCAGTTAGCGGCCCAGGCGGCTACTCGTCGTCGTCGTCGCGCCGGTCGTTGCCGGACATCCGGTTGAACAGCCTCGACCCCATGTCGGCGGCGCCGTTGGCCATTCCGCGCACCGCGCCGATCAGCGGATCGGCGCTGCGGTTTCACGAGTCCTGGTAGGACTTCGCCGCGGAGCGGAACTCGTCGCCGACCGACGCATCGGGGTCGTCGTCCCGGCGCGGGTAGTTGCCGGCCAGGATGTCGGAGTACTCGCCCTCGTCAGCCCATCGGTCCAGCTCTGCGAACCGGACGACCGCGAACGGGTGCGTCTGCCCTTGCAGCTGCAGCAGCTTCAGCAGGCTTTCGCGCACGTCAGGGACCGCGTCGTACTCACGCGCCTGCTTGTGGAACTCGTCGCTGCTGAACTCGGCCAGGCGGCGGCCGCCAGCCAGCTTCATCAGCGCCCGGCGCGCCGCGTCCACGTCCTGGGTGGCGAGGAGGCCGGCCCGGTCGCTAGACATCTCGGCCTTCCGGGACCACTCCTCCAGGCCCCAGATGACGGCCTTCAGGCCGATCCAGGCGAATGGCACCAGCGCCAGCCGCGAAACCAGCAAGATGAGGTTACGGAGCATCGTGTTGTAGACCGTGTGGCCGGATAGCACGTGACCGAGCTCGTGCCCGATGACGAACCTGATCTCCTCCGGGTCCATGAGCTCGACGATCCCGCTGTACAGCACGATGAATGGCTTGTCCAAGCCGAGCGCCATCGCGTTAGCTTCGGGATCCTGGCTGATGTAGAGCTCTGGTACCCGCGGGAGGTCCAGGATGTAGCAGCCGTCAAGCATCGCCTGGTAGAGGTCGGGGAACTGCTCCTGCGACGCCCGGACCGCGCTGGCCAGGAAGTACAGCCGCAGCGCCCGGTCGTTGAACAGGCCCGCGAGGTTCCTCAGTATGGTGTCGAAGCCAGTCAGCTTGCGCAGCGCCACGAGCGCTGACCGGTCGGCGGGGTGCTCGTAAGCACGAGAGCTAATACCCGGCAGACGGATCCGGGAGCGGTCAGGCACAGTGGTCATAGCAGCATCGTAGGCGCAGCACGCGAGAGGTTTGGTCACATGTCCGTAGCGGATTCGGCGGCGATGTTCGAGCCCGACGCGGAGTCGATGTCTGCCGAGCAGCTCACGGGCCTGCAGCTAGAGCGGTTGCGCGCACTGGTCGACCGCTTGCTCGCCCTCGGCGGCGTGCAGGGCTTGCGGCTCAAGGATGCCGGTGTGGCGGCCGGGGCTGACGTAAACTTTGCCACCTTGTCGCGACTGCCTGCCACTAGCAAGACAGACCTGTGGGACGCCTATCCGTTCGGGCTGCTCGCCGTGCCGCGCGAGGAAGTGGTCGCGGTGCACGGGTCCAGCGGCACTGGTGGCCGGCCGACGCTGGTCGCGTATACCCGCGACGACCTGAAGCTCTGGGCGCGGATGTGCGCTCGCGCCCTTGCCGCGGCCGGCGCCACTCCGGCCAGCATCGTGCACAACGCCTACGGTTACGGCCTGTTCACTGGCGGACTCGGCATTCACCAGGGTGCCATCGAGTTGGGCGCAACCGTCGTTCCCGCCTCCGGAGGCATGACCCCGCGGCAGGTCACCCTGATCAGGGACCTCAAGCCGGACATCCTCACCTGCACGCCGTCCTATGCGATCCGCCTCGGCGAGGCGCTGGCCGAGGCCGGCGCCGGACCAGGCCAGGGTCTGTCGCTGACGGCGGGCATCTTCGGCGCCGAGCCGTGGACGGAGGAACTGCGGCTTCGGCTCGAGGACCTGCTCGGGCTCCGCGCTCTGGACATCTACGGGCTTTCCGAGATCATCGGGCCGGGAGTGGCGTCCGAATGCGTCGTCGCCGCTGACGGCCTGCACGTGAATGAGGATCACTTCCTGGTCGAGGCGCTCGACCCGCTCACCGGCGAGCCGGTGCCCGACGGTCAGCCGGGCGAACTGACGTTCACGACGCTGACAAAGCAGGCGCTGCCGTTGCTGAGGTACCGGACCGGTGACATCGCGTCGCTGCGCCGCGGCACCTGCCCGTGCGGCCGCACGCTGGTGAAGATGAGCAAGATCACTGGCCGCAAGGACGACATGCTGGTGATCCGCGGCGTGAACGTGTATCCCAGCGAAGTCGAGCGCGTCCTGCTCGCGGAAGGCGCGCTGTCGTCCGACTACCTGCTCGTGATCGACGAGCGGTCGCCGCAGCCCCGGCTGCTTGCGGTCTGCGAGGCAGGGGCGGCGTGGTCAGGACGGGCTCCGGAGCCAAGCGTGATCGAGTCGAAGCTGAAGGACACGCTCGGACTGTCGGTCGCGGTTCGGCTGCTGCCCGCGGGGG
The DNA here is from genome assembly GCA_035507615.1 of Streptosporangiaceae bacterium. GTDB lineage: Bacteria > Actinomycetota > Actinomycetes > Streptosporangiales > Streptosporangiaceae > JAJYUU01. The sequence continues at coordinate 13,215 of DATJNX010000002.1, forward strand.
CAGTGCCGCGCACCGAGGTCGGCAAAGCCGTCCGCGTCGTCCGCTGGCGCGCTGGCGGTGACCCGCCGGTACCAGGCCTGGCCTGAACGTCCTGCGGCAGGCCGGCGTCGGCCAGGCGCTCTGCGGGCTGGCACAGGTCGAACGCAACAACCGCAAGTCCGGCCCGTTGCGGGCAGCGTGATTACCTACCGTTGGCCACGTTTACCCCTTCTGCCGCGCCCGGCCACCGCCGGGCTCTCCCCGTCGTCGCGCACATTTCACGGGTTTTTGCCGCGTGAATAGTGACAAACCCACCCAGCTGGCGGACAAGACCGATGAAAAGTCGCTCCTGGGCCGAGCTTAGAGCGGACAAATCGCTCATGCCAGGCGCACGCACAAGGCGCCGGCTCGATCGGGCGCTTCCGTCGAATGCGGTCGGCCAGGCCAGATCAGTCGCGCCCGCCGAAGATGCGCAGGAAGAACAAAAAGACGTTCAGACCGTCGAGGAAGATCGACGCTGCGATGAGCGGCGCCGACTGCTGATCCTGCGTCCGCCGCAGCCGCTGGAAATCAAACGTGGTCAGCCCCGCGAAAATGACCAGGCCGAGGATCGAGTAGATCAGGTCGCCGTGCGGGATCTTCACGAAGATCAGGATGATGGCGAAGACGATCAATCCGAGCAGGGCGAAGAAGGAGATGCGGCCGATCATGGACAAATCTCGCCTCGTCGCGTAGCCGTACGCGCCGAAGCCAGCCATGAACAGGGCTGTTGCCCCGGCGGCCTGCCAGACCGCCTGCGGGCTCGTCACCGTGTAATACGCCACCACCGGCCCCATGCCGAGGCCCAGCAACAGCCCCATAGCCAAGAGCAGCGTCATGCTGGCCGCATCGGAGGCACGGCGGGCGAAGTTCAGCGCGATCAGGCACCCGAATCCGGCAATGAACCAGATGATCGACCAGCCCGCTGACAAGTCCCGGCCCGCATAACAGCCGAGCGCGAAGGTACCTGCGGTCAGTGCGACCAGCCACATGACGTGACTGAACAGGGTCCTTGTCTGGTCCCTTGTCGCCGTGGCATAACTAGGCGCGTAGTAGCTCACGCAGGACCCCCAAGCAGTACGGACCGGCGGCCTGGCAGGAGAACGGGCACCGGTCGCCGGAATTTGGTCTTATATCTACCCGCAAACCGTACCGATCAAGACGGCGGTTGCAAGGCTCATCCATTCTCCGTGATGTGCTGAGCCTGTGCAGTTCTCGACGAGAGAGGACCTCCAGATGACGCAGGGCGGCGCTACCGAGCACTGGACTGCAGCGGACATAGGCAATCAGGCCGGACGGATCGCGATCATCACCGGAGCGACCTCTGGCCTCGGGCTGGAAACCGCCAGGGTGCTCGCCCAGCACGGCGCGACCGTGGTCCTGACCGGGCGGGACGCGGGCAAAGCGGCTGCGGCCGCGGACGTGATCCGGGCGGCGCAGCCGTCGGCTTCAGTTGACACAGCCGAGCTGGACCTGGCTTCGCTGCAATCTGTCCGGACGGCCGGCGCCGACTTGACTGCGAGGTTCCCCAAGCTGGATTTGCTGATCAACAACGCCGGCGTGATGTTTCCGCCGTACTCCCTCACCAAAGACGGCTTCGAGTTGCAGTTCGGCACCAACCACCTTGGCCATTTCGCGCTGACCGGGCTGCTGATTAACTCCCTGCTGGCCCAGCCGGGCTCGCGCGTTGTGACGGTGAGCAGCAACGGGCACCGGGCGGGCCGGATGAACTTCGCTGACTTGCAGTCCTCCAGGCATTACCACAAGGCCGCCGCCTACGGCCGGTCCAAGCTGGCCAACCTGATGTTCACCTACGAACTCCAGCGTCGGCTCGCCGCAGCGCGGGCGCAGACGATCGCGCTGGCCGCACACCCCGGCACCGCTCGCACCGAGCTGACCAGGCACATGTCCGGGCTGGCACAGCGGGCCATGGGCCCCCAGCTCGGAATGCTGAACTCGTGGGCGGTGCAGGACGGCACGATGGGCGCGCTGCCCACGCTGCGGGCCGCGACCGACCCCGACGCGATCGGCGGCACGTACTACGGCCCCGACGGGCCATTCCAGTTGACCGGGTATCCCGTCGTCGTCACCTCCAGCGTCCGGAGCCACAACCGGGAGGCTCAGCGGCGGCTCTGGGTCGAGTCGGAGCAACTCACCGGGATCACCTATCCGGTCTGATAGCCGCCGTTTCTGCCGTGCCAGCCGCGTGCGATATAACCGCTGGTACGGACAGAAAGGGGAGGGGAACGGGGCCGCCCCGGCACCTGTGGCCCCGACTGCTAATGACTGACGGCCAACGCGCCCAGCCTGGTGTGTCCCGGTCGCTTGGCACCGGCAAGCGAGTCGGCATCATGGGCGGCACGTTCGACCCCATCCACCATGGCCACCTGGTCGCGGCGAGCGAGGTCGGGCACTTCTACAGCCTGGACGAGGTCGTCTTCGTACCGACCGGCCAGCCATGGCAGAAAGGCGACCGGAAAGTCTCGCCGGCTGAGGACCGGTACCTGATGACCGTGATCGCCACGGCGTCCAACCCGCGGTTCTCGGTCAGCCGGGTCGACATCGACCGGCCGGGGGAGACCTACACCATCGACACCTTGCGCGATCTGCGGGCGGAGCGCGGACCGGACGCGGAGCTGTTCTTCATCACCGGAGCGGACGCGCTCGCCAAGATGATCTCCTGGCGCGACGCGGCCGAGCTATTCGAGATGGCGCACTTCGTCGGCTGCACCCGCCCTGGCCACCAGCTCTCGATGTCGGACCTGCCCGACGGCCGGGTCAGCCTCGTGGAGATCCCGGCACTGTCGATTTCGTCGACCGAATGCCGCGAGCGAGTGCGGGCCGGCCACCCGATCTGGTACCTGGTCCCGGACGGCATCGTGCAGTACATCTCGAAGCGGGGCTTGTACCGAGACTAAGGTGGGCGCGATCTGGTTAGTCAGTTCAGGTCATTCACGGCGATGGCGGTGATGTTCTCACCTAGGGTTTCGCCCGAGCCGGCGCATTGCACCGCGATGACTGCAGGCGCGCTCAACGTGAGGCCTGCGGTCAGCGGAATCGTCGTGATGCCATTGTTGGCCGATACCGTCCCGCCACTGGCATTGCCTGACGCGTTCGTGATGAAACATTGCGCAATATTCTCTCCGGTCGCCGCGGTGACCGTGACCGTTGCATTGACAATGTATGAACCGGCAGGAAGCGTCGCGGTGGCCACGACCGTCTCCGAAGAGCTACCGAGCGTGTGACCGTCGATCGACTCAGTCGAGTAGCCATGCGAGAGGCCGGCCGGACCCTTCGGCCCTGCCTGGTTCCAGTTCAGTGCGGAGTACCCGCGCGGGCAGTGAGCAGTGACCTTGTTGTTAATGACCTTCAGATTATGGGCCGTGCCTTTTGTCTGGTAGCAGCCGTGGATGACCCCGTGTGAATCGGGGATAGAGGCGAGGGCAATACTCGTGGTTCCGGCGACTGCGGCGAGGAGCAGGGCCGCGACTGCAGCGGCACGCAGTGGCGTTCTCGTGAATCGACGTAGCATTGGTTCCTCCGCATGGAGTAAAAGAGCCCGGCCGATTGCCAGGGCTGCCCGCGACTTTCCAGCATCGCAATTTTGGCGCAGCCAGGTCTAGGAAGACACACGTAGCCAACCGGACCCGCCGCCACGAGCGCAGGCCATGGCCACTCTCGCGGGCGGCGCGGCGGGAACATGTCCCGGCGATCTGGATCCGGCATTCCGGCGAGGGGATGAAGAGGGGAAGCGATCGACGCACCGCAGGACTCAGCACATCTCGAAACGGGGCTTGTCCCGAGGCTAGGCTTCTGCCAGCGGGACGCAGGCTGCCAGCCGGAGGACGGGCTGGTCCCGTGCGCTGATCTGGCTGAGAGGTCGCGGTGCGGCTAGACGCGGTAGGCAAGCGGTACGGGCTCCGTCAGCCGTGGATCGTCCGCAACGTGAGCCAGGAAGTCGCCGCGGGCCGGCTCATCAGGCTTGAAGGCCCGAACGGCAGTGGCAAATCGACGCTGCTCAAGATGATGGCCGGGGTGTCGACACCGTCGGCTGGCAAGGTCATCGGGCGGCCGCACACTGGCTACGTGCCGGAGCGTTTTCCCGCCGCGCTCGGGTTCGGGGCGCGCGAGTATCTGCAGCACATGGCCCGGATCCACGGCCTCGCCGCGGCCGATGCAGGCACTGCGGTCGGCGAGTGGCTCGAGCGCCTGGGCGCGACAGACTATGCGCGAGCGCCGTTGCGAACGCTGTCGAAGGGGATGTGCCAGAAGGTCGCGATCGCGCAGGCACTCCTGTCCCGGCCGGGCCTCCTGGTACTGGACGAGGCCTGGACCGGGCTCGATCAGGCGGCCCGCGGCGCTCTCGATGCGGCGGTGGCGGACCGGCTGTCAGCGGGCGGGACTGTGCTGTTCGTTGATCATGACCCGGCCCGGCTGGCGGACCGGGTCGATGAACGCTGGCAGCTGGCTGGCGGCATGGTGATCGTGGTGGCTGGAGGGGCCGGGGCGGCTCGGGCACCGGCCCAGGCGACTGTGATCGTCGAGCTCGCGGGCGTGGAAGCGGCGTCGTTGCCGGCGCTGGCGCAACTGGACGGCGTGCTCGCGGTTTCCGGCGGCCCTGGCATCGTCGGCGAGCCAGCCACCGAACCGGGTCTGATCGCGGTCACGATCCGGCAGGCGGAGTCAGATGCCCTCCTGCGCGAGCTGCTGACCTGGGACGGCGTCCACGTGGCCGGGTTGCGGCCAGCTCAGGCCGGGCCCGGCCAGCACCGGACCGGCCGATGATCGCCCTGCTCAGGTATCAGGCCGTGAACTTGTTCCGGTCGCACCGGTGGATCCTCCCGCTGATCTGCTACGTGCTGCTGATCTCGGTCGGCGGCGTCGGCGCTGGCAGCTCGGCTGTGCCCGCGTACCTGCGCGCGCAGACCCTCGCCGACGGGCTGGACTGGAGCGCGGCCATCCTGGTCCCCGTCGTGGCGCTGCTGACCAGGTCGATGCTGACGGCCGAACCCGCCGCCGCCCGCGCCTGCGTATCGGCGGCCACCGGGCCCGCGCGGGCTCAGCTAGCTACGCTGCTTGTCGCTTTTGCTGCTGGCGTGGTCCTGGCCCCGGTCGGCGCCAGCTACGAGCTAGTGACGGCCGGGCACAAGACCGCGCTTCTGCTGCCCTTCTCCGAGGGCCTCGCCAAGGCGCTGACCTGCATTCTCGTCGGCTCAGCCGTCGGAACGCTGGTCAATCCGCCGCTGATCAGGCACCAGGCGGTTGCGCTGCTGAGCACGATTGCCGCCATCGTCGTGGCGTGGGTCTCCAGCATCTCGCCAGCGAACGCGGCACTGCACGGCAACGGCGCCACCATCCAGTCTTCGGCGTGGCCGGCTGGCGTGCCGATGCTTGCCGCTTTCGCTCTGGTGGTGGTGTCCTGGGGAGCTTCCTGCTGGCTCGCTGGCGGCCGCGGCGGTTAACCCAGGCGGCCGGGAAGCAGCGGACGGCAGCGAATCGCCCGTGCCCGTTCCCCTCGTTAAAGGGTTAAAACCGGTGAAACACCACGTCGGTGGTCTCGCGGGTTGTCAGTGGTCCCAGATAGTCTTGGTCGTAGCCTGAGTCCTGAGAAGTTGCCGGTCGTGAATTCATGGGGGGCAAGGGCAAGCCAAGGAGGATTGCCAGCACACGTGACTGCCACTCAAAGGGCCGTCGAGCTCGTGGAGATCGCGGCCGCAGCCGCGGCTGACAAGCTCGCTTCAGACATCATTGCGTACGACGTCAGTGAGCAGCTCGTGATCACTGACGCCTTCCTGCTCTGTTCAGCCGCCAATGACCGGCAGGTCAGGGCGATCGTGGACGAGATTGAGGAGCGGCTGCGCAAGGCTGGCGCCAGGCCGGCCCGCCGCGAGGGGGAGCGGGAAGCGCGCTGGGTGCTGCTGGATTACATCGACATCGTGATCCACGTCCAGCACGCGGAGGAGCGGGTCTACTACTCGCTCGAGCGGCTCTGGAAGGACTGCCCGGTCATCCCGCTGCCGGAGCCGGTCGGAGCCGCAGGCCAGAACGGCGGCCGGCCGGCCGATCGGGGCTGAGGCTTGGCTGCAGCAGGGGAGGCCGTCCCGCTGAGCACCAGGCCGGACGGCGAGGACAAAGAGCTGGTCACGCTCGTTGTCTGGCGGCACGGCCTGACCACCTACAACCTTGAGCGCCGGTTCCAGGGGCAGAGCGACGTCCCGCTCAATGACGTCGGTCGCGCGCAGGCGGCGGAGGCTGCCCGCTATCTGGCCGCGATGCGACCGTCGGCGATCTTTTCCTCGGACCTGAGCCGTGCCTCGGCCACGGCCGACGCGCTGGCGCGGCTGACCAGGCTGCCTGTGCTGCTCGACAAGGACCTGCGGGAACGGGCCGGCGGATCCTGGGAGGGCCTGACCGCGGCCGAGATCGCCGAGCGCTACCCAGTCGAGCGACTGACCTGGTCAGCGCCGGACGGCGAGTCAGCTGTCGCGGTCGCTGACCGTGCGTCAGCTGCGCTGGAGCGGATCGCGGACGGCCTGGCGGACGGCTCGCTCGCGGTTGTCGTCGGGCATGGCGCCGCGCTGGGGCTGGCGATCGCGCGGCTGCTCGGCATTCCGCCGGAGCCGCGGGTGCTCGGCCCGTTCGGTAACTGTCACTGGTCAGTGCTGACGCGGTGGGGCACCCGGTGGCGGCTGCTAGAGCACAACGTCGGCGTGCTGCCGGAGCCTGTGCTCGGCGGTGCCCGGTCAGGCGACGAGGACTAGCTAGCTTCCCGGCACTCGAACAGAAATCCGAGTGGAGCTAAGGGGATTCGAACCCCTGACCTTCTGCATGCCATGCAGACGCGCTACCAGCTGCGCCATAGCCCCTTGGTGCGACGCCCCTTCGCGAGGGGACGCAGACAGCATACTGGCTCGCGAACTCCGATACGTACCGCCCTGCACGACTTGCCGACCAGCCCGGCGCAGCGACAAGCCAACGGCAGCACGCCTGAGTTTCATCGAGCAGGGTGAAGCGCATGCGGATCGGCATGCGGCCCGGCAGACGTCCGCCAGGCTCTGCGGAGCAGTCTCGTCGCCGCGACTATCGGCCCGGCAACTCCGACAAGCAGAAGGCTCAGAGCGAGCAGGGGCGGCAGCCCGGTTCCGAAACGCGGTATGGCGAGGACGGCGGCAAGTCCGCCCGGCCAGATCAAAGTTCCGAGCAGCTTGTCGCTGGTACGCCACCGTGGCGAAGCCCAGAGCATGACGGCTCCGGCGATCCAGCCAAGTCCGATGAGAAGGCCCCCGACGAGCAGCAGGATCACGGTCCCGGTGTCCAGCACGCGCCGACGTGGCGGTCGCTGGACCGGCACGGGCGTGATCGGACCGGTCTCAGTGTCGTCAGCTGCCGCGCGCACGATGTCCTCAGGCCGGCCGAGCCGCTCGAGTACATCGGCAACCGGCAGGCTCGTCTCGGCTCCGGCGGTGGCTTGGACGGCGCGCGCCTCGGCAATATGCAGGCTGATCTCCTCGAATAGTTCGGCCCGCTGGTCGGCCGGCAGCGTGGCTGATGCCGCCGCGAGCCTGTTGAGGTAGTCCGCGACTAGCCGTTCGTCGGCGATGCCGTAGGCACTGCTCACTGCGGAGCCTCCTGCCTGCAGTGCCGCGACCGCGCGGCATCCTGCCCGGAGAGTGTTGTCGTCATCTGAACGGATCCTGTCCCGAGCTGGCTAGCAAATCGTCGACGCTGTCGCGGAGCCGCCCCCAGGACTCGGTGAACTCGGTGAGCGCATCCTGGCCCGCCTGAGCGAGCCGGTAGTACTTACGTGGCGGACCGGTGGTCGACTCCTGCCAGGTGGTTTCGACCAGCCCCTGTCGTCGAAGCCGGGCAAGCAGCGGGTAGATGGTGCCCTCGCCGGTGACCATGCCATCGGTCCCGCCCAGCGCATGCACCAGCTCGAAGCCGTACTGTTCCTTGTTCCTGAGCATGGCCAGCACGCAGTAAGGGAGAACGCCACGGCGCATCTGCGCCACCAAGTTCCCGGCTTCGCCAGCTACCATGCACCACATAGTAGTGACTCGGCGCGATGCCGGTCAATCCAGCTGCGGCTGTGTTCTCAGAGCCGCAGCTGGATACCGCCACGGGGCTGGCCAGGCTCCCGCTTCGGCCGAGCCGGTCGCCCAACTCCGACAACTGCCTTGACCGCGAGGGGAGCTGGTCGACCTGGATGGTCTCAGCGTGACTGGTCTCCGGCGTCGACCCGGGGCGGCACTTCGCCTAGCTGCGCGACCTCGATGCCGCCCTCGCGGGTGAGGCTCGGGCAGCCCTTGGCCAGGGCCAGTGCCTCATTCATGTCGGCAGCGTTGATCAGTGAGTAGCCGCCCAGCTGGGTGGCCGGGCCGCAGTTCCCGAGCGCAGCGGCCGCCAGGCCAGGCTTGCCGATGTCGGCGACCTGGCCGTCCATGCCGTCGAACCAGGACCGCCAGGCCTCGGCTGACTCCGCGGTGCGGACGTAGCCGGGCGTCAGGCGGTAGGTGAAGACGAAGCTTGGCATCGATGTGCTCCCTTGCTCGTGGCCTCAGCCAGCGAAGAGGCAGGGATGCGAGGGTGGAACCGTGATGACCGAGCTGATCGACCGGGCCCGGACTGGCGACGAGACCGCGTTTCAGGAGCTAGTCGGCCCGTACCAGCGCGAGCTGCAGGTGCACTGCTACCGGATCCTCGGCTCGGTGGCCGATGCCGAGGACGCGCTGCAGGAGACCCTGGTCACTGCCTGGCGGAGCCTGCGGCAGTTCGAGGGACGCGCGTCGGTGCGCACCTGGATGTACCGGATCGCGACCACCCGGTGCCTGAACATCCTGCGGTCGGGGAGCCGGCGTCCCGCAATGACACTGCCGCAGGAAGTCCAGCCGCCGGAGCCGTCCCGGCTGGGCGAGGTGGTCTGGCTTGAGCCGTATCCGGACCTGCTGCTGGAGGAGCTGCCCGACATGGCAGCCGGGCCAGAGGCTCGCTATGAGGCCAGGGAGGCCATGTCGCTGGCGTTCGTCACCGCGCTGCAGTTGCTGCCGCCGCGTCAGCGCGCGGCCCTGATCCTGCGCGACGTCCTCGACTTCCCGGCTAGCGAGGTAGCGGGCCTGCTGGAGACCACCGAGCAGGCTGTGACCAGCATGCTCAAGAGGGCCAGGCACACGCTAAACCGCGAACTGCCGTCCGCCGCCGACGAGCCGCCGGCGCTGCCGAACTCGCCGGCCGAGCGAGAGCTGATCGCGCGCATGGTCGAGGCGTTCGAGAGCGCGGACGTCGACGGCATCGTGGCGCTGATGACCGAGGACGCCTGGCTGCGGATGCCGCCGGTGCCGCTGGAGTACCAGGGCCGCCAGCTGATAAGCGAGTTCTACGCCACCGTGGCGTTCCGGCAGGGGCGCCGGTACCAGATGGTGCAGACCCGGGCCAACGGCCAGCCCGCGCTCGCGATCTACCTGCGTGACCCGGTCAACAGCGTCGCCAGAGCGTTCGGGCTGCTCGTGCTCACGCTGACCGGCGACCGGGTCAGCGCGATGACGCGCTTCGACAACGCCTCGCTATCCGCCTTCGGCCTGCCGCGCACGCGATCCCTGACAGCCCAGACGGAACCAAGGATCATGCCGGCAGAATTCGCCGGACCCGTGTGCACCGAGGCTATCGCGACGACTGTCGCTGCTGTGGCACGCCGGAGCGCGCGCGGGACTTGATGGCTGCGAGTGAGTCGCCGAGTGTCCACAGTGAAGCGCCTAGCAGGACCAGGTCTTTGAGCAGGAACTGGCCCGGCAGCACCGACAGGACCGGGAATCCGCCTGCAGCGGTCACGCCGGGAGTGGTGAACAGGAAGCTGAGGGTGCCGAGGAACAGCAGTATTGCCATCGCGCTTCCGACGGCTGACAGCCGCGGCGAGAGAACGCGCATCGCTATCAGCGCCGCCGCGATGATCTCGAGCGTGCCGAGCGTTGCAGCCAGCGCGCGCACGCTCAGGATGTTGTAGAACCAGCTCATGAGCGGGCTGTTCGCGATCAGCGGGTGGATGGCCGCGGCTTCGTAGGCGGAGTACTTCAGCGCGCCGATCCAGGCGATCACGACCACGAGGCCGTAGCGGACCAGATGCCGGCCGGCTACCGCGACGGGGTGTTCCTCGTTCCGAGCTTCGCCGGGCGGCTGCTGCGGCTCAGGGACGGCCTGGCGTGCCTGAGCGCTGTGCCGGTGAATGAGATGCAACATGACCAGTCCTCTCTGCTCGATGTCTTACTGGCGCCCGACCCGCTGGCTGAACGCCGGCAATATCAGGCGCTGTGCCTGCCGCTTTATCTGTTGTCGATCTCCGCCATCGTCTTTTGCAGCGACCTGAGCGATGCCTCGCGCATCGCGAGAGCTTCGATCTCCTGGCGAAGCCGGCTTGTCTTCGCGGTCTCGGCCTGCGTTGCCTCGTCTGCTCCGTCGAGGATTTCTATCCCGAAACGACACAATCGCCGGGCTTCGCCCAGAGCTTTCCTGACGAGCGCGAATTCAGCTGAAGTAACCGTGACCTGATAGCCGCCGCCAGCAAAGTGCGTGACTCGTGCCACTTGAATCGCCTCCATGTGTGGACCGGCTCTGTTCTCGTGGCCCGCTAGCGCAGGAACGCCGATTGCAAGGGCGTTCCGCCTAGGTCGAGGACCGTGCTGTCATGGCGGGTTGCTCGCGGTCCAGATCTCGCCGTTGGCCTGACCCGGCAGACGCTTCAGAAGCGAGGCGGCCGACTGGCCAGGGGTCAGCAGCGTGCCCTGCTCGTAGTTGTCGATGAACCGCTGGTGCAAGGCGCTGCCAATCTGATCTGGGTGCTGATCGCGGATCCAGGCCTGCATGGCAGTGTCGACAGAGCCTGGTCGGAATATGTTGACTGTGACGCCGGTGCCGTCGAGCTCTGCGGCGAGGTTGAGGGTATGGGCTTCGATAGCCGCCTTGCTGGTGGCGTAGGCGTTGGCGCGGAGCATTGCGGCGGGGCTGGCGGCGACGCCGCTGGATACGTTCACGATGCGACCCCAGCCCTGGGCGAGCATGCCGGGCAGGACCATGAAGCTAAGCCGGGCGGCCGCTATGACGTTAGTGGCGATCGCGGATGCCCACTCGTCAGCGTCAATTGCCGTGCTGGGCCCGAGTGGCCAGACCACCGCAGCGTTATTCACCAGGAGCCCAACCGGTCCCCATCGACTTTCGATCACGGTGAGCGCTTCGCCGACCTGGTAGGGATCGTTGACATCGGCGGGCAAAGCGAGCGCTTCGCCAAGATTTGCATCGATATGTTCCACGGTCTCGCGCACCTGGTCAGCTGACCGGGCCAGGACCGCGACACGCGCTCCCTGCTGAGCCAGCCCCAGGCAGACAGCCCGCCCGATGCCACGGCCGCCGCCGGTCACCAGGGCAACCCTTTTGTCGAGCGCTTCGTTCATCTTCTCCACAACTACCTTTAGCGCCCGCGCCCGTCACGGTCTTACCTGTCCGGCCTGAACGGGCACCCGGCGGCGGGCTCGTAGGATCGGTAGCCGTGCGATCAGCTGATGACCCTGGCGGGGACGCTGGCGCCGCATGCGGCGGCGTCCGGGGCGGCGGTGGCACCCGCCGTGAGCCGGACGAGCAGACGGCACAGTGGCTGGCGGCGCTGGGTGGCTCTGGCTCGGCTCGCGAGCAAGCGGTGAGTCGGCTGCATGAGCTGCTGCTGCGTGTCGCCCGCGCTGAGCTGGGCCGCCGCGCTGGACGGCACCCGATCACTGGCCCGGAACTCGACGACCTGGCCTATCAGGCTGCAGACGATGCGGTGCTCGCTATCACGACCAAGCTCGGGGAGTTCCGGGGGGAGAGCCAGTTCACGACGTGGGCTTATAGGTTCGTGGTCCTGGAAGTCTCGAGCAAACTCGGTCGGCATTTCTGGCAGCGACCAACTGTCGCCCTCGATACCGCTGACTGGGAGCGGCTGCCCGACCGCTTCGGGATTAGCCCCGTCGATCATGCCGAGCGGCGAGACTTGATCGCCGCGGTGCGGCGAGCCGTGGACCAGGAGCTGACCGAACGACAGCGGCGGGTATTCATCGCCATCGTGGTCGACGGCATACCGCTGGACGCTCTAGTTGCGCAGCTGGGCTCCAGCCGCAACGCTATCTACAAAATCATGTTCGACGCGCGGCGTAAGCTGCGGGCCGCTCTGGCCGCTAACGGTTACCTGACCGCTTCCGCCCAGGAGGCGGACCCCGAACACCATCAGGTGAGGTGAACATGGCCGGCTGGGACGAGCTCGACCGGTTCCTGCAGACCGATCCCCGCGACGTCGGCTGCGAGCAGGCACTGCAAATCCTGCACGTGTATGTCGAAGCCGTCCTCGACGATGAAACGGGCGCTGAGGCTGCCCGCCGCTACCCCGGCGTCGAGGCGCACCTGCTCAGCTGCGGCCCGTGCGCCGAGGACTACGAAGGCCTTCTTCTCGTGGCCCGGGCAGACCTGGCGTGACCAGCTATCTTCGAGCCCGTAGGCACGACGGCACAGCCAGCTAATGCAGAGCGCGCGAGGCGTTTTTGTCGATGGGGTGCGCGGCCTGCGCCGGACGGGAATTTCCGGCGACGTCTCGTAAGAGACTGCTGCGGCCTGCCGCCAACCATGTTGCAAGAAGTTCTCATGCGGGGACTGACCTTCGGCAGTGATGAGGAGCGTGCTCGTGCCTCTGTTGCAACCTGGTGACGCCTTCCCGGAACTGTCGTTCACGGTACCTGCGGGGGAAACGTTCAAGGTCCCAGATCTGTTCGAAGACCGCTTCGGCGTGCTGCTGTTCTACCGCGGTTCGTGGTGCCCGTACTGCAACGCCCAGTTGCGCGCCTTCCAGCGGAATATCGGCGTGCTAGCTGACCTGGGCGTGCAGGTTGCTGCATTGTCGGTTGATGACGAAGCCACGACCGCCGCCCTGATCGCCAAGCACGGGCTGACCTTTCCGGTCGGCTTCGGTGCCGACGCGCGTGCTGTGGCAGACCTGACTGGCGCCTTTGTCAACCCTGACCCGGTTTACCTGCAGTCCACTGGCTTCGTTCTCAACCCTCGGGGAAAGGTCGTGGTCAGCGTCTACTCCAGCGGCGCCATCGGCCGTCTCGTGCCCGAGGATATCCAGGGACTGGTGCGGTACCTGCGCGACCACGCTGCGGCGTCGGCGTAAGCCGGTTCCGGTAGCCATCCATGCTGCGCTTCCTGGCCTCAGCTCTGATGGCAGGACTCTTGGCCTGGTGGCTCGGGTTCCCGGTGCCGCTTGACTTAAAGCGCTTGAGGCTTGGTTGGCTGCTGGCATGGCAGGTCTCTCCATCCAGGATGTCTCCCGGCGCAGCGGCCTCGGCGAGCCGACGCTTCGGTACTACGAGCAGGTCGGGCTCATAGGCCCGGTGGAGCGCGACGAAAGCAGCGGGCACCGCCGCTACCGCGAGGACGACCTCGATACGTTGCAGGCGCTGGCGTGCCTGCGCGCTATGGGCGTGGGCATCGAAGACATGCGCACCTACCAGGCGAACCGGGCTCGCGGCCGGGAGGCAGCGGGCGAACAGCGCGATCTGCTGTTGCGTCATGCCGAGCGGATCGAAGCGCAGATCGCGACGCTGCACGTTCACCTTGACTACCTCCGCGCCAAGTCGGCGCTCTGGGACGCCCGCGCTCACGGTGATCCCGACGCGGAGGCCGAAGCGAACCTGCGGGTTCAGGACACGTATCCCCAGCTGGAAGAGATAGTGCTGCGATGACCCCCGTTCTGGTGACTGGCGGGTCCGGCTATCTGGGCACGCAGCTGGTCGCTGCGCTGCTGCGCGACGGGCGGGCGGTGCGCGCGACGGTGCGATCCCCTGAGCGCGAGGACGATGTGCGCACGGCGGTCCGGCGCGGTCACGCGGATGACAGCCGTCTGCAGGTCGTGACCGCCCGGCTGACCGCTGACGACGGCTGGGCCTCCGCCGCGGCCGGCTGCGAGGAAGTCCACCAGGTCGCCATGCCGATGATTCAGTCCGACAATCCCGATGAAATGATCATTCCCGCCCGCGACGGCACGCTGCGAGTCCTGCGGGCCGCGCGTGACGCTGGCGTCCGGCGTGTCGTGCTGACCTCGTCGTTCGCGGCGGTCGGTTACACGCCCAAGCCGGGCGCCGAGTACACCGAGGCCGACTGGACCGACCCCGACACCCCGGGTCTTCCGCCCTATCCGCGGTCTAAGGCGATCGCCGAGCGAGCCGCCTGGGACTTCATCGAACACGAAGGCGGGGAAACGGAGCTCGTCGTGGTCAATCCCACGTTCATCCTCGGTCCTACGCTGACGGCGCAAGCGCGTTCGTCGCTGCAGCTGACCAAGGCGATGCTCGACGGAGCAATGCCGGTCGTGCGACGCCAGCGCTTCGGCGTCGCCGACGTGCGTGATATAGCCGATCTGCACATCCGCGCGATGGCTGCGCCGGAGGCGGCCGGCAAGCGGTACCTGGCCCTGGCCGACGGGCCGACGATCAGCTTCCTGCAGATGGCCCAGATCCTGCGCGAGCGGCTCGGCCCGCTGGCCGAGCGAGTGCCGGCCGAAGAGGCGCCAGGGCCGGAGGTGCCTGAACTGATCATCCACAACGACCGCGCCAAGCAGGAGCTCGGATGGCAACCCCGCCCGGCCGAGACGACCATCGTTGAAACCGCAGAGAGCCTCCGCGACCTCGGCCTCCTGGCGTCTAGCTTCGGGACGCCGTCATGACGTGCGGAGCGGCCGCAAGCCGGCCCGGACTTCCGCCGAGAACAGCTGGGGCTGCTCCCAGGCGGCAAAGTGGCCGCCCTTGTCGACCTTGTTGTAGTAGATCAGGTTCGGGTACGCCTGCTCGGCCCAGCTGCGCGGCGGCGCGTAGAGGTCGTCCGGGAACGCGCTGACGGCGGCCGGGATGGTGACGTTCTTGACGTCGAAGAAACCGACCTTGTTTTCCCAGTAGAGCCGGGACGAGGAGACTGCGGTGTTCGTCAGCCAGTACATCGTGACGTTGTCGAGGACGTCGTCGCGGCTGAGGCCACCGGGCTGCCCGGCGAAGGCGCGGGCGATGAGCTGGTAGCTCCACTGGTCGTGGTTGATA
The DNA here is from genome assembly GCA_035507615.1 of Streptosporangiaceae bacterium. Taxonomy (GTDB): domain Bacteria; phylum Actinomycetota; class Actinomycetes; order Streptosporangiales; family Streptosporangiaceae; genus JAJYUU01. Next base: position 28,334 of record DATJNX010000002.1, read on the forward strand.
ACCCAGGCTGCCAGCCCGACCGGTGAGTCCGCGATAGCGTAGATCGTCTGCGGCTGAGTGCCCATCTCGACCGCGTATCCGGTGCCGGTCGAGTAGAAGCCGCTCAGGCGCTCGTACTGTTGCTCTTCCTCGGCCGACAGGCCCTCTGGCTTGGCCCCGGTCGGGAACACGTTGAGCGTCCTGGAGACCTGGGGCGGGACAGCCCCGGCCATGTTTGTGTGCATGCCGAGTAGTTCGGGCGGTGCCTGCACTGCCATGAAGTCCGTGACGATGGCGCCCCAGTCTCCACCCTGGGCGACGAACTGCGAGTAGCCGAGACGTCTCATCAGCTCCACCCAGGCGCTGGCGATGCGTTCGGGACCCCAGCCGGTTTCGGTCGGCTTGCCGGAATAGCCGTAGCCCGGCATAGACGGGATTACCAGGTGGAACGCGTCGGCCTGGCGACCGCCGTGCGCTGTCGGGTTGGCGAGCGGATCGATGACTTTCAGAAGCTCGATCACCGAGCCGGGCCAGCCGTGGGTGATGATGAGTGGCAGTGCGTTCTCATGCGGTGACCGCACGTGGATGAAGTGAATGCCGAGCCCGTCGATGTCCGTCATGAACTGGGGCAAGGCGTTGAGCTTGGCCTCGCACTGGCGCCAGTCGTACCCGGAAGTCCAGTAGCGTGCGAGTTCCTGAATTGTCGCGAGCTGCACACCCTGAGAGTGATCGGCCACCAGTTCCTTCTCGGGCCAGCGGGTCGCCAAGATCCGTTGGCGAAGGTCGTCAAGGTCCTGTTCGGGGGTTTCGATCGTGAATGGCCGGATCAGCGAGTTCTCAGCCAAAGCTGACATGCGCGCCTCCTCGCCTCCAACGCGCCGGCACCTGCAGGAGTGGTTCGCGGTCGCCGGACTACACCCAACCGTCACGACTTTTCGCCCTGCAATACCTCACCTGAACCGGGTGATTGGCGGCGGCCATCAGTTCGCCAAGAGCATCAGCTGGCGGCAGCCAGCAGGCCTGCGGGCGAGCCAAGGTTGGCCCGCCACACGATGGGTAACACGGTTCCATCGCGGGCTCTTAACACCCTGCCCACTGGTACTAGCTGTCTCTAGTGTCACGGAGCCCAGGCTGACGCGCATGAAACGCTTCCTTGTTCCTTGCTTGACGGCTGCCTTGCTAATCGCCGCGGTGAGCTGCACTGGGTCAGCCGGTTCCAGCCACGCGGTCGACGGCCCAGCCGCCTTCCTTGCGAACGGCAGATCAGAGGTCGCCTTCATTCAGTGGCGATCCACGGCTCACGGTCAGGTGCAGGGCACTCTCGCGGCCGACAACATCGGCGGCGCGGCACCGTCAGCGTCGGTGTCGATAAACAGCGTGCCGTTCACGGGCACAGTGCATGGCACCTCGGTCAATCTGACCTTCGCTCACGGGATGTTCCTGCAAAGTCATGCCAGCGGGAAGCTCGAGGGCGGCAGCCTGACGCTGGCGGTCCCGTATGCCGACGGAACAGTTCACCGGACGACGTTCGCGCAGGCCAGCCGCTCCCGCTACAACAAGGCGGTCGCGGAGCTCCACGACAGTGCTCAGCAAGAGAACCTGCAGGCTACGCAGTCGGACGGCAACCCGTCCGCCAACAGCAGGGCTGTCCAGCACAACACGCAGATGGACCTGGCGTCGCTCTACCAGGCCTCCAGCCTCGGGCCGCAGGGAAAGCTCACCCGCGACGTGGACAGCTTCGCCCGCGACACCGCGACGGCGCGAGCTCGCCTGGCGACTGAGAAGCAGGATGCCTCCGGCGACAACCGCTACTGCGCCGCCACCTTGACTGTCGTCGGCGATTCTCGCGGCGTGAATGGCACGCTTCTGTCAGTAGCCGGCGCCAGTGAGTCCCTGACCGCGGACATCGATGCGATCCGGATGGACATCCGCACAACGGAGGCTGACCTGCGGCGCCTGAGCAGAACCGGGCTGCCCGAGCCGGCGGCGGCCCCGACGCTGATCGTGAACGCCAAGGCCAGCATGGCGCAGGCAACCGCGCGCGCGAATTCCTACATTGATCAGAGCAACGCCGTCAACAACCAGGCTCGCGTTCTCGCCAACCGGATGGCGACCGGCAAATGCTCAGGGCCAGGGCAGGTTCCGGTGGCGGCGCCCGTCGCCCGCATCAAGTAGAAGCGGCTGGTCGGACTCCGCCGGGATCCGGGCAGGGTCTCACCGGAGCTTGTCCCGGAGGTCCGGATCGGGCGAGGAGAAGGCTGCGAGCAAGCGCGCCGACCTCGTCCTGCTCGACTCCGATCCGGTTGAGTCGGCTCAGCACCTGCGCGCGATCGTCGGCGTCATCCGCGGCGGGCGCTGCTGCTGCCCCGCCGAACTGGACGCCATCAAGGACAAGGCCGCTGCCGGGCCGGTCAGTGAGCTAGCCGCTTCGGATAGCACCCGCTGCGCAGCGCGGGCACTGGCGGGCCAGAAGCCTCATTTCCTGATAAAACATGCAAGCTCGGCCCGGCGCCCGGCCACTTTTCACGGATCCTGTCCGCTTGCTGTCCTGGTTTGTGTCGATTCAAGCGGACAGGATCCGTGAAAAGACGCAGCGCGACGGCTCGGCTACGCTCTGGCTAGAGCGTATTACCGGCTAAATCGCCCTATTCCACCAGCCTGCGGCCTACGGAATGGCGGTAAAGAACTCGTAGGCGATGCCATCGGGGTCGCGGATGTAGACGCCGCGTCCGCCGCCGAGGTGATTGATCTGGTAGTCCGTCAGCCGTGGCGCCGAGCCGTACTCCAGGCCTTCTTTTACCGCGAGCCCGAGCGCGTGGTCGAATGTCCCGTCGTCGACAAGGAAGGCATAGTGTCCGAGCCGCGCGCCGAGCCTGTCGTCGAAGTCGAATGTCAGGTCCTCGTTGATCTGCACTGGCGCGAACGGGCCAGCCGGCTCGCTGACGTGAAGCCCGAGCAGGTCCGCGAGGAAACGGGCGCCCCGCTCCTTGTCGCCGACGGGGACGATCGTGTGGTTCAGGATGACGGTCATCTGCGTTCTCCCTGGCTGGCGATGGACTGAGTTGCAAGACGGTGCAGGTAGACCGCGAGCCGGCGGGCGTCTGCCCGTGGCCAGCTTGCGGTCAGCTCCAGGAAAGTCTTCTCTTGCCATGCCCGCGCGGCAGCGAGCACCGCCTGGCCGGCAGGGGTCATCCGTAGCTCGGTCCGGCGGGCGTCGGCCGCCGACGTCGCCTTGGTGACCAGGCCCGCCTCGACAGCCGCGGCCAGCATCCTGCTCGCGTTCGACCGGTCGAGGCCAAGCTCGGCTGCGACGTCACTGATCGCCGCCGCGTCGCCGGGGCCTGCGTCGCCGGCCGACGCCAGCCGCTCGCGCGAGAGCGCAGCCGCGATGGCTTCCAGGATCAGCACGTGGCCGACATGCTCCGCATCACCTGCGCCGTCTTGCGCTGCTCCGGCCGCCCAGCGCCTGGACCAGAACCGGATGAGCCGAAACAGCGCAGGCCCGCCCTGCCGGAGTCCGGCGTCTTCCGAATTATGCGTGCGCATCGCACAGATAATACATGCGATTCGCACGCATATCTAGGGATCCGCCGCTTGTCCAAGACGACGCGGGCCAGTCGGAGTTAATCCGGGGTTTCAGCAAGCTGATCGAGCGCTGAGATGGAGGCCTGAGACAGGCGCAGGCCCGCGACCGCGATGTTCTCGGTAAGGTGCGCCGGACTGGCGGTCCCGGGGACCAGCTGCGTCTGATCGTAGTGCGTAAGCAACCAGGCCAGCGCGACCTGCGCTGGCGTGACGCCTGCGTCCGCGGCAATCGCCGCGACCAGAGCGTGGTCCGTCGCCTGCCGGCCTTCCCTTCCGGAACCTTCTGGAAGCCGACAGTCAGGCCGGTATCGGCAGGGGATAGCACCACGAAGGTGCCATCGCCGAGTGTGCTGTCGACAGCCACGCCGAGCAGACCGCACCAGAAGGGCGCGAGCGCGGAGGGTCAGTGCTGTCGATCACCAGATAGCCAATTGATGCCGTCATCACGGCACCTCCCCGTCCGCCTTGTCCGCCCGCGACCGCGGACGGAGCGCGTTACGGAATCGTGCGCCAAACACACACTAGACGACTGATAGCGACAGCATCTACGATATCTGCAACTGATTCCTCAGTAATCAGCGAGTTCGGAGTACGTTTTTCGTGGCGCCAGGTCCAGACCTGAGGAGGGGATAGGTGTGGACTCTGGTCGCTACGACGGCGGAACGCCCGGGATCCCCGGTGGCATCAGCGGGGATGTCGAGCGGGTCCTAGTCGTCGGGGCCGGCATCGCCGGGCTCGCTGCCGCCAACGCGCTGACCCACGCCGGCGTTGAATGCGGCGTGCTGGAGGCGCGTGACCGGGCCGGCGGCCGCCCGGGTGGCCTACGCCGACGCTGCGTTCTGCAGCGGCGTCCGCGAAGCCAAGCGACTGCTCCGCTCGCCGCTCGTGCGGCTCGACTGCACGGCGGCTAACAATGCAGGCCTCCCCTAGCGGCTGACTGAGTTAACTCCTCCTGACCCGGCCGCCGGCGCCGTCCGCCACTGCGCGACGCCAGAGCCGCGCGGAACCAGCACCGGATCAGCCCACCCGGGCTTGGTGGCGGAGAACCGCACCGGAGGGGCGAGCATGTGAACATCTCCGAGCGGGCTGGGCGCGTCGTAGGGGACCGGCTCGCGCATGCTGTGCTCGTCATCGCTGCCGGCCAGTGCCGGATCCACGACGCCCAGCGAGCCGCACCACATCGCGGTCCGGGTGAGGTTCACGGTGACCTGCCATGAACCGCCCTCAGTAGCGCGCTTGACCAGCGCGGCGGCCGCGCCAACGGCGCCCAGGTACCCGGTGATGTAGTCGTTGATCATTCCGGTGACCGGAAGCCGCGGATCGGCGGCACTGCCCTCGATGGCCATGAGCCCGGATGCCGCTGAGCCGTTCATGTCGAAGCCGCCGCGCTGCGCCCAGGGACCGGTCGAGCCGTAGCAGGTGACGCTGATGCAGACCAGCCCCGGATATCGCTGCGCCAGTTGCCCTGGTGCGAGGCCATAGCGTTCCAGCGTGCCACTGCGGTGGTTGTTGACGACGACGTCTGCGCTGGCGAGCAGCCCGGCCGTGCGATCCTGCCCGGCCGGAGTGGCGAGATCGATATAGGCGCTACGCGAGCCGACGTTCGCTTCGGCATAAATGAACTCGTGCTCGTAGTCGTTCGGGCGAGTCCCGCACAGCACATCGGCGCCGTGCTCGGCGAGCGTCCTGCCCACCGTCGGGCCAGCGACGGCGTGCGTGAACGACAGGACGCGGACATCGTCGAACGGGCGCGCCGCCGGACCGAAGTCCCGCGCCGGAGCGTCACCGATCCGCTCCAGGCCAATCACCGGCTGGCGCGCGAGGTGCGCTCCGTGCGGGTGCGCGAGCCATTCCAGCGGGGAACGGGCAATGCAGGCCGGCAGCCCAGCCGCGTTCGCCGCCTCCTCGAGCTCGAGCGCGTTCCAGCGGCCGATCGCTGCGGCCACTTTCGCCGGATCTGGCGGCACATCCAGGAACCGGCACCACTTGGCGGCGAGGTGCGGGTAAACCCCGGACGCCATGACCCAGCGGCCATCCGCCGTCCGGTACGGCGTGAGCAGGAACGGGTTGTCAAGCACCAGCGGATGCGGAGCCTGCTCGCCGTTCAGCGTCGGCCGCCAGAACGCGCCGGGCGTGATGCCGTGGACAGCCTGGCGCAGGTCAAGGTGCAAGTCCTGGGCCGGGCCGCCGCGGAGCCGGTGCAGCGCGACCGCGGCAACGGCGTTTGCCATCAGCGGGATGCCGATGCAGGCACCCATGCGGTGCGCGGCAGACAGGATCGGATCCTGGCCGGCGAATGAGACTGTGCCCCCGGCCGCCACCGCGTCCAGGCCGACAACAGCCAGCAGTTGGTCCAGCGCGGTCAGGGCATCGAATGCGGCACCTGCTTGCTGCGGTGGTGCGGAGAGGTCAACGTCGTGCCGGGACATAGTGCCGCCCTTCTTCCGGATAACGGGGCTTGTCAACGCGCGGTCTGCGGTTCTGCCGTCGCAGCAGGCGGGCCAGCGCGGAAAAGCAGGGCCGCGACGATGGAGCCGGCTGCGAACATCCCGGCCGCCCACCAGAAGGCGGTCGTGTAGCTGTGCACCTGCGCTAGCTGGATGAGCTGGGCTGGCGGCCGGACAACTGCGGCAGCGGCCAGCCTTCCGGTGAGATGCCGGGCCATGAGATGACTCGTCAGGTAGGCGGTCGCGGCGCTCGCGGCCATGGTGTTGAGCAGCGACGTGCCGATTGAGCCGCCGACTTGCTGCCCGGTGTTAACTACGGCGGACGCGACGCCGGCGTCGTCAGTCGCGACGCCGGCCGTGCCGGTGTTCATCGACGGTGACACGACGAACCCGATTCCGATGGCAGCGAGTAGCAGCGGCGGCAGCACGTCAGCGGCGTAGCTGGAATGGACGCCGATTCGTGTCAGCCAGGCCAGCCCGGCCGCCGCGGCGAGCATGCCCGGCGCGACCAGGAACCGCGGGCCGATCCGGGGGAGCAGCACGATGTTCGCCAGGTTCGCGCTGACGATGATCGCGCCGACCATGGGCAGGAATGCGATGCCTGTGCTGACCGGGCTGAAGCCCAGCGTCTCCTGCAGGTAGTACGTGAGGAACAAGAAGATGCCGAACATGCCCGCGCCGGTGACCAGGATGGACAGGTACGCGGCGGCCCGGTTGCGGTCCAGGACGATGCGCAGCGGCAGCAGTGGCTGCTTCACCCGCGTCTCGATGGCAGTGAACGCCGCCAGCCCCGCGACGCCAGCGACCAGGAACCCCCAGGTCGCGGGGGAGTGCCAGCCGTCGCTTGCGGCGTTGGAAAAGCCGTAGACGATGCAGAACATGCCGGCTGCCTCAGTCAGCAAGCCGGGCAGGTCCAGCCGGGGCCGCACGGCTGGCCGCTGGCCGCGCAGCAGCGCGAGTGCGCCGGCGATCGCGATGACGGCGAAGACCAGGTTGACGTACAGGCACCAGCGCCAGGTCAGGTACTGCGTCAGCAGACCGCCGAGCAGCAAGCCCACGGCACCGCCGCCGCCGGCGATGGCACCGAAGACACCGAAGGCCTTGCCCCGGTCTTTCGAGCCTTCGAAGGTCGTGGTGAGCAAGGACAACGCCGCCGGGGCGAGCAGGGCTCCGAAGGCACCCTGGCAGGCGCGGGCGGCCACCAGCATCCCGAAGCTGCCCGCCGCTCCGCCGACGGCCGATGCGGCCGCGAATCCGGCCAGGCCGGCGATGAAGGTTGCCTTGCGGCCGATGATGTCGGTGAGCCGCCCGCCGAGCAGCAGCAGGCTGCCGAACGCGAGGGCGTAAGCGGTCACCACCCATTGCCGCTCAATGTTCGAGAAATGCAGGGCGTGCTGCGCCGAGGGCAGCGCGATGTTCACGATCGTGGCGTCGAGCACAACCATCAGCTGGGCTAGCGCGACGACGGCCAGTATCAGCCAGCGGTGCGGGCTGTTGCCCGCCACACGGTCGGAAAGGCCTGCTGGGCGGGGAAAGTGCGTGGCGGTCGTGGTCATCTCGCTGCTTCCTCTCGGATCCGCCGTTCGGGACATGATGCAGCCTAACGCAATAATGCAGTTGTCTGCAAGTTTGCAGACTGATGTATCATGGCGGCATGACTGAGACCGGACTGCGTGAGATGGGACTGCGTGAGCGCAGCAAGGCGAAGCGCCGCGCGGCGATCATTCGCGCGGCCTACGAGCTGTTCGCGGCTCGCGGCTACGACGCGACCACGGTTGCCGACATCGCCGAGGCGGCGGAGGTCTCGCCGCGGACTGTTGCGCTGTATTTCCCGGCGAAACAGGACATCGCGATGTCCCGGGTAACAGATGCCGTCGCGGGCCTGACCGCTGCGACGCAGGGCCGTCAGCCGGGCGATTCCGTCGGCGATGTCATGCGCCGCTGGCTGCTCACCACCCAGACCGATCCGGAGGACCATCAGCAGCGAATGCTTGCCCGCCGGATGTTCGCCGCGAATCCCGGGCTAGCCGCCCTGCGCGCGGCCCGCATGGCCGAGGCGCTGAAAGGCGGCGCGGCCGTCATCGCGGCTCAGACTGGCGATGAGCCCGGCGCGATCGGACCGCGGATCGCCGCAGCTGCCACCGCGGCGATCATTAACGAGATTCTCGACGTCGAGCCGGGCCCAGGCCGCGACCGCGCCGTTGCCGCCGCGATTCGCTTCATCGACGCCGGCATCGCTGCGCTCTGAGAGCTACGACTCAGCCGTGATCGCGAAGCATCTCAGTCGGCGGCGACGGGTTTCTCACGTCTCGGCGGCGCTCCGCGCGCGGCTAACGGGCTACCCCGGTTAGCCGCGCACGGCTGCGGAGTCAGCCGGAAGCAACCAGCTGCTTGTGCCAGGGGTTGGTGGTGTAGGGCTGGTACCAGAAGTACACGTCGCCAGGCTTGGTGTTGATGGCAGTGATGATGGTCGACTTTCCCGTCACCGAGATGGCCGGATTCGCATAGCTAGCGTGCTTGCCGGCCGATGCGACCGTTTCCTGAGTCCAGATCGACGAGCCGGCCTCATCCCACCAGAACGCGAGCTTCCCCTTCTGGCTGGCTGAGGTGATCACGAAATAGGAAATCGGGAAGGCCACCGACAAGCCGGTCCACGCGATCAGGGGATGTGAGTAGTGGTTGCTGCCCGGCGCGGCGACCGTCTGCTCGCTCCATCCGGTGCCGCCGATCGACTGTATCCAGGCGTCGACCCCGCCGAGGCTGTTAGCGGCAGTGATCACGATCTCGTTATGGCTAGCGGCGTTGCTCGCGGCAAGCGATCCGCCTGAGAAGCTGCCTGATGGGCCGGGAGCGGCGACCGTCTCCTGGTGCCAGCCGGTTACATCCAGCCGCTCCCACCAGAAATACAGCGTTCCGCCGCTGGTCGCGGTGATGAGGCCGAGGTAGTTCGAGATGAGGCTGTCGTAACAGATGATGACTGACGATGCGCCGAACGTGCCGAAGCCGGCGGTCAGGCGGGTCCAGTTGCTGTGGCCGGGTGCAAGTTCGAAGGACAGCAGGCTGCCGCTCGTGCTGCTGGCGCTGATCAAAGCTATTCCGGCATCGCCCGCAGCGATGGACGGGTTCTGAAATTTGCCGCCGGAGGCTTTGGCTACTTGCTTGCGCTTCCAGGCCGTGGTGTTGACGTGCTGGGTGTAGGCGATCAGGTCGCTGGCCTTATCCAGGGTGGCGATGACCACGGCAGTGCCGGTCCAGGCGATGGCTGGCTTGCTGTAGGCCTGCTTGCGGCTGCCGCTGGCTATTAGTTGCTTGTGCCATTTCGTCGTGCCGGCCTTCTGCCAGAAGTAGTACAGGTCACCGTGACTGTCGGTGGCGGCAATCGCGAGCCGCGAGCCGGTAAAGGCGATCCTGCTGAGCGTGTACTTGTACTTGGCTGCCAGCGCGGTTCGCGCGGCTTGCGCTGCCTGGGCGGCGCTTTCTGCGTGGCCGGCCGGCCTGTTTGCTGCGGGTCGCTGAGCGGCCCCCGCTGCCGGTCCCGCTGCCCAGACCGTCAGCCCGAGCCCTAGTGCGCACAACCCCGCGGCGGCGCTCCGGAAGACGCGTCCAGTTTTCATTTGTGACTCCCCACCTCTGCGCACCTGCCGTTGCTTGACTCGCACGGCCGAACTCGGCCGTTGAGTCCCTTCATCGGGGGAGGCGTTCCATTCCGTGCCGCGGTGTTCCAGCGCCCGCTGTTTACTGCTGACCGGCCGCGCGCCGACTCCCGGCTCAGCCGGGCCAGTAAGAGCACCGCTTGCCGGTGTGCACTCGCTGGCGCAAGTGATCGCCGATCTCCGCGTCGGCCTCGGTGATGCGGGTCAGCGCCCGCCTGATTGCCTTACCGACAGCAACACGAGCCCGTTCGCCTTCGTCCGGGAAAGGCCGGGTGCGCCCGCCGAGGCCTGCGGCATTCGCGAGTTGAGCAACGACCCAGTCGCGCTCGGCGCTGAGGCTCACGGCTTGATCCGCCTGGCTGCCGCTCGCCTCCAGCTCGCCGAGTTCACCGTCCAGTTGCTTGAGACGGCTGCGATAGGCGCGGACTGCCTGCGGATCCAGCGCCGGCTGGGTTCCGCCGTCACCACCGAGCGAGGCCAGTCCGGAGACCAGCTCGGACGCCGGAATCTCCCGGCGAGGGTTGGCGATCAGCACGGCGAGATGGAGCATCCCGGTGCTGTCCTCGACAAGGACGCTGCGGTCGGCAAGCGTGAGCCGCCAGCGCCGGCCAACGCGTTTGCAGGTCGCCAGTTCGGTGCCGCCGGTAACTGCGGCACGGGCGCCCGGCACAGCCAGCCCCAGCGCTCCTCCCTCGATGGCGGCTGCGCCGAGTTCGCGCTGCGCTTCGTCGGCATCGGGGTGCCGGCCACGCAGTCGGCAGGCGGCCGCAAGCCGCTGGCGGCAGGTCACGACAGCCGGCCAGTGGCCGAGCGCAAGGTTGTGCCGGACGCCGGCGCGCAGGTGATTGATGGCCCGGTCCAGTTCGCCGACGGTAAGCGAGGCCACGCCGAGGGCCTGATGCGTCGAGCCGAAGCAAGCGACCCCTGGGCCGCCGATCATCGGCAGCTCGGCATAACGAAGCAGGAGCTCGTATGCTGCAGCGGCCACTTCGGTGTTGGCCAGCAGGTGGGCCGCTTCCACGACGCCGTTCATCGTCACGAGCCAGCTGCTGGAGCGCGGCAGGTCAGCCAGGTCGCTGCCGCACAGTGATGCCAGAGCGCTGGCTGCCGTCAGCCGGTCGCCGCTCTGCGCCGCCGCGACTGCGAGGGCGACGACGGTCGAGTTGTCCACGGCGCTCAGTGCTTGCGAGTAGACGCGATCCAGAAGCATCGGCAGAAGCTCGCCGAGCCGGCCCTGATACCAGCGGATCGTCACCAGCTGGCCGCCAGGCCACCACTCGGTGTCGATGTCACCTGCTGTTGCGCCGTTCTTGGCACAGATAGCGACCAGCGACTCGGCGTCGTCGAGATGACCAGCGCGGATGGCGAGCATGACGTCGATGGCACTGACGATGAACCCGACTGCCGGGTGATCGCTGTCGCTCAGCTCATGCCGGAGCTCGCCGAGCAGCCGCCCGGCATGCGGATCCGCAGCGCAGTACGCGTCAACCGTCTGCCACATCAATCCCATCAAGCGGTCGCTACGGCGGCCGGTCCGGAAGCTGGTCTTGACGAGCTCGAGGGCGAGCTCGCGACGCAAGGCGAGGTCGTCCGGGCCGAGTACGCAATGGTGGGCAAGACTGAGTACGTCGGCGAGCACGACCGGATCCGGCGCTGCTCTGGCGTCGGCGAGCAGGGCAAGGATGCTGTCGTGCTCGCCGCGGCGGTAGTCAGCCTCGGCGGCGAGCCGCGCCCGGACGCGCAGCGCGAGCGCGGAGGACTCATCGAGCATCGCCAGCGCATGCTGAAGCCGCGCCTCGAGCATGGCGGCGCCCGTCATTGTCCGGCGTTCACTAACCCAGAGACCTGCGAGGCCGAGGGCCGCCAGGGCAACAGCTTCGGGGTCGCCGGCACGTTCGGCTAACTGGTAGGCGCGCTCGAAACTTTGACGGCTTGCCACCAGGTCGCCGCCGGTATTCAGTGCGTGGTCCCCGGCTGTTAGGGCGGCATTCAGCTCTTCTTCGAGACCGCTGGCAGGAGCCGGTCGGCGGGCCGTCGTGTCCCGCTTGGCCGCCTCGGTCATTAGCGGTTAGCCGCCCCTGTCATAGCACAAATGTATTCGCATGCCCTTCCTGACGTCGAGGTTTATCAGCCGGTCCGGTAGCCGTAGGGGATCACTCCGGCGACGCCGTAAGCGTGTGCCGGCGCGCGGAAGATGAACGAAACTGTGCGCGTCGCGGGGTTGAACCAGAACAGTGAGCTCGGGCCGCCAATGCCGAGGTTCGACTGCAGCAGCAGGCGGCCGCCGAAGACGGTCGCGATGTCGTCGCTGTAGCCTGCCGGGCCGGGCACCGAGATCGCGTGCCTGGAACCGTCACGGTCCTGTCGGACGATGGACACGACTTCACGCGCATTGTCGGCTTCCAGGTACAGTCGGCCGCCGATGCGCCATGCGTTCACGTACCCCTGGAACAACCCGTGCGGTCGCAGCGCCGGCGTGACTGGAACAGGCGGGCCGCCGTCGAGCGGGACCAGCCAGAGCCGGTCAGTACTGGATTCGCTTGCGGCCGAGCAGTCGGCGAGCACGGTTGTAGCGGTCCACCAGCGGACCGGCCCGCACAGATCGCCTTGAATGCGGATGCGCCGCATGATGATGCCGGTGTTGCTGATCTGATCAAGTCCGGATTTGGTCCCGGTCACGACGAACGTGCCCCGCGGAGAGGGAAGCTCCGCCGAGGCGGGTGCGAAGACGCGCTGAAGGTGGCCGGTCAGGTCATACCGGTCTACCGAACCGGCGGCGAAGTCGTCGGCGAGCAGGCTCGTTCCGCCGGGCCTGGTGTACTGCGTTGCAACGACCTGATTGGGCAGCTTGAACCGAGAGGCCACTCTCCCGGTGTCGAGGCTTATCTGCTCGAGCACGTTAGGCGCCCCGGTCACGCCGGAGCCAACGACCTGGACCAGGATCCGCTGCCGGTCGCCGGACCAGCCGTGTACTCGACGACCGACCACCCCGGGCCCGCCTGGCGCCAGGGCGCCGACGGGGCTGCCTTCGCAGCGGGCTGGCCCAACCATGCCGGGGGAGCCGCTGCGGCCATCGTGCCGGCCACAGCGAGCGCGGCTAGGCCGAGCGCGGCGGGACGAGCAGCGGTCGGCCAGCGAACCATGTACTCAGTCTCCATGATCGATGTGAGTTTTGTGTTGCCAGAACCACACGTAACTCACAACGATCATGGGTTTTTCGCGTGCGGCGAGCGCGGGTGCCGGGCGGCTTTGGGGGGATGGAGCCGCCCGGCACGCAGTACCGCGCGTCACTCTGGCGGCAGCTCCTTGTACACGTAACTGACGTTGATGCCGCGGCGCGCCCGGATGAATCGCGGGATGTAGTAGAGCAGCGCTCCGGCCACGATCAGGCCGGCGAACCATGCCGGGATCCACCAGAAGTTGGCGGTGTTCCCGTTCATGACCAGCGCCGGGTACTGCGTCGAAACAACTGCGAGCGCGACGAAGATGGCGATCGACAGTGTCGCGACGATCCACAGCACCGGAACGCCGAGGAACTTCACGTTGGCCGGCGAGGCGCGGTACAGTTCCGGCCGGCGAATCGGCAGCGCGATCGCGGCGACTCCGACGATCACCACGCCGAGGCAGCCCGCCAGCACGATCAGCCCGAGCACGAGCTGGAAGACATTCGAGTAGACGCTCCAGATCGTGAGCGCCGCGATGATCACGTTCACCACGAGGATTGCGGTGACGGGGGAGTGGGTGCGCTCGTTCACGTCCGCGAGCTTCTCCGGCATCAGCCGGTCAAACGACCAGGCGAAGAATGACCGGATGGGCATGAACGTATTGGCAATCATCGACGGCAGCGCCCAGAACAGGAAGCAGCCGAGGATGATCACGGTAATGACCGGGACGTTGACCGACAGTGCCGCGAGGAACGGATAGAACGGCCCGGACGGGATCGCGTACGCCTTGTTCGCTGAGTTGACCGCGTACATGAAGTTGTAGCCGGCCACGTGGAAGAGCAGCAGCGCGCCGATGATGAGCAGGACCACGTCGAAGATGAGTGCGCCGAACATGATCGACAGCTGGCGGCGCCGGTTCGACGCGCCCTTCAGCTCGCCGGACATGTAGACCGACCAGAAGTTCCACATCATGAAGCCCTGGATGGAGAACAGTGTGGGCAGCGTCGCGCTCATGTTGCCCAGGTCCGGCGCTGCGTGTGCGGCCCCTGCCGACTTGATCACGCTGCTGACCGTGCCGCCGCCGAAGCTGTGGTTCAGGGTGTTGAAGTTGGAGTCGAAGCCGTGGCGGCTAGCAACCCCGAGCGCGATGAACGCGACGATCATGCCGAACATACCGATCAGGAACGCGCCGTTCTGCCAGCGGAAGGTCGATTTCGTGCCGCGGATCAGGATGTAGGTCTGCAGCGCGACCATGACCAGGGCGCCCGCGACGATCCACGACTGGTTGGTCTCGAACGAGCTGCCCCAGCTGATCAGGGTGTGATTGTGGGCCAGGCTCCCGCCCGCCACCAGCGCGGGCCCTAGCGCGAAGATCGAGAAGAACTTGGCGAAGTAAGCAGCGCCGAGCAGGCCGCCCATGATCATGCACAGGTTCGATATCAGCGCGAGCGGCGGGCTCAGTACCCGGCTCACCCAGACATAGTCGCCGCCGACGCGCGGCATGCTCGCGCCGAGCAGCGCGAACATGATCAGCACCGGGATGTTGATGATGAGAGTGAGAACCAGGACGCCGACCGGATCGGCGCCGGGAAAGGCGACCAGCGTGAAAAAGATCGACCAGGCAAGGGTCGATCCTATTGGCGCGGAAATCACGGCGTTGAAGATCGTCGCGTCGACCGCCGAAGCGGAGCGCACAAGCCCGGTGCTGTTACGGACAAACAGCCGGCTCTCGGATCGGTCCGCTGCGGTCATGAGGCCTCCTGGTCGCCCATGCCTCTGCTGGTCCCCCCGTTGACCCTCATCCTGAGGCTGGCTAAAGTCGAACATAATCGATAACAACTGTCAATCATTCCGACATAAACGATCACCCTCAGTGTCAGGAATGAACAGTGCTGAAACGGCAGCGCTGCGAACGGTGCTGGGAGCGGCCAGTGCCAAAAACAAGGTGCTGGGAACGAACGGCGCGCAGAACGAACAGTCGCGCGCGGATCGGCAGCGCTTGACATGAACGGCTGAAGGAGCCCGGTTGCTGGCGGTCGAACGGCGCGTCAAGGTCCTGGAGCGGATCGCGGCGGACCAAGCGGTCGAGGTGAGCAGCCTCGCGCGTGAGTTCGGCGTTTCCGAGATGACCATCCGCCGTGACCTGCGGCGCCTGGACCGGGACGGGTTCGTGCGACGGACCTACGGCGGGGCGACTACGCGGGTCGTTCGCTCGGCCGGCGCGTTCGAGGTAACCCAGAGCGCCCGAATGCTTCATCACGCGCAGGAGAAGCGCCGGATCGCGATGCGCGCCGCCGAGCTGACCGCCGATGCGCGGGTAATGTTCGTCGGGGTCGGCTCCACGGTCGAGCAGTTCGCCCGGCTCGCCGCTCCTCGCGATGGCCTGCTCGTGATCACCCAGTCGCTGGTGGTCGCTAGCTTGCTGGGCACCCGCCGGGTCAGCGTGATCATGGCCGGCGGGATGGTGCGTCAGGATGAGCTGAACTGCGTCGGCCCGGCGGCGGTGGAGTGCGTGCAGCGATACAACACCGACATCGCCGTCATCGGCGCAGCCGGGGTATCGGCGCGGCGTGGCATCACCGATCTCGATGACTCCGAAGCGGGAGTCATCCGCGCGGCACTGGAGAAGACCGAGCGGATCATCGTCCTCGCCGACGGATCCAAGTTCGGCGATGTCGCGCTCAGCACCGTCGTGCCGATCAGGCGGGTATCGGCGATCATTACCGATCCGAGCGCCGACCCGGTCGAGGTCGACCGGATTAGCCACGAAGGCGTCGAGGTGATCCTGGTAGAGGCAGGCGTTTCCGCCCCGATCTCAGACGCCGGCAAGACAAAGCCAGACGATGCGCCGCTGGCCGTCGCGACATGACCGCGCCGCTCCGCGACCTGCTCGGGGTCAGCAAGCCGATCATCGCGATGCTGCACCTGCCGGCCCTGCCTGGCCGGCCGCGCCATGACCGCGGCGCCGGCCTGCAGCCGATCATCGACGCGGTAGCCCGCGATCTCTCGGCACTGCAGGATGCCGGAGTGGACGGGCTGCTGTTCTGCAACGAGGCCGACCTGCCTTACCAGCTAGGCGTCGCGCCGGAGGCGGTTGCCGCGATGGCCGCGGTCATCGGAGCGATTCGCGGCGAGATTTCCCGGCCATTCGGGGTGAACCTGGTGTGGGATCCGGTCGCGAGCATCGCGGTCGCGCGGGCGACCGGGGCGAGCTTCGTCCGTGAGGTCTTCACTGGGGTCTACGAGAGTGACCTCGGCATCATGCGGCCGGACTTCGGCGCGATCGCTTCCTACCGAGCTGACATTGGCGCCGAGTCGGTCGCCTTGTTCGCCAACATCACGCCCGAGTTCGCCAGCTCGGTTGGTCGGCGAAGCATCGCGCAGCGCGCGCGAAGCGCTGCGTTCCTGGGCGTCGACGCGCTGCTGATCAGCGGCGCGATCACCGGCGAGCCGACAGATCTCGGGCAACTGCGTGAGGCAAAGGCCGCAGCCGGCGACGTCCCGGTACTGGCTAACACCGGCGTTACCGTCGGGACCGTGGAACGTGTCCTGGCCGTTGCGGACGGAGCAATCGTGGGAACGGGGCTCAAGGCACACGGCATCACCTGGAACCCGGTAGACGCAGAACGCGCGGAAGAGTTCATGACCGCGGCCCGGCGGGCCCGAGAGAGCGCGGTGAGTGCGTAAATGGCGAAAGGCACGCTGCTCTATTTCGTCAGCGACGTGCATGGCTCAAGTCTGTGCTTCCGGAAGTTCGTCAATGCCACGCAGGTCTACAAGCCCAACGTGCTCGTGCTCGGCGGGGATGTAGCGGGCAAGGCGATCCAGTCAATCGTCGCGGCCCCGAACGGCCGGTGGCAGTGCAACTTCGTCGGGAAGAACTACGAGCTGAGCGACGGCACGGAGCTCGCTGAGCTGGAGAAGCTGATCGCCGATCACGGCTATTACCCGTACCGGGCCGAGCCGGGCGAGCTTGAGGCCATGGAAGCGGACGGAACTCTGGATGACCTGTTCGTCCGGCTGATGCGCGAGCGCCTGGCGGAGTGGCTGGACATCGCCGACACCAGGCTGCGGCCCAAGGGGATCCCGCTCTACCTGATGCTCGGCAACGACGATCCGCCGGAACTCGCCGAAATGCTGGACGAGGCGCCATGGGGCGTGCACGCCGAAGGCAAAGTGGTGCAGCTGGACGATCAGCACGAGATGATCAGCTGGGGTTACGCGAACACCACGCCATGGCACACCTACCGCGAGCAGAATGAGGAGCAGCTCGCTGCCGCTTACGCGGAGATGGCGGACAAGCTCGAACACCCCGAGCGCGCCGTGTTCAACCTGCACCCACCGCCGTATGACACGCAGCTGGACGAAGCGCCCGCCCTCGACGGCAACCTCCGGGTGCAGGCCGTTCTCGGCCAGGTGCAATACAAGGCAGTCGGCAGTACCGCCGTGCGCGATATTGAGGCCGAGCGCCAGCCGCTGGTGGGCCTGCACGGTCACATTCACGAGTCCTCCGGAATCCGGCGCCTGGGCAAGCACAAGAGCCTGATCCTGAACCCCGGCAGTGACTACTCGACCGGAGCTCTCAACGGCGCGCTGATCAGCCTGAACGCCGGCCGGGCTGACGCTCAGCTAGTTCGCGGTTAGCGGCGGCACGGTGAGCACCGAGGCCGCGCCGGCCGGCCAAGCGCGCGGCGCGGACGTGCTGATCGCCGTCGACGTCGGGACGTCAGGCGCGCGGGCTTCGGCGTTCGATGTCTCGGGCGCGCCGCTCGCAGAGGTCCGGCGTTCTTACCCGACATTCCTGCCCGCCGAGGGCTGGGCCGAGCAGGACGCCCGGCGCTGGCAGTCTGCCGCGCTGTCCGCGCTCGGCGGTCTGGTGCGGTCGCTGGGGCCGCGGTGCAGTGTCCGCGCGGTCGCCGTGACCGGGCAGTGTCCGAGCGTCGTGCCGCTTGACCAGCGTGACCGGCCGCTGCGCGCTGGCATCATCTACCGCGACAACCGGGCGACCGCGGAAGCTGACTGGATGCGCGAGCAGTTCGGCGACGCCGAGCTACACGAGCTGACCGGCCATGTGCCAGCCGCTTTCCACGTCGCGGCGAAGGTTCTGTGGCTTCGCGCGCACGAACCTGACGTCTTCGCCGCGACCCGGCGCTTTGTCCAGCCGACCGACTATGTCGCGCTCGCGCTCACCGGCAACGCCACGACGGACTGGTCGATGGCGGCGGCGACGGCCCTCCTGGACCTCCGGGGTCGCCAGTGGGCTGCAGGGCTGCTCGGCGGGATTGGCCTGGAGCCGACCTCGTTTCCTGCCGTCGTGCCGTCGTGGAGCATCGCGGGAGAGATCCGGCCGGCGCTCGCCGGTCGTCTTGGCTTGCCCGCCGGGGTGCCCGTCGTGGCGGGCGCGGGGGACAGCATCGCCTGCACGCTCGGTGCCGGAGTGACCGGATCCGGTCCGGTCAGCGAGATGGCCGGCAGCTCAAGCTGCTTCAATTCGGTCGTCCCCGAGCCGCTGCCGGATCAGGAGGTCACGCACTATCCCAGCATCGTGGGGCGCAGCGGCTACGTCACCGAGGTGGGGATCAATACCACCGGCGAGGTGCTCGACTGGCTGGCCCAGCTGTTCTACGCCGGCTCGGCGCGGGCACCGCGGCCAGCGGACTACGCCCGGATCGAGCGGGCCGCCGCGGCGTCGGCGCCGGGCGCGCACGGCCTGGTGTTCGTGCCTGTTCTCGGCGACGGCGAGCGGGACGACCCGGCATTGCGCGGCGCCGTCACCGGGCTGTCGCTGCGCCACGACCGCGGTGCGGTGGCGCGTGCGGCGATGGAGGGGATCGCGTTCGGCGTGCGGTCGCGGCTAGAGACCCTGGGCCGGACATCGCAGCCGGCGACCGAGCTTAGGGTGTCCGGCGGCGGTGCGGGCATGGCCGTCTGGAATCAGGTCAAGGCAGATGTCACCGGCATCCCGGTGGTGCGGGTGGCTGGTGACTCGACTGCAGCAGGCGCTGCCCTGCTCGCTGGCCTGGGCGCCGGGATCTACCGGGACGTGGCCGAGGCCGTGACGGCGGGCTTCCGCCCGGCCGGCCGCGCCGAGCCGGATCCGGCGAACCGGGCGCTGTACGACGAGCTGTACGAGCGCTACCGCGGTTTGCTCGGATCAGCTGTCGTCCGGCCTGAGCCGAAGGAGGGCTGACATGCGGGCGCGCCTTGGCATCAACAACTGCTTCGCGGTGAAGCGATGGCCGCAGCCGGACGACTGGGCCCAGATCGTACGAGCCGAGCTGGGTCTTGATGTCGTAGAGCTGTCGCTCGACCTAGTCGAGAACATCGGCGACGCCGCAGTGCGCGAGCAGGCAGCCGGCCAGATCCGCGCTGCGCTGACCCGTTACGACCTCGCGGCCGAGACTGTCTTCACCGGTCTGGCCGCGTACTCGCTCAACTTGCTGATGCATCCCGATTCCGCGCGGCGGTCGGCCGCCGGCGACTGGTACCGCAACGCCATCGACCTGGCGGCGCGGATCGGTGCGCGCGGGATGGGCGGGCATGTCGGCGCGATGAGCGTGCCGGACTGGTCTGATGCCGCCACCAGAGCCGAGCGCTGGGCCGGGCTGCAGCAGTCGCTGACCGAGATCTCGGCTGCCGCCCGGTCCGCCGGGCTGGAGTACCTGCTGGTGGAGAACCTCGCCAGCCACCGGGAGCCGTCGACGATCGCCAGCATCGAGACGCTGCTGACGGACGGGGACGCAGCGCACGTGCCGGTCAGGCTGTGCCTCGACGTGGGGCACCAGTGCGTCCCCGGCACCACCGGGCCAGACCGCGACCCGTATGCGTGGCTGGGTCGTTTCGGCGGGCAGCTCGCTGAGGTGCAGCTCCAGCAGTCCGACGGCGTCGCCGACCGGCACTGGCCGTTCACTGCCGAGCGGAACTCGGCGGGCCGCATTGACCCGGGCCGGGTCCTGGACACGCTCGCCGAGGCCGGCGCCGGCGACGTGCTGCTCGTTCTCGAGGTCATTCCGGCGTTCGAGCAGGATGACGAGCAGGTGCTGGCGGAGCTGCGCGAGTCGGCTGCTCTCTGGACGGCGGCACTGACCGAGCGAGGGATGCGATGACCAGCGGCTTCGTGCACGGCAACGGAATAGATCTGCACTACCGCATCACCGGCGATGGCCCGCAGACGGCGGTCCTGATCAACGGCGTTGGCGACGACCTCGACGGCTGGGCTAACCAGACGGACTTTCTCGTGGCGTCCGGCCTGCGGGTGGTTAGCTTCGACAACCGCGGCGTCGGCAAGTCGAGCCAGCCTCCCGGCCCGTACACCAGCGCGGAGATGGCCGCGGACGTGAAAGTGCTCGTTTCCGCTCTGGGGCTGTCGCGGTTCCATCTCGCGGGCGTCTCGATGGGTGGCGTCATCGCGCAGGAATACGCGGTGGCGCACGGTGGCGACCTGCTGTCGCTCGTGCTCGCGAACACGTTCGCCGCGGCTGATCCGTTTACCCGCGCGGCGTTCGACAGCTGGGCGATGGTCGCAGAGATCGCGGGGATGCCGGTCATGATGCGCCAGCAAGCGCCGTGGATCTTCAGCCCGGAGTTCTACGAGCAGCAGCCAGACCGGGTCGCCGAGCTGATCGCGGCCGCGGAGACGAGCACGCAGCCGGCCGGGGCGTTCGCGGCGCAGACGGCGGCTCTGAACGGGCACGACTGCGCCAGCCGGATCGGCACGATTGCCGTACCGACGCTGGTGCTCGTGGCGCGTGACGACATCATCATCAGGCCAGAACTATCCCGGCGGCTATTCGATGCGCTTGCTCCCGGCATCGGCACGTGGAGCGTCGTTCCCGGCGGTCACGCGGCGTTCTGGGAGAACCCGGGTCCGTGGAATCAGGCAGTGGCGGAGTTCATCCGCAGCAACAGCGGGTCCTGACGGCCTTAACAACAGGCCGGTACAACAGAAAGGTCAATGCTGGCTATGTCGCTCGAGCAGAGATTCGGCACCGTCAAGCCTGTGATCGCGATGGTGCATTTTCCCGGCTTGCCGGGGCGCCCGCGCCATGACCGCGCGGCCGGGCCGGCCCGCTTGCTCGACGTGGTCGGGCGAGACCTGGCGGTGCTGCAGGAGGCCGGCGTTGATGCGGTCCTGTTCTGCAACGAGGCTGATATCCCTTATCAGCTGGCAGTGGGCCCGGAGATCCCGGCCGCCATGGCGGCGGTGATAGGCGAGCTGCGGCCGTCGATCCGGGTCCCGTTCGGAGTCAACATCCTGTGGGACGCGCGAGCCAGCCTCGCGCTCGCCCGCGCCACTGGCGCGGTGTTCATCCGCGAGGTGCTGACCGGTGTCTATGAGAGCGATATCGGCATCATCGAGCCATCGCTCGGCGACCTGGCGAGCTATCGCGAGGCAATCGGCGCGTCGGACGTCGGCCTGTTCGGCAACATCACGCCGGAGTTCAGTTCCACGCTCGGGACGCGCACCGTCGCGGAGCGCGCCCGCAGCGCCAGCTTCCTCGGGCTCGACGCGATCCTGATCTCCGGCCCGGAGGCGGGCGTGCCGTTCGTGATGAGCGACTTGCGCGCGGCAAAGGAGGCGGTTCCGCACACACCCGTACTGGCCAATACCGGCGTCACGGCCGAGCGCCTGGCCGAGACCCTGGCCGTCGCCGACGGCGTGATCGTGGGCACCAGCCTGAAGGTCGATGGCATCACCTGGAATCCGGTCGATCCCGACCGGGCCAAGCGGTTCATGGAGACGGCTCACGAGGTGCGCGCGGACCTGTGACGGTGCGCTCGGTGACGGTGCGCTCGGTGACGGTGCGCTCGGTTACGGGCGCGCGGCCGGCGTGACCGGCCGGGCTGTGCCCGCGTCGGCCGGCTTGCCGCAGGCTTCGCACACCACCGCGGCCAGCAGGCGGTGGCCGCAAGAATGCTCGAGCACCATAGGCGGGCCGTCGTCGCTGGCCAGGTACTTATCGCCCCAGCGCATCAGCGTCAGGATCACCGGGTACAGCTCCAGGCCGGCCTGCGTCAGCCGGTACTCATACCGTGCCGGGTGGTCGCAATACTGCCGCCGCTCCAGGATCCCCGCGCTGACCAGCGAGCGCAGGCGGGCCGCGAGCGTGTCCCGTGGTGCTCCGATACGGCGAGTCATCTCGTCGAAACGGCGATTGCCGAGGAAGACCTCGCGGACCGCAAGCAGGGCCCACTTCTCGCCGACGATATCCAGGGTGCGCGCCACTGAGCATGCCCTGGGGTCTGCTGCTACTGCCATGACTCCAGCTTACCTCATTAGTCCGAAAATTGGACGCACTCGTGTCGGCCGTAGTAAGGTGGGTCCAGTTCTTGGACTGACTCACCTAGGGATGGTCATGAGCCACGCAGCCGACACCAGCCTCCAGCCCGCCCACCACGTGAAACTGGGGGGTCCCAGCCCATCCGATGGTCCCAGCCAATCTGATGGGGCCAGGCCGGCTGCCCGGCGGGTCACCGCCATCGTCGGCATCCTCGCGCTGGCCGTCTTTATGTCCAGCCTGGACTTGTTCATCGTGAACCTGGCGTTTCCATACATTGGCCGCGAATATCACGGCGCGAGCCTGAGTTCGCTGTCCTGGGTGCTGAACGCGTACACGATCGTGTTCGCGGCCGTGCTGGTACCGGCCGGGCGGTGGGCAGACCGCATCGGCCGCCGCCGCGTCTTCGTCGCGGGGCTGGCAGGCTTCACCTTCGGCTCCGCGCTGTGCGGCCTGTCGCCAGGTGTGCCTGAATTGATCGTGGCCCGCATCATCCAGGCCGCAGGCGCTGGCCTGATGGTGCCAGCTTCGCTGTCCTTGCTGCTCGTGGCCGTCCCGGCAGCCGGGCGGGCCAAGGCGATCGGGACCTGGTCGGCGTTCGGCGCGCTCGGAGCCGCGCTCGGACCGGTCATCGGTGGCGGCCTGGTTGAGCTGAGCTGGCGCTGGGTGTTCTGGATCAACATTCCGGTGGGCCTGCTAGCCCTGCTCCTGACCGCCCGGGTCGTTCCGGAGAGCAAGGACTCCCACACCATGGGCAGACCCGACCTGGCTGGCGCGACGCTGCTCGCCGGCAGCGTCGCACTGGTTGCGTTCGACCTGGTGAAGGCACCGACCTGGGGATGGGGGTCGGCCCGGTTCATCGGGGTACTCGCCGCTTCGATCGCGTGCGGCGGCGCGATGATCTGGCGCTCTCGCCGCCATCACTCGCCGGTGATCGAGCTGGGCCTGCTGCGTTCGCGCCTGTTCAGCGGTGCGTTCGTGGCTTCGATCCTGTACTACGCCGCGTTCGGAGCCTTCGTGCTGAACACGGTCGAGTTCCTCACCGGCGTCTGGCATTACTCGGCCATCAGGGCAGGCCTCGCGATCGCGCCAGGACCATTGATGGTGCTGCCGTTCGCCCGGCTGATAGCGCCGCGGCTGGCCACCTGGCTGCGCGGACCGGGCCGCGTTGCCGCGATCGGCTGCCTGGTCAATGCTGGCGCGATGGCGCTGTGGCTTGCCCGGATCCAGGCGCACCCTGCGTATCTGACCCATCTGCTGCCAGCGCAGCTGCTCGGCGGGGCCGGCGTCGGCCTCACGATCCCTTCGCTGCTCAGCGCCGGCAGCCTCTCGCTTACTCCGGACCGGTTCGGAACAGGAAGCGGAATCCTCAACATGGCCCGCCAGGTCGGCACGGTCCTCGGCGTCGCGGCTCTGGTCGCCATCCTCGCGCACGTTAACCCGGACCCGGTCATCACCTTCCAGCACGCGATCGTCCTCGTCATCGGCTTCTTCGCGGCGGCTGGCCTGGCTTCCGTAGTTCTGCTGACGGGCAGGGTCAGGCCGGCCGCGGCCGCAGTTGAACAGCAGTCGGCAGACGCATAGCCGCGACCCCGGCGAAATGGTACGGTCGACAATCGACCTCGGCGGAACCCGGGCGGGATAGGTTGGCGCGGGAAATGGTGCCCGGGAGGTCAGTGCCCGGGAAATGGTGCCCGGGAGGTCAGTGCCCGGGAGGTCAGTGCCCGGGAGGAGAGTTAGCAGGTGCGCAGGAGGGAGCGAGCGTGGCGCAGAACCCCGGAGTGACCCGCTGGGGGATTGTCGGTACCGCCAACATCGCTAGAGGCCAGTTCCTGCCAGGTCTGCGGGAGGCCGGCGGGGGCCGGGCGGTGCTCGTTGGCAGCCGGGAC
This sequence comes from Streptosporangiaceae bacterium, assembly GCA_035507615.1. Taxonomy (GTDB): domain Bacteria; phylum Actinomycetota; class Actinomycetes; order Streptosporangiales; family Streptosporangiaceae; genus JAJYUU01. The sequence continues at coordinate 52,329 of DATJNX010000002.1, forward strand.
GCGGAGCGTGCCCGCAGCTTCGCCGCTGAGCACGGCGTGGACCGCGGGGTCGGCGGCTACGCCAGCGTCATCGACTCGGACGAGGTCGATGCCGTCTATGTGGCGGTGCCTAACACGCTTCACGCAGAGTGGACGATCCGGGCACTTCAAGCGGGCAAAGCGGTGCTGTGCGAGAAGCCGCTCAGCGTCGGGTCGGCCCGGACTGCTGCCGTACTTGAGGCCGCCGCGGCGATACCGGGCGCCTTGCTGTGGGAAGCGTTCGTGTTCCCGTTCCAGGCCCAGCATCGGCGGCTGATCGAGCTGGTGGCTGATGGCGCGATCGGCGAGCCCGCAGAGATCGTGAGCTCCTTCCACTTCCGGGTATCGAATCCGGCCAACATCCGGCTGTCCGCTGAGCTCGGCGGGGGAGCGCTCGCCGACGTCGGCTGCTACCCGATACGCCTGGCGTTCGAGGTGTTCGGGGCGTCGGGCGGCTTCGGCGGCGGCCCCGACGGCGGTTTCGGCAGCGCAGTCTGCGCAGGTACTTCGGTGCGAGACAGCCAGGTCGAGGTGGATGCAGCCGCGATTGCCAGCTGGGGCGCCCGGCGGCTGTTGCTGACCTGCGGTTTCCGCCGTAGCTATGACACCTTCACGCGCGTGCTCGGGCCCGAGGGCCAGCTGCAGCTGACCAACCCGTTCCATCCCGTCCCGGCCGACACGCTCACCCTGCACCGGCAGGGCAGCGAGCCAGTTGTCGAGCATCCGACGACGGACGCCCACTCGTTCACGGCGGCGATCCGGCATATCCATGCCGCGCTGCAGGGCTCGGAAACGCCGCGGCTGACCGCGGCAGGCTCGGCCCTCGCGAACGCCAGGATGCTCGAGGCTGTGCAGCGCGCGTGCGGTGCGGGGCGCTGATGACGGATCTGACGATCGTTATCGGGTCATTCCTCGAGGAGGACCTGGTGGCGCGGATCGCTGCTGCGCAGCCGTCCGCCACGGTGGTGTATGAACCGGAGCTGCTGCCGGTGCCGCGGTACCCGTGTGATCACACTGGCCCGCGCAGGGACCTGCCGCCCGCCGAGCTCGACCGCTGGCGGGATCTGACCGCCAGCGCCGACGTCTTCTTCGACTTCGACTGGCTGGATCCCGGATCGCTCCCGCACCGCGCGCCTAACCTGAGGTGGATCCAGGCCACGAGCGCGGGGATCGGCGGCTTCATGCAGCGGACCGGGCTTGACGCCAGCGGCCTGACCGTCACCACCGCGGCCGGAATCCACGCAGTGCCGCTCGCGGAGTTCGCGGTGACAGGCGCGCTGCATTTCGTCAAGGGCATCCCGGAACTGCGCAGACGGCAGCAGGCCAGGCACTGGCAGCGCTACACGACCCGGCAACTCGCGGGCCAGCGAGCCTTGGTCGTCGGTCTCGGCGGGATCGGCCGCAAGGTCGCGCAGTCGTTCGCGGCACTCGGCGCCGACGTCTGGGGTCTTGGCCGCGATGGCAAGGATTACCAGGTCCCGGCGCTGAGCCGGGTTATCTACCGGGCCGATCTTGATGACGCACTGCCGGACATCGACGTGCTTGTGCTTGCCTGCCCGCTGACAGCGGAGACCGCGGGAATGATCGGTGCCCGGCAGGTCGGCCTCCTGAAGCCAGCCGCCGTAGTCGTCAACATCGCCCGCGGCCCGCTGATCGACCAGGTGGCCCTGACTGCTGCGCTGCGGGACGGCAGGATCGCGGGCGCGTGCCTGGACGTGTTCGCGGTCGAGCCGCTGCCGCCCGACGACCCGCTGTGGGGCCTGGACAACGTCATCCTGTCGCCGCACTCGGCTTCGACGGTGGTGACCGAGAACGCCGCGCTCACCGACCTGTTCATCGACAACCTCGGCCGGCTCTGTTCCGGAGAGCCGCTGCGCAACCGCTACGACCCCGCGCGCGGCTACTAAGAGGCTGCGTGCGCGACGCCCGAGACGCGTCCGTTCGCCAGGGCAAGGAAGGTCCAGTCAGCCGATCTGACCGTCCATAGAAACGGGCATTTGCCAGTTTCCGGCGGTCTGATCGCGATATCGCATCATCTATTGACACTGCCGTCCGGGCAGGGCTGTAATGAGTCACGGTCGGTTGTCGACATTCGACCTTAGGGATCAGTCCGCCGCTCGCGGCCTTTCCAGGTCGGCGAGGCCGCGTCCATGCGTCACCTCCTTGGGCCGCGCACTGAGCCCCTGAGCGAGAGGACATAAGCATGGCGAAACGGATTAATGCATTCCCGCGTACCAACTCCCGGCTGCGCCCTCGCCTGATGCGCCGCGGTGCCGCCGCCGTTGGCGTGGCTGCCTGCCTCGCAGTAGCCGCGTGCTCCGGATCCGGGTCGGGTAACACCGGCGGCACCGGAGCCAGCTCGTCCGGCGGCATCGTCACGTTCGCTGAGTCGGCCGGCTACGCGCCTACCTGGATCCTGCCGTTCTACTCCGGCGCGTTCTTCACCATCCAGGAGCAGGGCTGGTTCGAGAGCCTGATGTGGCCGCCCCTCTACAACCAGGGCAATGGTCAGAGCCCGACGGTCAACTACGCGCAGAGCCTCGGCAACCCGCCGGTCTACTCCGACAACGACACCGTTGTCACGCTGACGATCAAGCACTGGAAGTGGTCAGACGGCCAGCCGGTGACGACCCGCGACCTGGTGTTCTGGCTGAACATCCTCAAGGCCAACAAGTCGCAGTGGGCGGACTACACACCCAAGCAGTTCCCCGACAACGTGACCTCGATCAAGGTCGTCAGTCCGTACGAACTGCAGATGAAGCTGAACAAGTCCTACGCGCCGGCGTTCTTCACAGGCAACGAGCTGTCGCAGATCACGCCGATCCCGCAGCACGTCTGGGACCGCACCAGCGCGGCCGGCAAGGTCGGCAACTACGACGAAACGCCCGCCGGCGCCCGCGCTGTCCTGAGCTACCTTGAGAGCCAGTCCAAGGACCTCAAGACCTACGCGACCAACCCGCTCTGGCAGACCGTCGATGGCCCCTTCAAACTCAGCGGTTACACGCTGAGCGGCAAGGTGACCTTCGTGCCGAACAAGAACTACAGCGGGCCGGCCAAGCCTAAGATCTCCGAGTTCGTCGAGGTTCCGTTCACCAGCCAGGACGCCGAGTACGACGCGGTGCGGGCCGGGGACCTGAGCGTCGGCTACCTGCCTCCGAACGACTACTCCACCATCTCGGCTGTCGAGCAGGAGGGTTACAACGTCGCGCCGTGGGAGGTCTACGGCTTCAACTCCATCTTCATCAACTTCAATAACCCCACCCTCGGTCCTGCCTTCAAGCAGCTCTATGTCCGTCAGGCCCTGCAGTACCTGCTCGACCAGCAGCTGCAGATCTCCAAGGTGTTCTCCGGCTACGCTCAGCCTGACTACGGCATGGTGGTCAACGGCCCGTCGTCGGAAGAACAAGCCGAGCCCGATGCCTACCCGTACAACCCGGCGAAGGCCAAGGCCTTGCTGGTCGCGCACGGCTGGGACGTCAAGCCGGGCGGGACGACCACGTGCGCCCGCCCCGGAACGGCCGCCAACGAGTGCGGCGCGGGCATCAAGGCCGGTTTCCCGCTGACCATCAACCTGCTGACCTACAGCGGCGCGCTCCAGCAGGAGATCGCGATGACCTCCTACAAGACGGTAGCGGCCACTGTTGGCATCGACATCAAGCTGGTCAACAACGTCAACGTGTTCGCGGCCGCGCCCGCCTGCACGGCCAGCCAGTCTGACTGCAGCTGGCAGCTCGCAGACTGGGGTGGTGGCGTCTACACGCCGCCGAACGGCTATCCGGTCGAGGCCGGCTACACCGACTGCGGCGGCAACAACAACCACGAGAACTACTGCGATCCGGCTCAGGACGTACTCGACTCGACTGCTGCGGCGGGCGGAGCGACCCAGGCCGATTACAACAACTGGGAGCGCTTTGTCTCCGAGCAGCTGCCGATGATCTGGCAGCCGAACGCTGACTTCGAAGTGCTCGCGGTCAAGAAGAACCTGTCCGGCCCGATTCCCGCTAACACCACACTGTCGGTGTTCCCGGAGAGCTGGTACTTCACGAAGTGACGGCAAGCCCGGATCCAGAAACACTGACCGGCTACGCCAGTAGCTGGGCCGTCCGCGCCGGCGGCACGATCGAGTTCATGATCAGCGCGGGCGTGCCCAGCTACCAGGCGGAGGTGGTGAGAGTCACCGGGCGGGGCCCGCAGCCGGACGATGAGATGCCGCCGCTCAGCTTCGAGCGGGTGCGGGCCGATATCAACGGCTCCTACGCCGGTGCCGTCTGCCAGACGGTATCCGGCTCCTTCGGGGCCACCGGCGAGATCGAGCCGTCGCCGTCCGGCAGCGGCTCGCTCTACGCCTGGATCTACCCGACCTTGCCGGCGGCTGGTCGCTGGCAGGCCGTGGTGACCTGGCTGGGGGCAGACGGCGAGCCAGCGCTGTCGCTCGGCCTGACGGCCGACGGCAGGCCCGCCCTGCGCTACCGCAGCGCGGGCAGCCCTCAGCCGGAGCACGGTTCACTCCCGGACGGCGAGCTAATCGCGGACGTGCCGGCGGCCGCACGGCGATGGCAGTACATGGCCGCCAGCGCGGACCCGGCGACCGGCCGGCTGGTGCTGTTGCATCAGCCGGCCGGCCAGCCCGGCCACCGCGCCGCAGCAAGCGCCGGACTGGCCGGCGACCCGCTCGGCAGCCGCGGCTATGTCGCGGCGCTGCGGCCCGCTCCGCTCACCACCGAAGTGACCTCGGTGGTCGACGGCAGCTACAACGGCAAGGTCGACGGAGCGGGAGCAATCCCGCACGCGCTCGACGCCGACGGCCTCGCGGCGCTCGCCGGCAAGGACGACCCGCCGGGGCGGCTCGGGGACCTGGATCTGGCCAACTCGCCTGCCCGGCCCGCTACCGGTCACAACTGGACCGGCCAGGCCCTGGACTGGCGAGTACGACCGGAGGAGTACGGCGCGGTCTGGTACCACGATGACGATCTTGCCGACGCCAACTGGCCGGCGGCCTTCAGCTGGCGAGTTCCCGCAGACCTGCGCAGCGGCATGTACGCGGTGCGCTTGACGGCTGGCGAGAACGAGGACGTGATCCCGTTCTACGTGCGGCCCGCGGCCGGCGCGCCCACCGCCCCGCTCGCAGTCCTCATCCCGACGTTCAGCTACACGATCTACTCCAACTTCCATCACCCGGCTCGGGCAGTGGCCGGCGGGACGCCTGACGAGGCCGCGGGCGCCTACCTCGGCGAGCACCGCGAGCTCGGGCTGTCGCTGTACTGCAAGCACCGGGACGGCTCCGGCGTCTGCTTCGTTTCCTCCCGCAGGCCGATGATCGACTCCCGGCACTGGCACCGCATCGTGACCAGAGGCAACGCCGGACGCGAGGTCAGCGGCGATCTGTACCTGATCGACTGGCTGGAGCACGAGGGCATCGGCTACGACACGATCACCGACGATGACCTGCACGCCGAGGGTGCCGAGTTGCTTCGGCCATACGCCGGCGTCATCACCGGCGGCCACCCCGAGTACACCAGCGAGGAGATGCTGGACGCGCTCGCCGACTACGTCGGCGACGGCGGCAACCTCGCCTATCTCGGCGGGAACGGCTTCTACTGGGTGACCACCGTGGGTCCGCCGCACGTTCTCGAGGTTCGGCGCGGCCGGTCCGGTTCACGGACCTGGACGGGTGAGCCAGGCGAAGGCCATCATTCCAGCGGCGAGCCCGGCGGCCACTGGGTCGACCGCGGGCGGGCACCGCAGAAGCTGGTGGGTGTCGGCTTCTGCGCCCAGGGCGGCGGGCCGGGTGCCGGCTACGAGCGCACGCCGGACAGCGCCGACCCGCGGGCCGCGTTCATCTTCGACGGCATCGCGGCCGACGAGATCATCGGCGACTTCGGGCTCAAGCTTGGCGGCGCGGCCGGGGACGAGCTGGACCGAGCTGACGAAGCGCTGGGTACCCCGCCAGGCACGCTGATCGTGGCGAGCTCGCGCGGGAGGCATGACGACTCTTACCAGCGGGCTGTTGAGGAGGTCGAGGAGATGACCGCGAAAGCCGGGGGCACGCACTCCCGCGAGGTCCGGGCCGACATGACATACCTGGAAACGCCCGCTGGCGGCTCAGTCTTCAGCGTCGGCTCGATCGCCTGGAGCGCGAGCCTTCGGTACAACGACTACGCGAACAACGTCGCCACGGTCACGAGTAATGTGCTCGCCGAGTTCGTCCGCCGGCGCGGTGAGTCCAGGCCATGACCCGGTACCTCCTCTACCGCCTGCTGCACTCTGTGGTGGTCATCGTCGGTGTCACGATCATCGTGTTCCTGCTGCTGCACCACCTGCCGGGCGGGCCCGCGCGCGCCATTCTCGGCGCCAAGGCCACGCCGGTCAGCATCGCCGCGTTCAACCGGGAGTACGGGCTGGACAACCCGCTGCCGGTGCAGTACCTGAACTACGTCGGCCAGTTGCTGCACGGGAACCTGGGCTACTCCTACAAGCTCAACATCAGCGTCGACGCGCTGCTGTCACTTGACCTGCCGAAGACCTTGTTCCTGGTCGGCATCTCGTTCCTGATCGCGGTGATCATCGCGGTGCCGATCGGCATCGCCCAGGCGATCCGGCGCAACCGGATGCTGGACCACGGCCTGACCGGCGTGTCGTTCCTGCTCTACTCGATGCCTACGTTCTGGCTGGCGCTGCTGATGATCGACATCCTGTCGGCCCGGCTGCGGATCTTCCCGCCGGAGGCCCCCCAGGGCACCACTCTCGGCGAGGTGATCACCGATCCGGGCGCCCTGGTGCTGCCGGTGCTGACCCTCGTCCTGATCAACTTCGCGCTGTTCAGCCGCTACATGCGGGCGTCGGCGATCGAGAGCCTCGCGCAGGACTACATCAAGGTCGCGCGGTCCAAGGGACTGCCCGAGCACAAGGTCGTGTGGAGCCACGTGCTGCGCAACTCGCTGCTGCCGATCGTGACGCTGCTCGGGCTCTCCCTGCCCTGGCTGTTCACCGCCGGACTGGTGATCGAGCAGATCTTCAACTACCCGGGCACCGGCCTTCTCTTCTTCACCTCGGCACAGAGCCAGGACTACCCGGTCGAACTCGGGATCACCATCGTGATCGCGGTGACCACCGTGGCCGGCAACCTGCTCGCTGATATCGCCTACGCCGTGCTCGACCCGCGCATCCGGTACAGCTAGGAGCAGTTGATGAGCATGTTCTCACGCCCTGAGACAGGCGCCGTCACGGCTGTCGTGGTTGCCGAAACCGCTCCGGACGGCGGCGCCGTCCAGGCCCGCAGGCGCACGCGCATCAGCGTGCTGGGCATCATCGGCCTGTCGATCATCGTCGCCGCGTGCCTGTTCTGCTTCGTCGGGCCGCTGCTGTATCACACCAACCAGGTGGCGTCGAACCTCGCGGCGTCGAACCTGCGACCTGGTAAGGGACACCCGCTCGGCACTGACGACAACGGCTTCGACATCCTGGGCCGGCTCATGATCGGCGGGCAGAGCTCGCTTGAGATCGGTGCCGCCGTCGCCGTGCTGGCCACCACCGTGGGTGTGGTGTGGGGAGCTATCGCCGGATTCGCCGGCGGCATCGTCGACGGGGTCATGATGCGTATCGTCGACGTGATCCTCGCCGTGCCGGCGTTGTTCCTGCTGCTGATCCTCGCCACCAGCGTGGCGCCCAGCACGCTCGAACTCATCGTCGTGCTGTCCTTCCTGGCCTGGCAGGTGCCGTCCCGGCTGGTCCGCGGCGAGAGCCTGACCCTGCGGACACGCGAGTTCGTGCAGGCCGTGCAAGTCATGGGCGGAGGGTCGACCAGGGCAGTCGTCCGGCACATCATCCCCAACACGATCTCGACGATCGTGGTGAACGCGACGTTCCAGGTGGCCGACGCCATCCTGATCCTGGCCGTGCTCAGCTACCTGGGCTTCGGCCTCCCGCCGCCGGCGGCGACCTGGGGCGGCATGCTCTCGAACGGCTCGAGCTACATCTTCGCCGGGTACTGGTGGCAGATCTACCCGGTCGGCGTGCTCATCGTGATCGTCGTCATCGCCTTCAACTTCCTCGGCGACGCGCTGCGCGATCTGCTGGACGTGAGGCTCCGGTGAACCAAGCGAATGGAGGAGCACCCAGGTGAGCGTGCTGGAGATACGAGACTTGCACGCCGAGATCCGGCTGCGCGGCTCTACCGTGCGCGCAGTCGACGGCGTCAGCCTCGACGTCGCGGAGGGCGAGACGCTCGGCCTGGTCGGTGAGTCTGGCTGCGGCAAGACGATGCTGGGTAACTCGGTGATCCGGCTGCTGCCGCCCGGCGGAGTCATCACCGCCGGGCAGGTCCTGCTGAGCGGCCGCGACCTGGTCGGCCTGTCCGGCGCTGACATGCGCAAGGTGCGCGGCGGCGAGATCGGCATGGTCTTCCAGGACCCGATGACCTCGCTCGATCCGACGATGCCGATTGGCCGGCAGATCGCCGAAAGCGTGCAGCAGCACAAGGGCGTCAGCCGCAAGGAAAGCCTGGAGCGCGCGGCGGAGGTGCTGGCGCTGGTCGGCATGCCACGGCCTGCCGAGCGCATCGGCGACTATCCGCACCAGCTCTCCGGCGGGCTGCGCCAGCGCGTGATGATCGCGATGGCACTGGCGAATGAGCCCAAGCTGCTGATCGCGGACGAGCCGACCACCGCGCTGGACGTCACGATCCAGGCCCAGATCCTGGACCTGATCGACAGCCTCAGGCAGCGGCTGCGCATGGCCGTCATCCTCATCACCCATGACCTGGGCGTCATCGCCGAGCGGGCGGACAAGACCTATGTCATGTATGCCGGGCGCATCGTGGAGCACGCGAGCACCGACGGCCTGTTCGGCAGCATGCGGCACCCCTACACTGAGGCGCTGCTGGCCTCGATCCCCAAGGTAGACCAGGACGCCAGGCATCCGCTGTACTCGATCCCGGGACTGCCGCCCGAGCTCACCGGCAAGCTCACGGGCTGCCGGTTCGCGCCGCGCTGCCGCTACGCGGAGGCCGACTGCCGGGAGTCGGATCCTGTGCTCGCCGGGTCTGATACGGCGCACGAGTTCGCCTGCTTCCATCCGGCGACGACCAGTTCGGACAACGTCGCCGCGGTCGACAGCCTCGGAAAGGCGGAGGCCGCCGCCCCCGGCCCGGACCCCGAGGCGGTGCCTCCCGTCGTGACGGTCAGCGAGCCGGCCCTGCCAGAACCCGGCGCCGCGGTGGTCCCGCTGCTGCAGCTTGCCGGGGTGTTCAAGGAGTTCCCGGTGACGTCGGGGGTTCTTCAGCGACGCACCGGCTCGGTCAAGGCGGTGACCGACGTCAGCATTGAGATCCGGCCGGGCGAGACGTTCGGTCTGGTGGGCGAGTCAGGCTGCGGCAAGACGACGATCGGCCGGATGATGGTCGCTCTGGAGCGTCCCACCGCCGGCAGCGTGGTGTTCGACGGTCACGATCTCGGCGCTCTGAGCAGCAAGCAGGTTCGCAACCTGCGCAGTGATCTCCAGCTGGTTTTCCAGGATCCGTACGCCTCGCTCGACCCGCGGATGCGGGTCGGCGCGATCCTGCGGGAACCGCTGGCGATCCAGGGCGTCGGCACCCGGAGCGACCAGCACGAGCGCACCGAGGAGCTACTGGACGAGGTCGGCCTCAGCCGGAGCGCGCTCGACCGCTTCCCGCACGAGTTCTCCGGCGGGCAGCGGCAGCGGATCGGGCTGGCGCGGGCGCTTGCGCTGAACCCGCGGCTCATCGTCGCCGACGAGCCGGTGTCCGCCCTCGATGTGTCGATTCGCTCGCAAATCCTCAACCTGATGAAGCGCCTGCAGGCCGACCACGCGCTGACCTACCTGATCATCTCTCATGACCTGTCGGTCGTGCGCTACATGGCCGACCGGATCGGCGTGATGTACCTCGGGCGGCTGGTGGAGACCGGGTCGGGTGACGACATCTACAACCGGCCCGCCCATCCCTACACCGCGGCGCTGCTGGACGCGATCCCGCGGCCGGATCCGAGCCGCGAGCGCGGCCGGAAGCGCTCGGTCGTGCAGGGCGAGCTGCCCTCGGCCGCCGACCCGCCGTCGGGCTGCCGGTTTCGCACCCGCTGCCCCCGG
>DATJNX010000003.1:0-21915 GCA_035507615.1 Streptosporangiaceae bacterium
TCCGGGTCAGGTTGCCTGTAGCCAAGGGTGACTACGTCGCCATCAGGGCAGCAAGAACCGGAACGTTGTCGTGTTCGGGTGGCGACGGCTTCCTGCTGTACGGGCCGCCGCTGCCGGTAGGCGGTTCGTTCAAGAAGTCACGCTCTGGGGCAAGTTGCGACCTCCTGGTCCAGCTCAGCTATAAGTAGCCGAGGGCAGCCGAGCTAGCTAGGCACGCACCAAGGTTGCCAGGCACTCCACATGGTGCGTCATCGGGAACGCGTCATACCCCCGCAACCCGGCTAGCTGCCAGCCAGCGTCCAGGAGCAGCCGCAGGTCCCGCGCGAGCGTCGCAGGATCGCATGAGACGTAAGCGATCCGGCGCAGCTGCCCGCCACTGCGCGTGCCCATGTCGCTACCGCATAGCGCGTCGATGACCTGCCTGGACGCGCCGGCGCGCGGCGGGTCGAGCACCGCGACACGAGCACCGCCAAGGCCGGCCTGGGTAAGGACCGCCCCGGCATCTCCCCGGTGGACCTGAGCCTGTGGCCAGGCACGCAGGTTACGCCGCGCGTCCCGGACAGCCGCCGGGTCTTGCTCGATGGCGATCACGGCGCCTTCCGGCCCGACCGCCTCGGCCAGCACGCCCGCGAACAGGCCTGCGCCGCAATACAAGTCGAGCGCCGTGTCACCTGGCTGGGGCTCGGCCGCCTGGAGTACAGCTGCCGCGAGCACGTCGGCGGCAGCAGGATGGACCTGCCAGAAGCCGCCAAGGCTGACCCGCCAGTCTCGGCCGGCTGCCCGTTGCGTGAGGTAGCCGCTGCCGCGGACCGGAGTCCGTGCCCCGGATTTGCGTTCCAGCTGAACGGAGTCGGCCGCGAGCTCCGGCAGCGCGTCAGCGGTCGCCGAACCCGTGACGAGCACCCCGCGCTGACCGGTGGCGGGTGCGACGCTGACCTCTGCTGACTGAACCTTTGGCCAGAGCTTGCCGGTAACGTCCACAGCTGCGACTTCGTCGTGCGCGATCAGGCAGCGATCGATCTCGACGATCTCGTGCGACCTGTGCTTGCGCAGGCCGGCCCGCCCGGACGTCCCCACGGCAAACGACACGACTGTCCGCCAGCCAAGCCCATGCTCGTCGTCAAGACCCTGAACCTCGACGTCGGCGTCGATCCCGCCGATGCGGCTGAGCTGCTGACGGATCACCGCGGCCTTCAGTGCGCGCTGGGCAGGCAGGCTGGCGTGCTGCCAGTCGCACCCGCCGCAGCCGCCGGGTCGCGCATAACGGCAGGGCGGAGTCACCCGGTCCGGGGACGGCCGCAGGATCCGGGTCGCATCGGCCCTCGCAAACCGGGCCGTTGACTGAGTCACGGTAGCGAGGACGCGCTCGCCGGGCAGGGCATGCCGGACGAAAATCACCCGGCCCGTATCATCTTGCCGACAAACGCACCAGCCGCCGTGGACGACCTCGCCGGCCGTGAGCTCGAGCACGTCCCCGGCTTGCGGCGGGTAGGCAGCCTCGGTGGTCACGGGCTACATCGTGCCTTGCCGGCGCGGGCCAGGCCCGGGCTGGGTACCGGACTGGCTGGCAGCCGGAGCCGGGGGGCTGGCAGCATCACGCCAGAGGACGTACCTTGACTTGACCGCTCTGGCTTGGAAGGAAGCACGTGCATATCGTGATCATGGGATGCGGGCGGGTTGGCTCGAGTGTCGCGCATTCCCTTGAGGATTCCGGTCACTCGGTCGCCGTCATCGACCAGGATCCCGAAGCCTTCAGGAAGCTGCGGTCCGGTTTTAAGGGCGTCAAGGTGACCGGCATCGGCTTCGACCGGGACGTGCTGATCGAGGCGGGCATCGAGAGGGCCGACGCCTTCGCGGCTGTCAGCAGCGGCGACAACTCCAACGTGATCGCAGCCCGGGTAGCCAGGGAGTCGTTCGGCGTGCAGCGGGTCGTGGCGCGTATCTACGACCCCCGGCGGGCTTCGGTCTACCAGCGCCTGGGGATCCCGACCGTGGCGACGGTGGCATGGACTGCCGACCAGATGCTGCGAAGGCTGATCCCGGAGGGGGCCGAGTCGCTGTGGCGCGACCCGACCGGAGCGGTCGTCCTTGCCGAGGTCGCCTACTCCGATGACTGGATCGGCCGGAAGGTCTGCGACCTGGAACAAGCGGCGCGCGCTCGGATCGCCTATATTTCCCGGCTCGGCGAGGCAGTCGTGCCGGGCCCGAATCTGGTGGTCCAGGAGGGCGACGTCGTGCACGTCATCGCCGGGGAGAGCGACATCGCCGAGATCGCCAGGGTTTTCGCAGCGACAGAGCCCGGCAAGGGAGGTCACTGATGCGGGTCGCGATTGCCGGTGCGGGCGCGGTCGGCCGCTCCATCGCTAAGGAGCTCCTTGATAACGGGCACGATGTCCTGCTCATTGACAAGGACCCGAACTCGATCAAGGTCCATAGCGTGCCCAGGGCGGAGTGGCTGCTGGCCGACGCCTGCGAGATAAGCGCGCTCGACGACGCTGCGCTGGAGCGCTGCAACGTCGTCATCGCGGCGACCGGCGACGACAAGGCCAACCTGGTGGTGTCGCTCCTCGCCAAGACCGAGTACGGCGTGCCGCGCGTGGTGGCCCGGATCAATCACCCCAACAACGAATGGTTGTTCAACGAGTCGTGGGGCATCGACGTGGCGGTTTCTACCCCGCGACTCATCTCCGCCCTGGTCGAGGAAGCTGTCAGCGTCGGCGACCTGGTACGGCTGATGACCTTCCGGCAGAGCGAGGCGAGCCTTGTCGAGCTCACCATGCCAGCGGGCGCCCCGCTGGCAGGAGAGCGAGTCGGCAGCATCGCGTGGCCGGTCGACACCGCGCTCGTCGCCATCCTGAGGGATGGACGTGTGATCGTGCCGAGCGCGGACGATCCGCTGGAGGCTGGTGACGAACTGCTGTTCGTCACCAGCCAGAACGTCGAGCAAGAGCTCGCGACGCTGCTGGCCAGCGGCCACTAGACGCTGCCTGAGCCCGCTACCTGGTTTCGGTGATCTCCGGCCCGCGCTCGAACGGACTGAACGGGTCCTGGTCTTGGTCCTGAGCTGCGAGCTGTCCCTCAAGGACCTGCCGCGCCTCGTCCGGAAGCCGGATTTCAAGCGGCTTACGCGGCGGCTCCGCGTGCTCGCCGCGGACGACCACGACATCGGCGAAGATCTCCTCGAACGGTATTGCTAGCTCTGCGTCGTCTGCAGCGGGACCGCTGATCAGGCCGCGCAGGAACCACCGCGGGCCGTCCGCGCCGAGGAAGCGGAGCAGTTGCGGCGGAATGTCGTGGCCTTCTGCGCCCTGTGGCACTACCCGGGCGAGCAGTTCGGGCCCGAATGGTCCGTTCTGCTGGGCGCTCTGACCGCCTGCTTTAGCCACTTCCTCGCCGATCTCCGGCATGACCTCGTGCCACAGCCCCGAGCTTCGCGGAGCGGCGAACGGCTGGAGTTGCAGCCCGCTCTCGCCGCTAACCACCGCAATCGAGATGCCGTCTTGCTCCGAGACAAAGACCTGGACGTCGAATCCCTCGCGAACCGGGACCAGCAAGCTGCCGAAGTCGATCCGCTCGCCCTCGGGATACTCACCCGCTCCGTCCCACGGACCCGCGGACCGCGTCATGGCCGGGCTAATGACCTGCGAGTCACGCAGCCGGGTCCAGGTGGCCGGGTCGCCCAGGTCCGGCCGGTCGCTGCGCTGGCGGGCAGGCTCGGTCAGGCCGCCCGGACCGTCACCGGCCCGCTCCTCGCTGGCGACATCCTCATCCGCGGAATAGGCGGTCTGCTCGGCCTCGGCCCATTCGTCCTCGGGCCACTCGTCTGCCGCCAGTTCCTCTCCGGCCCACTCCCCCTCGCCGTTGTCCTGCTCTGCCAGCTCATCGTCGGCTGCCGGGTAATCACCAACCTCGGGCTCGACGCCGGTAGCCTGCTCGCCGCCACGGCGACGCCGTCGGAACACCCCGCACGCTCCTTACCTCTCAGCCAGCCTGCTGGCCGGCCGGGACCTAGTCCTCACCAGAAGGATTGCCGCCCATCGCATGGCCTCCGGTCGAACCGTGGCCGCCATCACCGCGCCGCGACCCTGGCAGGGTCACCACCTCCCGCCAAAGCGGGCGTTCCACCTTCTGAATAACAAGCTGCGCAATCCGGTCACCACGCCGGAGCTGAACCGGATGGTCGGCATCGGTGTTCAGCAAAATCACCTTGATCTCGCCACGGTACCCCGCATCGACTGTGCCCGGCGCATTGACGATCGTCAGCCCGTGCCGGGCCGCTAGCCCGGAGCGCGGATGCACGAACCCTGCGTACCCATCTGGCAGCGCGATGCACACGCCCGTGCCGACAAGGACCCGCTGGCCAGGCTGCACATCCACGTCTGCGGTCAGGTACAAGTCACTGCCCGCATCGCCCGGGTGAGCGCGCTGCGGGATCGGCAGATCTGGATCAAGCCGCTTGATCAGTACCTCCACTGATCCCGGCTCACTGCAGGCACACGTCATCTGACCGTCCTTCGCGGGGTGTGGTTCCGGCTGGCTGATCGTAGCCCGGAAGGCTAGCCGTCCGGCGTATCGTCGCGCAGCGCAGGCCAGGCGTAGACGATGACAGCAACGAACGGGATAGCGATGATGGCGCCGGGGATGCCAGCCACGATTCCGCCCACCGCCAGCGCCAGGATGATCGCCAGCGGATGGAGCTTGATCATCCGCCCGACTACCAGCGGCTGCAGCAGGTGACTCTCGATCTGATTCTCCAGGACGAAGACGCCCAGCAGGATGACGGCAGCAACCCAGCCTTTGGTCGCCAGCGTGACCAGGATGGCCAGCGCGCCGACCACCAGGATGCCGATGATGGGGACGAAGGCCGCGATGAAAATCAGCACGATGAAGGGCACGAGGAGCGGAACCCCGAGCAGCCATAGCGCCAGCCCGATGAACAGAGCGTGGATGGCGGCCACGACGGTCGTTCCCCTGATGTAGTGGGCCAGCGCCTGCCAGGCAGCAACCCCGGCGTTATGCACCCGGCGGCGCGCATCTCCCCGGGCCGCCTTGCTGACGAAACCCCAGATCACATCACCGTCCTTGATCATGAAAAACGAGATGAACAGGGTCAGGATCACGCCGGCCAGGAACTCAAGCGCGTATTTACCGGTAGTCAGCACGGTCCCGGCGACCACCGACTTGTGCTGCGAGATGTAGTTCAGGGCTTCGTTGCTGAGTTTTGATAGCCGCGTCTTGTTCAGATGGAACGGCGCCCCCGCCAGCGAGCGCTGCACCTCGTTCGCGGTCCGCTGGGTTTCGTTGAAGAGCGTCGGGTAATCAGCGCTGATCTGCGTCGCCACCAGTGTGATCGCGCCCGCGATGACCAGCAGAGCGAGCAGGAAGCAGCACCAGGTAGACAGCAGTGCGCCGGCACCGCGGCGGCGAAGCCAGGCAGCAAGCGGCTCAAGCAGCGCGGCGAACAGCAACGCGCCGATGAAGGGCAGCACGACCAGGCGCAGGTACACCGCGAAGCGGAATGCCAGGTAGATCAGCAGTCCGGTGAGCAGCAGCCGCCAGGACCATGCGGCCGCCTGCCGCAGCAGCCTCGGCACCTGCATGTCCGGGCTGATCTGGCTGCGGTCGGCAACGGCCTGGGCCGGCCCGTCTGCCGGCTGCGCCCCGGCCGCGGCTTCTGGCCTGGGCGCTATCTCTGGCTCGGCCGGCTCACGCTCGCCAGCGCCCGTCCCGCCGGCCCGCCACAGTCGCCGCACAGCACCCCGCAGCCCGTCGGACTGTCCGGCGCGGGCCGCACCCTGCTGCTCGCTGATGTCTCGACTCGACGGGCCAGTCATGCCAGTACATCTAACCAACTACGGTGGTGCCATGCATTTCTACCGGGAACGCCTGTTCGCGCCGCCGCTGTGGTGGGTGCTCGGTATGGTCACCATGCTGACGTTCGGAGCGATCGTCTGGACCGGCTTTGATCTCCTGATCACCATCGCGGTCTTCGCCGTGCTGATCGGGACCACCGCGGCATACCTGCTGAACTGGGGCCGGGCAGTTATCGAGGTGACCGCCGGAGAGCTGCGGGCGGCGGGCGCGACCCTTCCGCTGGCCATGACCGGTGAGGTGCGGGCACTGAACGAGGCGCAGGCACGTGCCTTGCTCGGGCCCCGCGCAGACCCCACCGCTTATTCGCTGATCAGGCCCTACCTGCGGTGCGCGGTCTACGTCGAGATCAAGGGGCCGGACCCGGCAACCCCGTACTGGCTGCTGGCGACCAGGCACCCGGCCGAGCTCGCTGCGGCAATCGAGACTTCTCGACCCGTGGTCAGCCCTGGCGGGCTGGCCATGACATGATCACCCAGAGCAACCAGCAATCACGCGACAACGGGTCAGGTGCTGAGGAGGACAGGCTGATGGCAGACAAGAGCGGCGGAGGCAGCCGTCTGGTAAGCGCACTGGTTGGCGCTGGCGCCGCCTTTCTGGCACGCAAAGTCCTTACCTTCGGCTGGACGAAGATTACCGGCAAGAAGCCGCCGGAGCACCCGGAGGACCCGCAGGTCGCCCTGCGAGAAGCGCTGATCTGGGGCATCGTCGTCGGGGCCGGCGTCCACACAGCCCGGATGCTGGCGACGCGAGCCACGGCCCGCCGGTCCTCGGGCAGCGGCGGGACCTCGGCCTAGGATCTCCGTCAGCTCCCTGCCGCACTGTTGCTTGCGGCACCGGTGTCTGCACCACTGGCGAGCCGGTTGCCCTAGCATGTCTGCGTGCATGGGAAGAACCGGTCTCGCCTGACCTATCAAATCGGCTACGCGATCCGCAACCCTGGCCGCATCGCCGGGTATGCGCGCCGCCGTGGCCGCGACGCCTGGCTCGGGCTGACTACTCGTGATCACGTCAGCTACTACCGCGCGGTGATGCGCTCCGACACCAGCCGCAGCAGCGATGCCGCGGTTGGCAGTAAGACCCGCGAGGGCTGGCTGCAGCTCGGCCAGTTGCAGTTCGATTACCTGTCCAGCCACGGACTCAAGCCCGACATGCGGATGCTCGAGATCGGCTGCGGCAACCTGCGGGCCGGGCGGCTGTTCATCGATTACCTCGACGCGGGCAACTACTACGGCACCGATATCTCGCCGGACATCCTGCTCGCTGCCCAGCGCACCGTGACCGAGTACGGCCTGCAGGCAAAGATGCCGTACCTGACTCTCGTTAACGACCTGCGCCTGGACTTCCTGCCGGACGGTCATTTCGACGTCGTGCACGCGCACAGTGTCTTCTCCCACTCGCCGTTCTCGGTGATCGAGGAGTGCCTGGCTCACGTCGGCCGGATCATGGCCCCCGGCGGGTTCTTTGACTTCACGTTCGACCGCACCGCCGGCACCGAGCACCAAGTGCTGCGAGAGGACTTCTATTACCGCACCGAAACGCTGATCGACCTGGCGCAGCGGCACGGCCTGTCAGCGGAGTACCTGGCGGACTGGGAAGAAACCGGCCACGAGCAGTCAAAGATCCGGGTGACCAAGCCAGCCTAACCATGCAGAATGCTGGCAAACCGGGCGCGGACGAGCCAAGATCCGTTCACCCGCGCGGCATAGCTGTCAGGGATACTTTTCTCCGCGCTCGCGGACCACACTTGTAGCCACGAGGCTGCGGGCATAGTGGTTCAGGAGGTGGAGATGGCTGCCTACAGGGAGGCCTCACTGGCCAGGGTGCTCGGCATGGTCCTGGCCGGGGGCGCTGGCAAGCGACTAGCCCCGCTGACTGCCGACCGGGCGAAGCCCGCGGTGCCATTCGGCGGCTTGTACCGGCTGGTCGATTTCGCGTTGTCCAACCTCGTCAACTCCGGGATGCGACGCATCTGCGTGCTCACCCAGTACAAGAGCCACAGTCTGGACCGGCACATCACCACTACCTGGCGGCTCAGCAGCCTGCTCGGCAACTACGTGACGCCCGTCCCGGCGCAGCAACGGCTTGGCCCGCACTGGTACACCGGCTCAGCCGACGCCATCTATCAGTCGCTGAACCTGATCTTTGATGACCAGCCGGACATCGTCGCCGTGTTCGGCGCCGACCATGTGTTCCGGATGGACCCGCAGCAGATGATTGACGAGCACATCCGGCACGGCGCCGGCGTCACGGTCGCGGCCATCCCGGTGCCGCGGGACGAGGCGACAGCGTTCGGCGTGATCCGGGTAGCGCCTGACGGGCGCACCATCGAGGCGTTCCTGGAAAAGCCCGCTGACCCGCCGGGCATGCCCGGCCGGCCTGAGATGGCGTACGCGTCGATGGGCATCTACATCTTCAGCACGGACGTCCTGGTGTCCGCCCTGCGTGAGGATGCCGCCGACGACGCCAGCCGTCACGACATGGGCGGCGACATCGTTCCGATGCTGGTCAAGACGGGCGCCGCCCAGGTCTACGACTTCCTGGAAAACAAGGTCCCTGGCGCCGAGCCGCGCGATGTTGGTTACTGGCGCGACGTCGGAACGCTGGACTCGTACTTCGAGGCGCAGATGGACTTGTGCGCCGTTCACCCGATCTTCAACCTCTACAACGACAAGTGGCCGCTGCTGACGCAGGTGCCGTCACAGCCGCCCGCCAAGTTCGTGCACGATAGCGGTGACCGGATCGGCAGGGCGATCAACAGCGTCGTCAGCAACGGTGTCATCGTGTCCGGCGGCCTGGTCCGCGACGCGGTGCTGTCACCGGGCGTCCGGGTGAACAGCTGGTCCAGGGTCGAGCGCGCCGTCATCCTGCACAACACCAAGATCGGGCGGCACGCCGTCGTCGAGAACGCCATCATCGACAAGAACGTGGATGTCCCGGAAGGCGCCGTCATCGGGGTCGACAAGGAGCACGACCGTGCCAGGGGCTTCGTGGTGTCCGAGGGCGGCATCACTGTCGTCGGCAAGGGCCAGGAAGTGCCGCTGTGACCAGGTCGCATCCATGACGGGAACGGGCTCGTGACCGACGCGGCCCCCGGCACCGCGCAGCCGCTCAGGGTGGCAATGCTGACCAGGGAGTACCCGCCGGAGGTCTATGGCGGCGCCGGCGTGCACGTGGAGTATCTGGCCAGGGCGCTGGCCAGCCTGGTAGACCTCACCGTGCACTGCCAGGGCGCGGACCGGTCGGCGGCCGCGCTAGCGACGGCAGCTGATCCGGCGGTACCGCCCGCAGTCGCGCACCGGCCGTGGGACAAACTGGCCGGCGCGAATTCCGCGCTCCAGGTGATCTCGACCGACCTCGCCATGACCGCGGCCGCAGGCGGCGCCGACCTGGTCCACTCGCACACCTGGTACGCCAACCTGGCCGGTTACCTGAGCTCGCTGCTCTACGGCGTGCCGCACGTGATGACGGCGCACTCGCTGGAGCCGCTACGGCCATGGAAGGCCGAGCAGCTCGGCGGCGGCTACGCCTTGTCGAGCTGGTGCGAACGTACCGCCATCGAGTCCGCCGCCGCCGTCATCGCAGTGTCGCAAGGGATGGCCGCCGACATCCTCGTTTCCTACCCGGAAGTGCCAGCAGATCGCGTGCATGTGATCTACAACGGGATCGACGCCGAGCAATACCGTCCAGACCGTGGCCGCGACGTGCTGGACCGGTTCGGGATCGACCCGGCTGCGCCGTCTGTAGTGTTCGTCGGGCGCGTCACGCGGCAGAAGGGCCTGCCGGTACTGCTGCGGGCGGCCGAGTGGATCGATCCGGCGGCGCAGCTCGTGCTGTGCGCGGGCCAGGCTGACACGGCGGAGCTTCAGGCCGAGGTAACCGGACTTGTCGAGCACTTGCGCGGGAGTCGCTCGGGGGTCATCTGGCTGCCGGGGATGCTGGCCAAGTCCGAGGTGATCCAGATCCTCAGCCATGCAACCGTCTTCGCCTGCCCGTCAGAGTACGAGCCTCTCGGGATCGTGAACCTTGAGGCGATGGCCTGCGGGGCCGCCGTCGTCGCGTCGGCCGTCGGCGGTATCCCCGAGGTGGTGGCGGACGGTCAGACCGGGTTGCTTGTGCCGCCTGGCAATGAGCAGGCGCTGGCGGACGCAATCAATGCGCTGGTTGCTGATCAGGCTAGGGCGGCCGAGTTTGGCGCCAGCGGCCGGCGCCGGGCTACGGCCGAGTTCAGCTGGGCCAAGATCGCTGCCCAGACGGCCGGCCTGTACGCGGAGCTGGTTGGGCGCTAGCTGGGAGGCCGGCTCGGCCGCCGCACCGCCCCACCGCCGGCCGCCGAGCGGCCGTTCTAGCGCGCCGCCATCCAGCCCACCCCACCGGGCCAAGCACGTTCGGCACGCGTTGTGTTAGGTTGAGATACATCTTGACTTTGGAGGCAGGCAGATGGAGTCAGGCGAACAGCCCGATCCGCGGCCGGGCACGGACCTGCCCGCGGATCCGCAGGCTATCCGGGCCGGTGACCGGGACCGGGAAGCGGTCGTACAGCGGCTGCAGGAAGCCTTCGCCGAGGGCAGGCTCGATGACGACGAGTTCGACCAGCGAACCAGGGCTGCGTTGACTGCCCGGCTGAGCACCGATCTGGCCGTGCTCACTCGCGATCTGCCGGAGAGCACAGGGCCCGGTCGGGTGGCTGAGCCTGCCGCCGCGGGCGTACGGAAGCCTGGCAAGTTCGCTGTCGCGTACAAGAGCTCCATCCGGCGCGGCGGGCGGTGGCACGTGCCCGAGCAGTTCCGGGCAATCGTCTATAAAGGCAACGGTCACATTGACCTGCGCGCGGCCGAGCTGACTGCGCCCGTCACCACGCTGTTCGCCGTCGCCTACAAGTCCCGCATCGATGTGCTTGTCCCGCTCGGCGTCCGGGTCGAGCTTGACGGCTTCGGCGTGAGCAAAGGCTGGTCAGCCGAGGAGGACCTGGAGAGCCGTCTTCCTCCGGGCGCGCCCGTCGTGCACGTCCGCGGCATCGGCTACAAGGGCACGATCGAGGTCAGCACGAAGCCTCACGGGCCCGCCTCGCTCGGCGGCACGCCGGACAGACGGTCGCTGCCCAGTTCTTGAAGCCACAGGCGCTGCCGTTGAAGCCACAGGGCAGAACCAATCGGGCGTTACCGTATAAATCTACGAGGCCGACGCCACATTTCATCGATCTTGTCCGCGCTGTGGGCCAGTTTGTCCCGATTCACGCGGCAAAAACCAGTGAAATGTAGCTGCGGCGGCTGCCGTTTCGGCTGAAGACCGGCCGGCTGGAGCTCAGGTGACCGAGCCGGCTGCGGCGCCGGTCACCCGGTCGCCCCAGCGGGCGATCTCCGCCTCAAGGTCCAGCGGCCTGATCATCGATCCGCCAGCCGTCTCTTCCGGCCAGTCCTCGGCTGGCACCCGCCACATCACCTCGAACTCGATGCCGCTCGGGTCCTTGGCGTAGAGCGACTTCGACACGCGATGGTCGCTGGCTCCGACGAGAGCGTTCCGGCGGGCGAGCCGCTCGCGAACCGCGGCAAGCTCCGCCAGCGTGCCTACCTCCCAGGCCAGGTGGTACAGGCCAAGGTAGCTGCCCTGGGGCAACTGAGCATCGGGCACCGAGAACAGGCCGAGGTCGTGATCGTTGGCCGTGCCCTGGGCGCGCAGGAACGCGGCCCGGCCAGGAATCTCCATGGCGACCTCGAAGCCGAGCGTGTCGGTGTAAAAGTCGACGCTCGCGGCCAGGTCGCGCACGTAAAGGACGGCATGGTTGAGGCGGCGGACAGCCATCACAGTTCTCCCGTTGAGGTTTGCCTGAAATAAGCTTGCGCCCTGCGCGCACATTCCCGGAACTGGCCCAGGTGTTGGGCAATTCGCCCCCTTTGCGTCGCGCCTCGTCGACTTTTCATCCGGAACGTGACCCGCAAATCGAATGAAATGGGTCGATGAGATCGCCCAGGAGGGCTGTTCTGGATGAGAAGTGACTGGGGACGGCTGCTGAGGACGACTCAGGTAGCGGCTACCGGGCCGGTGTACACGCTACGCGGCCGGATCGGGATATTGCGCTCGTACTCTTCGAGAGCGTGGGCTAGCCAGCCCGCGGTGCGACCGGTCGCGAAGATCGCCTCTCCTGAGCCCCGGATCATTCCGGCCACCTGGGCCAGCACCGCGAGGGCGAACTCGATGTTGGGTTCCGGCAGCGCCCGCCGGCGCGCCTCATCCGTCACCGCCGAGGCGATCGCCAGTTGCGGCGCATCAGGCGCGAACTCAGCGATCAGGCCGAGCAGCAGCTCCGCCCGCGGATCACCGTCCTTGTATACGAAGTGACCGAAGCCAGGCAGCTTCTCGCCGCGCCGGAGCAGGTCGCCGACCACCCGCGGCGCGTCTGCCGGCGAGCTGGCCGAGCTCAGCATTAGCTCGGCACCGAGCGCCGCTCCGCCATGCAGAGCACCGCCCATGGCGCCGAGTCCGGTGGCGACGACCGCGTACGGGTCGGCTCGCATCGACGCCGCGACCCTTGCCGCCAGTGTCGACGCCGCCAGTTCGTGGTCGGCGACCAGGACAAGGGCTGCGTTCAGCACGCGAATCAGGCCGGACGCGATCGGCCCAGCGCACAACTTCGGCGCGAGCCTGGCAGCGACCCCTAGCTCGGCGTCCACGCCCGGCCCCGCGGCCATGCCCGGCGCAACAGCGGGCTCCCCGTGCGCGGCACTCGCATCCGGCAAGGCGCCGGTCATGCCCGCTACCAGCGCCTTGCCTGCCTGGACGACGGCGGGCACGTCCAGGTGCAGCCGGAACTGGTCAGTGGCGGCCAGCGCCGGGACGATCACCTGCAGGCGCTCGAGCGGAAGAGTTCCGGCGGGCAGCGCGGCCTGAGCGGCACGGCCCGCCGCAAGCGCCTCAGCGGTGGCCTGCCAGCCGCTGACATGCGCGGTCACCGAGCCAGATTCGCGCGCCGACCCAGAGCCTCCGGCCGGCATCGGATCCGCGTCCAAGACACCCGCCGGCCGATCCTCGGCCGGCGGCCGATCCTCGGCCGGGCGGGCCGCGGCCGGGCGGGCCCCAGCGGGCACTGCCCCCGTCCACAGGAGCATCGCCACGTCCTCGAAACTGCACCGCAGCGCGAGGTCAGTCGCGTCATAGCCGCGGTAGCGCTGGGTAGTACTCGTGATCTCGGTCAGCGCAGACTCGATGACCAGCTCAGCCAGGCTGCCGCCGCTCACCCGCCGCGGCCGGCCCTTGCGGGCCAGTTCGTCCACCTCGCCAGCATCGAACATGCTGGCCCGCCCGTCGTTCTCGCGGCGACGGCTGAGCACGCCCCGGCTGACGTAGGCGTACAGGCTCGCCTGCTTGATGCCCAGGCGCTGCGCGGCCTCGGCAGCGCCAATCCACTCGGTCACCAGCATCGCTCCTATCTGCGCCAGGCCCTGCACTACGCCCCGACGCCGCGGTCCTCAGCATCGGAAGCTACCGCTGCTGAGTCACGGACGTTGATTAGAAATCAATATTGACACAGCTATGCAGTAGTGATCAATATTAAGTCAACCCCGCTCGCATGCTTAAGGAGCAGCATGAACGCCTCAGCAGACGTAGCCACCGCGCCTTATGAGGCGCCCGCCGGGCTTGCTGGAGTGTCGGTCGCCCGCACCGAGGTTTCCGACGTGCTCGGCCGCCAGGGCTTCTACCACTACCGCGGCTACAACGCTGTCGACATCGCACGCCGGGGCCGGGTGGAAGATGCCTGGCACCTGCTCCTGCGCGGTGACCTGCCCACAGAGCAGCAGCGGGCGAGTTTCGCCAGCGAGACCGCCGAATTGCGTAAGCTGCCCGCGGGTGTCGCCGACCTGCTGCCTGCCATAGCCAGGCTGAGCCCACCAGGCTCACTTGCGTCGCTGCGCACGGCCATCTCCGTCGCCGCCCAGGCGATGGGCTGCAAGCCATGGACCGACCAGAGCGACACCGAGACAGCCGAGCAGGCCGAGCGCCTGTCGGCGATCATGCCGGTACTGGCCGCGCAGCTGTTCCGGCTGGCCAGCGGCCTGGAGCCAGTGCAGCCGCGACCCGACCTCGGCTACAGCGAGAACTACTTGTACATGATCAACGGTGTGGTACCCGATGACCGGGCCAGGTACGCCGTCGAACGGTACCTGATGCTGACCATCGACCACGGGTTCAACAACTCGACCTTCACCTCGCGGGTCATCGCCTCATCTGGAGCTGACCTGGGAGCTGTCGTCTCCGGAGCGCTCGGCGCGCTGTCCGGCCCGTTCCATGGCGGCGCTCCGGCGCGAGTGTTCGACATGCTGGATGCGATCGGCACGCCGGACAACGCAGAGCCGTGGTTGCGGAACGCCATCGAGCACGGCGACAAGCTCATGGGCTTCGGTCATCGGATCTACAAGACGATCGATCCACGATCGGCCCTGCTGCACGAAGTTGCCAGAGAACTGCACAGCGAGCGCGTCGAATTCTCCGAGATCGTGGAGAAGACCGCGGTCCAGCTTCTCGCCGAGCTCAAGCCCGGCCGCGAGCTCTATGCAAACGTCGAGTTCTACGCCGGCGTCGTCCTCGAGGCCGCCGGGCTACCGCGCGAGATGTTCACGGCGACATTCGCTTGCAGCCGGATCATCGGCTGGATGGCCAACGTGCTCGAGCAGATTAGCGACAACCGGATATTCCGTCCGCTAGCGCATTACGAGGGACCGGAGGCGCCGCGAGCGTTCCCCGCGTTCTGGCAGCCCAGCCAGCCTTAAACGCCGGTTCACCACCACTACCAGGCCGGGAACGAGCACTCCTGAGCCAGCCGCCCGCGCACCAGCCCGGATCCAGCGCTCATCGTCAGCCGCCGATTTGCTTGCGGTCGCGGGCCCGGCGCAGCCTGCGGCGCTGCTCCGGGCTGAGCATGGCATAGGCAACAGCCGGGATTGCGACGGTGGCTGCGATGACGACGAGGCCGATGATCGGATGGCCGATGATGACTAGCAGCAGCCCGATCACGACCCCGATGAGGCCATACCTGAAACGCGGTGCCATGCCGGACTCCCTCCGGGGACTTCGTTCCCCTGTTATAGCAACTATCCAGCCCGGTCCGTAGTTCCCCGCCCCTGGTCACGCCGACGCCGGGGGCCCGCCAGTGCTGCGCAGCCGGTTCCTGCGCATGCGCCTGATAGTAGATGATGACACCTATGACGCTTTCGCTGCCGGTCCAGGCTGAAGCCAATGAGCTGCTCACCCGCGATCCGCTCGCACTGCTTATCGGGATGCTGCTTGATCAGCAGGTGCCGTTCGAGAAGGCGTTCAGCTCCCCGTATGAGCTGGTCATGCGCCTTGGGCACGAGCCGACTGCGGCGGAACTAGCCGAATTCGACCCAGAAGCCCTCGCTTCGGTGTTCGCTGAGCGGCCGGCCCTGCACCGCTTCCCTAAGGCCATGGCGGCCAGGACGCAGGACCTGGCCAGGCTGATCGTCGAGGACTATGACGGCGACGCCGCAGCCATCTGGTCCAGTGCAGCCACCGGCAAGGAACTGGTAGCCAGGCTTGCCGCGCTGCCCGGCTTCGGCGGGAACAAGGCGCAGATCTTCGCCGCGCTGCTCGGCAAGCAGCTCGGCGTCCAGCCGGACGGCTGGCGAGAGGCAGCCGGCCGCTTCGGCGAGGAAGGCTCGCATTATTCGGTAGCCGACATCGTCGATGACACCTCACTCGCCGCCGTCCGGGCGTACAAGAAAGAGCTCAAGGCAGGCGCCAAGGCCGCAGCCGCCAAGGCCGGCAGCTCGGCCTAGCCAGGCACCTCGTCCGGCTCCGCGATCCCCGGACCCACAGGAATCCTGCTACTAGTGCGCCTAGAGTCCTGCCGGTAAGGTCTGCGCATGCCCGAGACTGACTTCCCGCTCACCGGTTCCGCGGCCGTGCACGTGCTTTCGGCGGGATACGCCCGCGAGGCCGACGACGGCGAGCACGTCGGAAGTACCGTCACGCTGATTCAGGACGGTGACGTCACCGTCATCGTCGATCCGGGTATGGTCGCCTCGCGCCACGACCTGCTGACCGCGCTTGCCGGGCATGGTGTGGCGCCGCAGATAGTGACCGACATCGTGTTCAGCCACCATCATCCCGACCACACCGTCAACGCGGCCTTGTTCCCGGCAGCCCGGATCCACGACCACTGGGCGATTTACGACGGCGACCTGTGGATCAGCCGGGAGGCCGACGGCTACCAGCTAAGTCCCGCCATCCGGCTGATGGCCACGCCCGGCCATACCGCCGAAGACATCACCACGCTCGCGGCTACGCCGGACGGAGTGCATGCCTGCACCCATGCCTGGTGGGCGTCAGACGGCCCGGCCGACGATCCGTTCGCACCGGACGCCTCGGTGCTGGCCGCCAGTCGCGCCCGCATTCTGGCTGTCGCGGCGGTCATCATTCCCGGGCACGGGCCAGCCTTCCGGCCGGACGAGAGCACGCCTCGCTAGCTGCCCAGTTGCGAGGTCAGGTGACGTCGCCCGCGACGTTGAATCCGGACAGCGTGACCGATGCGAATGCGAGTGAAGCGACGGTCACAACCAGGCCCATGCCGATCCCGGTCCCGACGTTGAGATCGGCGTGCAGCGCGGCATTGTGCGCGATCGAGTTCGCCACCGCCAGGCTGTAGTGCCCGGCCGACAGCAGGCCCACGCCTGGCACCAGGCTTGCCAGCAGACCCTCCCAGAGCAGCACGTACAGCAGCCCGAACGCGAGCGCCTGGGCCGGGCTGAACACGGCCGTCAGCATCAGGAACAGCGCGTTGTAGATGACCGCGCCCGCCAGCGCTCCGACGAACAAGCCGACAGCTAGACCGCTGGAGGCGCCCGTGGCGATCGCGCCCGCGATGTACTCGGGCACCGCGGCGAACGCGATCGTCAGCGCGACGGCCACCAGGTATTTGCTCAGTATCACCGATCGCCGGCTCACCGGGGTGGCGAGCAGGTGCAGGATGCTGCCATCGTCGATCTCAGCGCCGAGAACGCTGCCGCCCACGATCAGCGCAGTCAGCGCGAGGATCAGGTAGCCGACGCTGCCCAGAACCTCCGGCGGCCACACCGGGCTGTTCGCTTTGGCCTTCAGCAGCGCCGACAGGCCGATCAGGATGATGGCCGGCAGCGCGAACAGCAGCGCCCGTCTCCGGCCCATGGCTGCGCGCAGGGTCAGCCGGATGATGTCCCCGTTGAGCAGGCCGGGGAGCGGTTGTCCGGTCATCTTCTTGTCCATCGCGGTGTTGCCCATCGCCGGCCCTCCCGTCGTGACGCGGGTCATCATGACGCCAGCAGGTAAGTGAAGACGCTTTCCAGGGATTCGTCAGCGGGCAGCACCTGCCGGAGCCGGATGCCGTGATCACGGCTCAGCCCGGCAACTTCCCTGGTGAACGTGCCGTAGTCGGAGGCACGAACTTGCAGGCCGTGGGCGGTCAGCTCGACCGCGCTGACTGCGGGCCGCCCGATCAGCGCCGCGCCAAGAGCGCGGTCGTCGGACGAGTGCACGAGGAACACGTGCGGCCGGTTTGTCATCAGCCGCCGGATCGCCCGGAAGTCACCGGAGGCGGCCAGCCGACCGCCGACGATCACCTGGATGACGCCGGACAGCCGCTCGACTTCCTCCAGGATGTGTGAGCTGAACACGATGACCCTGCCCCGGCCGCCCTGGGCGTGCAGCAGGTCCATCATGTGCAGTCGCTGCCTCGGGTCCATGCCGTTGAACGGCTCATCCAGCAGCAAAACCTCGGGGTCGTGAACCAGAGCGGCCGCGACCTTGATGCGCTGCCGCATGCCCTTGGAGTAGGTCGAGATCCGCCGGTCCTGCGCATCGCTCATCTCGACCAGGTCGATGGCCCGCTGCGCCGCAGCACCGGCGTCGGCCAGCCCGTGCAGCCGGGCGCTGACCCCGACGAACTCCGCGCCGGTCAGAAACGCGTACACCGAATCGCGCTCGGGCACAACGCCTACCTGGCGGAACAATCCCGGATTGCGCCAGGTGCTCTGCCCAGCCACGGTGATCTGACCGCGGGACGGCATCAGGAATCCGGCCATCATGTTCAGGATGGTCGTCTTGCCCGCGCCATTCGGACCGAGCAGCCCGGTGACGCCCGGCCCGATTGTCATCGAGATGTCGTTGACGGCTACCACGTTGCCGTACCAGCGCGAGACGCCGCGCAGGTCGATATCTGTCACGCCACACCAACTCTCCGGTAGCGGGCGAACAGCCCGGCGATGGCCGCCACCGTCAAGGCGACGAACACCACGCCATAAACGGGCCCGTAGGTGCCGATCGTTGTCGCCTGCAGCGGGTGATAGGCAGGCCCGATTGCCGGGTTGCCCTGCAGCCACCGGAGCACGCCGCCAAGCAGCGTGAACGGGCTGATCAATCCGGCCAGGCTGGCGACCAGGGGTGGCTGGCCGACCGCCACTGGCCGGAACGCCTGAGCGCCGACGTGAGCCAGCACATTCGCCAGGATCCAGGAGAAGAACAACGGGATGCCGATCGCGCACATCGCGAAGACTCGCTTGCCGGTTGTACTGGCGAGCAGCAGTCCGATGCTGGCCAGCAGCACCGCCCAGGCAACGCCATAGAGCAAGCCGGGTCCGAGCTGCAACGTCTGCGCCCAGACCGCATGCGCGCCGTGTGCCTGGGATACGTTGCCGAGGTACAGGATGAGCAGCGGGATCTCCACCATCAGCAGGCAGGCGAGGATGAACGCGATCAGCTTGGCCAGCGGATAGTCAGTCCGGCCGATTGGCCTGGCGAAGTACAGCGGCAGCGTATGGTTCCGCAGATCGCTGGACACCAGGTTCGGCGCGGCGACTGCCGCGAAGATCAGCATCACGACTGTGCGCAGCACCGGGATGTAGCTGTCATAGCCGATAAGCGGCTCGCCGCCGGGATTCGTGGCAGCGGCTACCGCGTTGACCGCGGCGGGCAGGCAGATGATCGCGAAGAGCAGCGCCGGAAAGATCTTGGCTTTGGCGCCGCGGCCGATCCCGAACGCCGACCGCAGACTGTGCCAGACCAGCGCCCTGACAATTGCCGGGCGGCCGAGCCGCACGTCGTCGTACCTGCGGTAGCCGATGTTGTGGATGACCCCGCTAGTTTCGCCCCCGCTGGTCTCAAGATGGCCGAGCTGCCCTGCGGCAGCGTGCGCGTCAGCTGGCACTGGACACTCCCATCGCGTCGGCAGCCAGTGCCGGGTCGGCGCGGAACAGCTCCTCTACCCGGTGCCTGCGCTGCTCCATCCGGCTGAGCGGCAGGCCGAGATCAGCCACGCTGTCGCGGACCACGTCGTAGGTTTCATCACCGGCCAGCTCGACCAGAAGGCCTCGCTCGACTGGCACCGGAGTCAGGCCGCGGCGGGCGAGTTCGGCCGCAAGCAGCTCAACGCCTTCGTCTACCTCGACGAGCAGCACCGCGCTGGCCTTCGTCACCGAGCTGATGGTGTCGGCTCGCAGCAGCCGGCCGCCGTCGATGGCCACGAGCTGATCGCAGATCTGCTCGATCTCGCCGAGCAAATGCGAGGCGACCAGAATCGAGATGCCGAACTGCGCCCCGATCCGGGCGATCAGGTCGAGCATCGCTGTCCGGCCGGCCGGGTCGAGGCCGTTGGTCGGCTCGTCGAGCAGCAGCAGCCGGGGGTCTCCTACCAGCGCCTGCGCCAGCTTGACCCGCTGTTTCATGCCCGTGGAGTAGGTGCCGATCTGGCGGTAGCGCTCTTCGTACAGGCCCACATGGCGGAGCGAGTCAGCGGCCCGTTCCCTGGCAGCGCTGGACGGCAGGCCAGACATCCGGCCTAGGTGCGTGACCAGCTCGGTCGCCGTCACGTCTGGCGGCAGGCAGTCGTGCTCGGGCATGTAGCCAGTCAGCGTCCGGATCTCGTACCCGTCGGTCACGCAGTCACGGCCGAAGACAGCCGCTGTCCCGCTGGTCGGCTCGAGCAGCCCGAGCAGGATCTTGATGAGCGTGGACTTACCGGCGCCGTTGGCCCCGACCAGGCCAGTGATGCCCGCGCCGATGACGACCGTCAGCTCGTCAAGCGCCGTCACCGAGGTGCCGTAGCGCTTGGTCAGCGCGACCGTCCGGATCACCGCGTCCGGAGCAGAGTGCCGGCCCCGGTCACTGGCCGGCGGCCTTGCCGGTGCGATCACAGTCCCTCCGATCAGCGTTCCCCGGTCTGCCGCGCTGGCTGCCGTCAGGAGGCGGGCAGTGCGGCAGGCGCCGCTTGCCGGGCAACACCCTGCCAGCTTCTGCCGTCACAAGCATCAGCCATGAGGCTGATTCCGCATCGATCTTCGGCTGACCGACGCGGCCTAAGATCCGCCGCAGCGACGATTTCGTGACATTATGGTTGCGCAATCTGCCGGGACCGGGGGTACGCCGGCTTGGGATGTCGAGGACATTTACGGTGGCCAACGGGGAAGCGAGCGTCGCAGGCTCGCAGGGCGCCGCAGCATCGTCCGCTGACGCCCGTTCGCCTGGCCTCGCGCGCTACAGCCGGCCGGTCATCATCGGGCTGCTGCTGGTTTCGGTGATCGCCGGGATCCGGGCCGCCGGACCGGCAGTCGCTGGCCGCGGGCCGTTGCGCCAGGACGCGCTCACCATCGGGATCTGCCTCCTGGCTGCACTCGGCGGGCTCCAGATCGCGCTGGCCATCCGCACCAGGCGCACGCCCGATGCCGGGCACCTGGCCGGCGCGCTGCGAAAGCTGCTGCGCTGGCTGGCAGCGCTTGCCATGATCGCGATCGTCGCGATCATGGCAATCAACCTGACCGACGTCAAAGCCAATAACAACTGGCTCAGGCTGCTCCAGGGACGCAACAAGCCGCAGCGCCATCCGAAGCACCCTCCTCGGCTGGGGACGGGGTCAGCGGCAGGCAGCTACCTGCTCTACACGTTGATCGCACTGGTCGTCCTGGTGGCGCTGGTTATCTGCGTGATCCTGATCAGCCGGATCAGAGCACGCACACTGGGGGGTTACGTCGGCGGCCTCGCCGACGACGACAGCAGCAGTGAGCTGGACAAGGCCGTCGAGTCGGGCCGCGCGGCCCTGCGAACAGTCGATGACGCGCGAGCTGCAATCATCGCGTGCTACGTCGCCATGGAAGGCAGCCTCGCGGGTGCCGGGGCTGCCAGGACAGCCGCGGAGACGCCGGACGAGCTGCTGGCGAGAGCTGTAGCGTCCGGCCTGATCCGCGGGCCCGCCGCGGGCAGGCTCACCGGATTGTTCTACGAGGCCAGGTTCTCCAGCCATCCGCTCGCCGATGCCGCCAAGGAAGATGCCAGGCAGGCCCTGGACGCGATCTCGGCCGAGCTGCGCAGCAAGCGGGCTGTCTGATGACCGGACGGGCTGGCCGCCAGGCGGCGCCGGCAGCGGGCCGGGACGGCTGGCTGGCCTGCCTGCCTGAGCTGGCCTGCGCGGCGTTCCTCGTGCTGAGCACGAGCCTTGCCGTCTACGCCTACGCCGGGCTCGGCGCCACCGCATTCACGGTCGGCGGCTGGACCCTTGCGGCGCTTGCCCTGCTGCCCGCTTTCATCCCGGCAGGCAGCAGGCCGCTGGTCGAGCAAGCGCAGCGCCAGGGCCGCCATCACACAAGCTTTCTCGGATTCTGGGGGAAGCGCAGAATGCTGCACGACGCCACGGCGTCGATGGCCAGCTACGACACCGAAATGCGCCCGGTACTCCAGCATCTGCTCGCCGCCAGGCTCGCTGAGCGGCACGGTGTCAACCTCTACCACGACCCGGCCGCGGCGCGGCGGCTACTGCTACCCGGCCCCCGCGACGACGCGCTCTGGTTCTGGCTTGACCCGGCCCGTCCCGCCCAGGCCGAGCGGCAGCAGGTCGGCATCCCGGCGCGCACGCTCGCTACCATCATCGACCGACTGGAGCGACTATGACGGAACCGCACTGGACGCCGAGCCATACGGCAGAGCGCAGCACGGCCGTGCTGGACGAAATCGAGCGAGCCGTGGTCGGCCGCCGCCGGACCCTCGAACTAGTCCTGATCGCCGTCCTTG
>DATJNX010000004.1:0-122573 GCA_035507615.1 Streptosporangiaceae bacterium
GCTTCAGCATGTCGTGGGCCACCGGTCTGGCGGGCGTCCTGGGCTTCTTCCGCAGGCTCGCCGCGCAGGGGGAGCCAGACATTCTTCCGGTACCCGGACGGCGCGAAGACATGGCCGGCTCCAGCCCGGTCTAGCCCGACAGGATGGCAAGTCCGCACGGCAGCCGGATCGAGATGCTGCGCAAGCCGCAGTTCGTGAGGTTTCTCGCCGGATACGGCGCGGCGATGGCGGCCAGTTCCATGATTCCCATCGGCATTACCTTCGCGATCCTGGACGGCGGCGATTCAGTCGCCCAGGCAGGCCGGGTGCTTGCCGTCTATGCTCTAGCCGCGGGACTAGCCGTCGCAGCAGCCGGTACGGTGACGGGCCGTATCGGGAGGGCACGCACAATGCTGCTGGGCTCGCTGCTGAGTGCGTGCAGTCAGCTCGGGGCAGGCGTCATAATGCTCCGGTTCCCGCACCCCAGCTGGCCTCTCTTCATGCTGGCGGCGGTCAGCGGCGGCGGGCAGGGACTCGCCAGCATTGCGATGGCGGGCGCCATCCGTCAGGTTGCCGGCGACTCAGACCTGCACACAGCCAATGCGATTGCGGGCCTGGTCGGGTCGGTCTGCGCCATCGCCGGGCCGGCTGTCGCAGGGGGCGCAGCGGCCGCCGATCCCGGCTGGGCGATCGTCGCGGCCGGGCTCTGTAACTTGATAACGGCGACCTCCGCTGCCGGTCTGGCCGGCTGTCGAGACGACGCTGAAGGCTCGGTCCTTGCGCAGTTCCGCGCAGGCTGGCACGCCTTCTGGGAACTCCGCTGGCTGTGGCCGGTCAGCCTCTATGATGCCGCCGGCAGCCTGCTCGTCTTCGCCCCGTTCTCAATCCTGGGCGCGGATGTGGCCAGGACCAGCCTGGGCGGCGCCGGTGCCTGGGGCGTGATCCTGGCTGGTGAAGGAGCCGGCGGTGTGCTGGGCGGCATCTTGGCCCTCACCATCCGGCCATCCAGGCCGCTTGCAGCGGCGATGGCAGGGCGTATCGCCGCGGTGGCGCCGCTGACCCTTCTTGTCATCCGGGCTCCGCTTCCCCTGATCGTGTCGGCCGCGGCCGTCGCCGGGGTCGGCTTCGAGGTGTTCGCCGTTCTCTGGGGCACCACGATGCAGCGGCTCGTGCCGGCCGCCAGCCTGACCAGCGTCATCGCCACGGACTGGCTGGTCATCACGGTGTGCGCGCCGATTGGCGACGCACTGATCGGCCCCATGGTGCGGGGCCTGGGGATCGACGGGACGCTCTGGCAGGCGGCCATTGCCGTCTGTGCCCTGAGCGTGGTCGTTATGAGCCTGCCCGCTATCCGCGCGGTACAGGCCGACCCGTGACGCTCGCCGATGACGATCAGGCGCCCCGGCATCACGGGGTGTTAGCGGAGCTGTCCCAGCGCCGTACTGATGAAGCTGCACCAGGCGGCTGTCGCTGTCGGCTTCGTCTCACCGTGCCGTCCGGGGTAAGCGATCAGCTGCTTGTCCGGCGAGGTGAACAAGTCGAACAGCGCGAGCTGGCCGTCCCTGGCGAACAGCTCATCGTGCCACTGAACGTGGAACAGGACCGGAGCGGTCACAGCCGTCGCGTCGGCCTTGATGCGGCTAGCAGGGTCGGCACCGGCGTACATGCCGGACGTTTCCTGAAGGCCGAATTTGCCGAAGACCGCACCTGCCAGCTGGCTACCGATCGCGGCAGCCAGGGGCAGGCCGAAACGGGTGCCCATCGACACGCCGATGTACCCCACGCGCGTGGTGTCCACCGGTGCGGCAGACCCGAGCAGGTCTACCGTTGCCCGCCAGTCCGCTGTCATCCGGTCGATCACGGCGTCGAGACCTTCGGCCACGATTCGAGCCTGATACTCCGGCGCGCTCAGCGGTGCCGGCACCCGGTCGCCGTGGTAGGGCCCGTCGATAGCGACTGCGGCCAGTCCCGCCTCGGAGCACAGCGCACGCGCCAGCTGACGCATCCGGTCGTTTCGCTTGTGGCCGCTCCCGCCATGCCCGAGCAGGACGAGCGGATACCTGGGCGCCGGCGCTGACGGCAGCCACAGAGCCCCGGGAACGATGCCCGGAGGCCGGTCTACCACAAAGAGCCGTTCGGTTATGCCCTCGGCAGCGACCGGTTCGCCGACCCAGTTCAACACCCGGTCAGCCGCGGTTCGCCCAGTTGTATCTTGCAGAGCCGCGACCAAGCATGCGGTCGACAGCTGCGCTGATGCTGCCGTCCTCGGCCATGAGTTTCCTGATGACGAAGATCATCGTCGGGATCGCCCAGAAGTCGCCGCAGATCCACAAGATGCCGGCCCCGATTTGCTGGTCGGCGAACGCCGGCAGGGTGACGCCGGGGACGTGATTATAGACCGAGTACCACGAGGAGCTGGTCAGGAAGCCCATAGCCATGGCCAGCACCCACATAACGCAGTTCGTTGCGAGCAGCGCCGCGGCCTGGGCCACCGGCGACATCCGGATCCGGAACGGCGGCGATCCGATGAACTGCAGCCAGAACAGCACGCCGGCGATGAAGAAAGTCGAATACATCAGCCAGACATGCACGGCCTGGTTGCGCTCGGCGAGGTCAAACGGGCCGGGCAGGTGCCAGAAGACCATCACCGCGCTGAACAAGATCACGCTGACCCACGGTCTGACCAGGAAGCCGCCCACTGCCCGCAACGGCCGGGCCCAGCCACCGGTAATGACCACAGGGGCAGCGGCCTTGCCTGACCTCTTCGGGAGCGCGCCCAGCAGCGGTTGCCAGGGCGCACCGGCGACGACCAGCGTCGGCGCCGCGAACATCAGCAGCAGGTGCTGGATCATGTGCACGAAGAAGTAGTCGTACGCCCAGTAGCCGATCGGCGACTCGACCGCGATCAGCAGAACTGCCAGGCCAGCGTAGAAAAGCAGCGACCTGCGCCTGAGCAAACCGGTCAAGTCCGGGCTGGAGCGCGTTGCCAGCCGTGCCAGCCCGACCTCATGCCAGATCGCCAGGACGATCGCGATGACCAGGAAGGGGTCGAAAGACCAGTGATCAAGTACGTAGCTCACAGTGTCAGCCCGCCAGCCTGGGCGGAGAATCATGCATGCTCAAGGCTTTGATAGCCGTGGCGATCGGGGCATCTATGGCGGCCCGGTCGGCGTTCAGGGTACCCAGGTCCCTGGTGAGGGTTGCCTGCGCCGTGCTCCGGGCCTGCGGCGTCGTGCTCGAGAGCACCTGCGCAACGTCGGTCTGTACCCGCTCGGCATCCGGGGCTGCCCAGGCCACCATGTCTGAGACGACATGAACCAGCCCGAAGCCGTCGAGCGACTCTGGCACCTGGTAGTTCTCGAGGTCATCGATCTGCTCGTTATTCGCCGGCGCGCAGTTAGCAGCCCCCTGCGTGGCAACGCTGACGCCCTGGCTGATGTCGGCACTGTTACTGAAGTGCTCGGCCTGGACGTCGTGCAGGGCTATGAGCGACTCTCGGACCCCGCCGCTGCAGGACTCGATATCAGTGTTGACCTCCGCGAGGAAGCCACGCATGTCGCTGGCTCGCTCGGCCGTGGACGGCCGGTGCACCAGCGCCACGGCCACCACGCCTATCAGGAGCAGCGCGCCCGCGAGCAGAAGCCAGCGTGGCGAGCGGTGTACTGGCCAGCCGCTCGGCCGCGTATACACGCGCGGGCGGTCGCTGGAAGCAATGGGCGGCATCTGTCGGTCAGCCCCGATCGGAATCCATCAGCGAGACGCCCCTGGTCAGGTCCTTGATCGTCAGCGGCCCGAGAATGTGCAGCACGATCTGGTGCCGGGCGTTGAGGAAGAAGGTCTGCGGCAGCGCGTACACGCCGTACGAGGTAGTGGTCGTGGCCGGATACGGATCGGCGGCCACCGGATAGCTCACCCCGGTCTTGTGCACAAAGCGCAGCGCCGCCGGAGTCTCGTCGTTGGAGTCGATGCCGAGCACACGGACATGCCCGTGCATCGACAGGTACCAGTGAGCGAGCATCGGCGTCTCGCGCTGGCACGGTGTGCACCAGGAAGCGAAGAAGTTGATGATCACCGGGTGGCCCGCGTAGTCGGCCAGGCTCAGCTGGTGGCCGGGCTGGCCGAGCTCGCCCAGCGAGAAGCTCTTGGCGAGCGGTGGCGGGCCGCTCTTCTTCGCCTGGCCGCCCGCGAGGACCAGAACGATCGCGACGACGGCTGCCAGTACCGCGGCCGTCGCCAGGTAACCGATCTTCCGGGCCGTGCTCAGTCCCCGCAACCAGGTGCGCCGCGGCGGCGAGGCCGTTGGCTGGTTGTCGTGCGTGGTGATCACAGGCTGCTCCCGTAACGGCCTGGTGCCGGCAGCGTGACCGGCTTGGCGACAGGACTCGCAGCGGGCCTGGGCGCCGCCGCGAGCGGTAGCAGTAGCTCGAACCTGCTGCCGAGACCGGGGGTGCTCTGCGCCCTGACCTCGCCGCCGTGACCTTCGGCCACCGCGCGGACCAGGGCGAGACCTAGCCCGGTACCGCGGCGGCCCACTGCCGGCGACCCGGTAGCGAACCGGTCGAAGACGTGGGTCAGGTCGTCGGCTGAGATGCCTGCCCCGGTGTCCTGTACAACGAGGCTGACCCGCCCGGCGACCTCGTCGCGGGTTACGGTGAGGCGGATGAGGTCGGCCGGCCCGGTGTGCTGGACGGCGTTCTCGAGCAGAGCGTCGATGGCCAGCCCGAGGCGTTCCCGGTCGGCTAGCGCCGTCGCCTCGTCCAGCTGCCCTAGCTGCCAGTGCCTCTCCGCAGTGGGCCGCCAGCGCCAGAGCACGTCGGTGATGAACTGGTCGAGCTCTACGGATTCTGGCTGCAGGAAGTCGGGATTGGCTGACGCGGCGATCAGCAGGAGTCGTTCGCTGAGGGTCCGCAGCCGGTTGAGCTCTCCGACGATCACGTTGATGTCGCGCTGGTCCTGATTGTCGGCGAGGTGGCGGGCGAGCAGCTCAGAGTGCCCGAGTGCGATTGTGATAGGCGTCCTGAGCTGGTGCGATGCGTCCTGCAGGAACCGGCGCTGGGTGTCAAGCAGTCGCTCGTTCTCCTCACTGACCCGGATCCGCTCGGCGTTGGCGGCCTGGTGACGGCGGCCGTGCCACATCATGACCCAGAACATCGCCGCCATCAGCGGAACCTCGGTCAGCTCGTCGGCCGGCTGAGTGCCGCGGAGCACGTCGAAGCCGATCGCCGCGAAGGTCGTCACGACCATGGCGGCCAGTACCCAGACCGTCGAACCGGTGCTGCGGACCCGGAAGCTGTAGAGCAGCGCGAAGGTGATCCAGATCAGATGGAAGGGGATCGCTTCCCAGCGCTCGAAGACCAGGATTCCGGCCAGGCCCAGAATCCACAGCATCACCCAGGCGAGGTCGATCCATCCGTCCCAGGACCGCAAGCGGTCGAAGTCGGGCCCCCGGACGTGCAGGCCTGGCCAGTCGAGAACGCTGGCCACGGCGCCGCCCTCGGGCAAGCTCGCCTCAGGAAGCGAGTCGGTATCCTGCACCACGTACCGTCTCGATCAGCTCGAATCCCAGCTTGGACCGCAGCCTGCGGATGCAGACGTCGACAACGTTCGACCCGGGATCAAAATCGATGCCCCACACTGATGCCAGCAGAGTCCCCTTCGGGACGGACTCGCCGGCGTGCTCCATGAGCTCTCGGAGCAGCATGATCTCGAGCCGGGTCAACGATACCGGGCCGACGCCGGCGTCGGCTTGCATCCTGCCCAGGTCGAGTACCAGGTGACCGGCCCGGATCTGGTCGCCAGCCGGGTGCTCGCCACGCAGCTGGACCCTGACCCGGGCGAGCAACTCGTCCAGCGAGAACGGCTTGGTCAGGTAGTCCTTCGCCCCAGAATCGAGGCAAACCACCTTCGTGGTCACGTCCGACAGGCAGGACAGGACGAGGATCGCCTGCTCCGGGCGCTCTGCCCGCAGCCGCCCCAGCACCTGACGGCCGTCAGTTAGTGGCATCACCAGGTCGAGAATCACCAGCTGGTAATCGCCTGTCAGGGCCATGCCGAGCCCGGCGGTGCCGTCACTGGCCGAGTCGATCTCGTACCCGGCTGCCGCGAGGGCGCGGGTAATCATCCCCCGGATATGCGGCTCGTCGTCGACAACGAGGACTCGTCGAGGTGCGGGCCGCCTCTCGGTCTGATTGATAGACATCAGCCCCTGGTACCTCAATCGATTGCAGTTGGACGGAACCGACCGGCGTACCGCCCCCCTCAGATCCAGCCGATGGCACAGGTCGACAGGACAGGATCTACTCCATGAGGCCTGTCACGGTCAAGCCGCGCTACCACAATGAAACCATTCCATTACCCTCCAGCGTTGACGAAACCGGGCATCGGTACGAAAACCATCGGTCTGTGTCGGCTCGGGCAACCGTGACAGTTTCGTCATTCAGTACCGCGATCCTTGCCGGCACGAGCACGGTGATCGCAAGATCAGAGGCGTTCATCCGAGGGTCGGGCTAGGACGGATCGCTCCGCCATGCCAGGAACCCGGCGGTCCTGCCGACAGGCGAAGAAGCGAGGTGATGGCCGGTGTCGTTGCCGGCCCGTGTCGTTACCCTGCTGCTGGCGTTCCTCGCCGTGGTAGCGGTTGCGCTGTTCGTGGTGATTCATTACTTCCTAGGCGGCCCGCCCACGGTGGACTACGCGTCCGGCGTGACCGCGGATACTGGCGCCACCGTCCACGTCGTGATGCAGGAAGACCCGCAGAACACCGTCAGCACACATCCGGACTGGGTGTCGTACTTCATCCAGAACCCAAGGACGCACGCGTGGATTCACACCACGCTGTTCAAGGTGCCGGCGGGCAGCAAGATCGACATGACGATCTACGGCTACGACGGCTGCACGCCGCTGCGAAACCCGTACTTCGGCAGGGTCACTGGGACGATCGGCGGAGTCGAGTATGTCAACGGCAAGCCGGTCAAGGTGATCAACTCCTGGTCCGGCTGCAACGTGGCGCATACCTTTTCAATCCCGGGCATCAACTTGAACATCCCGATGGCGTCGCCGTCGCTGACCGCCAACCTGTGCGGCACATCGCCCTGCACATCGGGCCCGCACGAGACGGTGACCTTCAGCTTCATGTCCCCGAAGGGCCCCGGCGAGTACTTCTGGCAGTGCCGCGTCCCGTGCGGCGGCGGCTTCCTTGACGGGTTCGGCGGTCCGATGCAGACCATCGGGTTCATGACGGGCAACATGGAGGTGGTGTCCTGATGGCCGCGTCAGTTGCCGAGGACGCTCAGGGTCCGGGATCGGGCGGCCCGAACCACGGGCTGAGAATCTTCCTGATCTGGCTGCCCATCGCGGTCGCCGCGGACCTGCTGCTGTACTTCGTCTACGGGCCGCACATGCCTCCTGGCAAGATGTCGAACACCGCTGCCAGCCAGCAATTCGACATCAAGGTCATGTCCGTGCTTGCCGCGCCCGTGATGGCCTTTGTGCTGGTCTTCATGGCCTACTCGGTGATCGTCTGGCGGCATCGCGAGGGCGACGAGGAGGACGGGCCGCCGATCTTCGGGCACGCCAGGATTCAGGCCACCTGGATCACCGTGACCGCGGTCATCGTGCTGTTCCTCGCCGGGTTCGGGACCTACGAGCTGGCCTGGCCCGGATTCGCTGGAGCAGGTGCGGGCGAAGGCCCAGCCCCGATCTGGAAGCCGGACGGGACTCCGCTTCAGGTCCAGGTCATCGCCCAGCAGTGGCGGTTCACCTACCGCTATCCGCAGTTCGGCGGATTCGAGACCACTGCCCTGATGCTGCCGGTGGGTGAGCCAATTCAGTTCAACGTCACTTCGCTGGACGTCATTCACAGCTTCTGGGCCTACCAGCTCGGCGTGAAGGCGGACGCGAACCCCGGCGTTAACAACGTGGCTTACACGACGGCGCAGCAGACGGGCACCGTGACGGTGCGCTGCGCGGAGCTATGCGGCCTGTGGCACGGAGCGATGTTCAACTTCGGGAAGGTTGTCTCGGTGGCCGCGTTCAAGGCCTGGGCGGACAAGACAGAGGTCCAGCTCGCCTCGGTTACCAAGATCCTGCCGCCGTACGCCACGACCTATGACCCCACGGTGGTCCCGCAGATCAACAAGGCCATGGCGAAGGCCGGAATCGGCGGCGCCAACGGTTACTACTACCCGCCGAACGACCCGGTCCAGCCGTGACCCGGCCCGTGCTTACGAACCCCGTGCTTACCAACACAAGGCTTGACGCCGACGCAGCGATGAAGAGGTGACGGGATGGCCATCGAGACACAGCCAGATCGGGCGCAGGGCGCCGGTGGCGGTCAGCCGCTGACCGGCTCCAGTGCGCGGCCGTGGTGGCGCCGTCCGGCCATCCACACGGCAATCGCCGGGGCAGTGATCGGGTACGTCCTCGGTCACCTGCTGGGCGACTACCTGACCGGCGCGACCGGCGCCGCCAACCAGTACCCCAACATCGCCTTGTCCGACTCTGAGGACTGGCCGATCACCCTTGGCTACGTGTTCGCCATCGTGGGCTGGCTAGCCGGCCTCGGGGTGTTCAACGACATCTTCCGGCAGATGATCGGCCGGCCGAACCACGTCAACGGGAACGGCCTGCCTGAGCACGAGACGTCGGGCCTGGCCAGGTACTTCCGGTACTCGCTCGACCACAAGGTGGTCGGCATCCAGTACCTGGTCGGCATGATCATCTACTTCTGCACGGCCGGGCTGTTCGCCATGGCCATCAGGACCGAACTGCTCTCGCCGGTGAACCACGTCTTCACCTCACAGGTGTACGTGGAGATCGTCGGCGAGCACGGCACGATGATGATGATGCTGATGAGCTCGGTCATCCTCGGCCCGTTCGGCAACTACCTGATACCGCTGATGATCGGCGCCAAGCGCGTCGCGTTTCCCCGGATCGAGGCCCTGTCGTTCTGGCTCACGCCGATGGCGTTCCTGATCCTGCTGTCCGCGCTGCTGCTAGGCGGATTCCCGTTCGGCTGGACGGGCTACGCGCCGCTGTCGATCCAGTCCACCGTGGGCGCGGACGCGTACGCGATGGCATTCGGGCTCATGGGCATCTCGATGATCCTGGCCGGATTCAACATCATCGTCACGGTCATCTGCTACCGGGCTCCCGGCATGCGCTGGAGCAGGCTGCCGATGTTCGTCTGGGCGATGACGACGACTTCGTTCCTGATGGTGCTGGCGGCGCCGGTGCTGGTCGGCGGCATGTACATGCTGCTGATGGACCGGAACGCGCAGACCGCGTTCTTCGTGGACCGGCTCGGCGGCAGCAGCTACCTGTACGAGAACCTGTTCTGGTTCTTCGGCCACCCCGAGGTGTACATCCTGGCGCTGCCCGGATTCGGGATCGTCTCGGAGATCATCCCGGTAATGTGCCGCAAGCCGCTATTCGCCTACAAGGTGGCCGGGGCGGGCATGGTCGGGGTGGGGTTGCTGAGCTTCTTTGTCTGGCAGCATCACCTGTTCGACAGCGGCATCAACCCGGACATGCGGCCGCTCTTCATGCTCACAACCGAGCTGATCTCGATCCCGACCGGGTTCATCTACCTGGTGGCGCTCGGCACTTTCTGGAAGGCGAAGATCAGGTTCACGGTGCCGATGCTGTTCGCTCTCGGGATGTACTTCAACTTCCTGATCGGCGGAGTCTCCGGCGTGTTCCTGTCGGACGTGCCCGCGGACACCACCGAGCACGGCAGCTTCTTCGTGATGGCGCACTTCCACTACACGATCATGGGCGGGCTGATCTTCGCGTTCATGGCCGGCCTGTACTACTGGCTACCCAAGATGATGGGCATCAAGCTCAATACCACGCTCGGCAAGTGGCAGTTCTGGACCATGTTCATCGCCTTCAACTCGACGTTCCTGCCACTCTTCGCGGTCGGCATGGCCGGCCAGCCCCGGCGGGTGTTCGAGTACGCGCTGAACCTGCAGCCGCTGAACGTCTGGGTGTCCATCTCCTCGTTCGTGCTCGGGTTCTCGATCCTGCTGTTCGTGATCAACTTCGTCTGGTCGGCCGTCTTCGTGCGGGAGCGCGAGACGGGCAACCCGTGGAACTCGCGCGGCCTTGAGTGGCAGGTCGCCTCGCCGCCCCCGGCGGACAACTTCGACCAGATCCCGGTCGTCTTGTCCGGGCCGTATGACTACGGCGTCAAGGACGCCCAGCCGGTGGCTGACCTTCACCCGCCGGCCGGCGTGCTGAGCGCCGCGATCTCGCAGTCCGCAGCCATCCGAGCGGAGGCATAGCCATGGCAGAGACAACCGCTGAGCCGTCACCAGCCCTGAGCCAGGCGGAGGAAGAGGCGGTT
This sequence comes from Streptosporangiaceae bacterium, assembly GCA_035507615.1. Taxonomy (GTDB): domain Bacteria; phylum Actinomycetota; class Actinomycetes; order Streptosporangiales; family Streptosporangiaceae; genus JAJYUU01. Next base: position 10,325 of record DATJNX010000004.1, read on the forward strand.
TTCTACCACGAGTCTGCCCTCAACGCCTCGTGGACCGGGGTCCGGCTTGCCGTTGGCGCGCTCACCTTCCTGTTCGGAGCGTTCGTCTTCGCCTTCTTCTACCTGCGGTCGCTGAACAGCTACGGCCTCTGGTACACGGCGAGCACGCACCCGAGCCAGGGAGTCGGCGCCACGGTCATGATCCTGGTCGTGGTCAGTGCAGCCGCGCAGACGCTCGCTCTGCAGCGCATCAAGGCCGGGCACAAGGGCGCCTGGGTAGCTGGCGCGACACTGGCGCTGGTGCTCGGACTCGGTGCCGTGGGCTTGCAGGTCTGGCAGCTGGCGAACCTGGGCTTCTGGCCAGGCGCGAGCGGCTTCGCCAGCGTCTTCGTCGGCTACAACCCGGTCTTCCTCACGATCGCGTTCTGCGTCATGGTCTGGCTGGAAATCCTGATCATGAGGTGCCGGGCGATCCCGGAGATCTCGTTCGTCGAGCAACCACCGACCTACGCCGAAGCGTTCGCGGTGCAGCGGTTCCAGGCCGCGCTGAGTGCCTTCACCGTGACCTGGAACTACCTGGCAGTAGTGGCAGTCATTGCCTGGATCCTGTTCTACCTGGTCCACTAGGTCGATGACGGGAACGGGAGAGGCAGTCAGGTGGAAGTAGCGTTCGGGCATTGGTCGGCCAGCTGGCCGGTGCTCATCGCGTACGCCCTGGCCGCTGCCTGGCACCTGACCGGTCTGCGCCGGCTGTTGACAGCAAGCGATAAGGAAACGGGCTCTGGCCGCGAACTGCAGCGCGAAGCTGCCCTGTATCAGCTGGGCTTGCTCGTAGTGCTGCTGGCTCTGGTCTCGCCCGTCGGCTACTTCGCTGACCTCTACCTCTGGGTACGGGCCGTGCAGGAGCTACTCGTCGCCATTGTCGGCCCGGGCCTCATCGTGCTCGGAGCACCGTGGACCGCCTTCCGGCTGGCCGCTGGCCGGCCCGCAGCGTCGGCCAGCCCGGGCAGCCGGCCACGACTGGCAGCTAAGCCCAGGCTCGCGGTTATCGCCGCTAATGTCGTCTGGATCGGATGGCAGGTCCCCGCGCTGCTCGACGCGGCGCACGCCAGCAGCGGGCTGGCGCTGGTCGAGCACGCTAGCTGGGTGGCGGCCGGGCTGCTGTTCTGGCCGCAGCTGATCTCGTCGCGGCCGGTCAGCCAGCAATCGCCGCCGCTACGGCGGATCGTCCTGCTAGTCGGCAGCGTGGCCGCGTTCACCGTGCTCGGCATGGTGCTCGTGTTCGGCTCTAGCGTGCTCTATCCCGGTTACGCCAACTCGGCGCATCACGTTATGTCGCTGCTATCTGATCAGCAGCTATCCGGCGCGGTGTTCTGGATGGGCTTCCTGCCGCCGGCGATGGTCGCCGCGGTCGCTCTGATGATGGAATGGCTGCGGGATGAGGAATCTGCGGACCTGTCAGCTGGTCTCGACCGGCTGCTGACCCCGCGGCGGAACGGCTGGCCGTCCCGGCCGGTCATCAGGTGAGTTGACAAATGGAAACTGCCAGGAGGCAGCAGTGCCCGGACTGATCGTCGCAGCGGTGACCCCGGACAACACGCCGCACGGGTATAACTGGACGTTCGCGTTTCCCATGCTGCTGTTCATCGTCGTCGCGCTGATTTTGTACATGCTGTTCTCCCGGCCGCATCGCCGGGTGCCCGCCACTCCGATCTCGGCGACGGCGTCCGGTCAGCAGGCTCGCTTCACCGCGGCTGCTCCGCAGGCCTCGAGCGCCGCCGTGACCGAGGCGGCCTCGGATGAGGCGCCGGGCGACGCCGGCCCGGCAGGCGTTGACACCGCCGCGAGCGGCGCGGCACCGGACGCAGCGGCACAGGACGACACGGGAGCTAGCTAGTGGCACAGGCAACGAGCGCCCTGGTCGGGCACGGTGACTTTGCGGCACCGGGCCCGCCGGAAGCAGGTACCGCCGGACCGGGGGAGCGCCGCTCCCTCCGCCTGGTGGCCAGGGCGCTGTTCCTGCTGACCAAGCCGCGGATCATCGAACTGCTGCTGGTCACGACGCTGCCAACGATGCTGCTCGCCCGCCGTGGCCTGCCCGGTATCGGGCTGATCGGGGTCACTCTGCTCGGCGGTGCGCTCGCCGCAGCCAGTGCGAACACGCTGAACTGCTATCTCGACCGGGACATCGACGCGATCATGAAGCGCACGTCCCGGCGGCCGCTGGTGGCGAAGGGCACTCCGGCGGCAGTCAAGCCGGCTGAGGCGCTGGCATCGGGCATCCTGCTCGGCGCCGCGGCGACGCTGTTGCTCGGCTTGCTCGCGAACTGGCTGTCCGCGATCCTTGCCGACGGCGCGATCTTGTTCTACGTGTTCGTGTACACCATGGGGCTCAAGCGGCGGACCGCGTCGAACATAGTGATCGGCGGTGCGGCTGGCTGCTTCCCGGTGCTCGTCGGCTGGGCCGCGGTGACCGGCACTGTCAGCTGGCCGGCGGTGGTGCTGTTCGGTGTCATCTTCTTCTGGACGCCGCCGCACTTCTGGGCGCTGGCGATGAAGTTCAAGGACGACTACGCGTCGGCAGGGGTGCCGATGCTTCCGGTCGTCGCCACCGCGACAACCGTGGCCCGGAAGATCCTGGTCTACTCCTACGTGATGGTGGCGGTCACGCTGGCGCTCGCGCCCTACGCGGGTGTGGCATACGGCGTCAGCGCCGCCGTGCTCGGCGGCTGGTTCCTGGTCGAGGCACACCGGCTTCGACTGAGGATTTCCGCTGGCCAGGCGGCTGCGCCGATGCGGCTGTTCCACCTCTCGATCGCGTACCTCACCCTGCTTTTTGCCGTCATCGCGATCACCGCGCTGCTGCCCTGGCACGGATAAGCATGGCTGTTACCGCCGCGAGCGGCCGACCGCGCTGGACGATCCTGCTGCGGCCGCGGTGGCTGGCCTGGCACGCGTTCGCGGTGTTCGCAACTGCGGGCATGCTCTGGCTAGGTGACTGGCAGCTTCATCGCGCCGAATCCGGGAACGAGCTGAGCTGGGCCTACACATTCGAGTGGCCGCTGTTCGCGATCTTCGGCGTGTATTTCTGGGCTAAGTCGCTGCGCGACGAGCTCCGGGGCCAGGCGAGCCCGGCAGCAAGCGCGGCGACCGGGCCTGCTGAAGACCCGGCCGACGCGGACCCGCTTGCCCAGAAGGCCGCCGCCGATGCCTATGTAGAGCGGCTGAAGGCCGAGGTGCGGCGGCACGGCGGGTGGCACGGCTGGCGTTAGCTGGTCTCTGCTCGCTGCCCGTGGTAACAGGCCAGCGATGGCTAGCCGGCCCGGGAGCATGGTTTTAGAATCGGCTTCTGAAACTTTCCGGGCACCTGGAGGTCGTCGTGGCGTGGGATTTCTCAACCGAGCCGGAGTTCCAGGAGAAGCTGGACTGGGTCGCGGAGTTCTGCAAGAACGAGGTGGAGCCGCTCGATCTGGTCTTTCCGGGCGCGGCGTACTCGCGAAACCCGAAGGCCAGGGCGCTCGCCGACCCGCTCAAGCAGCAGGTCAAGGACCAGGGCCTGTGGGCGCTTTTCCTCGATCGCGATCTCGGCGGCCCGGGCTTCGGACAGCTCAAGCTCGCGCTGCTGAACGAAATCCTGGGCAGGTACCGGTCGGCGCCGGTGGTATTCGGCACCGCCGCGCCGGACACCGGCAACATGGAGATGCTGGCTGCTTACGGCACGCCCGAGCAGAAGGAGAAGTGGCTCTACCCGCTGATGAACCAGGAGATCTTCTCGGCCTACTCGATGACTGAACCGCAAGGCGGGTCCGACCCGAACCTGTTCAAGACCAGCGCGGTCCGGGACGGCGATCAGTGGGTCATCACCGGCGAGAAGTGGTTCACCAGCGCTGGCGCGCGGGCCGACATCATCTTCGTGATGTGCACAAACGGAATGTTCGTGGTTCCGCGTGAGACCCCCGGTGTGGAGATCATGGGCTTCCCGCCGCTGCATAATCACATCCGCTACAACGAAGTGCGCGTTTCCCTCGGTAATTTGCTCGGTCCGGAGGATGGCGCGAAGGTACTGGCCCAGCGCCGCCTCGGCGGCGGCCGGATTCATCATGCGATGCGCACCGTCGCGCAGGTCAAGCTAGCCTTCGACATGATGTGCGAGCGGGCGCTCAGCCGCGAGTCGCACGGCAAGGTGATCGCCGAGCATCAGATGGTGCAGGAGGCCATCGCGGACTCCTACGCCGAGATCAACATGCTGCGGCTGCTCGTGCTCTGGACGGCGTGGACAATCGACAATTCCAGCACTCAGGCAGCGCGGACGCAGATCGCGGCCTGCAAGTACACCATGGCTAAGGTGCTGCGCGAGGTCAGTTACCGGGCGCTGCACATCATGGGCTCGCTCGGCACCACTAACCTGACGCCGCTGCAGGCCATGTGGGCGGGGGCGCCGACAATGGCGATCGCAGACGGCGTGGACGAGGTGCACAAGGTGACGGTGGCACGTAACGTGCTGAAGGGCTACGAGCCGCACCCGGGCCTGTGGCCGACCGAGTACATTCCGGCTAAGCGTGACGAGGCCAGGAAGAAGTACGCGAGCCTGATTGAGTCCGATCCGGATCTCGCTGCCTGGGCTGATGCTGCTGTCCGAGCGACCGCAAGGGGCTGAGCATGGAGATTTCCGGCAAGGTAGCTATTGTCACCGGCGGCGCCAGCGGTGCGGGCAGAGCACTCGCGCTCGGCCTGGCCGCGCGGGGGGCGGCAGGCGTAGCGGTCTGCGATATCGATGCTGAGGGCGCTGGCAAGGTCGCGGCCGAGATTGAGGACACCGGCGGCCGCGCGCTAGCAGTGCCAGCAGACATGACGAGCGAAGCGGAAGTCCACGCGCTGGTGGCGCGGGCCGAGGACGAGCTCGGGCCGGTGGCGTTGTTCTTCTCCAATGCCGGGATCATCGTGGCGGGCGGCGAGGAAGCCTCCGATGATGCCTGGTCGAAGATCTGGGCGATCAACGTGCACAGCCACGTGTACGTGGCCCGCGCGGTGCTCCCCGGCATGCTGGCGCGCGGCGAGGGCTACCTGGTCATCACTGCCTCGGCGGCCGGCCTGCTTACCCAGCTTGGTTCGGCGCCGTATGCGGTGACCAAGCACGCCGCAGTGGCGTTCGCCGAATGGCTGTCCGTCACTTACGGGGACCGGGGGATCCGGGTGTCGGCCCTCTGTCCGCAGGCGTTCACCAGCAACCTGTTCGCCACGTCGCGCCGCGAGGCCGGCGAGGGCGCGCTGCCCGACTCCGAGGCAGGCGGCGGGTCGGCACAGGCCGCTGTTGACGGGGTGCTGACTTCCGAGCAGGTGGCCGACTGCGCGCTCGACGGCATCGCCACCGAGCAGTTCCTGATGCTGCCGCATCCCGATGTCGCAGTGTATGAGCAGCGGCGAACTGCCGACCGGGACCGCTGGCTGCGCGGCATGCGCCGGATGCAGGCCAAGCTCACAGGTGAGGCCTGACTGGCTAGCGCGCCGTAGCCGGTACGACGTTGTACTCCTCAGCGGACAGCCGTCAGGCAGCGGCCGGCCGGAGTGCCGGCGTCAGATCCCGGACACGATCCCTGAGCAGGTAGGTCCTGCCGCTGCGCAGTAAACGGGCTGGCTGTGGAAGGTCAGATAGGCGACCCCGGCGAAGATCGCGAGCGTCAGCACAACGCTCACGATTGCTAAGGCCCTGAATGATAGTTGTCGCACCGCTTCGCTCCTCCTTTCTGGAGGGAGTTCCAGCCGTCGTTGAGCGGATAGTAGCGAGTTACCCAGGTGCCTGCTGACTGCAGCCGCGAGCGCCAGACCCCGACCTTTGCCTGGCTGGGCTGGTCTTGCCAGCTACACGAACGGCCGATGCTCAGATCGACGCCAGGCACCAGGCAATCCGCGGCTAGCTAGCCGCCGGAGGCCAGCGCCTTGCGCGGATGATGGCCGTCGACGTAGCCCACGAACGGCGGATAGATGTTGTAGCCGAGCAGCTCCTGCAGCCGCTCCGGCAGCGAGCGGGCAATGTCGCGCGGTACTGCCAGGCAATGATTCTCCTGCTGGCGGAGCCAGCCGGAGCAGTACTCGAGGATGACGCCGAGCCGGGATGTGCCGGTCTGGTTTGCGCCGCCGCCGTGCCAGAGGCTGCCGAGGTAGAACATCGCCGATCCCGGCGATATGACGGCAGTCTCCAGCGGATCGTCCGGAGACGGCCGCCGCCCCGGCTCCCAGTGATGACTACCAGGGATGAACCTGGTAGCTCCGTTCGCCACGGTGAACTCGTCAAGCGGCCACATGGTGTTGACCACCACTGGCGGATGCGGTTCCGGCAGCGGGTAGACCGAATCGTCGCGATGCAGGGTCTGTGCCTTCTCACCGGGCCCGATGCAGATGCCGACAGGCGCGCTCAGCTGATAGTGCCCGAGCACCTGGTCCAGAACGCCAAGCAAGAGCGGATCGGTGGCCGCCTGGTCGAACAGCCTGGTCTTAGCGAACAGCGCGTAGACCCGCTGTGTCTCGAAGCCCTCGAACGAATTGCGGCCGGTCTTGGTGGTCTCAAGGACCCTGTGCAGGTCAGTCCGCGCTGCCTGCACTCCGGCTTCGTCGAGCATTCCAGTGACGACCACGTAGCCGTCGTCGATGAGCCGCTGCGCCACGTCCTCGCTAGCGGAGTTGGCGGGCATCGTTGCCATCATCTGTCTGAGCCTAGGCGACTGATGACGCCCTGCACAGGCAGCGGTTGGCCGGATCGGCATGCAGGCGCTAGCCGATTGCGTAGGCCTTGTAGATCGTCTCCTCGGCTGTTTCTCGCTGCCTGTTCACCGCGGTTACCCGTAGTGAAACGAAGCCGGAACCGGGGTTGTTAATGATCGCCGCTAGCTGGCCGTTGCCGCGCCGGTAGGCCTGCACTGAATGCCAGGTCGCGCCGTCGTTGAAGGACGCCTGCACGGTGATGCCTTTCCACCGATCAGCGCGGGGGAGCCGGCCCGAGCCCAGGTAGTTGGCGATCTCGCTGACATCGACAATGGTGGTGCTGTGCCCGGCAGCCTGGTTGTCGATGTCGAGACCCCGGGGCCTGAGCAGCGCAAAGCTGAGCGGGTACTGCTGCTGGCCGGAGGCATTCGGCGGCGCGTAGAAGTGCCACGTGCTCGTGACCTTGGGCGACAGCAGCGTGCCCGAGCCGGCCCTGGTCGCGCTGACTGCCAGCGTGTACCAGCCTGAGCTACGACCGCGCGCGCCGAAGCTTGCGAGGGCGAGGCCGCGGTAGGTGGACCGCTTCACCACCCGGCCGTGCGTGCTCAGTGTGACGACGGCGCGAGCGCCGAGGTCTGCGCCGGAGCCCTGCCCGCCGTCTGGGTCAGCGAACAGGTTCGTCAGTGTCAGGCGTGTGACTGCCCCGTTCTGGGCCGTGACGCCATTGCCCACGTAGATGTGACCATCACCGGCGAGGTCGGGGCCGTATGCCGCGCCGAAGAATGTCTCGGTGTATGAGCGCCCAGCGGCGAACGAAGCAGTCCGGTAGTCCGACGGGGCACTGCCGCCGGGGATGATCCGGGCGGCACCGAGTGCCCACGCGCCGGGGCTGAAGTAATCGGTGACGGCCGACCCGTCCGGGATCTCCTCCGATTCTGTCGCACCACCGGGTCCGGTGAAGTTCAGGAGGACTGCCTGGCCGGACCACGGCCTGAGAGTTCCGGCCGCCGCCCCGAGTAGCGCTGCCGCCAGGCTAGCTGAGCTGAAGCTGCCGCCAGGGCTAGCCGGGATGCCGTGCGCGCTAGCTCCGGCGAGGTAGGAGGTCGCGCCGCCGAGGCCCTGATAGCTCGCCACGTAACCAAACCGAAGATTGCGGGCCCGGTATGGCTTGACGTACAGCGGGAGGCTGGCGGTCTGCCCGTCGTTGGCTACTACGGTTGGCGCGTAGCGGCCGGTGACGATGCTGACCGTCGCGGTCAGGTCAGTCACAGCGCTGCCGTCCAGTGATACATCGACCGGGACGCTGCCCCGAGCGCTCATTGTCACCGTAGCGTTGCGGCGAAGCGTTATCTCACGAACGACCATGGTGTTTGCTACCTGCTGGCCGTTCACTACGGTCGGCACGGTGACTCCGATGCAATACCGGCCGAGCGGCAGCCGGTATGTGCCATTGGTGACTCCCGACACCGGCCACCCGTCCGCTTCGAACAGTTCGCCGCTCCCGATGGGCTCCGGCTTGCCGTTCTGGTCGATCGCGCGAATGGTCAGCGCGGCGCGCTTGTGAGCCGTAGCAGGTGCCGCAGACGCCACCGCAGTACTCACGCCGACCAGCACGGCCAGCGCCGTCGCCGAAACAAGCAGCACGCGGTGCACTGCTGCACCCCCGTCTCAGCCGAGTGATGATCCCGCAGCATGCTAGTGAGCCATTACCCGACATACAACATTTAGTTAAGACAAAGGTGCGGCTGTCCGTCGTTAACTCGCGTGCAGAGCCCTGACGACGTTGTAGGGAAGGTGCCGCGGGTGCACGAGCAGCGCCCTGGCAAGCGCGCGGATCTCCAGCCTGCGGGGCAGGAGTTGCTCCTCGCACCGCCGCCATGCGGTGACTTCGTCTGACCCGTAGGACGCGGTGATCGACTGGCGGAACCGGCGCGCGTCCCCGCCGTCTCCCCGCCAGCTGCGCAGCCAGTCTCGCAGGTCGCCGTCGCTGTCCAGCGTCGACCAGTTCATCAGCTGCTCGGCGAGCTGGCCGGCCGCGTCGATCACGTAGGCGTCCGCGCCTGCACCGGTCACGCTGTGCACCCGGCCCTCGCTCCGGTGCCCGTGATGAATACTCGCGGAGCTGAACCGGGCACCGACGGCGAGCGCCGCGACCGCGTGCCCGGCCTCGTGCCACGCGGTCCGCACCGTCGCCTTCCTGGCCGGCGCCAGGCTGGCGTAACAGCCGCAGTCGTAGCGCTGCTTCACCCAGCGCGAGTGCACGATCGACTCGTCGTCGTAGCGGACGAACCGTTGCAATTCAGCCTGGATGTCGGCGACCGCCTGGCGGGCAGCGGGGCCAAGGGTGTCCATGCGTCGTCCCATCGTGCGTCGTCTTACCGGCACCGTACGGCAGACTACGCGGTGGCACCGACACGATTCCGCTACCGATAATGCGAGGTCGAGATGGCAGACACGCTGAGCGCAGCTGGCCGGGCGGCGGTGCGCGCGCTGGCCCGGAAGGCCGTAGCCGACGGTACCGTTCCGGGTCTCGTGGCCCTGATCGCCCACGGAGATCAGGAGCACGTTGAGGTAGCCGGCCAGCTGTCGATCGGGGGCGCCGCGGTCGTGCCGGACACGCTGTTCCGGATTGCCTCGATGACCAAACCGGTCACCGGGGCGGCGACTATGGCGCTGATCGAGGAAGGCCTCGTCGGGCTCGACGAGCCGGTGGACCGGCTGCTGCCAGAGCTGGCGGACCGGCGAGTGCTTCGCGAGATCAGCGGCCCGCTGGACGACACCGTTCCGGCCAGCCGTGCGATCACTACGCGCGACCTGCTGACGTTCACGTTCGGCTTCGGGTTCATCATGGAGATGTTCACGGCGGCCGAGCCGCTCCCGGTTGTTGCCGCCTCGGACGAAGCGCGCCTGTCGACTATCGGTCCGCCGGACCGGGCTATCCAGCCCGATGCCGATACCTGGATCGCCGGCCTAGGTTCGCTGCCCCTGATCGCGCAGCCGGGAGAGCGGTGGATGTATAACACCGGCGCATCAGTGCTCGGCGTGCTGCTGGCGCGAGCGGCTGGCCAGTCCTTTGCCGACGTGCTGAGCACCAGGATCTTCGAACCGCTCGGCATGACGCAGACGGCATTCTGGGCAGCGGAGCCGGGCAGGCTGGCAACCGCGTACCGGCCGGGCCGGGACGGGCTGGAGGTCTGGGATGCGCCGGACGGCCTTTACAGCCGCCCGCCAGCCTTCCAGGACGGCGCGGCCGGGCTTGTCTCCACGGCTGGCGACATGCTGGCGTTCGCCAGGATGTTCCTGCGCGGTGGCAAGCCCGTGCTCTCCGCGGACTCGGTGCAGGCGATGACGACAGATCAGCTCACGCCAGCGCAGAAGGCGCATGGCGGCCTCGGGCCAGACTTCTTCGCCGGTCAGTCCTGGGGTTTCTGCCAGGCCGTGCAGGACACCGGAGCCTTCGGCTGGAACGGCGGCTTCGGCACTTCCTGGCACGTTGATCCTGGCCGCGACCTGGTCGTCATCGTCCTGACACAGCGCATGTTCAAGGGCCCCGACGACTCGGCGCTGCACGAGGCGATTAAGGCGGCCGCCTACTCGGCGCTCGACTGAGCGGGCTCGCCGGCCGGGGCCAGCTTCGCAGCGGGACTGTCGGCCGGATGGAAGACGCCGAGCACGCGCAGCATGCGCGGGCCGGTGTTCTCCAGGCAGTGCGGCACACCGGGCGGCAGATGGATGCACGTGCCCCGCGCCAGCGCGTGCTGCGCGCCGCCAGCGTGCGCGACTCCGTCACCGGCGAGGACCAGCACCACCTCGTCGTAGGGATGGCTGTGCTCAGGCGCTCGTCCGGGCGGGATCTCGCCGACGAACTGCGTCGCCACCTGGCAGTCACGGCCGGGACCGAACAGCACCCGGAAATGCCGGTCCCCGGTCCTTTCCACCGGGCACGCGGCGAGGTCGCGGACTAGCGGGGCCCAGGCGGCCGCCGGCTGCTGGCTGTCGGGTCCGGGTAGCGGTGTGGCGGGTTCCGGCAGCGTCACCACGTCCAGGTGGAGCGGGCCCGTCAGCCGGTACCGAGTCCCGGTCGGCAGCAGCATGCCCTGGTCAGGGCCAAGCTGCCAAGACTGCCGGCCGGCCTGATCCGGCAGGCTGATCTGGCCGCTGCCGCCGAGCACGAACCACAGTTGCGCCCCCGGCGCGGCGTCCGCCAGTTGCGAGCCCGCGGGTATCTCGATCAGCCGGCGGACCAGCCCGCCGGTCGCACCGCCGCCGGTGTCAGCCAGCTGCCGTACTGTCACCCCGTCGGCGGTGAGCTCAGCAGCGACGTCCGATGGCTGCACGACGGTTGCAACCGGGCCGGCCGCTGCCACGGGCTAAGCCTCGCGGGCCAGGGCACCCATCGGATCCCAGGCGGGTAGCACGATCGGCTCGGACTTGAGCGCTTGCTGCAGCTCCGCCGACAGCGCGCTGCGCCTGGCCGCGATCTCGAAGACGTACTCGTCAAACCATGAGTCGTTCATGGTGTAGAAACCGTCCTTGCCGCGGTCGGCGCCCCAGCTGTTCTCCACCCGCCAGCGCCGGGTGACACCGTCCAGCACGTCGACTCCGGTGAAGAGCATCGCGTGAGTCATCTGAGTCTCGTGAAAGGCGAGCCGCGCGGCCTTGTCCAGCCCGAACGAGGCGCCGTAGACCGAGGGAAGGTCAAACAGGTCGGCGTCCCAGATCCCGTAGTCGTTACTCATCATCTTGCCGACGTCGCAGCCGAACCAGACGGGCTCACCGCCCTGCAAGGTCTTCGCCGCGATGCCCTTGATCACTGACATGTCGACGTTGAGGTAGATGACCGGCGGTCCGCCGATGACGTTGCCCAGGTACTCGACGGTGAAGGTGCTGCCGACCGGGCTGGTCGGGCGCGGATCGTGCACCAGGCACACGTAGTCGTCCAGCGGCAGGTCGACGTACTTCGCGGCGAACTCCTGCGGGGTAAGCACACCGTCGCGATGGAACTGCTTGTCCTTGTCGGTCCACTGCCAGTCGAACCGCTCCGGCGGCGTACCGAGGTGGATGCAGAGAACCCGGTAGATCGTCTCGAGGATCTCTGCCTTGACCGACCGCGCAGCTGCGAGGCTGTCGGCGGCAGCCGCGCGGACCAAGCCCGTTCCCTGGTGAAGCTGGTACCTCAGGATGGCGTTCATCCTGGCGGTATTGGACGAGCTTTGCGTCTCGGGCATGTAGCCCTTCGGAACCAGGCCATGCTTGGCGACGAGGGCGGCGAACATGTTCCACTGACCGCCGTCGCTCGCGACGGACTCGAGCAGGAAGCCTACGGTCCTGTCGTCCAGGTCACGGTCGGCAGTCTCGATGATGGCTTCGAGGAAGTAGTTGGCGCGCTCGATCTTGTCCCAGAACATGGCGTAGTTCTGGGAGAACTCGAAGTCCTTCAGCCCGGTCTTGCGCATCACCCCTACCCGGAGCAGGTTCAGCCCGGCGAACAGCCAGCAGCGCCCGCTGCGCTCCTGGTTGGTGACTTTCCAGTCGTCCAGGTGCGTCGACAGGGAGTGGTCGATGTTGTTGATGATCTCCCGGTTGATGGCCACGTCGTCGACGGTGACCCTGGTGACGGCGTTCTGCGCCAGCCGGTAGGCCGGATTAGCCGAGAAGTCTTTGCGCAGCAGTTCAAGATCAGCAGCAGCCAGCGTTCCGTCCATCCCGGCAACGTCCTTCCCGTCGTGTCAGCTCTGCATTTCAAGTTACCAGTGGTCGGCTCTGGGGCCCGAGCCAGAATCTGCGGCACTGCTGTATAGTCCGGCTCGTACCGCACTGGTAGCGGGCCCGTCACTCGAGTTTCCTGGTTGTGTCGAGGAGGCCCCTGCTCATGGCATCGATTGAGGTACGCCCGTTCCGCCGGAGCGACCGGGACCAGCTGACCGCGCTCGTCAACGCGCACGCCGCAGCGGTGGTGCCCGGCCTCGCGGTGTCGGTCGCCACGATGCTCAGCCACCTGGAGCGGCAGCCAGGTGAGTACATCGTCGATCCGTGGGTGAGCGAGCGGCTGACCCTGGTCGCGGAACAGAACGAGCGCGTCGCCGCGGCCGCGCACCTGCTCCGGTATGCGCCGGACGAGCGGGCTGGCCCGGCTTACCGGAACTCCGGCGAGATCAGCTGGCTGGTGTTCTGGCCTGAGGGCCCGAGGATCAGCTCGCCATACTGGACCGATGCGAGCCAGGCTGCGGAAGAGCTGATGGCCGCTTCCATCCGGCGGCTTGAGGACTGGGGAGTCGCTCCCCAGGGCGCCGATGGCAACCTGCCGGTGCCTGGCGTGTACGGAGTTCCCGAGCAGTGGCACCACATTGCCGCACTGTACGAGCGTGCCGGGTTCACGCATGACGGCCACACCGAGCTGGTGTTCCTGGCGGACGTGGCGGACCTGAGGCGTCCGGCAGACCCGCCGGTTCCCGGCCTGACAGTCCGGCGGTCGGTCGGGCTCAACGGGACTCGCTTCTCCGCTGTCATCCGCGATGACGTCGTCGGTTACCTAGAGGTTGAGATCTGCGACGACGGCGAGCGGCTAGCCCGCCATAGCGGCTGGGCTGACGTCGGCAATTTGTATGTCGGGCCGGACTACCGCCGTCGGGGCATCGCCACCTGGCTGCTCGGGCGGGCGGCTGAGTGGCTGCGCCTCGCGCATGTGGACCGGCTGCTTGACTACACCTACCTGGAGGGGCGCGACGCGACCGGCCAGGGCTATGACGAGGTCCGGGCGTTCTTGCAGGCGTCCCCGTTCACCGAGCTGACGCGGACCCGCCGCGGCTGGAGCCGGGACCCGTCGCCGCTGTCCTGACAGCCGTAGGCTTAGCCTGGTTGAAGAACGGCTGGTCCGCTGCGGGGGTCACACAAGGCGCGCCCGCGAGCAGCACGGGTACCAGCGCCTCAGCCGCAGTCGGCCCGCAGTACGACACCGCCCACGTCTACGTAAGTCCCGGCACATCGGCAGCCTTCGTGAAGAGCTGGCTTGCTACGTTCGGAGGCACGAGCACAACGCCGGTCCTCACCCAGGTGACGCCGACGCCCAGCCAGACTCTGTCGCAGCTGGTGCTATCTCCGGTTGGGACGCTGTCGGTTTTCGAGTACAAGACCAGCGTCCCGTACCCGTTCGGCCAGGAGCGGGGCGGCGATCTGGTCTCGAGTTTCAGCCGGGGCGTCGCTGACGCCATTCACAGCGGCGCCTACCTCGTCGTGTCGCCGTTCCACGACCCGCTCGGCAAGGACGCGATCGTCCAGTTCCCCGGCGGAGTCGACACGCAGATCTACTGGCACACCAAGCCGCCCTCTTATCCGCCGCTGGTCACGATCCCAGAAAGCCGCGTCTACCTGGAACCGCAGGCTGCCGATGCGTTCATCCGCGATTACCTGACTTTCAGCCGTGGCCGTGTCGTTTCCGACGACAGACACGCCGACGGCGGTCAGATCGGCCGGACCGGCACGACGTTTCGTGAGGTCCTGATCAGCTCCACGTTCGGTAAGACCCTCGTCATCGTGACCGACGGGCATCTGCGCTACCCGTTCGGCCGGGAGACGACGGGCTATGCGGTGAGCGATCTGGCCGCCACGCTGGCGAAGGCGAAAGCCGCCGGGGCCAGGGTGCTGTGGGGTCCTTATGACAGCAAGGCACTCCAGACTGCCATTGTCCAGTTCCCCGGCGGCTATATTCCTTGATCGTTGTGAGTTTTGTGGGGCTACAACCCCACAAAACTCACAACGATCAAGGAATAGAGCATGCGGTGGCCAGAGAGTTTGCCTAAGCAGTGTCCGCTATAGCAAGATTCGTCCCGGCCAGGGCGTCTTCCGCTCGCTGTTCAGCCGGTTCTCTCCCGGTCAGTCCGCCTTCCGGGCACGGCTCGGCGCGACCCGCGGCGGCTCGCCAGGCTGCTTGGGGTAGACCGGCGGCCACGGCGCGTCCATCAGGCCCGACGCCAGGTCGCGCTCGTTCATCGCCAGGAACGGCTCCAGCGACTGCGGCGCGCCATTCATCGCCAGCCACGGATCGCCGACCTGCTCCAGCCGTGACGGCAGCGAGGCGATCGTGACCTGGTCAGGGTGGATCTCGTCGATCTCGTCCCAGCTCACCGGCGCCGAAACCTGCCCGCCCGGCCGCGCCCGCACTGACCAGGCGCCGAACACTGTCTTATGCGGCGCGTTCTGGTTGAAGTCGACGAACACCCGCTGACCGCGTTCTTCCTTCCACCACGCCGCGGTGATCAGGTCGGGCCGCCGCCGCTCTAGTTCACGAGCGATCGCCACTGCCGCGCTGCGCACCTGATACGAATCCCAGCGCGGCGCCAGCCGGATGTACACGTGCAGCCCGCGGTTACCCGTCGTCTTCGGATAGCCGGTCACGCCGGCCTCAGCCAGCAGCACGCGCAGCTCATGTGCCGCCAGCCGGATATGGCTGAAGTCAACGCCTGGCGTCGGGTCCAGGTCGATCCGTAGCTCATCGGTATGCGACGGATCATCGGCGAGGTATGGCCAGACGTGGAAGCCCAGGCAGCCCAGGTTCACCGCCCATAGCACGTGGTCGATGTCGGCGGCGACAAGCGCCTCGGATGTCGTGCCGTTCGGCGTCGCCACGGTTGTGGTCTGCAGCCAGGACGGCTTGTTCTTCGGCACCCGCTTCTGGAAGAACGACGGCCCGCCCGCACCCTCGGGAAAGCGCTCGAGCAGCACCGGCCGGCCGCCCATCGCGCGCATCAGCGGCTCGGCGACAAGCAGGTAATGCCCGGCCAGGTCGGCCTTGGTCTCACCGCGCTCAGCAAAGTAGACCTTGTCACCTGAGGTGATCAGGCCCATCCCGGTCACGACGCCACCCCGAGCGGCAGCCGTCGCAGTACCTCGTATCTGGCCGTGTAATACATCGACTCCCGCACCATCAGCAGCTCGCTGACGGATGTCTCGATCGAGACCGGCATCGCCTCGAGCCGCTGCAGCAGTCCGGCCGGGTCGCGCAGCGCTGCCGAGTACCTGAACAGCGTGGTGTGCACGACCTCGACCGAGCTGTAACTGATCGGCCACGGTAGCCCGAGCCCGGCGGTCAGCTCGCGCCGTACTTCACCGACCGGGGTTGGCTCCTGCGCCACCGCGATGACGGCCGCGTCGGTCACGACGAGCCGCTGGTAACACAGCCGCATCGGCTCAGTGCGCTCAGTGATCGACGCCATGATCTTCAGCCAGTCATCGCCGCGGGCGGCCCAGATCGCATCCTTCGGCCCGCCGAAATCCCGCCCGACCGCGAGCAGCCAGGCAACGCTCGTGTGCAGCTGAGACTCAGGCTGCCGAAGCAGCGTAGGCTCCAGCGCGAGCACCTGCTCCTGCACCCGCGCCAGCGCCGCGCTCGCGGCCGCATCCGGCCGGAAGATCAGCAGGTAGCCGATACCAGGCGCACCCCAGTTCGGGCACAACTTCACGTTGCCCGCGAGCACAGCCGGAGCGTGCATGGCTTGAATATCAGTCATCGAAAGAACGCTACAGGCCGGAAACGGGGTGGTCATCAGCCGGTCAGCCGCGCCACGCCGGTGTTAGGTTGGGCAGCCCTGACCCGCCTGGCCGGCCGGCCGATTCCGGCCGCGGCCGGGCGCGGGGCCGGGGAAGAGGACAACCCCGTTCCCGCATAGGGTGGTTCTCCAGTTATCAGCGGAGCACGCCCGGAATAGCGGAGAAACATGACCGGCCCGGATCTCAGCCAGCGCCTGACGGAAATCGGCGACCAGCCCAACGGTGGCGCGGCGGCGGCAGCAACGCTGAGTCACTGGCTATCGGCTGACCAGCCGTTCGTGGCCGGGCCTGAGCTGCGGCGGTTCGCTGAGCAGGCGCCGGTCGGCATGATCGTCGACGCGTTCCGGTGCGACATCCCGTTCGGCACTGGCGGCAGGCGCGGCCGGGTCGGCATCGGGCCGAACCGGATAAATCCGCGAACGCTAGCGCTGACGGTGGCCGGGCACTGCGAGTTCCTGCGTCAGACGGGCGCCGGGGCTGACCAGGCCAACCGGACCGTGGTAGTTGCCAACGACACCCGGGTGTTCACCGACATCAACCGGCTGCACACCTTTATGGGCGATGACTGGTCGCTGCTGCGAACCAGCTCCCGGAGCCTGGCCTTGCTGGCCTGCCAGCTGTACGCGGCCTACGGGTTCGAGACCTACCTCACCGCGCCCAAGGATCACGACGCGTTCATGCCGACGCCAGAGCTGTCGTACGCCATCAGGGCGCTGGGCGCCGCGGGCGGGCTGAACGTATCGGCCTCGCACAACCACCCCGACGACAACGGTTTCAAGGTGTACACCCCGACTGGCGGCCAGTACTGCCCGCCGGACGACTCCACCCTGTCCAGGGCGGTCGAGCAGGTCGAGCTGGACCCGCAGATCGAGGAGCTTGTCGCCCGTCACCTGGGCGCAGCTGACGAGATTCCGGCTTTCGTGCACCGCAAGTACATCGACATGTACGTCAGCCGGGACGGGGCGATCTGCGCGTCCTCCGCACCGTTCCGGGCCGGCGTGCCGGTCGTCTACACGCCGCTCTGCGGTACCGGGCTGGCGAACGTGGGGGAGACCCTGGCCGGTGCCGGTTATCAGCTGCACACGCCGCCGGAGCAGTACCCGGACGGCTCGTTCGCCTCGATTCCGATGCGCTCGCCGAACCCGGAAATCCCGGGCGTCACCGATCCGGCGGTGGAGTTCGCAGCCTCTGTGGACGCGGAGCTGGTGCTGTCGACCGACCCGGACGCCGACCGGCTCGGCGTCGAGGTGAAGCTGCCAGACGGCACGTGGCGGCACCTGACCGGTAACCAGATCGGCGCGATCATCGCCTACTTCCTGATCGCCGACCCGGCTGGCCCGCAGCTTGCCGGGGAGCTGATCACCACGGTGGCGACCAGCCGGGTACTGCGCACGATCGGTTCGCTCGGGTCCGGGATTCATGTCACCGACGACCTGATGATCGGCTTCAAGTTCGTCGGCCAGCTGCTGGACGTGCTCGAGGAGTCCGGGCCGGTGCCGCTGGTGCTGGCCTCCGAGGAGAGCCACGGTTACCTGACCACGACCGACTTGCGGGATAAGGACGCGGCTTCCGGCGGCTTCATCATCGCGCACCTGCACGCGCTGATGCGCAGCGCCGGGCGCACGCTGTGGGACTACCTGATGCAGGTGTACGCGGCCGCCGGCGTCCACATCGAGTACGGCCGGTCGCTCGTGCTGCTCGGCGCCGACGGCGCAGAGAAGATCAAGGCGGTCATGCGGTCCCTGCGGGCGCAGCCGCTAGAGCGGCTCGGCAGCGAGCCGGTCACGGTCCGGCGCGATTTCCTCGTGGACGGGACCGACGGGCCCCTCACGGAGGGTGAGAAGGCATCAAGGGATGTCCTGGAGCTGATCAGCGAGCATTACCGGATCGTGGTGCGCCCGTCGGGCACGGAGGCCAAGCTGAAGTACTACTTCGACTACGCCGAGCCGCCGGAGCCCGATGCCGCGCTGCGGTACGCGGAGCTTGAGACCGCGGTGAAGGCGGACTGCTCGGCCGTCTACGCGGACCTGGCCAGGCGCGCTGGTTACGAGCTGCCGGCCGGGGCACTTGACCTACCGGACGTGATGCCGGTGCAGGAGAAGGCCGCTTACCAGGCGGGTTAGCTGGCACAGTGGTTGTGGCCGGCACAGTAAGGGGGACGGGCGCTGATGGACGAGCGGGCTGGTCAGCCGGCCACGGCAGCGGATCTAGTCGACGTGGCGGCGCTAGTGACCGCGTATTTCAGCGAGCACCCGGACCCGGCAGAGCCGTCGCAGCGAGTGTCGTTCGGCACATCCGGTCACCGGGGCAGCGCGCTGCGGCTGTCGTTCAACGAGGATCACATCGCGGCCACTACCCAGGCCATCTGCGAGCACCGGGCGGCTGCGGGCATCACCGGGCCGGTCTTCATCGGCCGGGATACTCACGCGCTGTCGGAGCCGGCCATGGTCACCGCGCTCGAGGTGCTCGCGGCCAACGGGGCCGAGATGCTCGTCGACAGTCGCGACGGCTTCACGCCGACGCCGGCGCTGTCCCGCGCGATCATTGCCTATAACACTGACCGCACCGCTGGCCGTGCCGACGGCATCGTCATCACGCCGTCACACAACCCGCCCGAAGACGGCGGCTTCAAGTACAACCCGCCCGACGGCGGGCCTGCGGGCGCGGACATCACCACAGCGATTCAGGCGCGCGCGAACGAGTTGCTGGCGGGCGGCCTGCGGGAGGTCCAGCGCATCCCGGTCGCCAGGGCCAGGCGCGCGGCCGGCCGGTTCGACTTCCTCGGTGAGTACGTAGCGGCGCTTCCGTTCGTCATCGACATGGCGGCGATCAGGGCCGCGCACGTACGGATCGGGGCGGACCCTCTCGGCGGCGCGAGCGTGGCTTACTGGGGCGAGATCGCCGAGCGATACGAGCTCGAGCTGACCGTGGTGAACCCGGTGGTGGATCCGACGTTCCGGTTCATGACGCTGGACTGGGATGGCCGCATCAGGATGGACTGCTCGTCACCGAACGCGATGGCATCGCTGATCGGGCGGCGCACTGACTTCGCGGTCGCCACCGGCAACGACACCGACGCCGACCGGCATGGCATCGTCACGCCGGACGCGGGGCTGATGAACCCCAATCATTACCTCGCCGCCGCGATCGAGTACCTCTACCGGCATCGGGAGGGCTGGCCGGCCGAGGCCGGCGTCGGCAAGACGATGGTCAGCTCGTCGATCATCGACCGGGTCGCCGACGAGTGCGGCCGGCGCCTGGTGGAGGTACCGGTCGGGTTCAAATGGTTCGTGCCCGGCTTGCTCGACGGGAGCGTCGCGTTCGGCGGCGAGGAGAGTGCGGGCGCCTCGTTCCTGTGCCGGAACGGCCAGCCGTGGACGACGGACAAGGACGGGATCATCCTGGACCTGCTCGCGTCCGAGATCATCGCGGTGACCGGCAGCTCGCCGAGCGCGCACTACCGGACGATCGCCGACCGGCTTGGGGACCCGTCCTACGCGCGCATCGACGCGCCCGCCAGCCGGGAGCAGAAGGCGGTACTGGCCAAGCTGTCACCAGACCAGTTCCCGGCCGGTGAGCTGGCGGGCGAGCCGGTGCTGGCGCGGCTGACCGCAGCGCAAGGCAACGGCGAGCCGCTCGGCGGGATCAAGGTGGTGACCGAATCTGGCTGGTTCGCCGCCCGGCCGTCAGGCACCGAGGACGTCTACAAGCTCTACGCGGAGTCCTTCCGCGGGCCTGGCCACCTGGCCCGGATCCAGAGCGAGGCTCGGCAGTTGCTGGCCAGCGTGCTCGGCTAACGCCGGCCGGCGCGAAGGCTCGGGCCGGCCGGCGCTGCTTACTGGCGCTGCGCCTACCGGCGCAGTGACTTGGCCCGGGCCAGGATGGTCCGTTCTGACGGGTTGCCGTGCGCCAGGAAGGCGATATCCCGGACGAACTGCCCGAGATCGGGCGTGCCCCACCCGGAGGCAGCGTCCCAGCCAGGTGTCGCGGAGTAGCCGGTCACGCCGTTCTCGGAGTTGTTGCCCACGGTGATGTCGTGGAAGCCGATACCGGCCGCTCCGAGTGCGTAGACATAGGGGTTGAGAAGGCCGAGCGGGTGCCCGGCTAGCTGGTCGAGGTCGGCCACGAGGCCGGCCCAGTCAGGCGATCCCTCACTGGTGCCGCCGATCGTGTAGTAGCCAGCGTTGCTGGCGCCAAGGAACGACAGGTAGACGAGGACCGGGGTGTTGGGGTCGGCGTTCCATGAGATGTCAGGAACGCCGCGGTAACCGCCGAGCAGACGCTGGTCTGAGGCCGGCAGCACGCGCTGGTAGGCCGGCTCCCGGAAGTACTCGCTGATGCCGCCGCCACTGGCGCCGCCGTCAGAGTTCCAGACGGTCTCGGACTGGTAATCGCCGTTCGTGTCGGCATACAGGCTCGTCCCGCCGACTGCTGTGACCAGCGGCGAGGAGGCCGGGAAGTTCACCGTCGGGAACGGGTAGAACGTGGTTCCGTCCTGCTCGACATTCGACGCGCCGTTGTCGCCGGTCGAGGCGAGCACCGTGACGCCCATGGCAGCGGCGCGGCCGTAGGTTTCCGAGAACTGCCGGAAGACCTGCTGGCCGGCCGGAGTGAACAGCGTGTTCTCGGTGGCGCCCCAGCTTTGCGAGATGACCTGGCCGAGGTGATGGTCCAGCGCGTAGTTCTCGACAGCGTCGAACTGAGGCATGCCCTGGACGCCTTCGGTCTCGTCGACGGGGCTGGTCAGCAAGACGATGCTCGCGTCCGGCGCCATCGCGTGCGACCATTCCACGTCGAGTGTCGTCTCAGCGGCCCAGCCGACTTGGTCAGGGATGGCCGTGGGGTTATACGGCACCGTGCCCAGTGGTGAGACGATCTTGAAGGATGGCGGCGCGGGCAGGCCGTAGCCAGCGTCGAAGCTCGCCAGGTCAGCTGCGATCGTGGGGCTGCCGAACGAGTCCACGATCACAATCGTCTCGCCGGCGCCGTCATATCCCCTGCTGACGAGCTTGTCTACGCCGTAGGCGTGCCGGATCTCCTGCGGGCTGTAGCAGGGTGAATCGAAGTTGGCCCGGCAGAAGGCGTCTGTCGGCGCCTGTGAGCCGGCCTCGACCAGCTTCATGCCGTCGGGCAGCGGGTGTGCGACGAGCGCACCGGTGTGTGTGCGGCCGGCCGCGCTTGCGCCGCCGGCTGCCATCATCGAGGCCAGACCGAGTAGTAAGGCCGCGCCGGTAATGGACGCGGCCATGTGCTTTCCGGGCATAAATGCCCTCCCTCCTGGCAGACCACAGTCGTTGGGGTCGAAGGCGAAACTACTCGCAAATCGCGTCGGTGACGAGGGTGTCACCGGCCACCGCGCGAAGCTCCCTCGCGGGCGCGGACAGTAGCCTCTTCGTCCCGCACGCGCTGCGGGGACCACTCTGGCTCGGTGAAGCTCATCTCGCTGCGCGGCGCCTGCCTGATCGCGTCCCTGGCAGCGGGCGTAGGACGCGAGCAAATCTTCAGGGCGGGCCGGGCATAACGGTCCAAGGTGATCATCCTGCTTGGTCGTGGCCGCGAGCGCGACCGTGATTCGATGGACGTTCGGGCCGCGGATGGGGGAGCGATGAGAGTGCCAGCGGTCGTCGTCAACCCGAGCCGGGCCGGCGACCTGGACCGGCTGCGGCGGCGCTGTCAACGGAGCGCGGCAGAGTATGGCTGGGCGCCGCCGCGGTTCTTGCTGACGTCCAAGGCGGATCCGGGTGCCGGGGCGGCTCGCGGCGCAGTCGAGGCAGGCGCCGAGCTTGTCATCTGCGTCGGCGGTGACGGAACCGTGCGCGAGTGCGCGCAATCAATGGCCGGAACCGGCGTGCCGCTGGCGATCGTGCCGGTCGGGTCGGCGAACCTGACGGCCAGGGCACTGCGCGTGCCTGCCGGGCTGGATGCGGCGCTTGGTAATGCGTTCGGCGGCCGCGATGCGCTGATCGACACCGCAACGGCCGACGGCGTGCTGTTTACCGCGATGGCCGGGATCGGCCTGGACGCTGCCGTCGTCGGCGCGACGCCCGATGCCGTCAAGCGACTGGCGGGCTGGCCGGGCTACGCGGCCGCGGCGGTGAGCCAGCTGCTGCGCCGCCCGGCCGCGTTCACCGTGCGGCTGGATGGCGGTGAGCCGCTGACGAGGCGCGCCAGGTCCGTCACGGTCGGAAACTCGGGCGCGCTGCCGGGCGGCTTTGTGATCCTGCCGGACGCGCGCGTCGACGACGGCGTGCTCGACGTTCTGATCCTGGCCCCGTCGGGACTGGTCGGCTGGATCAATGTCGGCGTGCGGGTCGCGGTGCGCAGCGGCGCCGATGACCACCAGCTACAGCGCTACCGAGCCCGCCACGTCGAGATACACGCGGACGCGGAGCTGCCGAGGCAGATCGATGGCGAGCTCATCAGCCGCGGTCGCTCGCTGACCGTGGCCGTCCTGCCGGGTGCTTTGCTGGTCCGAGTGCCTGCCTAGGGCCGCTGCGCACGTTCACGGCCTGCAGCTTGCCGCTCGCGGACCGGACGAACAACCACTGGCTATCGGGCGACCAGGCCATCGTCTGGCTCGAGGCGTCCTGATTCACCGGGACCGCGATCGGCTTGACGGCTCCCGAGGCGAGACCGAGCACGGAAGCTAGCTGGCAACGACACTGTCAGCGGCCAGGCCGAACAGTTCCCATCATCGCCCCGCGGGATTACCCGCAAGCTCAGCGGATCACGGCTCGGGGCTCCAGAGCGGCTCACCGATCTCGAAGCCGATCGGGGTGCCCCAGGTGTTGCGGTAAGCCACTTCGTGCACCGGCCGCCGCGGCGCGACGCCCCAGCGCCCCGTCGGGTAGCCGAGCGACACCAGGCAGGCCATGGTCCAGCCCTTGCCGGCCGGCACGCCGAGGATCTCCAGGGTCTGCTCGCCGTGGAAGATGCCCAGTACCGAAGTCAGCGAACTGCCGACTCCGTCGGCGCGGGCCGCCAGCTGAGCGCTCCACACGGCCGGAAAGATGGAGCCCCCGGAATTGTCGCCGCGCGCGAATGCGGCCAGGAATAGCGGCACTTCCTCGAAGTGATCGGCGAGGTGCTGCGCCGACGCCTGCACGCGCAACAGCGAGGCACTCTGCGGGTCGTGAGGCGTGGATTTCGCGTCGTCGAGCCGTTCGCGATAGAAGGTCTCCCAGAGCGTGGCAATCGCGTCCCGGTACAGCGGCCCCAGTTTGGCCTTGACATCGGGGCTGTCGATCAGCAGGAACCGCCAGTTCTGTGAGTTGCCGCCACTCGGTGCCCTGATAGCCGCGTCGAGTATGCGCTCCTGGACGTCTTGCGGGATCGGGTCTGGCTTGACTCGTCGCATCGCCCTGGTCGTGTAGAGCGCCTCACGAATATCCATCTCTTTCACCCTCCCGGTCCCGCTGCCTGGACCGGATAATGCCATACGCAAGTGCAGACCACCGGCAGTGCAGAACGGAGAGCAAGCATGAAAGGCTTCCGCAACTTCTTGCTGCGCGGCGACGTGATCGTCGTTGCGGTGGGCTTGATCGTGGCGCTGGCATTCAGCACGGTGATCAGTGCCTTCACTACCAGCGTCATCAACCCGCTGATCGCGCGCGCGGAAGGCGCACACGCGATCGGTCTCGGCTGGCAGCTTGGCTCGAACGGCAACACCACGACGTTCCTGAACATCGGCTCGTTCATCTCGGCGGTGGTCTACTTCGTCATCTTCATGGCCGTCGTGTACTTCGTGATCGTCGTGCCGTACAAGGTGATCTCGGCTCGGCGCGGGGTCACCGTGTTCGGCGACCCGCCGCCGGTGAAGACCTGTCCCGCCTGCCTGTCCTCCGACCTGCCGGCAGCCGCGACAAAGTGCAAGTACTGCGGCACCGACCAGCCGGCCCCGGCCGCGGGGACGTAGCCGGGGCCGTAGATCCGGCCGGCCCGTATGTTTGCACTATGGACTACACCCACCTTGGCCGCAGCGGCGCTTCTGTCAGCAGGATCTGCCTGGGCACGATGAACTTCGGCGCGCACACCGAGCCGGACGACGCGCACCAGATCATGGACCACGCCCTGGAGCAGGGCATCAACTTCTTCGACACGGCGAACACCTACGGCCGCCCCCGCGCCGAAGGAGTCACCGAGTCGATCGTCGGCGACTGGCTGACGGCCGAGCCCGGCCGCCGGGACAAGATCGTGCTGGCAACCAAGCTCTACGGCGGCAAGGGTGACTGGCCCAACGACAGGTTCCTCTCCGCGATCAACATCCGGCAGTCCTGCGAGGCGTCGCTGCGGCGGCTGAAGACCGACCACATCGACCTGTACCAGATGCACCACGTGGACCGCTCGACAAGCTGGGACGAGATCTGGGAAGCGATGGCGGTACTGCGCGCTCAGGGGAAGGTGCTCTACATCGGCTCGTCGAACTTCGCCGGCTGGCACATCGCGCAAGCGCAGGAGACGGCGCGCCGGCGCGGACCGCTGGGCCTGGTCAGCGAGCAGAGCTTGTACAACCTGGCCGAGCGGACGGTCGAACTCGAAGTCCTGCCCGCCTGCCAGGGGTACGGGCTGGGTGTACTGCCGTGGAGTCCGCTGCACGGCGGCCTGCTCGGCGGCGTGCTGGCCAAAGAAAACGGACCGCGCAGCGGCGCCGGACGGTCAGCTGAGATGCTGGCCGAGCGGCGCCCGCAGATCGAGGCGTACGAGGCATTCTGTACCGAGCTCGGCCACGAGCCGGCTCAGGTCGCACTGGCCTGGCTGCTGCACCAGCCGGCGGTGACCGCGCCCATCGTCGGTCCGCGGACGCTCGGGCAGCTGAAAAGCGCGATCATGGCCGAGCACATCAGCCTGGACGAGAAAGCACTGGCCCGGCTGGACCAGATCTTCCCCGGCCCCGGCGGCGCCGCGCCTGAGGCTTACGCCTGGTGAGCTCTGGCCGGCCGGCTTAATAGCCGGGCGAGACCGAGCCGGGCGGCGGGATGGTACCGGGTCCTGACACGTTGCACGCGGATACGGCGTGTGCGCCGTCGGAGAGTAGCAGTCCTTCCAGGAAATCCCGGCCGAGTTCAGCGCGTCGAAGATGGTTCCGTTCGCTGGATAGTCGGTGAGCGCCGGCTCGGTGTCGTCAATCTGCCCGATGGACGTCGCGGCGATGAGGTACCGCCGGTTGGGGTACGTCTGGCCGAGCACCGAGCAGAAGTACCGGTCGGCATCGGGAAGACGCTGGCCATCGAGTAGTAGAACGGCTGGTCGGCGCCGTCCCAGTAGCCCATCGCGCTAGGTCCGCTGTCAGAGATGACGAAGCCGTCGTTGCGGCCGTCGTCAAACTGGATGCGGGCTCGCCGAACAGTCGCGATCGTAGGCTTGAGAACTGGCCGGAAAATAGCATCTAAGGTGAACATTTGGTGCTCCCGCGCCGGCCGGTAACATCCTCCGCATGCCTCCCTGCACGGCAATCGAGCCCTATGCGTCGGGGCTGCTCGACACCGGTGACGGGAACCTCGTGTACTGGGAGACCTGCGGGAATCCCGACGGCGTGCCAGCGCTGATCGTGCACGGCGGCCCCGGGTCGGGCTGCAGGCCAGCCCACCGCCGGACCTTCGACCAGGACAGGTTCCGCACCATCCTGTTCGACCAGCGCAACTGCGGCCGGAGTCTGCCGCATGCCAGCCATCTTGCGGCGGACATGAGCCTGAACACGACCGGGCACCTGCTGGCCGACATGGAGCAGCTGCGCGAGCACCTCGGCGTCGACAGGTGGCTGCTAGAGGCAGCGTCGTGGGGCGTGACGCTGTCGCTGGCCTATGCCGAGCGGCATCCAGACCGGGTCAGCGGATTGCTCCTGAGCAGCGTCACCACTACCCGGAAGCTGGAGATTGACTGGCTGTACCGGGGCGTCGGCCGCTTCTTCCCCGAGGCGTGGGCCCGGTTCCGCGACTTTCCTGGCCTGGCTGAGTCCTACCGGCTGCCGACCGAAAGCGAGCCGCCCATCTCGGGCCTGCTGCAGGCATACGCGCAGCTGATGGAAGACCCCGACAGCGAGGTCCGCTCGCGGGCAGCAGGCGAGTGGCTCGCCTGGGAAGACGCCGTCATCTCGCAGGAAAGCAACGGCCATCCCGGTGCCTACAGGGACCGGCCCGACGACGCGAAGCTGGCTTTCGTTCGGATCTGCTCCCACTACTTCAGCCGCGACGCCTTCCTGCCCGACGGCATGCTGATCCGCGAGGCAGGCAAGCTAGCAGGCATTCCCGGTGTCCTCATCCACGGCCGCAACGACCTCGGCGGACCCGCATACACAGCGTGGGAACTTGCCCGCGCCTGGCCCGGAGCGGAGCTCATCATGGTCGAGGACTCTGGCCACACCGGCAGCCCGACTATGGGCCAGCAGTGGCGCTTCGCTGCCGACCGCATATATCAGCAGATCGTCAGTCAGCGAGGCTGAGCTTTGCGTCGCGAGCCACCACGGGCTCTAGCCGAGGAACGATAGTCGCACCTGACGGTCTGAATTGTCAGTATTCAGATCGACAATTGCGACCGCCTGCCAGGTGCCCAGCGCCATCTTGCCGCCGATCACCGGGATCGTCGCGTACGGCGGCACCAGGGCCGGCAGCACGTGCGAACGACCATGACCGCGGGAGCCGTGCGCATGCCGCCACCGGTCGTCGGCGGGCAGCAGTTCCTCGAGCGTTGCCAGCAGGTCGTCGTCACTGCCGGCGCCGAGCTCGAGGAGCGCGACACCAGCGGTGGCGTGCGGCACGAACACGTGGAGCAGGCCGTCACCGCGGCCCGACGACTCATGAACGAACTGGTCGCACTGCCGGGTGATGTCGAGGACGGCTGGCTGGCGCCCGGTGTGCAAGTCGAAGGTCGTCGTCTTCATGG
Organism: Streptosporangiaceae bacterium; assembly: GCA_035507615.1. Classification (GTDB taxonomy): domain Bacteria; phylum Actinomycetota; class Actinomycetes; order Streptosporangiales; family Streptosporangiaceae; genus JAJYUU01. The sequence continues at coordinate 37,427 of DATJNX010000004.1, forward strand.
CAGCAGCATCGCAGAGGCAGCAGCGTCCGCCTGAGCGGGCTGGCCCGGTCAGGTGCGCAGGTAGGAGGCGCCGTTGAGATCGAGGATGGCGCCACTGGCCCAGCCCGCTTCGGGCGAGGCGAGAAAAACGACCGCGGCGGCGATCTCCTCGGGCTGCGCGACCCGGCCGAAGGGGCTCTGCGCCCGGATCGCGTCGCCGCTCGGACCGTCCAGATGAGCCGCGGCCATGTCGGTCTGCACGAATCCCGGCGCGACGGCGGACACCGTGATGTTGTGCGGTGCGAGGGCGACCGCCAGGGACTGGCCGAGCGCGTTGAGGCCAGCCTTGCTCGCCCCGTAAGCCGGCTGGCCCGGTTCGCCGCGGAACGCGCCCCGCGATGAGACGTTGACGATCCTGCCGCCGCCGCGGGCAATCATGTGCTGGACGGCGCACCAGGTCACGTTCGCGGCGCCGATGAGGTTGAGCCCGATGGTGTCCTGCCACGCCTGCTGCCACTGCCCGTACGAGACGTCGGTGACCAGATGCGCGGACCGGCCGTAGCTGGCAGCGTTGTTCACCAGCACGTCGAGGCCACCGAGGCGGCTCGCCGCCTCGTCGACCATAGCCTGCACGGCAGCCGGGTCGGTGATGTCCGCCTGCACAACGACGTGGCCGTGGCCGGGCAGCCCGGCCAGCACCTGAGCGGCCAGGTCCGGCGAGTCGCGGTGGTGGATCGCGACGTTGTCCCCTGCTGTCGCGAACGCCTGCGCTACGGCCCTGCCGATGCCCCTCGAGGAGCCCGTTACCAGAATCTTGCGATTAGTCACTCGCTGACCTTAACGTCAGCGCATGGCGCCGAACACCTCACCCGCGAGCGAAGCGGGCCGGGCTGTCCGCAGCGCGGCCGACGAGTTCGTGCGCCAGGCAGCAGAGCTGAACCCGCTGCTCGCGACGACCCTGGGGCTGCCAGACTGGCAGGACGAGCTGCCTGATCTGTCTCCGGCCGGCCATGACGCCGCCGAGCAGCTGCAGCGCGCGACGCTCAGCCGGCTGGGTGAGCTGGAACGGAACGGCTTCACTGGTGCGGACGAGCGGCGGTGCGCTCGCCTGCTGCGCGAGCGGCTGGAGACTGAGCTCGCGATCGGCGCGGCTGGTGAGCACCTCCGGGCGATCTCCACCATCTTCGGGCCGCCGCAGCAAGTGCGCGGCAGCTTTCTGCTGATGCCGGCGGCAACCGCCGACGACTGGGCGATTATCAGCCGCCGCATGGCGAAGGTCCCCGCCGCGCTGGCCGGCTACCGCGAGTCCCTCACCGAAGGCTCCGCACGCGGCTTGCACGCGGCGCCGCGCCAGGTCGAGACCGTTGCCGGCCAGCTGGCGGACTGGCAGGCGACCGGCGGAGGGCGGGGGTGGTTCACCGACTTCGCAGCCGGAGCGCCGGCCGGCACGCCTGGCTCGCTCCGGGCCGGGCTTGATGCGGCAACCGCCGCGGCCGACGCGGCCGTTGCCGGGCTGCGCGACTGGCTACTGAGCGACTACCTTCCGGCGGCGGCCGGCACTCCGGACGGGGTGGGAGAGGAGCGCTATCTGACCGCTGCCCGCCGCTGGAACGGGACAGCGCCCGATCTTGCGGAGGCTTACGACTGGGGCTGGTCCCAGTACCGGCAGATCATGGCCGACATGCGGGCGGAGGCGGGCCGGATACTGCCCGGATCGGCGCCTCGGGAGGCAATGGAGTACCTGGATAGCCACAGCGAAGTAGTCGACGGGGTCGACGCCGTCCGAGAGCGGTTGCAGGAAATCATGGACCAGGCCATGGCTGGCCTGTCCGGGACGCACTTCGAGCTGGCCGGCCCGATCAAAGTCGTCGAGGCGCGGATCGCACCGCCTGGCAGCGCGGCCGCGCCCTACTACACCGCTCCGTCGCACGACTTCTCCAGGCCGGGCCGTACCTGGCTGCCGACGATGGGCAAGAGCACGTTCCCGATGTGGAGCCTGATCAGCACCTGGTATCACGAGGGCGTGCCTGGTCACCATCTGCAGCTCGCGCAGTGGCGCTACCTTGCCGGCCAGTTGTCGGTGTACCAGACCAGCCTTGGTGGCGTCAGCGCGTGCTCGGAGGGCTGGGCGCTGTACGCCGAGCGGCTGATGGACGAGCTGGGCTTCCTTGACGGACCGGGCTGGCGCCTGGGCTACCTCGACGGTCAGCTCATGCGCGCCATCCGGGTGATCGTCGACATCGGCATGCACCTGGGGCTGCCGGGCCGGGGCGACTGGGCGCCGGGCGCGGGACAGCCGTGGACGCCAGAGCTCGCGCTGGAATTCTTCGTCTCGCACAGCGGGCGGCTGCCGGAGTTCGCGGCCAGCGAGATCGTCCGCTATCTCGGTGCGCCCGGCCAGGCGATCAGCTACAAGCTGGGAGAGCGCGCCTGGCTGGCCGGGCGGGACGCCGCGCGAGCGGCCCGCGGCGACAGTTTCGACCTCAAGTCCTGGCATATGGCAGCGCTGTCGCTTGGCGCACTCGGCCTCGACGACCTGGCCGGCGAGCTGGCTCAGCTCTGACCATTGCGGGCTACCTGCCCTCGCGCTCGCAGGTCGGCGCGGACCAGGGTGCCGAGCCGGTGCGTCTCGTGGTGGTCGATCAGGGCGCCGGCGACGGCGCCGGTCAGCAATGGCGCGAGCGCGAGTGTGCTCTGCCCGGCTTTGGCCAGCAGGCGGCGTTCTAGCCTGCGCCGCAGCGGGGAGCCGACGGCGAGAGCCAGGCCGCTGGTGGTGACGCGGACGCCGCGCCGCTCGGCCCAGGCTCCGGTGTAGGCCAGCATCCGCTGGGGACCTGAGCCGGGCGCCGGCATTTCGTATACCTCGTGCAATTCGGCGATGAGCTTCAGCTCGATGGCGACCAGGGCGAGCGTCTCCACGCCGAGCTCTACCGGGGCTGTCGGGATGAAGGGAACGGCAGCCGCGACGCCCACTGCAGCCCCGACGCCCGCGGATGCCCTGGCAGCGCCGGCGATGAGGCGGTCCGCCAGCCGCTCAGGCGGCAAGTCCGGATACTGCTGGCGCAATCTGCCAAGGCTGCGGACCGGCACCTTAGGGGCCATCTCCAGCGCCTGCACGGCCAGCCACTGGCCGCTCGCGCGCACGCCCCGGACCGTCGCCGAACCGCCAGCCTGCGCGCCGCGACGGGTGGCGCTCCGGCCGGTCCGCAGTCGGCGGGCGGCGGCTTCGCGCGCGGGCTGCACGCGCTTCGTGACCACGCGGGTCCGGCCCGCCAGGCGCGTAATCTGCCTGGCGAGCCGCTTGCGCCGCGATTCGTCCTCAGCCTCGCTGAGCTCGCCGGCTAGCTCAGCGACGCGCTCGGGGATCAGCTGGGCGTCGGCTTCGGATTGGTTATCTGCTGGGCTCATGCTGAATGGCTACCCGCTAGCAGCGCGGTTAGTGGGGTAGCTCGCCGCCATTGCCGGATATGCCAGTCACGCGTCATGCGAGCAGCCTGGGTCAGGACAGCCACGGGTTCACCAGTTTGATGCCGGCCCCATCGAACCCTCGGGTCAGGCCGTTTCGTGCTCGAGCGCCCGGCGGGTCAGCACCTTTGCCAGGTGGCGGCGGTACTCCCGGTCGGCGTGGATGTCCTCGCCGGGCGAGGTGCCCTCGGCGGCGTGCTGCGCAGCCTCGGCTGCCGACGCTCCGGCGGCCAGCGCTTCCTCGGCTGCGGTAGCGCGGAGCGGCTTCGGTCCCATGTTGGCTAGCGCGATCCGGCCGTCAACCGCGGCAACTCCGACGATCGCCCAGTCGTTGGCGCGCCGGACGAATTTCTGGTATCCCCACGGGACACCGGGCCGGCGCGGGATGCGGATAGCCGTCAGCAACTCGTCCGGCTGCATCGCCGTCTCGAAGAATCCCAGGAAGAAGTCGTCGGCGCTGACTGTCCGGCTGCCGCCGGGCCCCAGGAGCTCGACCGATCCGCCCAGGGCCACCAGCGCCATCGGCAGGTCCGCCGCCGGGTCGGCATGTGAGAGCGAGCCACCGATCGTCCCGCGGTGCCGGATCTGCGGATCCCCGACCTGGCTGGCGGCGTAGGCCAGCAACGGCGCCTCGGCCCGGACCAGATCACTGGCCGCCAGGTCCGCGTGCCGGGTAGTCGCGCCGATCACCAGCGCCTCGCCGTCCACGCTCACGCCAGCCAGTTCCGTCAGGCCGCCGATGTCGATAAGCACTTCGGGCTGCGCCAGCCGCAGCTTCATCATCGGCAGCAGCGAGTGGCCGCCGGCCAGCAGCTTGGCGTCGTCGCCGTGCTGGGCGAGCAAGCCGAGCGCGTGCGTCGCCGACTCGGCAGCGACGTAGTCGAACTGTGCGGGAATCATGCGCTCACCTCAGCGTTGGCCTGGCCCTGCTCGGTGTCGGCGGCAGCAAGCACGGCCCGGATGATGTTGTGGTAGCCGGTGCACCGGCAGAAGTTTCCTTCCAGGCCCTCGCGGACTTCCGCCTCGGTCGGGTGCGGATTCTCCGCCAGCAGGCCGACAGCCGCCATCACCATTCCAGGAGTGCAGAAGCCGCACTGCAGGCCGTGGTTCTGGCGGAACGCGGCCTGGACCGGATGCAGCTCACCGTCGCCTGACAGTCCCTCGGTGGTCGTCACCTCGTGGCCGGAAGCCTGCACGGCCAGCACCGTGCACGACTTCACGGATTCGCCGTCGAGCAGCACAGTGCAGGCGCCGCACGAGGTGGTGTCGCAGCCGACGTTGGCAGCCCGCAGACCGAGAACTTCGCGCAGGTAATGCACGAGCAGCAGCCGCGGCTCGACCTCGTCTGACCGCTTATCGCCGTTGACGGTCATCTCGATGTGCGTCATTCAGTGCTCCGATCCGGCGGCCTGCAGGGCCTGCCACACTCGCCGTGAGGTGACAGGCATGTCGATGTGCCGCACGCCGAGGTGGGCGACAGCGTCGACGACTGCGTTCTGCACTGCAGGCGTCGAGCCGATTGAGCCCGCCTCGCCGATGCCCTTGGCACCGAGCGGGTTATAGCTGGTAGGGGTAGCCATGTCGGCGAGCTCGAAGCTTGGCATCTCGGTTGCCGACACGAACGGGTAGTCGGCGAAGCTCGCCGTCAGCGGGTTCCCGTCGTCGTCGTAGACGACTTCCTCAAGGAATGCCTGCGCGGCGCCCTGGCCGATGCCGCCGTGCCGCTGGCCTTCGGCCAGCAGCGGGTTCAGGATCGTGCCGGCATCGTCGACGGTGATCACCCGCTGCAGCGTCGTCTTCCCGGTCTCGGTATCGACTTCGACGACGGCGACATGCGTGCCGAACGGGAAAGTCGCGCCGGGCTGGGAGAACACCGTCCTGATCAGCAGCCGCTCGTTCTCCGCGAGCCGAGTGAGCGGAACCGACGCCTCCGGGTCGCCGGCCACGTTGAACGCGCTGCGGGTCTTGTCGAATACCAGGTCAACTGCGTTGGCCTCAAGTTCGGCCGCTGCGCGCAGGCGCGCGACCTCCAGCAGCTCCTGGGCAGCCTGCTGAACGGCCGCGCCACCCTGCTGCAGGCTGCGCGAGCCGCCGGTGCCGCCGCCTTCGGGGATCAGGTCGGTGTCGCCCCACTTCAGGGTGATCTTGTCGACCGGGATGCCGAGCTCCTCGCTGGCGATCATCGCCCACGCCGTCGCGTGCCCCTGGCCGTGCGGCGACGTGCCGGTGAGGATCGTGGCGGTGCCGTCAGGGTGCACCTCGACGGTGGCGTTCTCCTGCGGCGGCGTGCCCTCCCCGTCGCCCATGCCGGTGATCTCGACATAGCTCGCGACACCGATGCCCAGCTGGCGGATATCACCGCTGGCCCGTCGCTTCGCCTGCTCTTCGCGCAGCCCCGCGTAGCCCGCCGCGGCCAGGGCCCGGTCCAGGGCTGCGGCGTAATCACCAGTGTCGTACAGCGCGCCGAACGCGGTCCGGTGCGGCTCGGTGAACGGAGCGAGCAAGTTCCTGCGGCGGACGTCGGCTGGGTCAGCGCCGATCTCAGCGGCGAACAGGTCGATCGCCCGCTCGAGCGCGGCAGTGGCCTCGGGCCGCCCGGCGCCGCGGTAAGCGCCGATCGGCGTGGTGTTCGTGACCACGACCTTGGCCACGGACTCGGCCTTGGGGATGTCGTACGGCCCGGTCGTCATGAGGATCGTCAGCATCGGCAAGACCGCGCCGATCCGCGGGTAGGCGCCGGCGTCCTGGACGATCTCCAGGCGGTAGGCCTGCACGTCGCCGTCCCGGCTGCCGCCGATCGTCACGGTGTGCTGCTGTGCGCGGCCGTGCGTCATTGCGATCAGGTTCTCGTACCTGGTCTCAGTCCACCGGGCCGGCCGGCCGAGGTGGCGGGCGATCCAGGCAACGACCACGTGCTCAGGGTCGGCACCGAACTTCGCGCCGAAAGCGCCGCCGACGTCTGGCGTGATGACCCGGACCAGGCTTTCGTCGATCCCGAGCAGCTTGGCCATCTCGGCCTTAGTGCCCTGCGCACCCTGATTGGGGATCCAGGTAGTCAGCCGGCCGTCGTCGCCCCAGACTGCAGCGGACCCTCTGGTCTCCATCGGAGCCGGAGCGACCCGCTGGTTGATGATCGTCTCTGAGACCACGACTTCGCAGCCGTCGAACAGGTCAGGATTCAGCTGGGATGCGTCGCCCCAGTAGCCCGCGACGTTGGTCCCGGCCGCCTCGAACAGCAAGCTGTCGTCACTGGGGTCGTATCCGAGGACGGCCGGCAGCGGATCGTAATCCACCGCCACCAGCTCCATCGCGTCCTCGCCCTGATAGGGATGCTCGGTGACGACCGCCGCCACCGCATCGCCGACAAAGCGAACCTTGTCGGTCGCCAGCAGGCGCTGCACCATCTCGGTGCTGATTAGGCCGGCCGCACTGGGCGGGATCGGCGCCAGGTCGGCTAGGTCGGCCCCGGTGTAGACAGCGACAACGCCAGGCGCTTCGAGCGCGGCGCTGACATCGACGCTGTTGATCCTCGCGTGCGCGATCGGCGACCTGACGAAGAACACGTGGCAGGCGCCTGCCAGGCGCTCATCGACCACGTCTTCGGTATAGACACCGCCGGTGGTCAGGAATTTGGGGTCCTCGGTCCGCAAGACTCTCGTGCCCAGGATGCTCAACTGACCATCAGCTCCTCTCGCCGGTGCCACCCACACGTCGCGAACCCGGCCGGACAGTGCGGTATTCCAGAGCGTGCCACTAGGCGGGTGCTGAGGCGCAGTCAGGGGTGCCGCGACGAGCTGGCGGGTCGGTAGTGGCGATCATGCCGGGCCGCTGACGCCAGGTCAACTGGCGCCTCCTGGCCTACAGTGGGGTCCGTGACTTCACAGCTAGTACCGGGTGACGGCACGCCCGAACTGCGGGCCTCGCACGAGGACCGGGACAGGGTTGTCGAGATGCTGCGCGTCGCCGCGGGCGATGGCCGCCTGACCGCGGAGGAGCTAGACGAGCGGCTCGAGGCCGCCTTGACTGCCCGCACGCAGAGTCAGCTTGCCGTGCTCACGGCTGACCTGCCAGCCGCGCCGGGCCCTGCGGTTCCGTCCGCCCCGGACGTGCTGCGAATGGTTCACATGGGCGGAAACGCCCGCCAGCTGGGCCAGTGGATTGTCCCGAAGCGGATTGAGGTCAGGTGCACCGGCGGCAATGTGCGTCTCGACTTCACACAGGCCCAGATCACTGGTCCGGTGCTGCAGATTGACGCCCTCGTCCGCGGCGGGAACTTCGTTATCATCACGCGGCCCGGCGTCGTCGTTGACATCTCCGGGGTCGAGGTGATCGGCGGATCGGCCAACGTCCGGCCGCCACGCGGCCCGCAACCGCCGGTGATCCTGCGCGTGGAGATCGCCGGCCAGGTCTGGGGTGGCAACCTCCGGGCGCGGCCGCGGCGACGGAGCTTCTGGGAGTGGCTGGCCCGCCGCGAGCGCGGTGATGCCAGGCCCGCGATCAATCGCTGACCAGCGGATTCCCGGCTGGCCGGCCAGATATTCAGTTTCCGCCGGTAGGCCCGCCAGGTAAAATTGTGTTACTGCTTCTGCTCTAGATCGGACCTTAAACATGTTTGCGCGTGCGCTGCGGCGCCGCCTGGCCGGAGTCGCGCGCCGCTTTCCGGTGCTGGGCATTCGCGACTTCCGGCTGCTGTTCGCTGACCGCGTGCTCGCCCCCGCCGCGTTCGCGTTCTCGATGGTGGGAGTCTCGTTCGCCGTCCTGGACGCGACCGGCGGCTCAACGGCGAAGCTGTCCTACGTCCTAGCCGCGCAGATCGCGCCGTCGCTGATTTTCCTGCTGCTCGGCGGCGTCTTCGCGGACCGGATCGCGCCGCAGAAGGTGATCGTCGTCGGCAACCTCATGATGGCGGCAGGTGAGGGCACCTTCGGCATCCTGGTCCTGACCGGTCATCCGGCGCTGTGGCAGATGATCGGGCTGGAGTCGCTGACCGGTATCGGCATGGCGCTCTTCTACCCGGCCTCGTCTGCGCTCCTGCCACGGCTGGTGCCGGGCGGGCTGTTGCAAGAGGCGAGCGCAGTCAGCAGGCTCGCGATGAACGGCGGCCAGATGGGCGGCGCCGTCCTGGCGGGGTTCGTCGTCGCGGCGATCGGGCCAGGATGGGCGCTGGCCATTTGCGGCATCGGCATGCTCGGCACGGTGCCGCTCATGCTGGCCCTGCGGGTGACATCGCCCGAGCGGACGCACCAGCCCGGCATGCTGCGCGAGCTGCGCGAGGGCTGGTCGGAGTTCCGCTCGCACACCTGGCTGTGGGTCTGCGTGGCTCAGTTCGCCGTGGTGATGATGGCGTGGTACGGCGCGTTCAGCGTGCTCGGGCCGGTGGTCGCGCGGGCTCACCTGGGCGGGCCTGCGGCCTGGGGCGCGATCACCGGCGCGGAGTCTCTTGGCCTGATCGCAGGCGGGCTGATCTCGCTCCGGTTCACACCGCGGCGGCCGATGCTCTTCGTTGTCCTGATCGGCGCCAGCATCGCGGTTTCGCCGCTGTCGCTGGCCATGCTGTGGCCTTTGCCGGCGATCTGCGTGGCGTCGTTCGCCCTGGGCACTGCGCTGGAAATCATGATGGTGCAGTGGACGGTGGCGATGGCCAGGAACATCCCGCCGGACAAGCTGGCCAGGGTCTCGTCCTACGACGCCTTCGGCACGATCATGGCGATGCCGGTGGGCGCGGTACTGGCCGGGCCGATCGCGGCTTGGGCGGGAGTGTCGCCTACCCAGTTCGGTGCCGCGGCGCTGATCCTGGTGGCGTCCGCGCTCGCGCTGATACCGCGGGACATCAGGACGCTGCGGGCTGACCAGCTAGCCGGACCGGTGGCACGAGACGCGCTGGCGTCGGATGCGGCCGTGGCGCCAGGCCTGGTGGCGGGCGCTGGCCTGGATGCCTTCGATACTGCCGAGGTTGCCGTTACCCAGGCCGGGGGCTAGCGCTAGCGCTCCCGTATCGTGCCGTGCATGGACGCCCGCATTGACCTTCGCTCAGACACTGTCACGAAGCCGTCGGACCAGATGCGGCGCGCGATGGCCGAGGCCGAGGTCGGTGACGACTGGTATGGCGACGATCCGACGGTCAACCGGTTGCAGGACCGCGCGGCCGAGCTGACCGGCAAGGACGCCGCTCTCTACCTGCCGACCGGGACCATGTGCAACCAGATCGCCGTGCACGCCTACGTGCGGTCCGGCCATTACGCGGTGTGCGAGGCCACCGCGCATGTGGGCCGCACTGAGGTGAACTCGTCGGCGGTGCTGTCCGGTGTCGCTTTCGAGTACGTGACCGCGCCGGACCGGGGACTGCTGCTGGGTGAGCAGGTGGCACAAGCCCTGAAGCCTGATCCGTACGACGTGGCGGTGGTCGACCTCGTCAGCATCGAGAACACCCACCAGGTAGGGGGCGGCTCGGTCATGAGCCCCACCGGCGTCCGCGACATCGCGGCTGTCTGCGCGGATGCGGGCGTGCCGCTGTACCTCGACGGCGCCCGGATCTTCAACGCCTGCGCGGTCGCCGGGGTGCCGGTTGCCGACTACGCCGGAGCGGTAAGTTCGATGATGTTCTGCCTGTCCAAGGGACTCGGCGCACCGATCGGCTCGGTACTGGCAGGCGACCGCGACTTCATCGCCGAGGCGCGCCGGCTGAAGATCCTCTTCGGTGCCGCCTGGCGGCAGGCCGGCATCATGGCCGCAGCTGGCCTGATCGCCCTGGAGCAAGGGCCGGCGCGCCTGCCGGACGATCACGCGAACGCCCGCGTCCTTGCCGAGGGTGTCGCCGAGTTGCTGCCGGAAAGCATCGACGCCGACGCGGTTGAGACCAACATCCTGTTCGTCGATGTATCCGGGACGGGCCGGCCGGCGTCGCAATGGCGGGAGTTGCTCGCTGCCGAGGGCCTGCTGGTGACCATGATCGGCGGGCGGATCAGGATGCTCACCCACGTCGGCATCGGCCAGGAGGAGATCCAGGGCGCCCTGGGCGCCTGGCGGCGCGCTATCAAGGCGGCTTAGGGGGCTGCAGCCGCTGTGCGCTAGGCGCACCAGATGCGGGCGCGAGCGGTGTGCGCTATGCGAACCATGCGTGCGGGAACCGAACGGATGCTGGTGCGGATTCCGTCGGCGCCGGTACTTTGCATGGTTATGCGCGGTTAGACAGCACGGAGAGTAGCGACTTGACTGAGTGGCGTTCACCGATTTCCGGTGGCGGTTCCTCCGGCCGCTCGCTGGTGGCAAGCGCAGCCGATGTCGCTGCGCGGGACGACCAGCACTTTCCCTGACGGCGCCGTGCTGCGCTGGCGGGATACAGCGAGTCCTCAGGTGCTGCCAGCCGAGGAGGCGATAGCACTCATGTGTACTGCGGCCTACCTAGCTGACGAAGACCGGCCATTTGACCATCTCCTCTTCGAGCGCGAGCTCGGACCGTGCCGGCGCCTGCTCTACCCGACCGCGCTCCGGATGACGGGTAACTCCAGTGACGCCGAGGACCTGGTCCAGGACACGATGACCCGCGCTTACGCGGGCCTGGCTGGATTCACTCCGGGCGCAAACGGTCGCGCCTGGCTGTTCCGCATCATGGCGAACACCTTCGTCAACACTTACCGGAAGCGCCGCCCGGAGCCGCCTCAGGCGTCCGGCGCGGATGCAGACATCGCCTACCTGGCCGCTACCCGGCTGATGCTGGACGTCGCGGCACAGGCGCCGTCCGCAGCGGACGAGGGGCTGTGGGAGTTCAGCCAATCCGAGATCCATCAGGCGATGGCTGACCTGCCGGCCGGGTTCAGGGCCGCTATCTATCTGGTCGATATCGAGGGCTACTCATATCGTGACGCGGCCGAGCTACTGGGCGTGCCGATCGGCACCGTCATGTCCCGGCTGCACAGGGCCAGGAAACGGCTCAAGGAGCAGCTGTGCGCAGGCACCGGGTCGGGCCCGGGCAACTGAATCAGTGCCGAGGCCGGGCGAGGTTCACCGAATTCGTGGCGCCTCGCGCGTCAGTTCGTAGTCCCGGCCTCAGGCGACCAGTTCTGTCGCTCCGGTGAACGCGGCCCACATGGCGGCGTACGCGCCGTCCCGCGCCAGCAGTTCGTCGTGCGTACCTGTCTCGGCTACCTGGCCGTCGGCCATGACCACGATCCGGTCGGCCTTCGACGCGGTCGTTAGCCGATGCGCGACCACGATCGTGGTACGCCGCGCGGCCAGCTCCTCGGTTGCCCTGTTCACCTCGGCCTCGGCGGCCAGGTCCAGCGCGGCGGTCGCCTCGTCCAGCAGCAGGATCGCGGGATTGACCAGATATGCGCGCGCCAGGGCAATCAGCTGTCGCTGGCCAGCGGCCAGATTGCGGCCGCGCTCGGCGACCTCGTGGTTGAACCCGCCCGGTAGCCGGGAGATCATCTCGATCGCACCGACGCCGCGAGCGGCGGCTTCCACCTCGGCGTCGGTCGCGCTGGGCCGGCCGTAGGCGATAGCGTCCCGGACCGTCCCTGCGAACAGGTAGGGCTCCTGCGGTACCACGCCGAGCTGCTGCCGGTACTTCGAGAGGTCGTACTCGCGCACATCGGTGCCATCGACGAGCACGCTACCCGAGGTCACGTCGTAGAACCTGGCCACTAGCTTCACGAGCGTGGACTTGCCCGCACCGGTCTGCCCGACCAGGGCGACGGTCTCGCCGGAAGCGATCGTCAGGTCGACGCCGCGGATAGCCTCCGTCCGCTGGCCGGCGTAACCGAAGTGCACGTCGCGCAGCTCGATCTCACCACGCAGCCGGCCAGGCCGGACCGGATGCTCGGCGGGCGGGGTGCTGGTCGCCGTTTGCAGCAGAGTCTTGATCCGCTTCAGGCCGACGTTGGCCTGCTGGTAGCCATCGAAAACCTGCGACATCTGCTGGATCGGTGCGAACAGCTGGTCAACATACAGCAAGTAGGCGATCAGGGCGCCGGCAGTGAGCAGTCCGCTGTGGATCTCCCCGGCGCCCACCAGCAGCACCACCGCGCCGCCGAGGGTAGACAGCGCCTGGACGAACGGGAAGTAGACCGCGATCATACGCTGCGCCCGGAGCCGGGACTTGCGGTACGCGCCGGACAGGCCCGCGAACCTGTCGGAGTTGACCTGCTCGCGCCGGTAAGCCTGGGCGACCCGCAGGCCCGCCACGTTCTCCTGCAGGTCGGCGTTGACGACGCTGACCTTCTCTCTGGCCTCGCTGTATGCCTTGGAAGACTTCATCCGGAACGTCACCGTGGCCGCGATCAGCACTGGCAGGAAGAGCGCGAGGGTAAGACCCAGGCGCACGTTGATGACCAGCATCAGGATCAGCACAGCGGCGAAGGTGAGCACCGAGTTAACCATCGTGATCAGGCCGGTCTGGAAGAACGACGACAGCGCGTCTACGTCGGTCGTCATTCTGGTCATGATGCGGCCGGTGAGCTCGCGCTCGTAGAAGTCGAGCCCGAGTCGCTGCAGCTGGGAGAAAATCTTAACCCGCAGCGTGTAGAGCAGCCGCTCGCCGTTGCGACCAACGACGATGGTCTGCGCCCAGTTGATGCCCCAGTCGGCGAGCACGATGGCGAGGCCGACCACGGACAGCAGCGCGATGATCTTGAAATGGTGGAACTCGACGCCGGTGTCGATGCCCTTCTTGACCAGCAGCGGCTGCGCGGTGCTGGCCACCGCATCCAGCCCGTCCAGGACCAGGCCAATGATCATCGCGATCGCGAACGGCTTCAGCAGCCTGCGCAGCGTGAAGTGCGGATCGGCCGCCCGGGCGAACGACTGGTCGACGTCAGGGGTGTCGTTCGCGGGCGGTAGTGCCGCTACCTTCGCCAGCAGTTCTTCAGAGGCGGGCACGCCCGCCAGCCAGCCGCCGCCGGTTGCCCCGCCGGACAGGGCTGCGCCGCGCTGGGATGCGCCCCCGCCCCGGCCGCCGCCCATGCCTCCGCTCACGTGGCCACGCCCGATTCCGGCCGCTGCCACACTGGCGAGCTGCTTGCTTGCGGCTCCGGAAGCGCCGCCCGCAGATGTCGCGGGATCATCAGCCGGGCGCGCGGCCGGCCACAGGCTCGGGGTGATCCCGCCCGTAGCCGGCGCGACGCGGCAGGCGGCTGCGTGTTGGTCTGCCTCGTTTCTGTAGAAAGAAATTTCACCTGCGTCGGTGCCCTCTGCGTCGTCGCCGGGACCCGCGAGCAGCAAGCGGTATTCGGGACAGCGCTGCGTAAGTTCCTCGTGTGTGCCCTGGTCAATCAGGCGCCCTTCGTCGAGTACCGCGATCTGGTCAGCGAGCTCGAGGGTGGACCGCCGGTGTGCGATGAGCAGCGTCGTCCGGCCTGCCATGACCTTGCGCAGGGTCGCGTGGATCTGAGCTTCTACCCGCGCGTCGATGGCAGAGGTCGCGTCATCGAGGACGAGGATCGCCGGATCGGTGATCAGCGCCCGGGCCAGCGCGACCCGCTGACGCTGCCCGCCGGAGAGGGTCAGGCCTTGCTCGCCGACCACCGTGTCGTAGCCGTCGGGCAGGCCGATGATGAACTCCTCGGCCTCGGCAGCCCGAGCGGCGGCGACGATCTGCTCGTGGGTGGCATCCGGCCGTCCGTAGGCGATGTTGCTGGCGACGGTGTCGGAGAACAGGAAGCTCTCTTCCATCACCAGGCCGATGGAGGCGCGGAGCGAGTCCAGGGTGAGGTCCCTGACGTCGTAGCCACCAACCCTGATCGCACCGGAGCGGACGTCGTAGAACCGGGGGAGCAGGAGCGAGATAGTCGACTTGCCGGAGCCCGACGTGCCCACGACTGCCAGCGTCTCGCCCGGCCGCACCCGCAGCGACAGGCCGCGCAGCACCGGCTCGGATGGCAGGTAACCGAACTGCACGTCATCAAGCTCGACGTCCTTGGGGCCGGGGGGCAGCACCAGAGCGTCCGGCTTCTCGGTCAGCACCGGCTGAGAGTCGATCACCTCGAACACCCTGATCACGCTGGCGCGAGCCTCCTGGCCGATCGTGATCAGGTTGGTCAGCGCCCGGACCGGGTTGACCAGCTGCGCCAGGTAGGCCGAGAACGCCAGGAAGATTCCCAGCGGGATCTCGCCCTTGACGGCCATCCAGCCGCCGAGGGCGAGCACGCCGACCTGGCCGAGAGCCGGGATCGCGCCGAGCGCGGGGGAGAACCTGGCCATTAGCCGCACGGCGCGAACCCTCGCGGCGAACAGGACCCTGCTGACGCCCTCGACCCTGTCGATCTCCTGGTTCTCCTGGCCGAAGCCCTTGACCACGCGGACGCCGGTGACGGCACCTTCGACAACGCCGGCTACCTCGCCGGCCTTCTGCTGGGCGTCCCAGGTCGCCGGGAACAACCGCCGCCTTGAGGCGAGGGACAGGACGAGCAGCACGGGCCCGACCGCGAGCGAGATCACCGCGAGGAGCGGTGAAAGCCAGAGCATCAGGGCCAGCGACACGAAGAACAGCAGGCCGTTGCCGAGCAGCATCGGCAGCATCTGGAGCAGGCTCTGGATCATGTTCAGGTCAGAGATCGACCTGCTGACGATCTGGCCAGTGTGCAGCTGGTCCTGCCGTGCGCCGTCCAGCCTGGTTAGTGAGCCGAATAGCTCGGTGCGCAGGTCGTGCTGCACGTCGAGGGAGAGCTGCCCGCCCCGGTAGCGGCGTACGTAGACGGCGCCGAAGCTGATGATGGCGCCCGCGATGAGCGCCAGGGCGCCCGGCCAGATCGCGCCCTTCCGCTCGAGGATCGGGCCGTCGACGATGTAAGCCTGGATGAGCGGGATCACCGCCGTCACCGCCGTCGACACTGCTGAGGCGCCGAACGCGACGATGGTCAGCCTCTTGTGCCGCCAGCAGTACGCGGTCAGCCGGCGCAGCCAGCCTTCGCCGTAACCCGAGCCGAGTGCGCTGGCTGACCGGTTGCCCCGCCTCACCGCTGGCCTGCGCTGGTGGTGCTGGCGCGCTGGGCGTTCTCGGCGCAGGCGTCAGCGGCCAGCCTGGCCCGGCGTCGCTCGGTCAGCGCATCATCGAGCAGCAGGAGGTCGGCGAGGATCTCGGCGCGCCGCCCGGTCTGGTCGAGCAACGAGCCGAACCAGGCCGCATATGCCTTGTCGGCCCGCTCGACGGCGGCCCGCCCGGCGTCAGTGAGGAAGAGCCTGACGACTCGCCGGTCTCCGGGCTCGGCTTGCCGAGTGGCCAGGCCGGCCGCGACCAGGCTGTCCGCCGTCGACGTCAGCGTCGGCTTGGCAACAGCTAGCTTCTCGGCGAGCTTGGCCGATCGTTCCCCGCCAGCTCCGATGAGCTTCAGAATCCGGTACTGCTGGGGACTCACTCCAGAGTCCACCCGCTCCATGACACGCGACATCCGCAGCACGCTGAGCAGTCCCCAGACTGCTGCCTCGTCGGCTGCGGCTGCGGCCGCGGCTGCAGCCGTTGCCGCTGCTGGCTGCCGCAGACCCAGGTCCGCAGGTTCCGTCACCCGCAACTCCCTTGGTACGGCACTCTTATAGTTCGCCAGTCTAACAAAACTCGGTGGCCGGCCATTCCCGCGCCCGGCGCCCAGGGGCCCTGGGCGCCGGAAAAGGCATTGACCCGCCCGGTCCCGGCCGCTTAGCGTCGCCGCGACGTGCTGGCTGCGGCCGCGGGCGGGCGCGGACGATGACATACGGAGGGCGGATGCCACTACTCGGCAGGTATCCGATCCGCCCTTACCCGCTGTACCTGATCCTTGAGTGCGGCATGAGCTTCCTGCTCGGCATCTGCTACGCGACTATCACCGTGTACTGGGTCATCTCGGGGCGACTCAACCCGCTGGAACTGCTGCTCCTCGGCACGGCGCTCGAGCTCAGCTACTTCCTGCTGCAGTTGCCTACCGGTGTGCTCGCCGACTTGGTCAGCCGGCGGCTGTGCACGCTGGCAGGCCTGTTCATCGTTGGCCTCGCGCTGATCATGGAGGCCATGTCGCCGGCTTTCGCCAACCTGATCGCCGCGCAGGTCGTGCTCGGGCTCGGCGCGGCCCTGAACAACGGCGCCCAGGAGGCCTGGGTCGCGGACGAGCTCGCCGGCGAACTCGGCGATGACCGCATGACCGGCGTGTACCTGCGCGCAACGCAGTACGGCTTGATCGCGACCGTGGCTGGCAGCCTGCTGTCTGGCGTGATCGCCCTCGGTGGCCTGAACCTGCCGCTGCTGACCGGCGGCATCCTCATCTGCCTGCTCGCCGCTGGTACCGCAGTCGTCATGCCGGAGAACAACTTCCGCCCGGCCCCGCGACCAGGCAACGTTTCACGGGGCAGCGGCGACGTTAGATCGGGCAGCGGCGACGTTGGATCGGGCAGCGGCGACCTTTCATGGATCCGGCGCGATGTTTCATGGGTTCGTGCTGCTGCGGCGCCCGGTATGTCAGCAAATGTGGTCGACGAACCCATGAAACGTGTCAGCGTCTGGCTGCGCGTCGCCCTGCTGACCGGGTCGGCGCGCGCCTTGCTCGCCGAGCAAACCCGCGCCACGCACCGCGCTGTCATCGCGGTGCCGGGTCTGGTGATGCTGTTCGGCATGACGCTGTTCATTGGCATGTGGAGCGAGAGCTTCGACCGGCTGTGGGGCGCCTTCCTGCTGCGGGACATCAGGTTTCCGCAGCTGGGCGGACTGCATCCGGCAATGTGGTTCAGCCTGTTCGCCTGCCTTGCCGCGGTGCTGGGGCTCGGCTCGACCGAAGTGGCCAGGCGGCGCACCGAACGGCTCGGCCCCGACTCGGTAGCCGGCGCGCTGCTGGTGCTCACGATCGCGATCGGCGGCGCGGTCGTCGCGATGGCGACCGCGCACGCATTCGTCCTGGCGCTGGCAGCGTACGTCGGAGTGACGGTGCTCAGGCCAGTGCTCGACCCGCTCTTGTCGGGCTGGATAGTGACCCGGATCGAACCGTCTGTCCGGGCGACCGCCCTCTCAGCCAAGGACATGTTCGACAGTGCCGGCCAGATCGCCGGCGGCCCGGTCATCGGCGCCATCGGCACGCTGACCTCGATCCGCGTTGCCCTGCTGGCCGGGGCAGCCGCCCTGGCACCGGCCGCGGCTTTCGTCACCGCGGCAAGCCGCCGGATTCGCCCGCGCACGACAGCAACCGTGGCTCGCGCTGAGGCAGCCGAGGCAGCCGAGGCAGCTGAGGCAGCCGAGGCCGGCCAGGGAGCCTAGGCGGTCCCGCTACGGCCGCAGCGCCATACCGCGATATGGTGTTTGTATGGCAAGCCGGAAGGTGACCATCACTCTGGACGAGGAACTCGCCCGTGCCCTAGGCGTCGCGGCGCGCGACGCCGGCATTCCGCTGTCGCGGTTGATCGCGAGCGCGGCGGAGCGGGAGATGCGACTGCGGATCGGCCAGGCCGCCGTGGCTGAGTGGGAGGCGGAGCACGGCGCCTTCACGCCTGAGGAGCTTGCCGCCGCCCGCGCCGACATGGCTGCAGCGGACGATGAGTTCTTCCGCAGGAGTCAGGGCGCTGCATGATTCCGCCTTACCTATACGACGCCGGTGCCCTGATTGCTTTAGACAACAGCGACCGGGGCATGTGGGCCCGCCACAAACTCGCACTAACCGAGGGCCGGGAGATCCATGTGCCGGCCGTCGTCGTCGGACAGGTCTGGCGTGACGCCCGCCGCCAGGTTCAGCTAGGAAAGGTATTGGCGGGCTGCCAGGTCGACCCAGTCGGGTTAGACGCCAGCAAAGCCGCAGGGATCTTGTGCGGGAAAGCCGGAAGCTCTGATGTCGTCGACGCGACGGTAGTTGTGATGGCGGCAGCCGTCAGGGCGATCATCTGGACCTCTGACCTAAAGGACATCCGGAGACTCGCCGGTAGCTCCGGCGCCAGGCCGGTCCCGCTCGTCCGCGGGGTCTAGTGACTACGGCGATGACTATCAGCGGTCCAGCGTGACCGAGGCTCACCGGGACGTCCCGGAGCCGGACCCGCAGGAGACCAGGGCTACCGTTCGGTAACCCCGCTCTTCCGGGATGATCACCTTTTGGCGATGATTAGCCATATGGCGAACGTTGTGGCTCCCATCGACGACCTGCAAGAACGGCTCCGCCTCGCTGGCTACCTGGCGGACGCGGCCACGGGCACGGTCGTCCACCTGGCGGCGGCACTCAGCAAGCCGGTCCTTATCGAAGGCCCGGCCGGGACCGGCAAGACGCAGCTGGCCAAGAGCGTGGCCGCGATGACCGGCAAGCCGCTGATCCGCCTGCAGTGTTACGAAGGCCTTGACGAATCCAAGGCCATCTACGAATGGGACTACCGGCGCCAGCTGCTCCAGCTGCAACTGCACCAGGGCAGCGGAAGCACCGACCTGGGCGTTGCCGGAATCTTCGGCGAGGACTTCCTCCTGAGCCGGCCGCTGCTGGCCGCGATCCGGTCCGATCAGCCGGTCGTGCTGCTGATCGACGAGGTCGACCGGCTCGACATGGAGGCCGAGGCGCTGCTGCTCGAAGTCCTGTCGGAGTACCAGGTCTCAATCCCCGAACTCGGCACAGTGACCGCGCGTCACGTGCCGCAGGTGTTCCTGACCTCGAATAACACCCGCGACCTGTCGGAGGCGCTCAAGCGCCGCTGCCTGTACTTGCACCTGGGCTACCCGAGTGTGGAGCGCGAGGCCGAGATCGTGGCACTCCACGTTCCCGAACTAAGCCTTCACCTGGCGCAGGAGATCGCTGCGCTCGTCGCGGTGCTGCGGTCGGCCGACCTGAAGAAGCCGCCGTCCATCTCCGAGACCGTCGACTGGGCCCGCACCCTGCTCGCGCTGGGCGCGGCCGAGCTGACCGACGACATGACCCGGCAGACGCTGTCTGTCCTGCTCAAGTACGAGCGCGACATCTCCGTCGCGCTGACCGAGCTGTCCCTGGCCTGACCGATGCCCAGCCAGGACGCCGCCCTTGCCAGACTCGTCGATGAGCTGCGGACCGTCGGCGTCGGCGTCTCGGTGGGCGAGCATCTGGATGCGGCGCGGGCCCTGGCCAGCATTCCACTGGCTGACCTGGACGTCGTGCGGTCGAGCCTGCAATGCGCCCTGGTCAAGCGAGCCGAGCATCTCGATGCGTTTGACGTCCTGTTCAACCTTTACTTCGGGGGAACGGGGCCGTCTGACCCCGGGCCTCTCGCCAGCCTGACAGCCGAGGATCTCGCCGCCGCGCTTCGCGCGGCCATCAGTTCGGGCGACTCCGAGCTCCTCAGGCAACTCGCCGAGGAGTATGTCCGGCGTTATGCCGCGCTCGAGCCAGGCGCCCCGGTGGCCGGTGTCTTCGCCATGATCGCGGCGAGTGAGGCGGCGAACCTCGACGGCATCCGGGCTGACCTGCTGGCCGCGATGGCGGGCGAGGGCGCCGGTGGCCAAGGGGCGGGCGGCGGTGGTGCTGGCGGCGAAGGAGGCTGGAACGTTCGCGGTTCGGCCGCCCTTGCCGACCGGCTGCGGCGAGCCGAGGCCGACCGGGCCGTTGACAGATTCCGCGCCGAGCTGCAGGCCGCCATCCGCCGGGCGCTCGTCGCCGACCGGGGTGTGCGCGCGGTCACCAAGACCATGCGCGTTCGCCTGGCTGAGGATGTGGATATCGCCACTGCCTCGGCCGCCGAGCAGGAAGCCATGGTCGCGTCAATCGGCCCGCTGGCGCACCAGCTGAGCAAACTGCTCGCGCTGCAGGAGTTCCGCAGGCGACGGCTGTCGATACGGCGCACGCTGCACCTCGCGATGGGCACCGGTGGCGTGCCGTTCCGGATCGGTACCGAACCTCCACCGCCGCCGAAGCCAGAGATCGTCGTGCTCTGCGACGTGTCCGGCTCGGTGGCGACATTCTCGAGGTTCACGCTCAACTTGCTGATCGCGCTGGATAGCCGGCTGAGCAGGCTGCGCGCGTTCTCGTTCATCGACGGCTTGTCGGAGATCACCGAGTTGGTGAGCGAAGCGCGATCGGCGGGCCGCCAGCTCAGCCAGGCCGAGGCGGCGCGCGGTGCGGTCCGGTGGAACGGCAGCTCGGACTACGGTCACGTGCTGAAAGACTTCGCGCGGGACTACTCCCGGCAGTTCTCCCGGCGCACGGTCGTCCTGGTCGTCGGTGATGCGCGGACGAACTACCTGAACCCGGCGGTCAGCGCGCTCGCCGAGGTCAGCGAGCGCGTGGGCAAGCTGTACTGGCTCAATCCCGAGCCGCGCCGCTACTGGAACCAGGGTGACTCGGTGATGTCGAGCTACGCGCCGTTGTGCTCGCAGGTGCGCGAATGCAGCACGCTGCGGCAAATCGCTGACTTCGTCAGGTCGCTCGCGGTTGGCCCAGCCGCCGCTCGCTAGCCGCGGGAAGCAAATCCGCACTCAATGCATTTCGATAAGGCGCGACACAGAACTCTGCCGCTGCCCCAAAAATCTGTTGTGCAACCGGCAGGCACTGTCCTAACGTCTAAAGCACGTAATCACTGCCAAGGAGCCCTGTTGAATACCTGGTCGCTAAGCATCAAGCGCGGGAGGCACTTCGCCCCGTGCCAGTTGATGCTGGAAGCGACAGGTAAAGCGGTGCCGGACATGTAGCCGACACGCAGGCCGCAAGCCGACACCGCCCCCAGGACAGGTCCCTGGCGGGCGGTTTCTTATTGCGGGAAAAGATCAGCGATGGGACGTAGCTCAATTGGCAGAGAGCCGGTCTCCAAAACCGTTGTAGATGGGGGTTCAAATCCCTCCGGCCCAGCGAAGCGGCAATCCGCCTGCATATTGAAAGCTCAAGAGCGGGAAATGCCCGTGCGACCCGATCCGGGTCGCGCAGCTGACGGCCTCGGCCGCTCGCGTTCTGCGGCGGCCGGGACCGTCGATCACAGGCTGCTCGCTCACCGGTACGAGCAACTGCCTTGCATTCAGGAGGTAGGTGGCGCCTGGCGTCTGATCTCTACCTGGGCTCGCCAGAACCGGTTGGAGCCGGTGTCAACGAGGAACGACTAACCCTGACGGCGACCTGGCTGGCTATCCGGTCCGCCCGGCTGGCCGGTTGACACATAAAGCCGGCTACGGACTCCGTGAGTCCGCCGTTCCCGATCGGCTACCGCCCCTGGCCGGCTGCGTGCCTCCGGTGCGGTCTGCCGCAACGCGAGCGCGACGACAAGCGGGAACATGCCCTGAACCGCCGACGTCAGCCGCTCGACCATGCCGAGGTCGCCGCCGCCGTCTCGCGCTGCGACCAGCAGCCAGCACGACAGCCCGGCGAAGATGACGGTCACGGCCGCGCAGCCGCAGACACTCAGGATCCACGACTGCGTCGGCGCGCGCCTGGCGACCAGTACGGGCCAGATTGCTGTCGTGACGACGCAGCTCGCCGCGAAGACAAGGTGGCGCAACGTCGGGCCCGTGGCCGGTTCCGGCGTGGCGGCGATGCCGACAGTAGAAACGCCAGTCAGTATCAACAGGATGCGCGCAGGCATGCCGACGCCAGTCAGGCCAGCGCCGGTTGCGATCTGACAGCTGCCCACCAGCAGCAGGGCCGCGGTCATGACCCACCGGTCAGTTCCAGCCTGACCGGCCAGCACGCTCATCGTCTGCCGCATCGGGCTATAAGCGGCCGGCTGCAGCGCGTCGGCGATCAGCCAGCCCCCGACCAGGACAACCGGCGCCAGCAAGGCTGTGCCCACCGCCCAGCCAGGGACCGGCGGGCCTGCCCGCGGAAGTGCGGAGGGATCGGCTGGCGATGGTTGAGCGGCTGCCATTGCCGGATCCGGGCGTGCTCGATGCCGTACTGATCGGCTGCGCGCGGGGTCTGGACGCGCAAGCTGAGTCATGGTGCCTCCAGGGCCACGTTGACTCGGGCTGCCACAGGAAGGCTCTGTCGGCCCTTAGGCCGGGGCTGCCTGCCCCTGATCGGGGCACGCAACGCGCTGATCGGGCGCGTTCCGGCCTCGCTCTGGCAACCAGCTAGCGTTCATGACAGCACAACGCCGGCCGGGGCTATTCCTTGGTGTCGGCAGTCCATGCGCGCGCCGTGGCGCGTGCAATCGCCGGTGACAACGGGTGTCACCGGCGGATAGGACGGGACGTGCGGGCAACTGGCTCCGCAGGTTGTCGAGCTCGACGGCCGCCTTGCGGGGACGCGCGGAGGCCTGACTCCGGTGGTCTTCCTGTCCGGCCATCCGGGCAGCGAGGCGGCCTGGCTTCAGGTGAGGCAAGCGCCCCGGCTGGCCGCGGGGCAGATCAGCTAGCCTTGATCTCCCGCGCCGAAGCCGAGCTGCTTGTGGCTCTGCATGAGCTGGGTCCTGTCGACGACCTTGACGGCCGTGCGTGTGCCGCCGCTGACTGTGGCCACCACTATCGCTTGATCGCCGGCCTTCACCGAGCTGATTCCGTCGCGCTGCGCGGACACGACCGTGGAGCCGGTGATCGCGTAATCCTGAGTGAAGCCGTCGGTGCTCTTCACGGTGATGGATGACGTGCTGACCTTGGAGACGCTTCCGCTCTGGAAGTCCAGGGTCTGGTAGCCGCCGCCAGCCTTCGCTACCACGAACTGCCCGTGCAGCGGCAGCATCCACCCGCCGTGCATTCCGGTCATGTGACCCGGACCTGACTGGGAGGCACTCGCCACGGCCGCATTCGCCGGTGTGCCGGAGCCGAGGGCGGTTGCGCCGGTCCCGCCGGCCAGCGCGGCTGCCACCACTGCCGCGGTGACGAACGACCGCCAGCTCCGCCTCCTGGGCGGTGGTTGGCTTAGCCGGGATCTGCTAGCCGAGCCGGCCGGGTCAGGCGCGCCTGCCTGCGCAGACCGGGGCTTTTCGCTTACCAGGAAATCGGACGACATCGGACATCAGCTCCTTGCCGGTGCTGTTGCACTTCATCCGCTTGCAGCTACATCCCGTCTCAGAACTCAGGTTACCGCCCGTACATGAGTGCACACATAATGTGAGCATCTGTCCCGGAACCTGGACATTATGGAGAAGCGACGACGTCTGGCATCGTGTGGGTATGGCGAATGAATCTGTGCATCGGAGCCTCACTGTCGAGCGCGTCGCGCGCGGCGAGTTCGCGGCTGTGAACTCGCGCGGCGGCAAGATCGTTTTCGGCACCGGAGATAGCGAGGAGTTCACGCCGACTGAGTTGCTGCTGGTGGCGCTCGGCGGCTGCACGGCGATCGACATCGACATTCTGACCTCGCGCCGGGCAGAGCCCGAGACGTTTCAGATCGAGGTCGACGCGGACAAGATGCGCGACGAGGGCGGTAATCACCTGACGAACATCGAGATTACGTATCGCATCTCGTTCCCGGCCGGAGCCGACGGGGATAAGGCGCGAGCCATCCTGTCCGACGCCGTCCGGCAGTCGCACGACCGGCTCTGCACAGTCGGGCGGACAGTCGAGCTGCCGACGCCGATCGCCACGCGCATCGAGTAGCGGGTCTAGCTCGATCCGATCGACTGCGGGAACCTGAACAGGTTCGCCGGGTCATATTTCGCCTTCACCTGTGTCAGCTGCGGGTAGTTGGTGCCGTAGTAGGCACGCTGCCAGTCCGTCAGCTCGGGATCGATGTAGTTCTGATAGGCCTGACCGCTGGCGTAGGGGTGCAGTGAGTTGTAGTAGGACCGCAGCCAGCGGTGCTGATTAGCCACGCCAGTGCCCGTTCCCGGCCAGGTCCATGAGGTGTAGTACTGCGCCAGGAATAGTGCATCCCGGTGTACGAATGCGGTCGCCGCAGGGCTCACCCGGTTGACCGCGCCGCCGAGCGCGTCGAACGCGATCGAGCCGCTGCCGCCGGCTGCTCCGCGGATCGCCGTCAGCCGCTCGATACCGGACAGCAGCGCTGTGATGCCGTCGTCGCTCAGCGGCCTGGTGAAGAAGTCGGACTTGGCAAACGCCGGAACTCGCGAGAGTTGCCCGCCTGTGCCGGTGTGGCAGGCTCGAACATCCGGGCATCCCGCTTCGTACAGCATCGCGTCGAGGAAGGACTCCGTGCGTACGGAGGTTAGCGACGGCGTCGTTCCGACCAGGTGGAAGAAGTCGGCAAGGTGCGCGGGGAGGCCGGAGCCGACAAAGGTGCCGCCGACGGTGACTTGCGGCTGACCGCCGATAAGCCCGGTCAAGTGCAAGGTCGACCACAGCGCGTCAGGCGCGTGCGGTGCCCATGACTGCCAGGCTGCGACAACCCGGGCTGCCTGTGACCAAGGCCAGCTGAGGTAGAACACGTCGAGCTCAGCCAGCTGGCGGGTGCGGAAGGTGAAAGCGGTTGCGACGCCGAAGTTGCCTCCGCCTCCGCCACGGCAGGCCCAGTAGAGGTCGCTGTTGAGCGTCTGGTCGCAATCCAGCACGCTGCCGTCGGCCGTCACAACCTGGACGGCTGACATGTTGTCGCAGGTCAATCCGTAGAGTCTGGACAGCACGCCGATCCCGCCGCCTAGCGTTAGCCCACTGATACCGACGGTCGGGCATGATCCGCCAGGCACCGCGCGTCCCTGCGCTGCAAGGCTTTCGTAGAAGCGGATCAGGTCGACGCCCGCGCCAACCCGGGCGCTGTGGTCGCTGACGCTGACGGAGTCCATCGGGGACACGTCCAGGACCAGGCCGCCGGTGACGCTCGACCAGCCGGCGTAGCTGTGCCCGCCCGAGCGAACTCGAACCGACAGCTTGAATCTCCGGACGAAGTCGAGGCAGGCTGCGACATCGGCCGGCTCGCCGCAGTAGGCGATACCAGCCGGCTGCAGCACGTCGAACTGCGGCTCGAACAGTTGCTTCGCCTGCCTGTAGCCGCGGTCGCCAGGGCGCAGGAGCTTGCCTGTCGACAGCCTCGCGGCCAGCGCCGTCCAGTCCGCGCTGGTCGGCTTGCGCTCAACCGAGGTCATCCGGACCCGTGGCGCCACGACCGTGTGCTTGCTGGGTCGCGGTGACGGTGCCGGCACCGGCTCCCTCGTCCCCGCCAGGTTGCGGGCGGCCACGAAGGCGCCTGCGGCAGCTATGCCCGCTGCGCCGGCGCCGAGAAGAAACTCGCGGCGGGTAGCGTGCGGCGGTCGCAGGTTCATGTCGGTGTCGCCTCTCCAAGCCCTGAGATCGCGATAGCGGCTCGGTGGTTGCGAGATTTCTGCGTATCGCTCAGGCGGCGCGACCTTAGCTCACGACGACAGGCCCGCTGGGCTCGGCGCGGCGAATTCGATTCGCACTACGGTCTGACCGGTTGCGAGGCGGACTAGGCCGACATAAAGCGGAAGGTACGGCGGTTCTGCCTCGCGGGCCAGGGTGACGAGCGCGTGTTGGTACGCGGGGCCGGGCAGGTGGGCGGCCTGATCAAAGTCAGCCAGGTCGGCGAAACGCAGCGGAACCGACGGGCTTGCTCCCGGCGCGATGCTGCCGAAGTCCACGATGTCAAGCGGCTGCTGACCCGCCATGAACGCGATTGTCGTCAGTAGCCGCGAATCCACCTGTCCGGCTGCGAGTTGCACCCGTGCGGTGGCGGAGGTCTGGATCTTAGTGTTGCGCAGCAGCTGGGCTCCGGATGACTTGCTGGCTTGCAGGTCTGCCCGAAGTGCTGCATCGAAGGCTGCTGGGCCGCGCGGCGCGATGAGCCTGACATCGATCTTATCGGCTCCGGCGCCGAAGCTAGCGATCACTTGTGGTGCGTAGACGTCAGCGAGCTTGCTACCGAACTGGCTTCGCACGCCGGCAGTGGCGATGACGAGTTCTGAGCCATACGGATCTGGCGCCGTGGGCTGGAGTGTATTGAGGTTGCTGGCGGGGAAACCGTGCTGCGCTAGGTCGGAGCAGATGACAGGGTCACAGGCGATGATGATGTCGCGGCCGACCTGGCCGGTCACCCATGTGACGGCCGCAGTGCGGACGGCGGCTTCGGTGGCGAGCTGACGGGTATCGGAGTTCGGCGCGCGGGCAGCGCCAGTCTTGGTCGCAGGTGAATGCCGGAAGCCGAGCGTGATCAGTGCGACCCCGGCCATCGCGACCACTGCGATGAGAACGCCAGCGATTCGCCAGCGTCTGGCTGGCCGGGCCAAGCGGGCAGTTCGCTGGCCAGGGAGCGACTGCGAAGGCCGGGTTGCTTGCTGATCGGCGATCTGCGAGTCAGCTGGCGGCGGGGGAGTACCTGAGGGCGACGTGCTCCGTGGCAGCGACGCGACCTCGGGCGGGGCTGCTGTTGCGGTCAGCAGCTTGGCGGCTGACGAAGCCAGCGCCGTTGGCGACGGCGATGGAGCGGCCATCGACTCCCGGCTTAACGGTTGCGGCAGTTGATGGCGCCGCAATTCCTTCTGCGGGGTCTGGATCGGGCTGCCGCCGGGCGCGCGCCTCGGCAGTTGTTCGACCGCTGGTACCGGCACCTCTACCCGAGCTTCCGTCTGGTCCGTTTCGGTAACTGAGACCGCGCTCGCGGCTTGCGCTCTGCGGACTAACCCGGCCGGGCCGGGAATTGGCAGGTAACCACGCCGGATCTGGCCAGGCGTCCGCCCGTTCGCTCCGGGTATCCGCCGCGGCAACTCGCCAGACTCGTCTGGCGACTCGCGGTCGTCCACTGCCATGCGGCCCACTCCCAGGGCGCGTGCGCTCGCACCCAGTCCCAGTAGAACAGCGCAGCACAGCCGGCGTAGGCGTTCAACCGGAATGGGCGACAAGGTGCGATACATCGCGCACGCCGATCGTCGTTCTGATCCTATGGGCTGACGAGCAGGCGGCCCGGAGAGCGTGGGCGGTCTCGTCAGACCCTTCTCATAACCTTCAGATATGACCGTGCACAAGCTCAGCCGCTGCGACGCGCGCCGCATTGCCGTCCGTGCGCAATTGCTGGACGGCCAGCGGCCGACCGAGCTGCTCGACGTGGTGCGCCAGTTGACCTTGCTGCAGATCAACCCGACGGACGCAATCGCGCCAAGTGCCGATCTGGTGGCCTGGAGCCGCCTTGGTGCGCGGTATTCACGGCTCGAACTGCAGCATGCGCTGCAGGGCCGCGCACTCCTCGAACTGCTGGGCATGATCAGGCCGAGTGAGGACATAGCTCTGTACCGCGCGGAGATGGCCGAATGGCCCGGTCGCGGAGAGTTGCGTGACTGGCAGCACTTCCTCGTCGACTGGGTACGGGCCAACGACGCATGCCGGCTGGACATCCTTGACCTGCTTGACTCGTCAGGGCCACTGCCCGCACGCGAACTTCCGGACACGTGCAAGGTGCCCTGGGAGTCGACGGGCTGGACTAACAACCGGAACGTGACGAAGCTGCTGGACTTCATGGTGCAGCGAGGCGAAGTCGCCGTAGCCGGCCGCGACGGCGATGACCGGCTATGGGACCTGGCAGCGCGGGTCTACCCGGATGACCCGGTAGTCCCAGCCGACGAGGCGCTTCAGACGCGTAACGAGCTGCGGCTGCGCGCGCTGGGCATAGCGAGGGCACGGGCGGCAGAGTGCCCGGTCGAGCCTGCCGACGTAGGCGACGCCGGGGAGCCGGCTGTTGTCGAAGGAGTCAAGGGCAGCTGGCGAGTCGACCCGTCCCTCCTAGGCCAGCCTTTTACTGGCCGGGCGGTATTGCTGTCGCCGCTCGACCGGCTGGTGTACGACCGGAAGCGCGTGACTGAGCTTTTTGAATTCGACTACCAGCTTGAGATGTATAAGCCCGCGGCCAAGCGCCGCTGGGGTTTCTTTGCGCTGCCAATCCTGCACGGCGACGAGCTAGTCGGGAAGCTAGACGCGACGGCCGACCGCAAATCCGGCGTGCTGCGGGTGAACGCCATCCACGAGGACGTGGCATTCAGCGCGCCGATAGCAGCCGCTGTGGATGATGAGATTAAGGATCTCGCTTGCTGGCTGGAGCTAGAGCTGGTAATGCCCCGCTGACTGAGGCGAGCGGCGTGGCGTTGAGACGACAACGCGGAATCTCGTGGCCTACCCGCTGATTGTGGGGTCGCCTGCGGATTTAGCCGGACGTTAGCTTGCGAATGTATTGGTCGAAGCGGCGCAGGCTGGTCTCGAAACCGCGGCGCGCCTCCGGGCTGGCGAATGCGGCCGGAACGTTCGTCTGGTGCGTCACGACTTCTGTGCGGCCGTCGCCAAGATCGGTAAACGTGACCGTGGTAACCATGCCGCCTTCGATGCCAGGCTCGGTCCAGGCCAGCTTGGCAGGGCGTTCGACGGTCAGGAACACGGCGCGCATCGTGTACTGGCTGCCGTCTGTGATGTTCACCATGACGGTCTCGAACACGCCGCCAGGCCGCAGCTGCACAGTGATGCCATCGAGCGGTGTCGTGGTGCCGTCGGGGCCCCAGAACTGACTGAGGTGCTCGGGCTTGGTCATGCAGTCGAACAGCAGTTCCCGGCTGGCTTTGTGGGTCCGCCGGTAGGTCAACTCGCCTGGCTGCGTCATGTGACCCTTCCGTCAGTGCTCTGGATCGGCGGTGGTCTGACTCGCCAGTCGTCGGGCTCGTCAGTCGTCGGGCTCGTCAGTCGTCTGACCGTCAGTCGTCCGGTCTGTCGGCCTGCAGCACTGCCAGGTAGGCATCGAGTCGGTCATACCGCTCGCGCCAGAGCTTGCGATGCCGGACGATCCAGTCGGCCACGATCTCGAACCCACCCGGCTCGATCCGGCATGGCCGAGCTTGCGCGGACCGGGATCGCGAGATCAGGCCAGCCTGCTCCAGCACCTTAATGTGCTTGGAGATCGCCTGTTGCGTGAGCGCGAAGGGCTCGGCCAGCTGACTGACGGTCGCCTCGCCGGCTGACAGCCGGGTGAGGATCGCGCGCCGGGTCGGATCCGCGAGGGCAGCGAACGTGGCGGTCAGTTCGTCGACGGCTGTGCTCATCGCTTACCGCGCGGCAAGAGACCAGGCCCGGTCAGCGCCCGGCCCGCTGAAGAACTCGTGCGGAATCGTCCGGCCGGCCAGCAGCGGCAGCAGATCCCGGCCGCGTCCGCGCAGTTCCGCGCCTTGCCCCGCGGACCAGTCCAGGTCGGTAGCGATCACCCTGATCCCCTCCAGGGGGAAACCGAACACGCTCGTCTGCTTGGTGCTGGGCTCCACATCAGCAGCGACGACCGCGTGGTCGGCGAGCGCCAGCGGTCCGGTGATCGAGCCGAGGACGGCCGTCATCGCCTCGGCCGGTATCTCGTATGCCGATCCGAGTAGCCAGGTCATGTCCAGTCCGTGGATGACGTCATGGCTCAGCGCGCCGGATAGTCCACCGCCTGGCGGAGCCCACGGGTTCTCGACATTCTCGCGGAGAACGCTGACGAGTTCGGCGGGCGGGATGCTGCTATCGCGCTCAGCTATCTCGTCCGAGAACTTGGTGAAGTCACCGCCGCACTGCTGCATCCCTGCCATGAACTCGGCCTCCGACATGCGGAACGGCATGGTCTCATGCGCGAGGACGTGAGCAGGCGTCCATCCCGCGCACAACGAGGCGCCTTGCCATTGTGAGGCGGACAGCTCCGACAGCGCCTCGGCGAGAGCGGAGCGGTGTGCCGCGATGAGCTTCATCATGATTGACTCCCCGTTCACAACTCGCTGGTTGTACAACCGAGGAGTTTAGACGCGGCCGCCCTCCGCGTCAAGTCGTCCCGGTACCCGGGCGGGTTAGCAGTCCGGCCCGGTTGTTGCCCCGTCTATGCCGCAGGCCACGCTCATCGGGGGCTGGATCGCCTGCGGGAAGTTGAACAGCTGTTTCGGGTCATACTGCTTCTTGAGCTGTGACAGCCGAGGGTAGTTAGCCCCGTAATAGGCCTCGGCGAAGTTCGTCAGGGTAGGGTCCGGGTAATTCTGGTAGGCCTCGCCATTCGCATGCGGATGGACTGCGCTGTAGTAGGAGTCAATCCACGCCCGCTGGCTGGCCACGCCGGTGCTCGAGCCGGGCCAGTTCCACGAGGTGTAGTACTGCGCCAGGAACAGCGACGTCCGGTGAACGAACGCAGTGTCTGTCGGCTTCACCCGGTTGACAGCTCCGCCGAGAGCGTCAAACGCGATACTGCCCCCGCCGCCAGCGGCGCCGCTGATGTGCTGAAGACGCTCGATGCCGCTGAGCAGCGCGCTGACCCCGGCGCTGTCTAGCGGCTTGCTGAAGAAGTCCGACTTGGCGAAGAACGGAACGCGCGGGAGGCTGCCGCCGGGCGGTGTGTCGCAGCCGCTGACCGATGTGCAGCCTGCCTCGATCAGCATTGCGTTGAGATACGAGTTCTCGCCGACCACTGACCTCGACGGCCCGGTACCGACCAGGTGGTAGAGCTTGTCCAGTTCAGTGTGAGCTCCGGCCACCGAGCCGACGAAACTGCCGCCGACGCCGATGGACGGTGCGCCGCCGAAGTTCGCGGACAGGTGGAGGTTGGACCATAGCGCGTCCGGTTCGTGCGGTGCCCAGGACTGCCAGGCGCTGACTACCTTCCTGGCTTGCGACCACGGCCAGCTCAGGCCGAAGAGCACCAGGCTGGTCAAGTTGTGAGTGCCGAAAGTGAAGGACGTGGCGACACCGTAGTTCCCGCCACCGCCACCTCTGCTCGCCCAGTACAGTCCCCGATTGCTGCCGTGGTTGCAGGTCAGCGTGCTGCCATCGGCCGTGACGATGTCGAGCGACTGCAAGTTGTCGGAGGTCAGGCCGTAAATCCGCGACAGCACCCCGACCCCGCCGCCGAGAGTCAGCCCGGCAATGCCGACCGTCGGGCAGGAACCTCCCGGAACAGCCTTGCCATGAGCCGCGAGCCCTGCGTAGAAGTTGATCAGGTCGACGCCGGTGCCAACGGTCACCGTGTTCGTGCCGAACTTCATCGAGTTCATCTCGGAGACGTCGATGATGAGGCCGCCGGTGACGCTGGACCAGCCGCCATAGCTATGACCGCCAGATCGTGCCCGGACCGGCAGCGAGAACTTGCTGGCGAAATTCACGCACGCAGCCACGTCGGCGTTCTGCTTGCAGTATGCGACGCCCGCTGGGCTGAGCGAGTCGAACTGCGGGCTGAACAACTCCTTGGCGAAGTCATAGCCGGACTGCCCCGGCCGGATGAGCTTGTGCGTCGAAATGGCGCTTCGCAGTGCGCGCCAGTCAGCTTCGGAGGGCGTTGTGCCAGGTCGCTGCAGCCAGACTGGCCGCGCCGAAGTGGCTGCGCGAGCCACCGCGTCCCCGCGGTTAGCTGGCCCGAGGAGCCTGCTCGCGATGAGAGCCGCGCCAGCGGTTCCCGAGGCGAACAGGAAGTCTCGCCGGGGCTGACCTTGCGGTGGCACGGTTCTCGCATAGGCGCCACTGCGCGCGGTTCCGCTGGTGCCCGCGCTGCTGTCATCGGCCGTGTCCGGCTGGCCAAGGAAGTCCGTCATCGTGCCCCCCGCTGCGAACGACTACTACATCGAGCTATGTGCCATTGCGCAGCGTAACTAAGAAGGGCAGAGAATTGGCGCACCGGGCCATTGACCGGCGACGTGGCGAGCCCGCGATTGACTTAGCACGCGAAACGGCCCTCCAGAACCCGGCATACGGGGCATTAAGGCTGACGAAGGGGGCAGTTTCGAGTGCTAAGTGGGCAGGACCCGACTGCCGTGGGGTGGTTTGGGCTGAATATCCGAATTACTGAGAGCGCGGCGCGCAGTCACGCCGCCGCGACCACGACCCGCACCGAGCCGCCGTCGCCGACCGCCTGGTCCGCAGCATTAACCGAAGCGGCAGGCACGACCGCGACCTCCACAGCCAGTGTTTCACCGGCAACGAAGTCCGCGTGCGCCCGCACCGCGTCGGCCACCGCGCCGTCGGCGCCGAGCGTCAGCTTGATCCGGTCTGACACCGCCAGCCCGGCCTGCCGCCGCGCCTCCTGCACATGGCGCACGACATCGCGCGAGACGCCCTCAGCAGCGAGCGCAGGCGTCACCGACAGGTCAAGCTCGACCAGGCCGGTGTTGCCCGGCAGCGCGGACGTCGACTCGGGATGAGCGGCGGCCAGCCGTACCTCGTACTCACCGGGCTCAAGCTGCACTCCCGCGGCGATGATCGAGTCGCCGGAGCGGACCTCGTTTCCGGCCTTCACGGCCTTGATGACCTCCTGCACCTGGGCGCCGATCCGCGGTCCGAGCACGCGCGGGTTGACGGCCAGCTCGAACGTGCCGAGGCTAGCCGGGTCAGCCGACAGCACGACCTCCTTAACGTTGACCTCGTCGCGGATCAGCTCGGCATACGGCGCGAGCGACGGCGCATCCGGGTGCGCGACGACCAAGCGCGCCAGCGGTAGCCGAACCCGCAGCTGCCGCGCCTTACGCAACCCGAGTGCGGTGCTGCAGACAGCGCGCACCAGGTCCATCGCGCTTGCCAGCTCATCATCAGCCGGCCATGATTCCAGGTCCGGCCAGGACGCCAGGTGCACGCTTTCCGAACCCGTCAGTCCTCGCCAGATCGCCTCGGTGGTCAGCGGCAGCAGCGGCGCGGCAAGCCGGCAGACCGCCTCGAGCACAGTCCACAGCGTGTCCAGCGCGTCCCGCTCGCCAGCCCAGAACCGGTCCCGTGACCTGCGGATGTACCAGTTGGTCAGCACCTCGAGGTACTCGCGCAGCTCCTGGCAAGCGCCCGGCACGTTGTACTCGTCGAGCAGCGCAGTCAGCCGGCTAGCAAGGCTGCGCGTCTTAGCCAGGATGTAGCGATCCAGCACGTGCGGGCTCGCCGTGGATGCCTGAGCCTGATACGACTCCGCGTTCGCGTACAGCGCGAAGAAGTAGTAGGAGTTCCACAGCGGCAAGATCGCCTGGCGGACGGCATCCCGGATGCTCGGCTCGTTCACCACGAGGTTGCCGCCGCGCACGACCGAGCTGGCCATCAGGAACCAGCGCATCGCGTCGGACCCGTAGGTCTGGAAGACCTCGTTCACGTCCGGGTAGTTGCGCAGGCTCTTGGACATCTTCTGGCCGTCGTTGCCGAGGATGATGCCGTGGCTGACGCAGCTGCGGAAGGCGGGCCGGTCGAACAGCGCGGTCGCCAGCACGTGCAGCGTGTAGAACCAGCCGCGGGTCTGGCCGATGTACTCGACGATGAAGTCGCCGGGGTAGTGGCTGTCGAACCAGTCCGCGTTCTCGAACGGGTAGTGCACCTGGGCGAACGGCATCGACCCCGACTCAAACCAGCAGTCGAGCACCTCGGGCACCCGCCGCATGGTGGAGCGCCCGGTAGGGTCGTCCGGGTTCGGCCTGGTCAGCTCGTCGATGCCAGGCCGGTGCAAGTCGTCTGGCCGCACGCCGAAGTCACGCGCGAGCTCGTCCAGCGACCCGTACACGTCAGTGCGCGGATAGTTCGGGTCGTCGCTCTGCCAGACCGGGATTGGCGAGCCCCAGAACCGGTTCCGGCTGATCGACCAGTCTCGCGCGTTCTCCAGCCACTTGCCGAACTGGCCGTCCTTCACGTGCCCGGGCACCCAGGTGATCTGATCGTTGAGCTCGACCATCCGGTCCCGGAACTTGGTCACCTCGACGAACCAGCTCGATACCGCCTTGTAGATCAGCGGGTTCCGGCAGCGCCAGCAGTGCGGGTAGGAGTGCGTGTATGCCTCCTTCCGCACCAGGCTGCCCTGCTCGGCGAGCTTGGCTGTGAGGCCGGCGTTGGCGTCGAAGACATGCTGGCCCTCGAAGTCAGGCACCACGCTGGTGAAGCGGGCCTGCTCGTCGACGGTCAGCACGGTCGGGATGCCGGCCGCGTTGCTCGCCAGCGCGTCCGCCTCGCCGTAGGCCGGGGCCATGTGCACGACGCCGGTGCCGTCCTCGGTCGTCACGTCATCGGAGAGGATGACGCGGAACGCGTCGCCGGTGCCGAACTTCGCGGCGTCGGTCAGGTACGGCAGCAACGGCTCGTACCGCCGCCCGGCCAGCTCGGCTCCGGTCAGCGAGCCGACGATCGCCGCGCCTTCGAGCTCGCGCTCATAGGCCGCCTGCCGGTCACGCGCGAGCACGTAACGCTCGCCGTCTTTCGCCAGCACGGTGTAGCTGATATCGGCGCCGACCGCGACGGCTTCGTTCGACGGCAGCGTCCACGGCGTCGTGGTCCAGGCCAGCAGCCAGGCGCCGCCCGCCGCGTCATCTGCGTCTTCCAGCTTGAAGCGGACGGTGACCGACGGGTCCGTGCGCTCAACGTAGACGTCGTCGTCCATCCGCAGCTCGTGGTTGGACAGCGGGGTCTCGCACCGCCAGCAGTACGGCAGCACCTTGAAGCCCTGGTAAACCAGCCCCTTGTCCCAGAGCTGCTTGAACGCCCACATGACGCTTTCCATGTAGCTCACGTCGAGCGTCTTGTAGTCGTTGTCGAAATCGACCCAGCGCGCCTGCCTGGTGACGTAGTCGCGCCACTCGCGGGTATAGCGCAGCACGGAATCGCGGCACGCGCTGTTGAACTTGCCGATGCCCATCTCCACGATCTCGGCCTTGCCGGAGATCCCGAGGATGCGCTCGGCCTCGACCTCAGCGGGCAAGCCGTGGCAGTCCCACCCGAAGCGGCGCTCGACGCGGCGGCCCTGCATGGTGCGGAAGCGCGGGACGACGTCCTTGACGTAGCCGGTGATCAGGTGCCCGTAGTGCGGCAGGCCGTTGGCAAAGGGCGGGCCGTCGTAGAACACGAACTCGCTGGCAGCCGGACGCTGCTCGACGGACTTGCGGAACGTGTCGCCCGCGGCCCAGTAGCCAAGCACGCCTTCCTCAAGATCGGGAAAGCTCGGCTGGGCGGGCACTCCGCTTCCGGCCTGGCCCGCCGCCTTGGCGGTCTCGGCCCTCGGGTAAACGCTCATCAGGTGGTACGTCCTCGCCGCGCTAGCTACCACGGTTAGCGCGAGGACGACGCGCCCGCTCCCGCGCGGGCGTACCGCGGTACCACCTCGCTTGCCGCAGGCCTAACCTGCGACCGCTCATCTGTCCGGCTGTGACGGGCCGGACCCGCCCGGTTCTAGTCAGGCCCGCTCGCTGAGCAGGCCCTTTCTTCCGGAAGCTCCCCGGTGATAGCCGGATCATCGCCATGTGCCAGCAAGTTTAGCCGGTCCTGACAACTGTCGCTCTTGAGTATCGCCGTCGTCCGGCTGGTCCGATTTTTTCGCCAGGAAACGGGCAATTACCCGTCCGCAGCCAGCAGGCACCGGCCGGTTATGCCGCCGAACGAGGTGATCGCCCCGCTCGCACCGAGCGACCGGGCCGGCTTTCCGCGGACCGGGGACAAGAAGTGCGACGATGACTGAATCAGCCGCAGCGGCGGGGCTGGCGGCACGGGATTGCTGTAACGGCCGGTCCGGCCGGAGAGGCTAGTCGATGAGCACACCGGCAGTGCCGGCTCCGCAGAAGGGAGCCGGCCGGGCGATTCACCTGTCAGAACTGCTCAGGCGCACGCTCACGGACGGGCGGGGTGAGCCAGTAGGGCGGCTCGCCGACGTCATCGTGCGGCTGCGGGGAGCTGATCTTCCGCTGGTCACCGGGCTGGTCGCGACGGTCGGGGGCCGCCAGGTATTCGTTCCGGTCGAGCAACTCGCCTCACTCGCCGATCAGGTGCTGCGGCTCACCAGCGCCACGCTTGACCTCCGCAGGTTCGAGCGACGGCACGGAGAAGTCCTGCTGCGCTCGGACGTGCTCGGGCACCGGCTTATTGACGTAGAGCACGCGCACCTGATCAGGGCTGCGGACCTGAAACTGGAGCAGCGCGACGGCGAGTGGGCGGTGTCCGGCGTGGACACGCATCGCCGGCCACGCCGGCTGTTCGGATCGCGAGCGGCAGCCGGCGACGGGGACGAGCGCTGGTATCGCGAGTGGGCGGCGTTCGAGCCGCTGATCGGGCATTCGGGCAGCCAGTTGCTGCGCGGGCCGTTTGCGCGGATCCGGAGGCTCAAGCCTGCCCAGATCGCTGACCTGCTGGAGGAGGCGTCCAGGGAAGAGGAATCGGAGATTCTCGGGCAGGTGCACGCCGATCCCGAGCTTGAAGCCGACGTCTTCGAGGAGCTGAACGACGACCTGGCGACCCGGCTGCTCGGCGCCCGGACTGACGCAGAGATAGCCGAGGTCCTCGGCAGGATGCGCGCTGATGACGCGGCCGACGCTGTCGCTGAACTCCCTCAGGCCCGCCGCCAGCCGGTACTTGACCTGCTTCCGGCTGGCCAGCGAACCAAGGTGCTGACGCTGATGGGGTTCAACCCGTCAAGCGCGGGCGGCCTGATGGGCGTCGACTTCCTGGCCGTACCCGAGCATGCCAGCGTGCAGGAGGCGATGGCCGCGGTCGCTGACTCGCCAAGCCTGCAGCCCGAAGCGCTGACCAGCGTGCACGTGCTGGATCGCAGGGGGCGGCTGTGCGGCGTTGTCCGGCTGGTCTCGCTGGTACAGGCGGCCTCCTCAGCCCGGCTTACCGATATCTATGAGGCCGATCCGGTCAGGGTCGGTGCAGGCACGGACATCGTGGATGTCGCCGTGCTGATGAGCGACTACAACCTGATCACGATCCCGGTGGTCGACGACCGGCGGACGATGATCGGCATCATCACCGTCGACGACGTGCTGGAGGCCACGCTGCCAGCGGACTGGCGGCGCCGCGAGGCAGCCGAACCACCGGACGCTCATCACGGCGATTCCGCTTGACCGGCGGCTGACGCCGACAGCGCCAGGTATGCAGCCGCCACGCCTTTCGGTACGCACATGCGCCAGGCGTCGAGCACGAGTTCCTGCATCTCTTCCTGGTCAATCGCGGCGAGCCGGACGCGCACCCAGTTGTAGCGCATGTCGGACTGCAGCGGCATCAGGAATTTGTCCGGCTCTGCCGCCACGAGCGCAACCCGCTCCTCCTTAGGGAAGCCGAAGCCCATCGTCTGCTCGTCCCTGGAGAAGGCCAGGAAGACGATCCGGCCGACGCGGAACTTCACGCGGTCCCGGACGAGCGCTTCGTAGGCACGCGGAAGCTTGCTCGCGAACGCACGGACGTCGTCGGTGGTTACCACGGACTCAGCTTGCCGCATGCCTACGACAGTGGCTTGCCGGCGCTTGCCCTGCCGGGACCGCAATAGTCTGCAGGTATGAGCATGACGCTGCCGCTGTTCCCGCTCGGAACCGTGCTGTATCCGGGGCTAGTGCTGCCGCTGCATATCTTCGAGCAGCGGTACCGGCAGCTGGTCGCGGATTTGCTGGCCGGACCCGAGCCCAGGCAGTTCGGCGTCATAGCCATCCGGCACGGCCGTGAGACGGGCATCGACGGAGTCTCGGCGTTGTTCGGGACCGGGTGCACGGCGGTGCTGCAGAGCGCCGAGCGTCATGACGACGGGCGGTACGACCTGGTCACCGTCGGAGCGGAGCGGTTCAGGCTGCTGAGCCTGACCGGCCCTGGCCAGCCGGTTCAGCTGACCGGGCAGGGCGAGCTCAGCCACTCCCGCGAAGCCGGCGACGAGAGCACCTACCTCAGCGGAGACGTCGAGCTGCTGCCCGACGAGATTGGCGACGAGGCCGAGGCCAGGGTAGTACTGCCGACGGTGGAGCGCGCGTTCCGGTCTTATCTAGGTTTGCTTGCTGACCGCGGCGGCGCCCAGATATCGATCCCGGAACTGCCCGACGAACCCATCCTGATGTCTTACCTGATCGCGGCTGCGGTCGTTGCTGACCTGCCGGTGAAGCAGGGATTGCTGGAGGAGCCTGACGCGCTGCAGCGGCTGATCGCCGAGCGCGCGCTGCTGACCAGGGAGATGCAGTTGCTCCGCTCGCTGACCGCCACGCCGGCGCCAGACCTTCGGTACGCGCCGTACAGCCAGAATTAGGTAGCTGGCAGTTAAGTAGCTGGCAGAACTAGCGGGCTGGCGTCAGCGAGACTGCCGCTTCCTGCGTGATCAGCTGGAACGTGAACGCCTCCTGCAGGTAAAGCGTGACTTCGGCGTCGTTGTGCGACAGGTAGCCAATCGAGAAGTCCTGGCCCAGGTGCAGGCTGAAGTCGCCGCCGCGCGCCGTCACCAGAACTGCGCCACTGATGGCCGGGGCCCAGATCAGCTCGCCGTCCAGCACGTTGCGCAGGTGCCGGATGACCGGGTAACCCTGGTCGCTTGCCTCGCTGACCGCGGTATACGCCTCGGCGGACAGCACCGCGGTGTACGGGCCGTCCACGCCGGCTTCCCGCAGCTGGTTAGCTGCCTGCGCGAACGCGACCGGGTAAGCCGCGATATCGGCCGGCAAGCTGACCGGCGCATTACTGGCGCCCGGCACGATGCCGCCGATGCCCGCCGCCGGGTAGCCCGCGAAGATGGCCCGGTCCTCGGCAAACGCGATCTGCCGCGCGGCATCCCTGGCCGGCTGCCAGTCGGAGTCCTGCGATCCGCGCAGCACGTCGTCGATCTGCTCGCGGTTCAGCGCGAACGGCACCCGCAGCTCGACCAGCGGCAGCACCTGGCGCTGCCGGGCCTGGACGCCGTCTGCCGGCGGATCGATGGAGGTCAGGTGCCCGGTACCGACGGCTGACAGCGCCACACCGCCGGGACCGCTGACGTCCACGACGCGACGCCCGGCCAGGTAGCGCTTCAGCGTGCGCGCCGTTTCCTGCTCGATCTGGGCCCACGCCTCGTCGGATACCGGGGCTAGCTCGCGGTGCAGGTTGTTCATCGTGATGCGTCTCCTCGGAGGCTGCCGATCTTTAGTGAGCCGTCGGTGCTGGTCGGTGCGCGGTTGCCGGCGTCGCTGGTCACGCCGCTTCTCCCGGTGTTGGAGTCCGCAGTGTCGTCGTCTGCGGTGTCATCGTCATCTGGCGCGTCGTCGTCCGCGAAACCGTCCAGCATCGATTGCGACGGCACGAAAAACAGTGACCCGGTGATCGCGGTGCTGAAGTCAAGGATCCTGTCGTAGTTACCAGGCGGGGCGCCGATGAACATGTTTTCCAGCATTTTCTCGGTCGTTGCCGGGGAACGGGCGTAGCCGATGAAGTAGGTGCCGAACTCACCGGTGCCAACGTGACCGAACGGCATGTTGTCCCGGACGATGTCGACTTCCGCACCGTCCACGACGATCGTGGTGAGGGCATTGTGCGCGCTGGCGGGCTTGACCGAGTCGTCGAGTTCGACGTCCGACAGCTTTGTCCGGCCGATGATCCTTTCCTGCTCCTCGACCGGCAGCGTGTTCCAGCGCCGGAGGTCGTGCAGGTATTTCTGCACGATCACGTAGCTGCCGCCGGCGTACGCGGGCTCCTCGTTGCCGATGAGCGTGGCCCGTACCGCCGCCGCACCGGTCGGGTTCTCCGTACCGTCGACGAATCCGAGCAGGTCGCGCTCGTCGAAATAGCTGAAGCCGTGCACCTCGTCGACGATCTCCGCAACCCCGGCCAGCCGGTCGTTGATCAGGCCGGCCAGTTCGAAGCACAGGTCCATGCTGGCCGCGCGGATGTGGAACAGCAGATCGCCAGGGGTGCTGACGGCGTGCCGGCCACCCGCCCGCAACTCCCGGAACGGGTGCAGCCCGGATGGCCGCGGCCGCCCGGTCAGGCGGTCCCAGGCTGCGGGACCGATCCCGGTGACGCAGCTCAGGTACCCGCTCAGATCCCGGAAGCCGACGGCTCTGACCAGCCCGGACACATCGGCGCACAGCTGCCTGGCGGCAGCCTCGCTGCCGGCGTCGGTGTTCAGGACGGCGACCAGGAAGATCGCGGCCTTCGTCAGCGCCGCTACCACCGCCTGCGGCTCGACCGCTGCGGCGGCCTCGGCGCTCTCAACGGCCTCGACGGCCCTCAGGGCCTCGGCCGTGCTCACCTCGGTCACTGGCTTACCTGGATACCAACGCTCACCCGGCATATCTTTCCGTACCAGCGTCGCTCGTTTCCGGGCGGATGGCAGGAATGGCCGCCGCGCATGCCTGGTTGCTGCAGGCAAGGGCGGTTACTGATGGCGGACGCAGACGGACGTTAGATAAGGGAGAGCCGCGATGACGAGCACGACGAGGGCAAGCGGAGCCAGCCCGGTCGACTTCGCGATGTTCGGCGACTACGGCGACTTCCGCCCGAAGAAGCAGCCACAACAGAAGGCCGCACAGGCAGCGGAGGCGAAGCCGGGCGAGTTCGTGCGCGCGGCCTACCCGTTCCGCGGCCGGATCACCGCCGACGGCTCCAGCGGCTATCGCGCCGAGCCTGGCCGGTATCACCTGTACATCAGCTGGGCCTGCCCATGGGCCCACCGGAGCGCGATCGTGCGCGAGCTGCTCGGGCTCACCGAGGTTATCTCGCTGTCCGCGGTCGACCCGGTGCGTGACGGGCGCGGCTGGGCCTTCCGGGAAGGCCAGGGCTACGGCCTCGATCCGGTCAACGGCTTTGCCCTGCTCAGGGACGCATATGAGGCGACCGAGCCGGGGTACGACGGCCACGTCTCGGTCCCGGTGCTCTGGGACAAGCAGACCGGGCGGATCGTCAGCAACAACTTCCCCGACATCACGCTCGACCTGGACACGCAGTTCGCCGCCTGGGCAGACCCGGCGCACGACCTCTACCCGGAGTCACTGCGGCCGCAGATCGACGAGATCAGCGAACTCGTCTACGCCACCGTCAACAACGGCGTCTACCGCTCCGGCTTCGCCGCCACGCAGGAGAGCTACCACGACGCGGTGACCCGGCTGTTCCAGACCCTCGACCTCCTCGAGCAGCGGCTTGCCGGGCAGCCTTACCTGGTCGGCGACCAGCTCACCGAGGCGGACGTGCGGCTGTGGGTGACGCTTGCCAGGTTCGACGCGGTGTACTACTCGCATTTCAAGTGCAACCTGCGCCGGATCAGCGACTATCCGAACCTGTGGGCATATGCCCGGAAGCTGTATGCCCTGCCCGCCTTCCGGGATACCACCAAGTTCGACCAGATCAAGCGGCACTACTACACCACGCACCCGCAGCTCAATCCGACCCGGATCGTGCCGGACGGCCCGCTGCTCGACTGGCGGGTAACGTGACCTCATGAGCGACTACGCGGATGCGGCTGGGCTGGTCGAACGGTCGGCAGTCGCGCTTGTCAACGGCATTCCCGACGAGCCCGCAGACGACGGCTTCTTCGGTCCGGCCAGCATCACCTGGCGGATTAGCGGCGACCTGTCGTCACCGGTGGCCGGCCTCCGGGCGCTCATGATCCAGGCCCTGCACCCGCTCGCCATGGCGGGTGTCGATCAGCACAGTGACTGGCGCGCCGATCCAGTCGGCAGGCTGGCTGCTACCTCGGCGTATCTGGCGAACATTACCTTCGGGGAACGGGCTGTTGCCGAGCGCGCCGCTTCGCGAGTGCGGCGGATTCATGAGCATGTCACCGGCGTCGATCCGGAGACCGGTCAGCCTTACGCCGCCAGCGATCCGGCGCTGCTGCTGTGGGTGCATTGCGCGCTGGTGGATTCGAACCTCGCGGCGCGCGAGCTGTTCGGCACGCCATTGCCGCCCGATGACGCCGACCGGTACATCGAGGAGATGGTGATCGCCGCGCAGCTTGTCGGCGTGCCGGTGCAGATCGTGCCGGACAGCCGGGCGGCGCTCAGCATTTACCTGGCCTCCGCGGCGCCGCAGCTGCTCTGCACAGCCGCTGCGAGAGAGTCGATGGCGTATTTGCTGGACCCGCCTGGCCTGGACCCGGAAGTCGCGGAGATCTGGCAGGACATCAGGGAAGCGACGCTGATCTCGCTGCCCGCCTGGGCTCGTGACCTCTATGGCTATACCGCGCCGGACCTGACAGCGGGCCGCCGGGAGGAGATCAGGCAGGCTCTCGGCGTGCTGGACGCAGTGTTCATCGGCGAGCCAGGCGTACTGGAGGCCAGGCAGCGCATCACCCTGCGGATGCGCGCCGCCGGGCGAGCATGAGAAGTGCCAGGCGGGCGCTCGTCGCCCTGGCAGCGGGGGCTGCAGCCAGTGCTGCCGGGCTTGCGCTGGTCCGGCGCCGGGTGGGGCGGCTGCGGTTCGAACGCGGGGTGGCGGCCGCACAGCTGGCCATGCGCGGCGGCCTGCGGTACGCGACCAGCGCACCCCGGCTGTTTATCGCGGCCGGGGAGAACCGGGAACGGCTGCGCAACGACCTGGCTATGCAGACCGCCGACGACGTGACTGCCACGCTCGGCACGATGAAGGGCGTCATGGTCAAGCTCGGCCAGATGGCCAGCTACGTGGACGACGGGCTGGCTCCGTCGGTGCGCCGGACACTCAGCAGGCTGCAGGACAGCGTGCCGCCGATGAGCCCGGAACTGGCGGCCGGCGTGATCGAGGAAGAACTCGGGCAGTCGCCGGAGCGGCTGTTCGAGCGGTGGGACCCTGAGCCGATCGCGGCGGCCTC
This sequence comes from Streptosporangiaceae bacterium, assembly GCA_035507615.1. Taxonomy (GTDB): domain Bacteria; phylum Actinomycetota; class Actinomycetes; order Streptosporangiales; family Streptosporangiaceae; genus JAJYUU01. The sequence continues at coordinate 80,083 of DATJNX010000004.1, forward strand.
GATCGGCCAGGTGCACCGGGCGATCACCAGGGACGGCCGCGCCGTGGCGGTCAAGGTGCAGTACCCGCGCATCGCCGAGATGATGACCGCCGACCTGGACAATGTCTCGCTGCTGCGGCGGATGCTGCGGGTCACCGCGCCGAGCCAGGATGTCGAGGGCCTGATTGCCGAACTGCGGGAGCGGGTGCTGGAGGAGCTTGACTACCGCGCGGAGGCAGTGAACCAGCGGCTGCTGCACGAGTACTACTCAGGGCACCCGACGATCAGCGTGCCGGCCATCGTCAGCGAGCTGTCCGCCCGGCGGGTAGTTACCAGCGAGCTTGCTACCGGTGCGCGGTTCGCCGACGTGCTCGCCTGGCCGCAATCCGAGCGTGACCTGGCCGGCGAGACGCTGTACCGGTTCGTCTTCCGCAGCCTCTACGAGGTGCACGCGTTCAACGGCGACCCGCATCCGGGTAACTACCTCTTCCACGGCGACGGCAAGGTCACCTTCCTGGACTTCGGCATGGTCAAGCACTTCACCGACGCCGACTTGATGCCGCTGATGCAGATGGCCCGCAACCTGTGCGTCGATGGCAGCCCTGCCGAGTTCCGCGGCAGCCTGGAAGAGGCCGGCTTCCTGGTGCCCGGCGCGCCGCTGAGCGACGACCAGATCGTTGATCATCTCGCGGTGTTCTACCAGCTGATCCGGGAGCCGCAGACGGTGACCGTGACCGGAGAGTATGCCTCCGCGGTGGTGCGCAGGTTCTTCGACGTGCGCAGTCCGGTGGCCCAGTACGCCCGGATACCGCGGTCCTACGTGGTTTTGCAGCGGATCAACCTGGGGCTGTTCGCGCTGCTCGGCGAGATGAAGGCGACCGCGAACTGGCGCGCGATCGCCGAGGAGATCTGGCCGTTCATGCAGGCGCCGCCGAGTACCCCGATGGGCGTGGCGGAGCTGCCCTGGCTGGCCAGCCGTCCGTCGGTAGCTAGCTCACCGGCGTAAAAAAGCCGCCGGGCGGAGGAAGCCTCCGCCCGGCGGCTGTCAGGCAGCTAGCTGCCGATCGTGTACTCGTAGGGGATGCCCAGTACGTCGGACGCCGTGAGCCCGCCGAGCTGAACCTCGTTGAAAGCCGCGAAGACATCGACGTACAGGGTGCCGGACACGACCGTGCCGGCTGAGCCGTCCTGCGACGGGGTGATCGTCAGGTCGATCACCTTGCTCTTCCCCGGCGCGATGGTGAGCGTGGGGTTGAACTCCGGCAGGGTCGGCGGCGAGCTGAAGTTGACCTCGCCGTACCAGAAGTCACCCTGGTTCGGCAGTGCGCCCAGGTCGAACGCCTGGGTCGTCGCATTCAGCGTGAAGCTCGCCGTGCCGGTCGTGGAAACCGGCGAGACGAACCCGTCGGTAGCCGGGGGTGCCTGAGCCCCGGCCCACAGGCCCGGCGACACCGATCCGGCGCCCGCGGTCACGGTCACCGAAGGCGTGGTCGACCCCGCCGTGCTGCCCGGCGCGAACGACGCGAGGTCGGGATCCGCGCCGTCGCCGAACTCGCCGAGGTCGAACGTCATCGGAGTGGTGGATTTCGCCGTCGCGTTGAGCTCGCTGGTCTCGGTCGGCACCAGCCACTCTGGCCCGCCCGAACCCGCTGGCAGCGGGACCGGCACGCCGGAAGTGTTCTCCCCGGCGAGCGTGTAGCTCGTCGAGGTGTTCAGCCGCGGGTCGAGGAAGAAGTTCTCCGGCGCGCTGCCGTGGTTGGTAATCGTGACCGGCACGGTGACCGGACCCGACTCCGTGGTGCTCGCGCTATCCGGCAGCGTCGAGGCCGAGGCGCTCACCAGTGACTTCAGCTGGATCTGCCCGGTGTAGCGCTGGGACGTCTCGTTCCCCGTGCTGGGCGTGGCTATCGCGGGGTCGTTGAAGTCCACCACGAGCGTCCACGTGCCGGGTATCGCGTTGGCAGCGTAGGCGTCCATGTGCGTGCCCGTCGAGAAGCCGAGGCCTTCCGACGTGACGCTTGACAGCAGGTAGTTCGAGCCGAAGCCGGCGATCTCCCCGGCCGGGTCGACCAGGTAGGCGTTGACCTGGCGGTCGCCGTCATTGGTCAGGTTGACCGAGGCGGACACGTTGGGCGCGCCAGCCGGGACGTTGAACTCGTAGTAGTTGATCTGGCCGTTACCGGGCAGGTCGCCACGCCCGTTGCCGCCGGTCAGCGTCCCGCTGAAGTGACCGCCGGTGGCGAGGTTGACCATGCTGCGCAGGGTCACCGGGATCGAGCCGGAGTTCACCCGCACCGATCCGGAGGTGTCGCCAGGGCTGCCCGGCGTCTTCACGGTGAACGTGAAGGAGCCGCTGGCACCTGAATTCAGGTGCAGTACGGACTTGCTGACGCTCCCGAAGGGGACCAGCTTCTGCGTGCTCGCGGTGAAGTGGATCTTGCCAGCGGTGCCGTCTTCGGCACCACTGGTCATGTCGAAGATGACCGCGGTCCACCGGCCCGCCATCGGGTGCAGCACGTCCGCAGGGGTGAAGTTGCTCGTACCCTGCGGCTCGGACTGGATGGCGAACTTGCCCTTGGGGTTGATCAGGTCGAACCGGACTGCCGCGTTGAAGTTCAGCGTCTTCGCCGGGTAAGCGATCGACGCGCTCAGCCGGTCCTGACCGGGCCGGACGGTGAAGTGCAGCTCGCCGTAGTTGTTGACGAAGCCGAACGCGTCGGTGAACTTCTTGCTGCGGGAATTGCTCAGCGTCAGGGTCTCGTTCTGGACATCAGTCGACTTGCCGATCGTCTCGCCAGACAGGTGCACGGTCTGCTTGGCCGATCCGGTGTTGGTGACCGTGACGTGTGCCGTCACAGTGGTGCCGGGGTTGCCGAGGCCGTTGATCTGTCCCTGCCGTGGCGTCGGGTTGGCCGGGCTCACGCTGGTGACCGTGTCTAGCAGCGTGCTGCCGGTGCGGTGCGACAAGCCGATGGACTCGGCCATCTTGACCGCCTGGTAGGCGTTCACCAGTCCGGCGCCCTGCTCGTAAGCCGGCGCGCCGAGGTTGGTGGCCGTGCTCATGACGATCTGCTTGACCAGCGCAGGCGAGGGCAACGCGTTGCTGTGCGTCTTCTGGTAGGCCTGGTCAATCAGCGCCGCGATGCCAGCGGTCCACGGCGACGCCTCGCTCGTCCCGCCGAACAGTTCGATGCCGAGAGCCTTGCCGCCCCAGCTGGCACAGTCCGGGAAGTTCGTCAGGTTGGTCGAGCAGGAGGCAAAGCTCGAGTCGCCTGGCGCGGCTACGTCAACGGTGTTGCCGTACGCGTCGTATCCGCCCGAGCTGAACGGCGCAATGCTGTTGTCCAGCCAGCCCTTGGCGAACATGTCGGCCTGGCCGTAGTTGCTCATCGCGTAGGACCGGAGGTCAGTCGTCGCGGCCGCCGAGATGACCTCGGGGTCGGTCGCCGGCGAGCCGATCGTGCTGGTCGGTGCCGAGTCGCCGGAAGCGACCACGACCGTGATGCCCGCCGCGACCGCTGCGTTGTCGAACGTCTTGATCGCGTCGGCGCTGGTGTCCGGGAACCCGTTCTCGCCGAACGACTCGTTGATCACGTTGACCGGGTCGACGACTGTGGCGAAGTTGATCGCGTCCAGGAAGGCCGACGTCGTGGTGGAGTTGTTGACGCCGAACACGCGCAGAGCCTCGATGTTCGCGCCGGGCGCGACACCCTCGATGCGGACGTTGCACTTCACGGTCAGTCCTTGGGTGCTGAAGTTCTGCACGTTGTAGACGTGCCGCCCCTGGCCACCCATGGTGTTGGCGTCGCCGAACGCCTCGCCGCCGGCGCCGCTCGGCGCGCTGGTCCCGTCGCCGGTGAAGTCCCGGTACACGGTGATTGCCGACTTGCCGTTCGACCGGATGAAGTTGATGTTGTTCGGGTCGATCCCGTCCGCGATGTAGGCGACGGTCTCGCCGGACCCGTTGATGCCGAGGGAGCGGGCAGTCTTAGCCTTCGGGTTACTCGACGCGACGCCGGTGAGCGAGAGGGCCTCGGGCTCGAGCTGGACCTTGCCGTGCGGCAGGCACGCACCGGCCATTGGCGTGATGCGCTTGCTCTTCTTGGCCGTTCCGGCGCCGCCGTAAGGGTTGCTGACCGGCCCCGGAATGGTGGCGTCCGGGATCACGGATGAGACATCGGGATTGGCCTTCAGCCGCGCTTCCTCGCCGGCCGAGACCGTCGCCGCGACCGCGTTCACCAGCCGGTAGCTGGTGACGTGGGTCGCGTGCACCTGCTTCAGCTCACTGAGCAGCGGCTGCTGGCTCGCGGAGATCGCAGCCGACCGCGCCGACATGGCCGCCGACCTGACCTTAGGCACGGCGGGCTCGTCCTTCATGAAGACGATGACGTGCTGATTCACATTCGTCGACAGCTGCGCTGCCGCCGCCGCGGTCAATGCTGCCTGCTGGTCCGCCGCCGCGGGCGCGGCTGGCGCAGCCAGGGCTGCGGCTCCCTGGCCCAGCACGACCGCCGCTGCAGCGCCCGTGACAAGCAATACAGAATGCGTTCTGGATTGGTGATGTCCTGCTGGCCGATGAATCAGCCGCATCCGTGACCTCCTCCGAGCAGTCGGCAACCTTGCCGCTCAACGAAGTGGCCCCAAGCCGGGGCCGTAACAGATTTAACCAAGCTAACTATTAGCCGTGGATAACTATTCGGTCACGGCCAAGGCCGGGCAGCCTGACGCATGTCCGTCCGTCTCGGGGTGTATCCGTGCAGGCGCAACCTGTTCATACTTGCTCCAAAGCCGCTGAGCGGCCGCTGAAAGGGGAGGCAGCATGGGAAAACTGATGGGCTCCGGGCGACTACGGCTCGTGGTCGCAGCAACTGTCACGTGCCTGGCGATTGGTGTGCCGGTAGTCGCGCTCGCGTCACCTTCGGCGCCTGCCACACCGCGGTGCACCGCGTCTGACACCTACGTCTGGTTCGCGCTGAGTCCGAACGGGACGACCGGCGCCATCTACTACCCAGTCGAGTTCACGAACGTCAGCAGCAAAGCCTGCACGCTGACCGGTTTCCCCGGCGTGTCGGCGGTGACCCAGGCTGCCCATCAGATCGGGCTGGCGGCGGCGCGAGCGACCGGCGTCACCGCGCACACGGTGACGGTGAAACCGCATCAGACCGTGCACGCGATGCTCGGCATCGTCCCGCGCGGCTTCATCGCCGGCTGCCATTACGGCGCCGCGGACGGCCTCAAGGTGTTCCCGCCGAACCAGAAGAGCAAGCAGCTCGTGCTGAGCTTCTCGTTCACCGCGTGCAAGAACAAGCCGTTCATGCAGATCTACCCGGTGACGGCAGGCATCGGAGTGCCGTGATCAGATTGTCGGCAAATTAGCGGACTCTAGGTCTGGAAACCGGAGATTCTGTATGGCACCTTCTGCTTAACCATTTCCGAACCCAATCGCGGCTGAGGCTGCCAGGAAGGCGGTGGCCGGACCGGTGACTGGGGCACCCGAGCAAGCGCTGGCGGTCGCGTTCGCGATCGTCGGCGCGTTCAGCTACGCCGTGGCATCGGTCTACCAGCAGCAGACTGCGTCGAAGCTGTCGTCGAAAGCGGCTTTCGATCCCGCGGTCCTGCTCCGGCTGGCGCGGCGCCGCCGGTGGCTGTTCGGCTTGATTGCCGTGATCTGCGGTTATGGCCTGCAGGCTGCTGCGCTCGATCTTGGCCGCCTCGTCATCGTGGAGCCCGTCTTCCCGGTCGGCTTGCTGTTCGCGCTGCTGCTCGCGGCCAGAGCGGACGGCCGCCGCCTCCAGCACGCGGAGTGGACCGCCGCCCTGGCGGCCATTGCCGGGCTCGGCGTGTTCCTGGTCGCGGCGCAGCCAACGGGCGGCCATCGGATCGCGGGCGCCGGCCCGCTCAGCCTGGCCGCTGCCGGAGCGGTCGCCGTCGCGATGGCTTGCTGCCTGATCGCGGCCAAAGCTCGCGCTCCGCACCGCGCCCTGGTGCTCAGCATCGGCGGCGGCCTCGGCGCGGGCGTGACGGATGCGCTGACCAAGACCGTTGCCACGCTCGCCGGGACCCACCGGCTCGGGATCTTCGGCGATGTGCGGCTCTACCTGCTTGCGGTCGTCGGCCTGCTCACCTTTACGATGCAGCAGAACGCGTTCCGCGCGGCGGGCCTGTCGGCATCACTGCCGTCCTTCGCAGTCCTGGAGCCGGTGGTCGGATCCCTGCTCGGGCTTGCGATTTACCACGAGCGAGTGGGCGGCGGTGGCGTGCGGATCGCGGTCGAGGTAGTCGCGGTACTCGCGGCACTCTGGGGCATCGCCAGGCTGGCCAGTTCCGTCATCGCCGAGCTCGCCCGGCTCGCTGCAGTCGCCGCGCCGCCCGCCGATCCTGCCGCGTAGTTCGCAGGTACAGCGATACGCAACGGCCCGTTTCCCTGGTTGGAAAGGATTTTGGCATGCCCTGGTACGTGCTCACCGGAGCGCCTGGCGCGGGGAAGACGGCGATCCTGCGCCAGCTCGAGCAGGACGGATTCGCCGTCGTCGAGGAAGCCGCAACGGACGTGATCGCGCTGGAGCAGGCGCGCGGCCACGCGGAGCCGTGGACCAGCCCCGGCTTCACCGACCAGATCGTCGCGCTGCAGCGGCGGCGCGAGCAACTGGCGGGCGACGGCGCGGCGACGGTGTTCCTCGATCGCTCGCCAGTCTGCACGCTGGCGCTCTGCCGCTTTCTCGGCCATCCGGAGTCACCGCTGCTGATCGCCGAGGTCGGGCGCGCGGCCGGCGAGCGGCGCTATGGCGAGGCGGTGTTCTTCGTGCGGGGCATGGGCTTCGTGACGCCGACCGCGGCGCGGCGGATCAGCCCGGCAGACGCTACCGCGTTCGAGAAGGTGCACGAGGAGACGTACCGCGAATTCGGCTTCGGTCTGATCGAGGTACCTGCCGGGCCGCTCGCCGACCGGGTCGCGGTGGTCAGGCATGCTGCGCTGGCGCTCGCTGGGCAGGCCCGCGCACCGATGTGATAATCCGGTGAAAGCGATCAAGGCAAGTCGAGGGCGGACGGGAGCGGGATGGTGGCCGGACCAGTCGCAGCGGGCGCGAAGGATTTCCAGACCAAAGTGGCTTCGTTCGTCCGGGAGAACCGGCTGCACGGAGCGGCAGCCGGCATCGTCCATGGCAGCGAGCTGGTGTGGTCGGGCGGTGTCGGGTTCGCCGATGCCGCGTCGCAGCGGGCGTCCGGCCCCGACGTGCTGTACCGGATCGCGTCGATAACCAAGACCGTCACCGGAACGGCGGTCATGCAGCTGCGCGATGCCGGCCTGCTCGACCTCGATGACCCCGTGGTGAAGTGGATTCCCGAGCTGTCCGACAGCGCCAGCCCGGCTGGCATCGGCGCGGTCACCATCCGGCGCCTGCTGTCACACGAGTCCGGCCTGGTCAGCGAGCCGCCAGGGACAGACTTCCTGGCTGGCGAGCCCAGCTACGAGGGACTCGCTGCGCGGAACCTGGAACGGGTAGCCGAGATCTTTGCCGCCGTACCGCCGAACACCCAGACCAAGTACTGCAACCTCGGCTATCAGCTGCTTGGCGAGATCGTGAGCCGGGTGAGCGGGACCCCGTACCCGCAGTACGTCGCCGACCGCATTCTGACTCCGCTGGCGATGTCGTCGACCGGATTCGAGCCGCTGAGCCCTGACCTGGACCGTCGACGGGCGACCGGCTACGCGGCCCGGGCGTTCTCCGACGAGCTATCGGTCGCGCCGAGTATGCCGCCGATTTGGGCAGAGGGCGGGCTCTGGTCGACGGTCGAGGATCTCGCCAGATGGCTGTCCTTCCAGGTCGCGGCACACGCTGGTGCTTCGGGCGACGCCGCGGCCGCTGACCAGGGCTCGGATGTGCTGGCCCGCGCGACGCGGCGGGAGATGCACAAGCCGAGGTATCTGAGCGAAGAGGACTGGTCAACCGCCTGGGGCATCACCTGGTATTCGGTCCGCAAGGACAACGTGACCTGGGTTCAGCACTCCGGCGGACTGCCCGGGTTCACCTCGAACGCGTGCTTCGACCGGGGCAGCACAGTCGGCGCGATCGTGTTGCTGAACGGGGTGGCCGATGCCTCAAGCCTCGCGATGAGCCTGGCCGCTGCCGGCCGTGACCTGGCCGAGGCGGCCGCGCCGGAGCTGCGCCGGCCCGTTCCGACGCCGTCAGATCTGGCTGCGCTCCTCGGTTTCTACGCGCCACCGGATATGAGCTTCCTGGTCAAGGTCGAGTGGCGGGACGGCAAGCTGACCCTGGTCGACACGTCGATGCCGGACGAGAAGATCCCGGTCGACCGGGGGGCCGAGCCAGGCACCTTCGTCGCCGCGCCGGGTTACCGCCCGTCCGGCGAGCCGGTGGTGTTCGGGCGGCGCGCGGACGGAACGGTGGAGACGCTGTTCTTTGGCGGCGGCTTGCTGGTGCGGCTCGATCCGGTCCGGTAGCTGGTCAGACGAACGCGCCGATGCCGGTGATGGCCCTGCCGACGATCAGCGTGTTGATCTCCCGGGTGCCCTCGTAGGAGTAGATGGCCTCGGCGTCAGCGACGAATCTGCCGACCTGGTTATCGAGCAGGATCCCGTTGCCGCCGAGCAACTCGCGGGCCCAGCCGACTGTCTCGCGCATGCGCACGGTGCAGAACGCTTTGGCCAGTGCCGAGTGGTGATCCTTCGCCTCGCCCTGCCGCTGGAGCTGCGACAGCCGAGCGCACAGGCACGCCGATGCCGTTACGTTGGACAGCATGCGAACGAGCAAGTCCTGCACCAGCTGGAAGCCGGCAATCGGCCGCCCGAACTGATGCCGCTCTTTCGAGTAGGCCAGCGCGTGCTCGTAGGCGCCGCGCGCGCAGCCGGTCGCCATCCACGCGACGCCCGCCCTCGTCAGCCGGAGTACCTGCGCAGTGTCGCGGAACGAGCTGGCCAGCTGCAGCCTGTTCCCTTCGGGCACGCGTACGTTGTCCAGGGTGATCTCGGCGTTCTGCACCACCCGCAGCGCGATCTTGTGCCGGATCTTGACGGGGCTGAAGCCCTCTGCGGGCGTCTCCACGACAAAGCCCTTGACCTGGTTGTCCGCGACGTCGCGGGCCCAGACGATGACGTAATCGGCGAATGTGGCGTTGCCGATCCACTTCTTCTGGCCGTTGAGCACCCAGACGTCGCCGTCGCGCTGCGCGGTGGTTGTCAGGCCGCCGGCCACGCCGGAGCCGACGTCCGGCTCGGTCAGCGCGAACGCGCCGATCTTCTCCATCCTGGCCATGGCAGGCAGCCAGCGCCGCTTCTGTTCGTCGGAGCCGCACAGGTAGACCGATCCCATCGCCAGCCCGCCGTGCACACCCATGAACGTGGCGATGGACGGATCGACCCTGGCGAGTTCGAGGGCGATCATGCCGTCAAGCAGTGTGCTGCCGCCCGGACAGCTGTATCCCTCGCACGCTAGCCCGGCGATGCCGAGATCCGCGAGGCCCGGCACGAGATCGAACGGGAACTCTTCCCGAGTCCAGTAGTGGTTGATGACCGGGGCGACAGACTTCTCCATGAACTCGCGGACGGCCAGCAGCTGGTCGCGTTCAGCCGGTTCGAGCAACTGCTCGAGTGCGTAAAAGTCGGCATCGAGGAGCAGGTCCATCGCAGGTCTCTCCTTTATCTCTCCGGCTATCTCTCCGGCGGTCCCGGCGCGGCAAGGAACTCGCTGACCACCGGCGCGAGCTGCCGGGCCTCGGTCACTAGGCCCAGATGACCGCCGTGGAACACATGCAGCTGGGAGCCAGGGATCAGCTTGTGCATCAGCCGGGCGTTGGCCAGCGGGATGATCGGATCGTCGTCGCCGGACAGGACAAGCGTCGGCTGGCGCAGCAATGGAAGGAACGGCACGCTGGTCCAGCCGAGGCCTGCGCCCAGCTGATAGAGGTAACCGCGGGCCGAGCCGACGCGGTTGTGCGCGTTCATGGCGGCGGTGACTGACGCCGGATCGGTCCGGGCGCTGCCGCCGTACAGCTCGCCAGCGACGCTGGCCAGGTAGCCACGGTCGGTGTACCGCCGCGGCGTTGCCATCCGGGCCAGCACGGACGGTGCCGCCGGCACCATGATCATGCCAGTCGCGGTGCTGACAAGCACGAGCTTGCGGCAGTGCGACCGCTGGAACGCGGCGAAATGCTGGGCGACCGCGCCGCCCCAGGAGATGCCGAGCACGTCCGCGCTGTCGTGCCCGAGCTCGGCGAGCAGCTGGCGGATGAGCCGGCACAAGCCAGTGAACCGGTAAGGCCCGGCTGGCAGCGGCGATCCGCCGACTCCGGGCACGTCGAAACGGATGACCTCGAGCGAGGGGTCCAGCTCGTCGACGAACGGCTGGAGCAGCTCCAGGCTCGCCCCGATGCCGTTGACGAGCAGCAGCGGCGTCTGCGCCGGCTTAGTCCGGAAGCGGCGGCGCCCCGGCCGCACCGCGACGCGGATCAGCTGGTCGCCGATCGCGAGAGTCCGCACGCTCAGCCCCCTGGCGATCCCGGCGGCTGCGGGCGCCTGCGGGCTATCTGTCGTGGACATAGGTTCCCGGTGCCGGGGCCAGTGCCGCGAACTCCTTACTGCCTGGCCTGACCTTGCTCCGTTTCGTCCCGCCACTGTGCTCTGTCAGCCACGCCGAGTAATGCGGCCACCAGCTGCCGCTGACCGTCGCTGCGCTGGCGAGCCACTGAGCGGCATCGGGCGGGTTCTGCGACCCGACCTGGAAGGTCGCTTTGGGATTGTCGGGCGGGTTCACCATCGAGGCGATATGACCGCTGGTGGACAGCACGAACGTGACGTCGCCGCCGAGTAGCTGGGTGGTGCGGTAGCACGACTGCCAAGGACACAGGTGATCGGCGATCCCGGCCACCACGTACGCGTCGGTGTCCACCTTGGACAAGTCGACAGGCGAGCCGAGCATTTCCGCGGCATCCGGCTTCACCAGGGCGTTCTCCAGCGCGAGCCGGATGAAGTCACGGTGCAGTGCGGCCGGGAGCCTGGTGGTATCGGCGTTCCAGTACAAGATGTCGAACGCGGCCGGGGGACGGCCCTGCAGGTAGTTGTTGACCCAGTAGTTCCAGATCAGGTCGTCGGGCCTGAGCCAGGCGAACACCTCGGCCAATGACCGGCCGTCCAGGTAGCCGCGCGCGCGGGACGCGGCCATGGCCGCCGACGCCGTGCTCTCGTCGATCATCGCCCCCGCGGTACCTGCCCTGGCCTGGTCTAGCACCGTGACGCCGAGGCACAGGCTGGCCACGGTGTCGAGCTGGCCCATCGCGCTGAGGTGGGCGGCGACCATCGAGGACACGATGCCGCCCGAGCACAGCGCGCAGATGCTCGCCTTGGCCGCGTTGGTAATCGCCCGCACCACGTCGAGCGCGTCCGCTACCGCGGCTCCGTAGCTGTCGAGATTCCAGTCCTTATGCCGGTAATCGGGATTGCGCCAGCTAATCGCGAAGACCTGGTGACCCTGGCTGACCAGGTACTGCGACATGCTGCGGCCTGGTGCCAGATCGGTGATGTAGTACTTGTTGATCATCGGCGGGACGATGAGCAACGGGAATTTCCCGACCCGCTCGGTGACCGGCGCGTACTGGATCAGCTCGAACATCTCGGTCCGGTAGACCACCGCGCCCGGCGTCACGGCCAGGTCCTTGCCGACCTCGAATGCCCCAGGCTCCACCATCGCGGGAACGCGCGGCGCGGTGGACAGGTCACGCAGCAGCGCGCGCAGCCCGCGGACCGCGGACAATCCGCCGGTATCCACCAGCGCCTTCATCCCGGCCGGATTGAGCAGCGGGTTGTTGCTCGGCGATGCGGCCGCTATCAGGTTCATCAGGACGAACCGCAGCCGCTCGGCGTCCCGCCAGTCGAGGTCTGCGGTGGCCAGGGTGAACTCGGCCGCCCGGGCGGTCACCAGATAGGCCTGCATGGCACGCTTGAGCACCGGGTTCTGCGTCCAGGCCGGGTCGGCGAATCGCCGGTCCCTCCGCTCCGGCGCGACCTGCGAGCGCCCGGCCGCGATCCTGCCCAGCTCGGTGCCTAGGAGTGCAGCTTGCCCGGCAACGGCCTGCGGGCTCCTGGCCAGGCTGGCGGCCAGCCGCAGGGTCGCGCCGTCCGGCCGGAGTCTGCGCGCCACGCCCAGCGCGCCGTCAGCGAGCAGCAGGTCGAGGGCGCCCGCGAGGTCGCCCGCTACCTCGGGCAGAGCAGACGTTGTCCGCGTGTTCTCCGTGCTCGCTGTGCCTGCTGTGCTCGCGCGGCTCGCGGGGCTCACTGCGCGTCCTCCGGCACCTTAACCTCACGGCGGAGGATCTTGCCGGTCGGCCCCTTCGGCAGGCTGTCGACCAGCCAGACGCGGCGCGGGTACTTGTAGGCAGCCACCCGTTCCCTAACAAACTGCTGCAATTCCTCAGGCGTGGCGTCGGCGCCGGGCTTGAGCGCCACGGCCGCGCCGACTTCCTCGCCCAGCTCCGGGTGCGCCATCCCGATCACGGCCACCTCAGCGACGGCCGGATGCTCATGCAGTGCCTCCTCGACCTCTCGCGGATAGACGTTGTAGCCGCCTCGGATGATCATTTCCTTCTTCCGGTCGACAATGAAGAAGTACCCGTCCTCGTCGACCCGGGCGAGGTCGCCGGTGCGGAACCAGCCATCCGGGATGGCCTCGGCGGTCGCCTCGGGCTTCCCCCAGTAGCCAGTCATCAGGTTGTGGCCGCGGATGACGATCTCGCCGACCTCACCCTGGCCGACCTGCTCGCCGCTGTCGCTGATCACGCGCATTTCCACGCCCTCGACTGGCGTGCCGACCGAGCCGGGCTTGCGGGGTTTGTCCGGGTGATTGAACGAAGCCACCGGAGAGGTCTCTGACAGCCCGTAGCCCTCCAGGATCATGCAGCCGAACTTCTCCTCGAAGCCGCGCAGGATCTCCACGGGCATCGCGGCCCCGCCCGACACGCAGACCCGGAGCGACGCGGTGTTCGCGGTCTCCGGGAAGTGCAGCATGGCCGCGTACATGGTCGGCACGCCCTCGAAGATCGTCACCTTGTCCCGGTCAATGACCTCCAGCGCCTTGGCCGGGTCGAACCTCGGCAGCAGCGTCAGCGTGCCGCCAGCGATCATCGTCGCGTTAAGCCCGCAGGTCAGCCCGAAAACGTGGAACAGCGGCAGGCAGCCCATCATCACGTCGTCCGGATGGTTATGCAGCAGCGTCTCTGCGGTCAGGCGTGCGTTCCTGGCGAGGCCGCCGTGGCTGAGCTGGGCTCCTTTGGGCTGGCCGGTCGTCCCGGAGGTGTAGAGGATCACCGCGTTGTCGCCGTCGGCAGCGTCGGCCGGCGTCTCATTGGCGCTGACGCCGCTCAGCACGGCGCTCAGGTCGGCGTCGTCGACCTGGATCACCTGCGCCCCGGCGTCAGCCGCGCCCTTGGCTGCCTCGCCGGCGAAATCGCGCGTCACGAACAGCACCCTGGCTCCCGAGTCGCCGAGGTAATAGGCCACCTCGCGGCCCTTCAGCAGCGGGTTCATCGGCACCACGACCGCCCCGGCGGTAAGAGCGCCAAAGAATGCGACAGGAAACGCCGGAATATTGGGCATCATCAGGCCCACCCGGTCGCCGCTGGCCAGGCCGGCGGAATTCAGCAGGGTGGCAACCCGCCGGGCAGCGTCGCTGAGTTGCCGGTAGCTGATCGTCAGGTCATCCAGCCGGAGCGCGGCCCGGTCAGGCTGAGCTGCCGCCGAGCGGTCCAGGATCGTGCTCAGGTTCGCCACCGCATACCTCCCTGCAGACGTACGTTCCAGTATCTGTTCGGGGCTACCGATTGGCCAGGGTGATCCCGTCAACTTCGTCGGGACCGCTAGCGGCATCGTCATGCAGGGCCGCTGTCGCCGCGCCCGGTTAGGCTGGAAGTCCGGACGCCGCCTGTCCCGGCGGTGCAATGGCAGAGCAAGCCAGCGAGGCGATGGGCATACGCGTCGGCATACTCGGCCCGCTCGAGGTGCGGGACGACCGCGGGCTGCCGGTTCTGGTCGGCGGCACGCGGCTGCGCAGCCTGCTCGTCCGCCTTGCGATCAGTCCCGGCCGGGCCGTGCCTGTCGACACGCTCGTGGCCGATCTGTGGGGCGATAACAGTCCTGCCGATGCTGGCAACGCCGTTCAGGCACTCGTCTCGCGCCTTCGCAGCGCGGTCAGCCGCGACATCGTCGGCCGCGAGCCGACCGGCTACCAGCTGTCCCTGCAGCCTGAAGAGATCGATGCCTGGGCGTTCGAGGTGGCGGTCGCGGCGGCCAGGGATTGCCTCGCCGACGGGGGAAACGCGCGCGCCGCCGCCAGCCTGCGCCGTGCGCTCGGCATGTGGCGCGGGCCAGCTCTCGCCGACGTGGCCGATGCGCCGTTTGCCGCCCCGACGATCGCGCGCCTGAACGAGCTCAGGCTTGCTGCGATGCAGGACCGGATCGACGCCGACCTCGCGACCGGCCGCGGTGCCGACCTTGTTCACGAGATCGAGGAACTGGCCACCCGTCACCCGCTGCGAGAACGCCTCGCCGGTCAGCTCATGAGGGCGCTGTACGCAGCCGGGCGGCAAGCCGACGCGCTCGGCGTATTCGAATCCACCAGGCGCGAGCTCGCGGCTTCTCTCGGCGTGGACCCGTCTCCGGCGCTAGCGGCCGTGCACCTGGCGATTCTGCGCGCGGAGCTACCGGTACCGGCAGCGCCGGCCGTGACCGCTTCGGCGGGAGCGCGCCAGCCAGCGCGGGCCGGCAACCTGCCAGCCCAGCTCACTAGTTTCGTCGGCAGGGACGAGGAGATCCGCCGGGTGACAAAGCTGCTCGTCGATTCGCGCCTGATCACGCTGACCGGCATGGGTGGCGCCGGGAAAACCCGGCTCGCCATCGAGGTCGGCAGTCGCGTCGCCGGCCAGGCACCGGACGGGGTCTGGTTCGTCCCCCTCGCACCGGTGCGGGACGCCAGGGACGTTCCGAACGCGGTGCTGACAGCTATCGACGGGCGCGATGCAGTCTGGCCAGTCGACGCGGTCGAGGCAGCCCGGATCGCTGCCATGGAACCACTGGACCGTCTCAGCGAGGTACTGACGGCGCGCACGGCGCTCATCGTGCTGGACAACTGCGAGCACGTCCTGGACGCTGCCGCCGCGCTGGCCGGCCGGGTTCTCGCCGATGCTCCGGGCGTGCGCATCCTGGCCACCAGCCGCGAACCGCTGGGCCTGACCGGTGAGACGCTCTGCCCGGTGCCGTCATTGCCTCTCCCGTCGGCCGACGCGGATGTCGACGAGGCGGCCGCCAGTCCGGCGGTGCGGCTGTTTGCCGACCGGGCGGCGGCGGTCCGCCCCGGGTTCCAGGTCAGCGCGGCCTCGGTGGATTCAGTCGTGCGGATCTGCCGGGCTCTGGATGGCATCCCGCTGGCCATCGAACTCGCCGCGGTGCGAGTACGGGCGCTGACGCCGGCTCAGGTCGCCGAGCGGCTGGATGACAGATTCGCGCTGCTCTCGGTTGGTACCAGGGACCCGCTGCCCCGGCATCAGACGTTGCGCGCGATTGTGGACTGGAGCTGGGACTTGCTCGATGATCGGGAGCAGGCCGTCCTGCGGCGCCTCGCGGTGTTCAGCGGTGGGGCCACGCCGGACAGCGCCGAGCAGGTGTGCTCGCTGGGCAGTGACCAGGCCGGCGTCGTCGACGTGGTCGCGTCGCTAGTGGACAAGTCGCTGGTCGTCGCGACCGGTGAGTACGAGGTGCGCTATCAGCTCCTGGAGACCGTGCGCGCCTATGCCGCCGAGCGGCTCGCAGCGGCGGGCGAGGCCGACCAGGTCGCCGCTGCGCATGCAGATTACTTCCTGGCCCTGGCGGAACGAGCCGAGCCCGAGCTCCGGCGTCGTGATCAGCTCACCTGGCTGCACCGGCTCGCTGCCGAGCACGACAACTGCTCGGCCGCGCTGCGCCATGTCCTCCGCATCGGGGACGGCGCTGCCGCGCTGCGCTTCGTCCGCGCACTCGTCTTTTTCTGGGCGATGCAGGACTACGACTCGGAAGCTAGCGAGTGGGCAGCGAAGGCACTGGACATCGTCGGTGAGGCACCGCCGGCTGGCCTGGCCGGCGCCTATGCCCTCTGCCGGATCATCACCGCAGTGACCCGGCTCGCCGGGGACGCGACTGACGACCTGGCCGATCTACCGGGCATGCTGAGCCAGCTGAGCGAGCTGGCCCGGGCTCCGGGCGCCGATGATCCGCTGCTGGCCCTGTTCGCGCCGCTGCTGGCCGTCTTCGCCGGCGACGGGGAGCGGTCCAGGAACGAACTGAGGGAGCTCTCCGGGCATCCCGATCCCTGGGTCCGCGCAGCGCAGCATGCCCTCGCGGGGCATCTCGCCATGAACGACGGCGACATCGACGCAGCGGCCAGCGACCTGGCTGTCGGCGACCGGCTGTTCCGCGAGATCGGCGACCGGTTCGGCCTGATCCTCTGTCTCACCGGGCTGGCGGAGGTCGCAGTGGCCCGGAGCCGCCCGGACGATGCGGTGCGAGCGCTCGAGGAGGTCCAGAAGTACGCCACCGAAGAACTGACCGGGCACCTGGGCAAGACCATGCGGATCCCGCTCGGCCGGGTGCGGGCCCTCGCTGGCGACATCACCGGTGCCCGCCGCGATCTCGAGGATGGCATCCGCCTGGCGGAGAAGGTCGGCGAGGTCGACGACGTGGCCCTGGGCTACGTGCATCTCAGTGAGATCGCACGATGCGATGCGGACTTGCCCGCCGCCCGCGAGCTACTAGGCCAGGCGCTGCAGATCGTCGAGTCCCATGTGAAGCGGCCAGATATGGCGGGCGCCGCCGCCGCGACGTTCAGCAAGCTCGGCTGCCTCACCGAGCAGTCCGGTGAGCTGGCCGCAGCCGGGCGCTGGCATGACCGCGCGCTTGGCTCGCTGCGGACAGGCTTCGGGGCGGCGATGCCCAGCAACCCGGTACTGGCGTTCATCGTAGAGGGGATCGCCGCGCTCGCAGCGGCTCAGGGCGACTACGTGCGGACCAGTGAACTGCTCGGTCTCGCGCACCGGCTGCAAGGCTTCCGCAACGCCGCGAGCCTTGAAGTCCAGCGCGCGCAGGCCGCCATCGACGCAGCCCTGAGCCGGGCGGACGCTGAGGCGGCCTACGCACGGGGCCGGGGCATGGGACGGGCTGACGCGCTCGCCCTGAACCCGGTGGCACTGGGCCGGTGAGCGCTAGACCCGCCGCCGGTACATCCGCATCGCGAGCGGGAAGGTCACGATGACGATCCCGGCCGCCCATGCCAGCGTGTAGAGGACATGCGTGCCCACCGGGCCGCCGATGGTCAGCGCACGGACTGAGTCGGCGAGGTGCGTGACCGGGTTCACCTTGACCCAGGCCTGCAGCCAGCCGGGCATCGTGCTGGTGTTGGACAACAGCACGCTGCTGCCGAAGACCAGCGGCATCGTCCAGATGAACGAGATCCCCTGCACTGTCTCGGGTGACGGCGCGACCAGGCCGACCAGCACCGAGACCCAGCACATCGCCAGGTAGAACACGTAGGCGAGGGCATAGGCCGCGATGATTGACAGCGGTGAGGTGTGGAAGCGGAAGCCGAGCACCGAGCCGAAGCCAGTCAGCACCGCCATCACCACGCAGAACCGGATCGTATCGCCGAGCACGGCTCCGAGTAGTGGCGCAGAGCGGGCTACCGGCAGGCTGCGGAACCTGTCGAACACTCCCTTGTGGATGTCCTCGCACAGCGCAGTGCCGAGGCCCATTGAGGCGAACATCGCCATCTGCCCGACCAGTCCGGGCAGGAGCAGCTCCAGGTACGCGTGCGTGCTGCCGGCGACCACGCCACCGAACACGTACAGGAACAGGACCAGGAACACGATCGGCATCAGCGTGACGTCCATCAGCTTCTCCGGCGAGTGCTTGAGCTGGGTCACGTTGCGCCAGGCGAGCGTCAGCCCGTTGGCGAGCCCCTGGCCGAGGCCGATCCGGCGCCGGACCTGGCGGCGCGGCCTGCTCGCCAGGTCCGCCTGCGCCGAGCCGGAGTACGCGCCTGTCAGTTGCGATGTCATGCCGCCCTCCCTCCGGGCGCGACTGTTGCTGCGCCTGAGTCTTCAGCGGGGTGCCCGGTCAGCGTCAGGAAGACCTCGTCCAGGCTGGGCAGCCGGAGCGCCAGTTCGGCGGCGACGATGCCCAGGTCGTCGAGTAGCCGGACGATGGCGGGCAGCATCGCCGCGTCAGTGATAGCGACGGTGACAAGGCCGGTGTCAGAGCTGATCTCCGGCCGGATGCCGACCACAGTTGCCACCGCGTCCGCGACGTGCCGGGTGTTCGTCCGGTCGGCCGCCCGCACCTGCAGTGTCTGGCTGCCGATCCGCCCCTTCAGCTCAGTGGGAGTCCCGGCCGCCACGACCGTGCCGTGGTCGATGACCGCGATCTTGTCGGCAAGCTCATCCGCCTCTTCCAGGTACTGGGTGGTGAGCAGGACAGTGGCCCCGCCGGCCAGCACCTCGCGGATGGTGTCCCACATCTGGCTGCGTCCCCGCGGATCCAGGCCGGTCGTGGGCTCGTCCAGGAACAGCACCTCCGGCTCGCCGAGCAGGCTTGCTGCCAGGTCAAGCCGGCGTCGCATGCCTCCTGAGTAGGTCTTGACGGCCCGCCCGGCCGCGTCGGCCAGGTCGAAGCGCTCCAGCATCTGCCGGGCGCGGGCGCGGGCCGCCGGGCGGGAGATGCCCAGCAGCCGGCAGATCATGATCAGGTTCTCGGTACCGGTCAGCTCGTCGTCTACCGAGGCGTACTGGCCGGTGAGCGCGATGAGCTGGCGGACCTGCACGGCGTCTGATACCACGTCGTAGCCGCAGATGCCGGCCCGGCCGCCATCTGGCCTGAGCAGGGTGGACAAGACCCGCACGATGGTGGTCTTGCCGGCCCCGTTCGGCCCTAGCAGCGCCAGTACCTGGCCGCTCTCAGCCGAGATGTCCACTCCGGCGAGCGCCTGCGTGCTGCCGAATCGTTTCGTCAGCCCTTCGGCCTCGATGACCG
This sequence comes from Streptosporangiaceae bacterium, assembly GCA_035507615.1. Lineage (GTDB taxonomy): Bacteria > Actinomycetota > Actinomycetes > Streptosporangiales > Streptosporangiaceae > JAJYUU01. The sequence goes on from DATJNX010000004.1 coordinate 99,122, forward strand.
TGGCCACGGCTGCCTCCTATCTCTGGTGGTGTTGCCGTAGCCATCGTCAGCGGTGGCGCTGACATGTCGCTGTCAGGCCGCTGACAGGCGGTCGCGAGACGCTGACAGCAGGCGTCAGAGGCTGTCGATCCGGCGGCTGAGGCGGCGCGCTTCGCGCGCGAGAATGTCCGGGTCACGGAAGGTGCTGGCCCGGAAAAGCGTTAGCCCTGCAGCGGCGATGCGGTCATCCTTAGACGCTGGCGGTCGCGTGCGCCAGCGGAGTCTGCGCAGCCTGTCCCGGGGCTGCGCCGGCTTCCTGGTGACCGGCCGGTGGCGTCCGCGATCCACCGCCCGCTAACTCCTCAGTTGCCTGCTAGCCGGAGAATTCTGTCGTGACCAACTCGCTCGCGCAGTTGCGAGCGCGATTGCCTGCGCTGATGCTCGCCGACCAGCGCAGGCTGGCCCGGCTCGCGGACCGGGCGGCTTCGCTGCGCGAGCCGGGAGCCCGCGAGCAGGCCGTTGGCGAGCTTGCAGCCAAGGTGGCGGCAGCCGGGCAGCGCGTCGACGCGCGGCGCGGCATCGTCCCGGTCATCTCCTACCCGGCCGAACTGCCGGTCAGCCAGCGCAAAGCCGAGCTAGCGGCAGCCATCAGCGAGCACCAGGTCGTGATCATCGCGGGCGAGACCGGCTCCGGCAAGACCACCCAGCTGCCCAAGATCTGCCTGGAACTTGGCCGCGGCATCACCGGTCAGATCGGGCATACCCAGCCGCGGCGCATCGCGGCCCGCACCGTGGCCGACCGGATCGCCGCCGAGCTCAAGACCGAGCTCGGAACGGTGGTCGGTTACAAGGTCAGGTTCGCGGACACCACCAGCGACAGCACTTTGATCAAGGTGATGACGGACGGGATCCTGCTGACCGAGATGCAGCGGGACCGGCTGCTGCTGCGTTACGACACCCTGATCATCGACGAGGCGCACGAGCGCAGCCTGAATATCGACTTCATTCTCGGCTATCTCAGGCAGCTGCTCCCGCGCCGGCCGGACCTGAAGGTGATCATTACCTCGGCCACCATCGATCCGGAGCGGTTTGCCAGCCACTTCGCCAGACCGGATGACCACAGCCCAGATGGCCACAGCGTGCCGGTCATCGAGGTATCCGGCCGCACCTACCCGGTCGAGCTGCGGTACCGGCCGGTAGCCGGCCCGGATGCCGTCGGCACCGGCACCGAGCCGCGCGACCAGGTCCAGGCCATCGCCGACGCGGTCGCCGAGCTGCGCCGCGAAGGGCCAGGGGACATCCTGATCTTCCTGAGTGGCGAACGCGAGATCCGGGACACCGCTGACGCCTTGGCCGGCGAGCCTGACCTGGAGATCTTGCCGCTTTACGCCCGGCTGTCGGCCGCCGAGCAGTACCGGGTGTTCCAGCCGCACACCGGCCGCCGTGCCGTACTTGCCACCAACGTCGCCGAGACGTCCCTCACGGTGCCCGGCATCAAATACGTCATCGACCCTGGCACCGCCCGGATCTCCCGGTATAGCCAGCGCACCAAGGTGCAGCGGCTGCCGATTGAGGCGATCTCGCAGGCATCGGCGAACCAGCGGACCGGCCGTTGCGGCCGCACCAGCGACGGCGTCTGCATTCGCCTGTACAGCGAGGAGGACTTCGAGTCCCGGCCGCAGTTCACCGACCCGGAAATCCTGCGCACCAGCCTGGCGTCGGTCATCCTCCGGATGGCCGCGCTCGATCTCGGCGCTGTCGCGGACTTCCCGTTCGTGGACCCGCCGGACTCGCGGCTCGTAGCTGACGGGGTGCGGCTGCTGGAAGAACTCGGCGCGATCAAGCCGAGTGCTCGCGGCACGGTCGCCCCTCGGCTGACCGAGACCGGGCGCAAGCTTGCCGACCTTCCGGTGGACCCGCAGTTCGGCCGGATGATCCTGGAAGCCGGCCGGAATGGCTGCGCCCGCGAAGTGCTGATCATCACCGCCGCGCTGTCGATCCAGGACCCGCGCGAGCGCCCGGCCGACACCAGGGACGCGGCCGACGCGATGCACCGCCGCTTCGCCGAGCCCGGGTCGGACTTTCTCGCGTTCCTGACGTTGTGGGACTACCTGCGGGAACAGCAACGCCAGTTGTCGTCGTCGGCATTTCGCCGGATGTGCCGCCGGGAGTACCTGCATTTTCTGCGGGTACGCGAATGGCAGGACCTGTACACCCAGCTGCAGCAGGCAGCCAGGGACGTCGGCGTCGTCATCGGCCGGGATCGCGGTGCGCGCCGGGATGACAGTGAGCGCCCACGACCTGCTGTCGCCGGACAGGAGGGTGCGGCAGGGTCGGCTAGCCGGCCGCGCGCCGCTAAGAGCCGCGACACGGGCAGCCGCGTCGCTACTGGTGGTGAGTTCGCGGGCCGGTACAGCGCCGACCTGGCCGACCGGGTACACCAGTCGCTGCTGTCGGGGCTGCTGTCGCATATCGGCATGCGGGACGCTGACCGCAAGCCGGCCGACCGCCCCGCTGCCGACCGCGCCGCGGCGGACGGCGGGCGCCGCCGCGGACCGGCCGAGTTCCTCGGTGCCCGGGGCGCGAGATTCGCTATCTTTCCCGACTCGTCGCTTGCACGGAGGCCACCGCACTGGGTCATGGCGGCTGAGCTGGTCGAGACCTCCAGGCTATGGGCCCGCATGGTGGCGCGGATCGAGCCGGAATGGGCCGAGTCGCTCGCGGGCGACCTGGTCAGGCGCAGTTACAGCGAGCCGCGCTGGGACGCGCGGCGCGGTGCGGTGCTGGCGACCGAGAAGGTCACCTTGTACGGCCTGCCGATTGTCGCCGCCCGGCAGGTCAACTACGGAAACATCGATCCGGCGGCGGCGCGTGCCGAGTTCATCCAGCACGCTTTGGTCGAGGGCGACTGGCAGACCCATCACAAGTTCTTCGCCCGCAACCAGCAGGCGCGCGAAGAAGCGGCCGACCTGGAGCACAAGGCCCGCCGGCTCGGGCTGGTCGCCGGTGACACTGCCGTGTTCGATTTTTACGACCAGCGCATCCCGAAGACCATTACCTCCGCCCGGCACTTCGACAGCTGGTGGAAGAAAGCCCGCGCGGCTGACCCCGCGCAACTCGACCTCAGCCCCGCCGACCTGGCAGGGCCGGCCGCCGGCGAGATCAGCCCGGCAGACTACCCGGAGCGGCTGGGCCCGTTCCCGCTCTCGTATGAGTTCGCGCCGGGGGAGGCGGACGACGGCGTCACAGCGGATATCACGCTCGAGGAGCTATTTGCCTGGAGCGACGCCGGACTCAGCTGGCAGGTGCCAGGTCTGCGCCAGGAACTTGTCACCGAGCTCATTCGCGGGCTGCCTAAGGACCTGCGCCGCCATTTCATCCCGGCGCCGGATACCGCCAGGGCCGTGCTCGGCGGGCTCGGCGAGCCGAGCGGCGATCTGCTCGACGCACTTAGCGCGGAGCTGACCAGGCGTACCGGCGTTCGCGTCCCCCGATCGGCCTGGAGCATCGCGGACCTGCCCGGCTACCTGCGGGTGACCTACCGGGTGCGAGACGGCGATCAGGTGCTCGCCAGCGGCAAGGACCTTGACCGGCTACGCGAGGAACTGCGACCGCGCCTTAAGGTCACGCTCGCCGAGGCTGCCGCAGGGATTACCCGGACCGGGGTGCGCAGCTGGGACTTCGGCCCGCTGCCGCCGGTGTTCAGCGCCGGGCAAGTGCGCGGCTACCCGGCGCTGGCCGATACCGGCGCTGCCGTCGACGTGCGCGTGTTCGACACCCAGATCGAGGCGGATGCCTCGATGCGGCTAGGCGTCCGCCGCCTGCTGCTGATCGCGGTGCCATCCGGGGTGCGCTCGATCGCCAGCCGGCTGCCGGTGAACCTGAAGATGGCGATGAGCCGGCACCCGTATCCTGGCGCAGCCGCGCTGCTGGACGACTGCGCGGCAGCGGCGGCCGATCAGGTCATCAGCGACGCAGGCGGTCCGGTGCGGGACGCCGACGGTTTCGCCAGGCTCGTCGCCGCTGCGCGTGACTCACTGGCCCCGGATACCGCGAGGGTGCTCGAGACTGTCGCCCGGATCCTGGCCGAGGCTCACGAAGTTGAGATCAGGCTGGCCAGCGCCGGAACCCCGGGACCGGCGCTGGCCAGGTCACTGGACGACATCCGAGCCCAGTTGGCCGGGCTCATCTACCCCGGATTCATCGCCGAAACAGGTAGCGCCCGGCTGCCCGACCTGATCCGCTACCTGAAGGCCATCGTCAGGCGGCTGGACAAGCTGGCCGGGGAGCAGGCAAAAGATGCTGACCGAATGGCCGCGGTGCACCGGGTGGCAAGTGAGTACGCGGAGGTCCGAAGGCAGTTGCCGGCCAGTGCACGTTTCCGGCCTGATGTGCTTTCGATCCGGTGGCTAATCGAGGAGTTCAGGGTGAGCCTGTTCGCGCAGGTCCTCGGTACTCCGGGGCCAGTGTCGGAGAAGCGGATCCTGGCTGCCCTGGACGCCCTGCTGCCCGGCTGACCCGCGCATCCGGGTTAGCCCGCCTTGGCGATTCCAGCAGCCGCATTCCGGGTGCCGCGGCGGAAGGCCTTCCTGATGGACGCGGCCACCTGCTCCGGCGTCTGCGTGATCTGCGGCCAGGTGAAGTGGACGACCTCGAAGCCGTCGTCGCGAAGCATCGAGTCGCGGCGTAGCTGAGCACGCGCACGGCCTGGATCTGCGTACTTGCCCGCGCCATCGACCTCCGCGATGGTGCGGTACTGACGCCAGTAGAAGTCAACTCTGCCGACCGGCTCGACCGTGCCGCCTAGCCAGACCTGCAGCTCTGGCGGCGGCAAGCCGCAGTCGGAGAAAGCAACCCGGGCGATCGACTCCAGCGGTGACTCGGCGAGGCCGTCAGCGAAGTCGATGACCGCTGCGGCACGCCGGACGCCTGGCCAGCGTTTGGAGGACGCGAGGACGGTCGCCAGTCCGGGCTTCGTGACGAGCTTGCGGTGCAAGGCCGAGTCTGCGGCCACGACACCCTCGCGAAAGGTGAGCGCGCGCGCCAGATCGATGACGGTCCTGGCGGGGGTAGTGACCGGCAGTCCGACGACCGTGGTCACGTGCTCGGCCGGCATGTCCGCCACGTGTAACCGGATGCCTGCCCTGGCGTGCCAGTTGCGCCGCTGCGGGCACGTCAGCACTGCGGCGTCCGGCGCGTCGAGCAGGTCGATGGAATGAAGGTAGGCGGCGGACTCGTGACTGGCTACCGCGCAGGGGCCGGTGACGGCGACGGCCGCGGCCACCCGCAGGAGCTGCTTGCCGCCTGCGAGGACGAGGAGCTCGCGGGCCCGGCTCCCGTCGGCATAGGCACCCCGACAGACCATGTGTAAGTCACCGCGGCGGGCCAGGGTCTTGATTCGGTCGTCAGAGAAGCCGGCCGCAGTCAGTTCAGCGGTTGTTACGATCCCGGCAACTCGCCCAGATTCCGGCATTATCGGCGCGCGCATGAGGTATAGATTGGCGCCTGGCTCTGACATCCTTCCACTACCTGTCGGTTTGCCGGGCTTGCCGGGGTGATTTGCGACTTATGTGCCCGGCAAATCGACAGGGAGTCGATTTGCGGGTGCCGAAGACTGGCCGTGCCCGGCAGAATCGGGCCGGTGGAGGACGACACTGGCCTAGACCCGGGTCTTTCGGCGGCCGCGGTCCGGGTAGTCGCATTCCTTGGCGGGCGCACCGTGCTGGACCGGCTGGCGGAGCTGAGCGGCAGCGACTTCACCAGCCTCATGCTCGAGGTCGCCAGCCGGCGGGCAGCCCGCGAGAGCGCCGCCACCGTGGTGCGCCGCTACCGGAACGACCGGTTCGTGCAGCCGGCCAGCTTGCCATGGCGCACTCTGCGGCGCGCCGAGGACCTGATGACCGGCAACGTGCCGGCCAGCTACGAGCTGCTGACGCTGGCACCGCTCGTGCCACTGGGCACGCACTCCGCCCTCGGCCCGGTCAGCCAGGACAAAGTCGTCACCGCGATGCGGGCCTGCGAGGTGGCGGCCGATCCGACCAACGCGCTCGCGCTCGAGGCAGCGGTGCGGCGGCTGGCGCGGCCAGGCGAGACCATCCGGCTCGCGGCCGTCCAGCGGGTGGTGCGAGCGCAGCAGACCGGACCGGGCTACCTGCCGCACTTCGGATTGCTGGGGCTGGTAACCGCCGGACGTGATCGCGGCGGACGGCAGTTCGAGCGGGCCGCCGTCGGCGAGCACGTCCGTGCGCTCGCTGGCGGACTGGCTGCAGCCGGGCTCGCGCCGGCGCAGCTCGCGCTGACGCCGCTCTCCGCGGCTGGCGGCACGCTAGCCGCGGCCGTCGCTGCTGACCTGGCAGGGCCAGTGATCAAGGTCGTCACTGACCCCGACCGGCAGTCGGGCCGTGGCTACTACCGCGACCTGTGCTACAAGATCAACATCCGCCGCGGCGGGGAGGAGGGAACGGCCGCTGACGCGGATGGCGAGGCCGCAGGGGGACAGTGGCAGGCCGCTGCGGAAGGGACCGCGGCTGCCGGGGAGTGGCAGGAGGTCGCCGACGGCGGGTTCACCGACTGGGCCGCACGGCTGGCCGCCAGCGGTAAGGAACGGCTGCTGATCAGCGGACTCGGCATCGACCGCCTGGCGGCGATGCTCCCGGATGACGCGCCTGCGCGGTAGGCTCCTCGTCCCGTGAAGTACGTGCTGTTTTACGAGCCCGGCGAGGACGCGGCAAAGCTGGCGCCGGTGCACTTCCCGGAGCACCGGGCACGCTGGCAAGAGTTCGCCGGCCGCGGCAGCTTGCTGGCGATCGGGCCGTTCACCGACGGAACCGGAGCGATGGGCGTGTTCACGACCAGGGCTGACGCTGAAGCGTTCGCCGGCGGCGATCCGTTCGTGCAGCACGGGGTCGTCCGCGGCTGGTCCGTCCGGGAGTGGAACGAAGCACTCCTCTAGCTGCCGCGGTACCCGCTGTGGCCGCGGCGCAGCCAGATGAACGCGATCAGCCCGAGGACCAGCCAGGCGCCAATGGAGTGCCTCAGCGCGTTGGCGACGATGATCGCCAGGACCACTCCGGCGGCGAGCAGGACGAGCCAGCCGAGCGACCGCGTCCGCTGGCGGTGGGTGGCCTTGCGCTGCTGACGTCGCTCGTGCTTGAGGCGCAGCCGCTCACGCTCCACCTGGATCTTCAGCATTTTCCGCTGGTGGCGGCGGCCTCCTGCTGGCGGCTGAGGAAGGGCTGGCTCGGAGTCGGGCAGGTCGGAGAGCAGGCCGGTGAGATCAGCCATCGTGGTTGCCCGCATCGCCCGGTCCAGGCGTTCGCTGAACTCTGACTCGTCGAGCCGCCCGTCGCTGAAGTGCTTGGCCAGGCGGTCAGCGATCGCGGTGCGCTCGGCGTCGCTGACTCGCATCTGCGAGCCGGGCCAGCTGGCTCGCCGTAGCGCCGGAGCTGCCTGCTGCGGCGAGCCCGCCGGACTGGACATGATGTCCCGGCCCTCCTTGGTTAGTTGCGCCACTCGTGCACGTCGCTGGCGAAGCCAGCGGCGATCGACTGCGGCGAATCTTCGTCCGGGATCAGCAGCCAGGAGGCCAGGTACAGTGGAATTCCGATGCCTCCGACTAGCGTGACCAGCACGAACGCGATCCGGACGATTGTCACGTCGACTCCCGCGTACCTGGCTATGCCGGATGCGACCCCTGCGAGCATCCGGCTATGCCTGCTGCGAGACAGCGTCCGCCGGCCGGCTTCGAGGGACTGGGAGTGACTGGACTGGGTGGAGCTTGGTGCTGAAGTGTTCATGCCACTCAGCGTGCCCGCAGGCTTCCGGCCAGGCCATCGGGATCAACCCTGAGCCGTCCCTGACGGCCAAGGGCGAGGACCAGGGACTGTCCGGATGGCGCTCCGCCACCGTCTGACGGGATGATGAATTCATGGTGGATCAGGCCAACGCCGCTGACAGTGCGGCGCCCCGGGCCGGCCAAGGCCGCGGGGCGGCGACGTGGCTGGAGAGACACGGCATCCGCCTGTCCCGAGGGCCCGCTGGCACCGGGCCGCTCCGCCGGGCGCCGGATGGGCAGCTATTCGGTGGTGTAGCGGCCGGGCTGGCGGAACGAACGGGTTTTTCCGTCGGCCTGATCCGGGTCGTGATAGTGGTGGCTGCGCTCAGCACGACCGGCTACCTCGCCATCCCGTACGTCCTCGCCTGGCTGTTCATCCCGGCTGAGGGCGCGGAGCGGAACATCGCCACGAAGGCACTCGCCGATAAGCGCGGCATCGGCCTGGCGGCCGGCCTCACCTCCGTTCTTGCCGTCGCGCTCGTCATCGCCTCGGCACTCAACGCGCCGTGGGCTACCTCGCTTGCGGTGCCGATCATTATCTGCGCGGCCGGGCTCGTGCTCATCACGCGGAACGCCTCCGATGATGAACTGGCCTACCTGCGCAGCCTGGCTGATCCGGCGGGCCTGACGGCCACCGCACCGCGGTCGCGGCGGTTGATGAGGTTCGGGGTCGGGGCATTGCTAATGATCTTCGGCGTCTATGCGCTGCTGCAGGGTCATGAGCGGATGGCGCTGCTGAAACCGCTGGCGGGCATCATGCTGCTCGTCGGCGGCGTCGCGCTGGCACTCGGACCATGGTGGCTGCGGATCGCTCGGGAGGCGGTCGAGGAGCGGCAGGCGAGAATCCGCGCTGAGGAACGGGCGGAGATGGCCTCGCGGGTCCACGACTCGGTACTGCAGACCCTTGCCCTGATCCAGCGGCGCGCCGCTGATCCGCAGCAGGTGGTCAAGCTGGCCAGGGCCCAGGAGCGCGAGCTCCGCGCCTGGCTGTTCGACGGCCGGCCGCCCGGTTCGATGGAGGGTCAGGCGGCAACGGTCGCTGACGGAGTCCGCCTGATCCAGCAGGATGTCGAGGCCCAGCACGGTCTGACGGTCGACGCAGTGACGGTAGGGGACTGCGAGCTGGACGACGATCTCGCTGCGCTGCTCGCCGCCGCCAGAGAGGCCACGGTGAACGCGGCGAAATGGTCCGGCGCCGACACGGTGTCGCTGTTCACCGAGGTCGAGCGCGACTCGGTGTCGATGTTCGTGCGGGACCGCGGCAAGGGTTTCGACCCGGACGCCGTGCCCGATGACAGGAAGGGCCTCGCGGAATCTGTGCGGGCGAGGCTGGCTCGCCGCGGCGGCTCGGCCACCATCCGCAGCGCTCCCGGGCAGGGCACGGAGGTGTCGCTTGCGATGCCCAGATGTGCTGCCGAGCGGGTGCCGAGGCGGTCATGAGCAAGCCGCGGGTCTTCCTTGTCGACGACCACAGCATGTTCCGCTCCGGCGTGCGCTCAGAGCTCGCCGGAGCGGTCGACATTGTCGGCGAGGCTGGCGACGTCGCTCCGGCCATTGCCGATATCACCGAAAGCCTGCCCGACGTGGTCCTGCTCGACGTGCACCTGCCCGGCGGCGGTGGTCAGGACGTGGTCGCGGCGGTCAAGGCCGACCATCCGGACGTGAAGTTCCTCGCGCTGTCGGCCTCGGACGCGCCGGAAGACGTGATAGCGGTCATCAGAGCAGGCGCACGGGGCTACGTGACTAAGACCATCTCCGGCAGTGAGCTGATCGACGCCATCCAGCGAGTGGCCGCGGGCGATGCGGTCTTCTCGCCCAGGCTGGCTGGCTTCGTACTGGACGCATTCGCCGCCGGGCACACAGCGGACCTGGACCGGCCTTCGTTCGACCCCGAACTCGACCAGCTCACCCTCCGCGAGCGGGAGGTCCTTCGGCTCATCGCGCGCGGTTACACCTACCGCGAAGTTGCCAAGGAGCTTTTCATCTCGGTGAAGACGGTCGAGAGCCACGTCTCCTCGGTGCTGCGCAAGCTTCAGCTCTCCACCCGGCACCAGCTCACCAGGTGGGCGGCCGAACGCCGGCTGAACTGACATGCCACGCCGCTAGCCGAGGCGGGCCTCGGCCCGCAGCACAGCCGCCAGGTCATCGGGTCCTGGCATTCCGGCGCCAACCGCCGCCAGGCCGCGTGCCGCGAACCACTTGCCCACATTCGCGGCATCACGGTCGAGGAACTCGGCGCCGCGCGGGTTGGCGATCACGTCCACCACCTGGGGCACGTCAATCATGATCAGCTGGTCGTGGTGGACCAGCAGGTTGTAAGCCGACAGGTCGCCGTGCGCGAAACCGAGCCGCGCCGCCGCGCACATGCAGTCGACCAGCTGGCGCCACAGGCCGGCCAGCTCGCTGCCGCGAAGGCCGGTATCGGCCAGCCGCGGCGCGGCCGTGCCGTCCGGCTCGCCGATGAACTCGAGCAGCAGCTCGGTGCCGAGCACCTGCACGGGGTACGGCACCGCGATGCCGGCCAGGTGGAACTGGCAGAGCGCGGAGAACTCGGCGTTCGCCCACTCGACCGCGATCATCTGGCGGCCGACCGAAGTCCTGTTGGCCATCGCGCGGTTATCGCGCGACTCCCGGACGCGGCGCCCTTCCAGGTAGGCGCTGTCGCGATGAAACAGCCGGTGCTCAGCCGCGCGGTAGCGCTTGGCGGCCAGCAAACAGGACCGGCCGGTGTCGGGGACGCCACGGCGCAGCAGGAAGACGTCGGCTTCCTTGCCGGTCTTCAGGATTCCGAGCTCGCTGTCGGTCGCGGCCAGCTCGGTGACGAGCCAGTCCGGATGCGGCAGCGGGCCCCGTTCGCCGAGCGTCGACTGATCCCAGGTGGACCAGCGATCTCCTGCGGGCAGGCCGTCGGTGGCGTCGAAACTGTCAAGGGACTGCAGCGCGCGGCGGTGGCGGTTTCGCTTGACGAACGCTGGCTGGTCGTCGTCGAAACGCGGTTTAGCGCGCCGGTATCCGTACTCCGAATCGGGCACGAGAGAAGCTCCTCAGGCAAGTAAGGGCGGGCAGCGTGAAGTTCGAGACCTTCGTCATCTGCGTCCTCCCTCCTGTCTGAGGCGTGCGGGCAAGGCAGGCGCCGCATCGTCCGGAATGCCAGAACACCTGTCGCAGGGCAGGCGCGGCTGGCGAATTCCTCCGGTGGGCAAGAGTCGCATGCTCCGGCCGGGCACCGCAACGGGATTTGCCGCCGCCTCTCCGGTGCCGTGCTTTATCAGCCCGTGCTCACGGCTCTGTCCTGGCGAGGGTGCGGCGAGCTTGCTCCTCGGTGAGGACCCTGGCGATGCCGACGGTTGTCCAGCCAGCGCTTTCCTCGAGTTCGTCGCGCAGCATCGCTGCCTGGTACTCAATCGACACCGGGCCGATCGCGACCAGGTCGGACTTCTCGTTCCGCATGACCAGGATGAAGTTCACGTCGTTCCTCTCGGGCCGGCCTACAGCTGAATCTAGCCCGGTGCAGGCGGCCAGGCACGGCCGTCACCGGCCCTCAGACCGCGTCTGCTGTTGCAGGTACCTGACCGGATAAAGAAGGATCATCGTGTGCACACGGAGGAACTGCGGAAGGTCGCGACCGATCGCCTGCCATCGCCGGTGAGCGAGTACTTCAACCAGGGTTCTGCCGACGGGATCAGCGCCGCCTCGGCCGTCGCGGCATGGGACCGGATCCGGTTCCGGCCCAGAATCCTGCGCGATGTGTCGACTGTGTCGACGCAGACGACCGTACTCGGGCACCAGCTAGCGACACCGGTCTGCGTCGCGCCCACCGCCCTGCACCGGGCTGCTCATACCGACGGAGAGGTAGCGACGGCCCGCGGCACCGCTGCGGCCGGCTCGCTGATGGCACTATCCACGAACGCCGGGATGACGTTCGAGCAGATCGGCGCGACCGGCGCGACCTGGTGGCTGCAGTGCTACGTACTGCGGGATCGCGGACTGACGCGGGCAATGACGCAGCGCGCGCGGGCGGCGGGCGCATCGGCTGTCGTGCTGACCGCTGACACGCCGGTTGTCGGCCGTAAACACAACGCGGGCCTCAGCGTGTGGGACACGGTGCCGGCCGAGTTCCACAAGGCCAACTGGGACCACGCTGATGTGCCTGACGAAGCGCTGGACTATGCCGACGACCTGACTCCGGAGACGATCGGATGGCTACGCCAGGTCTCCGGATTGCCTGTAGTCGTCAAGGGCGTGCTGCGGGCCGACGACGCGCGCATCGCGGTGGCGGCCGGCGCGGCCGCGGTGCAAGTGTCCAACCACGGCGGACGGCAGCTAGACCAGGCGGTGGCCACCGCGGACGCGCTGCCCGAGATCGCAGCCGCGGCGGCGGGCAGCGGGGCGGAAGTCTATGTCGACGGCGGGATCCGGAGCGGCGAGCATGTGCTCGCGGCAATCGCGCTCGGCGCCCGCGCGGTTTTCGTCGGCCGGCCAGTGCTGTGGGCCCTCGCGGCCGGCGGTGAGTCCGGCGAGGGTGGCTGCGCGGGCGTCGCGGCGCTGCTGGGCGGGCTGACCGCCGAGCTCAGGCACGCAATGACACTGGCTGGCGCGCGGACTGTGAGCGAGATAACGGACGATCTCGTTGCCTAGATTGCGCTGGTTTGCTGTCGGCAGAATGGGGGCAATGTCGCGCTTGGCCCAGGCAGATCTGCACTGCCGCTCTCGGGCGGTCGTGGCTGACCCCATCCGGCGGATTCCATCAGGGCATGTCGCCTACCGTAGGTGACATGAGAGCGCCAGGGGGTGGCTCGGCCAGCGACCTCGACGATGCGAGTACGAGCGTGCTGGTCGTGGAGGACGACGCCAGCATTGCCGCGCAGCTAGTTCGCGGCCTGACCAGGGGCGGCTACCAGGTCGACCACGTGCTGACCGGCAACGACGCGCTGGCCTGGGGTGATCCGGACGTCGTCCTGCTCGATCTCGAGCTGCCAGATCTGGACGGCGTGCAGGTCTGCCGCAAGCTGCGCGAGCGCAGTGACGCCGCCATCATCGTGGTGACCGCGCACGGTGAGGAGCCAGACCGGGTGATGGCGCTGGACGCGGGCGCTGATGACTATCTGGTCAAGCCGTTCGGCCTCGCTGAGCTGCAGGCACGCATCCGGGCTGTGCTACGGCGGGTGCGGCCAGGCGGCGACGTGGTGCGGCACGGACCGCTGACCGTCGACATCCGCACGCACCGAGTGGCGGTCTCCGGCGCTGAGGTGTTCCTGACGCCCAAGGAGTTCGACATCCTGGAGTGCCTCGCCACCGATCCCGGCCGGGTAGTCGGCCGCCAGGAGATCCTGGAGAGCGCCTGGGACGCGCACTGGTACGGCCCGACAAAGGTTCTCGACGTCCACATGGCCTCGCTACGCCGCAAGCTCGGGGTTCCGGGGCTGATCGAGACCGTTTACGGCCGGGGATTCCGGCTCGGCGAGGTCTAAGTGGCCCGGCGGATCGTTATCGCCGTCCTCGCGCTGGTCGTGGCCGTCCTCGGGGTCGTCGCCGTGCCCCTCGGCCTGGTTACCGCGAGCCAGGACAGCCGCGACTTCCGGGATGAGGCCACCGCATCGGCGACGACGCTTGCCAACACGGCGGAGGAACGACTCGACGACGGCGACCACGGGCCGGCTCTCGCCAGGGACGTGCACCTGCTGTCGCGCAGCGGCGACCGGGTGAAAGTCGTCGACTCCGCGGGAGCGACGGTCATCAGTACCGCCGCCGGGCCGGCGGTGTCAGCGGCGCAGCTGCGCCAGGCGATGGCTACCGGCAGGACGGCCGATCACTCCGTAGACGACTACTACGTCGTGATCGCGCCGGTACTGCGCGACCATGGCCGGGGCAGCGTCGGCGCGGTGGTGCTAGCCCGGCCTACGCTGGGCATCAGCGGGCGGATCGCGGTGCTGTGGGGGATCATCGCGGCGATCGCGGGCCTTGGCCTGGTCGCTGCGGCCCTGGTCGCGATCGGGCTGGCCAGGTGGGTCAGCCGGCCGCTAGTCGAGCTCGAGCGCGCGGCACAGGCGCTCGGAGACGGGGAGCTCAGCGCGCGATCGCCAGACAGCACCGGGCCGAGCGACGTCCGGCGGCTGGCGGCCAACTTCAACCAGATGGCAGCGCGACTCGAGGCACTGGTGCGCGGCCACCAGGCGACAATGGCCGATGTCTCGCATCAGCTGAGGACACCGCTGGCCGCCCTCAGGCTGCGTCTTGACTTGCTCGCCCAAGACAGCGACGCGGAGGCGGCGGCTGAGCTGGCCGGCGCCCAGGACGAGATCGCCCGGTTGTCGAGGCTGGTGAACGGCCTGCTCGCGGTGGCGCGGGCGGAGAACGTCGGCACGCGGCACGTCACGATCCCGCTTGACACGCTGATCAGGACCAGGGTTGCCGCCTGGCGGCCGGCCGCCGACGAGCGCGATGTCTCGCTGCAGGCTGACCTCGAGGCGGTCTCAGCGCGGATGGGCGAGGGGCAGCTCGAGCAGGTCCTGGACAACCTGATCGCCAACGCGCTCGATGCGCTGCCGCCGGGCGGCAGCATCCGGATCAGCACGAGTGCGGCGGGGGACAAGGCCAGGATCGTGGTCGCGGACAACGGTCCGGGCATGAGCCCGCAGCAGCAGCAGGTTGCGTTCCGCAGGTTCGCCACGAGCAACGGCGGCGGCACCGGGCTCGGTCTGGCGATCGTCGACCGGCTCGCGGTTGCGAGCGGCGGCAAGGCCTCCCTTTCGGACACGCCTGGCGGCGGGCTGACCGTGACCATCGTGCTGCCGCTGGCGCGACCGGACCGCGGCTCGCGCTGGCACTCGGCCGTGGGTCGCGCCCAGGCCGTCTGACCAGCCGCGATACGGCCTTCGCAGTCGGCGGCTGAGTTAACCCGGCGGTAAAGAGCCGGTCAACTGATCATGGATTAACCAGTTCTGAACCTTTCCTGAACCGGTCACCGGGATATGCGCGGGCATGCTGTGTACCGGTCACGGAGCCCGGCTGGTCCGATACCGCCAGCCACGACAGGGAGTGATTGCCGCATGCGAGAGCACGCCAACAGCGCGTCCCGCCGCCGCGACGAGCGGCTGGCCCGGGTCCGGAAGCTCTCGCTGTGGATCACCGGAGGGGCCGCGGCGGCCTCGCTCGGGATGGGCACCGCGTTCGCGCACGCGGTCCCCGGGCACACCGCCAGCTCCAGCGGAAGCTCCACCGCCACCAGCACCGGCACCGGTGCGTCAGCGTCCGGTGCCGGGGCCGCCGGCAACTCATCGTCTGGCAGTGCCGGGACCGGAACGCAGTCAGGCACCGCGCGCAAGACCGGCGGCCATCACCGCCACCGGCTGGCGCCGCCAGCGTCGGCTCCCGCCCCGGCGCCAGCCCCGGCTGCGCCTGTCGTCAGTTCAGGCGGGTCGTGAGCCGATGGTGAGCCTGCCTGACGGCCGGCTTTCGCTCGGTACCGGCCGCCTCCTCGCGGCAGGCAGTTCGGGTCCGAGTCCGCTCTGGTACACAGCCCGGGCAACCGGGGTGGTCGCGCTCGTCCTGCTGACCGTCACCGTGGCTCTCGGCGTCGCCGGCACCGCGCGGGTATCGACTGACCTGCTCCCCGGAATCGTGCGGTCCGGCCTGCACCGGAACACCTCGCTGCTTGCTGTCGCGTTCATCGCAGTGCACGTGTTGTCCTCGGTTCTCGATCCCTACGCCGGGATCAAGCTCACCGCGGCCGTCGTGCCGTTCAGCTCCGCCTACCGCCCGATCTGGCTCGGGCTCGGCGCGATCGCGTTCGACATGCTGCTCGCGCTGCTCTTCACCAGCCTGGTCAGGTCCCGGCTGTCATACCGCGCCTGGCACGCCGTGCACTGGCTTGGCTATGCCTGCTGGCCGGTAGCGCTGTGGCATGGCCTCGGGACCGGTACCGACAGCCGGCTGTCCTGGCTGCTCCTGCTGGACGCTGCGTGCGCTCTGGTGGTCGGCGCCGCTGTCGCCTGGCGGCTGAACCTGACAGTGCACCGCTTGACCGGGCACAGTGTGCCCGGGCGCAGCCTGGCGGCCGGCAGCTTTGCCGGATACGGACGGGTCCGCGCCGCAGGCCTGGCGGGCGT
Source organism: Streptosporangiaceae bacterium (assembly GCA_035507615.1). Lineage (GTDB taxonomy): Bacteria > Actinomycetota > Actinomycetes > Streptosporangiales > Streptosporangiaceae > JAJYUU01. Next base: position 115,043 of record DATJNX010000004.1, read on the forward strand.
GGCGGCGTTCCTGCTGGCAACGATCGTGTTCGTGACAACCGGCCCGTTGCAGCCTGGCTGGGCCCGCCGCGCCGGAACCCCTGCCAGCATGCTCCACTCGGCGCACCCGGCCTCGAATGCGTTCGCTGGCCGGACGGGGGCCGGGCGGTGAGCCACGCCCACGCCCGCGACGAGTACCGGCGCGACCAGTACCGGGGCGACCAGTACCGGGGCGACCAGGACCGGGGCGACAAGGACCGGGGCGACCAGGACCCGGACGACCGGGATCCGGACGACCGGCGCAGGAGGACCGGCGCCGGCGTAACTCCCCGGCTCACGATGGACTGGCAGCGAGCCGATCGCGCCGCCACCCTGCGCGAGCACTCGGCCCGGTTCGGCCCGCTGCGAGCGAACGCTGCCCGCCGCGGCAATCGCGACCTGCTGGACCAGATCGCCGCGGCCGGGCTGACCGGTCGCGGCGGTGCCAGCTTCCCTACCGCGAAGAAAATGCGCGCGGTCGCGGCCGGGCGCGGACCCGCCGTCGTGGTGGCCAACGGCATGGAGAGCGAGCCGGCGAGCGAGAAGGACCAGGCGCTGCTTGCCCGCGCACCGCACCTGGTGCTGGACGGCATCTCGGTAGCTGCCACGGCTGTCGGCGCGGCGGAGGCGCATCTCTGCCTGAGCAGGACGCGCGGCTGGCTCGTTGACAGCGTGCTCGCAGCCATCGCCGAACGGGAGCAGGCCGGGGCAGACCGGATCGGTGTAGCCGTGCATGAGCTGCCGCATCACTACGTCTCCAGCGAGGAGACCGCGCTGGTGCACTGGCTGAACGGCGGCGAGGCGAAGCCCACCTCGACACCGCCGCGGCCGTTCGAGCGCGGCGTCGGCAAGCGCCCGACGCTGGTCGACAACGTGGAGACGCTGGCGCACGTCGCGCTGATCGCGCGCTACGGCGCCGCCTGGTTCCGCGAAGCCGGGACGGGCGGCGGGGCCGGCACGATGCTGACGACGGTCGCCGGCGCGGTCTCGCGGCCGGGCGTCTACGAGGTCGAGGCCGGCACCAGCGTCGGCGACGTCCTGGAACTGGCCGGCCTGCGCGAGCGCAGCGAGGCCGTGCTGATCGGCGGGTACTTCGGCACCTGGCATGACCTCGAGGTCATAGCGGACCTGCCGTTCACCGCTGCCGGGCTGCGCCCGGCGGGCGGGTCTCCGGGTGCGGGCGTGCTCTTCGCCCTCCCGGCCGGGACATGCGGGCTGGCCGAGGCCGCCCGGATCATGCGTTACCTGGCTAGTCAGGGAGCGCAGCAGTGCGGGCCGTGCATCTTCGGGCTTCCGGCTATTGCCGACGATCTCGCCCAGCTTGCGGCCGGGCGACCGGAGGGAGATCCGCTCAGCCGCATGCAGCGACGGTTCGGGGTCATCTCCGGTCGCGGCGCGTGCCGCCACCCGGACGGTGCGGTGCGGATGGCCGCCTCGGCGATCCGAACGTTCGGGGCGGACGCTCACGCGCACGCGCGACGCCGGCCGTGCCTGGCTGCTCATCGCGGCCGTCAGCAGACGGCACTGCTGCCGGTGCCGCGACCGTTCGCCGAGGGCGACTGGCGATGAAGCTGAACCTGCAGATCGACCCCATCGCCTGCACCGGGCACGGCCTGTGCGCTGACCTGCTGCCCGAGCTCATCGAGCTGGACGAGTGGGGCTATCCGATCATCGGCGGTGCCGTTCCGCCCGATCTGGCGGCTCACGCCCGCCGCGCGGTCAACGCCTGCCCGGCGCTCGCGCTGCGGCTGGTCAGGACCCCGGATCAGTTAGCAGCGCGGCACGCACTTGCGGCCAGCGAGACCCGAGGGGGATAGATGGGCCAGCCAGTAACCACGCAGAGCGCGCCGCGGCACCGTCGCCAGGACAGCATGGCCGGCGTCGAAGGCAACGAACGCCTCACGGCCATGACCGGGGCGCTGCTGCTCATCGGTTTCGCCGTCGAAGGCGTCACCGTCCTGGAGGTGCGGCGGCTGCTGGTCATCCATGTGCTCGTTGGCGCGCTGCTGATCGGGCCGGTGCTCCTCAAGGTGGCGTCGACCGGGTACCGGTTCATGCGGTACTACACCGGCTCCAGGGCCTATGTGCGAAAGGGGCCGCCGTCACCGGTACTCCGGGTACTCGGCCCCCTCGTCATCCTCACTTCTGTCGCCGTGCTGAGTACCGGAATCGTCCTGGGCATCGTCGGGCCAGGAAACGGGCAATGGATGTTTCTCCACAAGGCGTCGTTCATTCTGTGGTTTGGCGTGATGACGATTCACGTGCTGACCTACGCGCCGCGTCTGCCGCGGATGCTCGCAGCCCATCCCGGCGGCGGCTTCGGCGCGAGTGTGCCCGGCGGCGGCCTTCGCTGGCTGGGCCTGGTGGTCTCGCTCGCTGCCGGCATCGGCGTCGCGGCGCTCGCGATGCACTTGTCGGTGAAGTGGGGAATCAGCGCCTGAGCCATGCCCGGCCTAGCGGACGCCGTGGCCGGAGAGCAGCGCATCGGCCGCCGCCCTGGCCGCGGCCGGGCTCGCAGCTGTGTCCATCACGGCCTGCACGATCGCTCCGTCGAACACGATCAATAGCTGGTCCGCCAGTTGCTGCGGGTCGCGCGCGCCGCCGCGCTCGGCCTGACGGGCAAAGAACTCGCGCAGCCTGAGCTTGTAGTCGCGGGCCACGACACGGGCCGGATGCTCCGGGTCGGCGAGTTCGGCAGCAGTGTTGATGAACGGGCAGCCGCGAAACTCAGGCGCCGCCGACCAGCCGGTCAATGCGTCGAAAGCCGCCAGGATCTGGTCCCGCGGTGCGGCGCCGCCGTCGTCGGCCGGCGGCAGGTAAATGCCGAGAACTGCCTGCCCGGCCTGGTCAAGGCTGGCCGCGATGAGCTGGTCCTTGCTGCCGAACTGCTGATACAGCGTTCGCTTGGAAACCCCGGCGGCCTTGCTGATCAGCTCAACCCCGACAGCCCCGATCCCGTACCGGTAGAACAACTCGCCCGCAGCCTCCAGGAGCCGCTGTCGCGGGGCGGCTGCCGCCGCCGGGCTCGCAGCTGCCAGGTCCCCAGATTGCGGGCTCATACCGCCGCCCTCCCGTGTCGCAGAGCTCATACCACCAGGTTACTGCTCTGGCTTGGCATCGGAAACCGATCGGTGTACAGTGAAGCGGAAACCGATCGGTTTACTGACTTCCAGGGAGGCGGCAATGTCAGGGCGGATGCCAACGGCGGCAGACCGGTCCGCGGCCGGCCAGCAGAACGTGCTTGTGACGGGCGCGAGTTCGGGAATCGGCGCGGCGACCGCGGCGGAGTTCGCGAACCGGGGATACCGGGTGTTCGCGGCGGCGCGCCGTGAGGACGTGCTGGCCAGCCTGGCGGCAGGCAAAACGAATGTCCGGGCTGTCGGGATGGACGTGTCCGATCCTGAGTCCGTCCGGCGGGGCTGGGCCAAGATCGACGCCGAGACTGGTGGCGCCGGGGTCGACGTGCTCGTGAACAATGCCGGGTTTGCGCTATCCGGTCCGGTCGAATTGCTCGCCGGTGCCGACGTGGAGCGCCAGTTCCGCACCAACGTGCTCGGCTTGCTCGAAGTCACCAGGGCGGCGCTGCCGGGAATGCGGACGCGCCGGTCGGGACGCATCATCAACGTCAGCTCGATCGTGGGGCGTGCCACTTTCCCGGGCATGGGGGTCTACGGCGCGACCAAGTACTCCGTCGAGGCGCTGTCCGACGCGTTGCGGCTGGAACTGGCCGGGTTCGGCATCAAGGTCGTGATTATCGAGCCCGGGTTCGTGGCGACCGGGATCGGCGCGGCCGCGGACGCGGCGCCGCTCGCTGACGGTGACATCCCGGCTGATTACGCTGCCATGGTCGCGGGCGGTGCGCAGTACCTGGCTGGCCAGATCGCGAACGGGATCGGGCCCGGGCACGTGGCTACCGCGATCGCCAACGCGGCTCAGCGACGCAACCCGAAGGCTCGCTACATCGTGCCAGGCAGCGCGGCGCCGACCGTCGCACTGCTGACATCGCTTCCGGTCCGCCTCGCTGACCGGGCCAAGCTGCGCCGGGCTGCTGCCTGAGCGGCGGCCGCGGTGCGCGGATAGTCGTCTTTTATCCGTTCTGGCATGGTTTCCGTTAGCCGGTAGCCAAGCCTGACCGCCGAATCGTTGCGGACCAGCAGGTAATGACTGCGGGAAGTCAGACGGCATATGATCACAGCGTCCCGCTGATCCCGCCGGAGCAGTAAGTGAGTACCACGAGAACTCAGTCGGTGTTGCCCAACCTGCGGCTTGACGACCTGCTGGCAGAGCTTCAGGTGCGGCTGCAGGCGGTGCTGGCCACCAGGGACCGGGTCAATGCCCTGTTCGAGGCGGTCGTGGCAGTCGGTGGCAATCTCGACATCGAGGTGGTGCTCCGCGGCATCGTCGAGTCAGCAGTCACCCTTGTCGACGCACGGTACGGAGCGATGGGGGTGATCGGTGAGGGCGGCAGCCTGGCCGAGTTCATCCCGGTGGGAGTGACCGAGGATGAGATCCGCAAGATCCATCACTGGCCTGAGGGCCGCGGCCTCCTCGGCGAGCTGATCACCGACCCGAAGCCGCTCCGGCTGCCAGATCTTGCTGGCCATCCCCAGTCGTCCGGATTCCCGTCCGGGCACCCGCCCATGACGTCCTTCCTGGGCGTGCCGATCCGCATCAGGGACGAGGTCTACGGGAACCTCTACCTGACCGAGAAACGCGGCGGCGGCGAGTTCGACGAGGAAGACGAGGCGGTCCTGATCGCGCTGGCCGCGGCTGCGGGCGTCGCGATCGAGAACGCGCGGCTGTATGACGAGGCCCGGCGGCAGCAGCGCTGGCTGACCGCCACGGCTGAGGTGACGAGATCGCTGCTATCCGGCGCGGACGCGGGCGAGGCGCTCGCGCTAATCACCACCATGGCGCTGGAAATGTCCGGCGCCGATCTGGTCGCGCTGGCGCTGCCGAACGCAGACAGCAGTGAGCTGCGGTACGAGCACGCGGCGGGCGAAGGGGCGCCGCAGGCGCTGGGCCTGACGCTGCCGACCACTGGTTCCGCGTCCGGGCACGTGCTGCGCAGTGGCGAGATCTTGCGGGTGGACGACTTCTGCCATGACGAGCGTGTCGCCCCGGTGGCCAGGGAACAGATGAACCTGGGACCGGCAGTCCTCGTGCCGCTCGGCGCGGCGGGCAACGTGCGCGGCGTGCTCACCGCTGGCCGCCGTCCCGGTGCCATGCCGCTGGCAGCCACGGCGGCGGACATGCTTGTTACTTTCGCGACCCAGGCCGGCGTCGCGCTGGAACTGGCCGAGCACCGCCGCCAGGCCGAGCGGGTGGCGGTTTTCGAGGACCGCGATCGGATCGCCCGCGACCTGCACGACCTGGTCATCCAGCGGTTGTACGCTACCGGGATGTCGCTGCAGGGCACGGTGGGGTTTATCGGCCAGCCGGAGATAGCGCAGCGGGTCAGCGTCGCCGTCGACGCTCTCGACGAGACGATCAGGGAGATCAGGTCGTCGATATTCGCGCTGCAAACCCGCCACCCGGAGCGGCCGCCCGGGCTCCGTTCGCGGATCCTTGAGGTCGCCGACGAGATGACCGGACCGCTAGGCTTCCCGCCCGCGCTGGAACTGGACGGGCGACTCAATGACGTGCCGCAGGACGTCGGCGAGCACCTGCTCCGCGCGATGCGGGAGGCTCTGTCCAACGCCGCCAGGCACGCCGGCGCCAGCAAGGTCGAGGTTGAGGTGCGGTCCCACGGCGACCTGTCGCTGACCGTCCGCGACAACGGGTCCGGGATCAAGGACGCTGGCCGGCGCAGCGGATTGAGCAACCTGGAGCAGCGGGCGATCAAGCTCGGCGGCTCGTTCCGGATCATCCCGGCCGCCGGCGGGGGTACCGAGCTGGACTGGCGCGTGCCACTCCCCACCGCGCCCGAGCCCGAGTGAGCCGACGGTTAGTCGCGGTCGAAGATCCGGGACGCGTACGCCGCGGCCTGGGTCCTGCGCTCCATCCCTAGCTTGGCGAACATCGCCGACACGTAGTTCTTCACGGTCTTCTCCGCCAGGAACATCCGCTCGCCGATCTGCCTGTTCGTCAGGCCCTCACCGATGAGCTCCAGGATCTTGCGCTCCTGGGCAGTCAGGCCCGCCAGCGGGTCGGATTTGGTCGCCTGGTCGCGCATCCGCGCCATGACCTTGCTCGCCGCCTCCGGGTCGAGCATCGACTCGCCTGACGCGACGGTCCGCACCGCACCCACCAGGTCCGTGCCCCTGATCTGCTTGAGCACGTATCCCGCGGCGCCAGCCATGATCGCGTCGAACAGCGCCTCGTCGTCACCGAACGAGGTGAGCATCAGGCAGGCGATCTCCGGGTGCCGGGAGCGGATCTCGCGGCAGACCGTGACTCCGTCGCCGTCCGGCAGCCGCACGTCCAGCACCGCGACATCGGGCATTAGCGCCGGGATCCTTGCCAGGGCAGACTCCGCCGTGCCGGCTTCGCCGATCACAGTGATGTCCTGCTCAGCTTCCAGCATGTCCTTGACCCCCCGACGGACGATCTCGTGGTCATCGAGCAGGAAAACCCGGATGCCCGCCTTGGTGAGTCCCTGATCCGCCATCAGCTGTCGCCTTCCATGCGGTGATAAGAGCATCATTGATTCCGGAAACGCAGCCCGGCTGGGCCGGTCACCTCACTTTAGCTGCGGTCGCGCGGGTAGGCGCAGGACCAACGTCCCGTGCGCGCGTGCCGAAGGCCTCAGATCTGCTCCGGAATCATGTCGATCGCCCCGCACGGGCACTCGGCAGCGCAGATGCCGCAGCCCTTGCAGTAATCCAGGTCGATCTCGTACCGGCGGCCCGGCCCCAGGTTGATGACGGCGTTGTCCGGGCAGACGCCATAGCAGTTGTCACATTCGAAACAGTTGCCGCAGGACATGCAGCGGCGGGCCTCGAAGACTGCCGTCGACTCGTCTAGCCCGCCGGTGACCTCGTCGAACGTCGAGATGCGGCGGGCGGCATCCAGCTGCGGCCGGACGGCGGCCGGGGCATCGGAGTAGTACCAGGTGTTCAGCCGGGAGAAGTCAGCCAGCCGCGGCGCGGGGGTCGCGGTCGTGCCGTATGCCGCGCTCATGCTTTGCGCTGCGGGCGGCACGCCCTCGTTTCCTGCCTGATCTTTTCGAAGGTAAGCATCGATGCTTCGGGCTGCCCTCTTGCCGTGACCGATCGCCACGGTGACAGTGCGCTCGGCCGGCACCATGTCGCCGCCAGCGAAGATGCCCGGCCGGCCGGTCATCAGGTCCGGCCCGACCTGCACGACGCCGTCGGAGATGGCGACGCCGGCCACCCCGCCGAGTAGGGACAGCTCGGCTTCCTGGCCGAGGGCCAGCACGACGGTGTCCGCTTCGAGCTCAGTGAACTCGCCGGTTGGCTGCGGGAACCCGGTCTCGTCGAGCTTCATCTTCTCGATCGTGAGCTTGCCGGAGTCGGCACGGGCGATGGTGGACAGCCACATCATCCGGACA
>DATJNX010000005.1:0-21222 GCA_035507615.1 Streptosporangiaceae bacterium
CATCATCCTGGAGGCCAGGTGCCTGCCGGTGACCAGGAACATGGAAATCGGCGGCGACTGGTACGACGCATTCCGGCTGCCGGATGGCCGGCTGGCTGTGGCAACCGGCGACGTCATGGGCAAGGGACTGACGGCCGCGGCCGGGATGGGCCGGGTGCGCAACGCGCTGCGCGCGCTGGCGCTGACCGACCCCCGACCCGCCGCGGTACTCTCCGGCCTTGACCGGCTGTTCCTCGCGACCGAGCTTGCCGAGCAGGTCACCACCGTCGCTTACCTCGTGGTCAACCCGCTCACCGGAGACGGGGTGGCCGGGAACGCGGGTCACCTCCCGCCGCTGCTGCTATCCCCAGACGGGCCGCCGCGCCTCGAGTCCACCGACGCGGGCACTCCGCTCGGCTGGGCCAGCCCGCGCCAGCAGTACACCTTCCGGCTGCCGCCTGGCAACACAGCAGTGCTGTATTCCGATGGACTAGTGGAGAACCGTAAGCGGGGCCTGGATGCCGGCCTGGATGAACTGGTCTCGGTCGCAGCCCAGGCGCCCGCGCCGGTAACCGGCGATCCGGCGCAACTGCTGAAGTATCTCGTTGACCGGATGCTGACGGGGTACGAGCAGGATGACGACGTGACCGTGCTGGTCCTGCACGTTCCGGCCGGGGACGACCTGGCCGGGGGCCGGAGGCGGGCCGGTTCAGCGCGGAAGGGGAGGGCATGAGGAATGCGGGTACGATTCCCGAGGTTGTGCTCACCGCCCGGGCGCCGTCAGCAGGAGGCGGCCAGTCCGGGCGCTGGCTCGCAGCCGTACGACCTACACCGCCAGTGCGCCTAATGTGGTGGGCGGGAGAGAATCTCGGGCATGACGGGCGCGGTTGCCGCAGGAATCTTGCTCCTGACACGGTTCAGGGAGCGGGATTCTCGCGGTAGGGTCCGATGCTTACCAGGAGGTATGCCGGAGAGGTGGCAGTGTCGCCTGCTAGTTCTGAACGTGATGCCGGGCGCGGCGTGCCCGGTCGGCATCCAGCGAGGGAAGGGGTGACCGCGGTGGCTAGCGCTGCAGGCTCGGCGGCGCGGCGGCAGGCTCGGCCGTCGTCCGAGGCGTCCCCGGGATCGCAGGAATCGCGGCGATCGCGTGGTGCGCGTGTTCCGCAGCAAGGCCGCGGCGGAGCTGCCGACGGCAGGGCGCAACTGGCGGATCAGCCGGTGACGCTGGTGCCGGGCGACGGCGTCACCGATGGTGTGCCAGCCGCGAGGCGGCCGGCGGAGGGCCGTGGACGCAAGCCCGCGGCCGTGAGCGATGCGAACGGCACTAGTGCCGACGAGCAGGTGACAGCAGGCAACAGCCAGGACCGGGCCGGTCAGGCTGGCGCCAACCGCAGGCAGGGAAAGAAGGGCGCCAGTGAGCTGCCGGGCAGGGGAGAGCATCGTGACAACGGGAGCATGGACGTGACGGCGGACGCCGAGCTGGCCACGGACACCGATCTGGACACCGACTCCGAACTCGGCGAAGCCGGCGTCCTGGACGCCGACCCAGACCTTACTGAGGTGTCGGAGATAGATGGCGATCCCGACCTGGCCGACGTCGCGTTCCTCGACGTCGAGGCCGAGCTCGAAGAGCTGGAAAGCCTCGACCCCGAAGAAACTGACTCTGACGAGGCGGATGCCGAGGATCTGCCCCGGGAGGCCGATCTGGCTGGTGCCGGACGGCTGGTAGCCGACGCCGCCGATGACCCGGAGACACTGGCGCACGCCAACGGCGCGGTTGCTCAGGGGGCCGCGGCTTCAGCTGCGGCCGAAGAGTCGGAAGACGAGGCATTCGTCTACGGCGATGACGACGAGGACCTGCCGGCTGCCCAGGTGGCGGTCGCGGGCGCTACCTCTGACCCGGTCAAGGACTATCTCAAGCAGATCGGCAAGGTTCCGCTGCTCAACGCCGAGCAAGAGGTTGAGCTGGCCAAGCGGATCGAGGCCGGGCTCTTCGCCGAGGAGAAGCTCGCCGAGAACGGCGGCTCGCTCCGCCCGGAGACCAGGCTGGACCTGGAGTGGATCGCCGACGATGGCAGGCGGGCTAAGAACCACCTGCTCGAAGCCAACCTCAGGCTCGTCGTCTCGCTAGCCAAGCGGTACACCGGCCGCGGCATGCTGTTCCTCGACTTGATCCAGGAGGGGAACCTCGGCCTCATCCGGGCGGTGGAGAAGTTCGACTACACCAAGGGCTACAAGTTCTCCACTTATGCCACCTGGTGGATCCGGCAGGCGATCACCAGGGCGATGGCCGACCAGGCCAGGACCATCCGGATCCCGGTGCACATGGTCGAGGTGATCAACAAGCTTGCCCGGGTGCAGCGGCAGATGCTGCAGGACCTGGGCCGTGAGCCTACCCCGGAGGAGCTCGCTGCTGAGCTGGACATGACTCCGGAGAAGGTCATCGAGGTGCAGAAGTACGGCCGCGAGCCGATCTCCCTGCATACGCCGCTGGGCGAGGACGGCGACAGCGAGTTCGGCGACCTGATCGAGGACTCTGAAGCCATTCAGCCCGGCGAGGCCGTCAGCTTCACGCTGCTGCAGGAGCAGCTGCACTCGGTGCTGGACACGCTGTCCGAGCGCGAGGCCGGGGTGGTCTCGATGCGGTTCGGGCTCACCGACGGGCAGCCCAAGACGCTAGACGAGATCGGCAAGGTCTACGGCGTGACCCGTGAGCGGATCCGCCAGATCGAGTCGAAGACCATGTCTAAGCTCCGGCACCCGTCCCGGTCGCAGGTGCTGCGGGATTACCTCGACTAGCCCGGACCCTGCCTGATCAGCCTCATATGACGGACGCAGGCCCTGACCAGTTCGAACTGGTCAGGGCCTGCGCCGTTGACTGCAAAAGTCGATTTAGGGCTCCGGCCAGCGAGCTGGCCGGAGCCCTAAATCGTGGAGGTCAGGAAGCCGCGTCGCCGGGCTTGCTCGCCAGCCTGCCGGTCTCGTCCTGGATCTCGACTGCGATCTTGGCCAGAGCGTCGGCGTGCTTGCGATTGTGATGAGCGCAGAACAGCAACTCGCCCGAACCCGGAAGCAACACGCGTACGTACGCGGGTGCCCCGCATCGGTCACACAAGTCGAGGGCGGTCAGCGGCCTCGTTGGGGCAATCGCACCGGTCATAAGTCGCCTCCTCGCCTCGTGGACGGTGCCGGTCTCCTCCGGTGCCGGATCCTCCGGCCCTGGCGGCGGCGGTGCCGACAGTCCGTCCAACGTGTGAACTCCTACGCATCACAACACTCGGGGCGGCTGTTTGTCATCCCCCGCGGGCCACCAGTATGCCCAGGGCGAACATCCGCCTATGCCCGGCCGGTCGCTAGCGTGCGCCTATGTCACTTATGGGCGCTATACGCCTAGTGCGTCATATGTCCCACGGCGTGGTGGCGCGAGGCACAGAGCGCAGCGGGCTAGTCTGCCCTCAAGGACCTGTGACTGGCGCTCCGCCCAGCCATCCGGGCCGATACCTCAGGAACTGCCCAGGGAGCCGTTGTGACCGCCCTCAGCACAGAGCCAGCCCCTTCGGTGACGGCTGGCACAGGTCCGGGCGGCCGGGCCACCAGAGGCGCCGCAGGGCGTCAGGGAGCAGCAGGTGCCGACGGGTACACAGCCCGGCACCTCACGGTCCTCGAGGGCCTGGACGCGGTGCGCAAGCGGCCCGGAATGTACATCGGCTCGACCGACGACCGGGGCCTGGCTCAGTGCCTGGGCGAGATCTTCGATAACGCCGTTGACGAGGCGCTGGCGGGTGCCTGCACCGAGATCGACGTCTTGCTGCACGCCGACGGGTCCGCGGAAGTCCGGGACAACGGACGCGGTATCCCGGTCGACAACGAGCCGAAGACGGGCCTGCCCGGCGTTGAGCTGATCATGACCAGGCTTCATGCCGGCGGGAAGTTCGGCGGCGGCTCGTACACCGCATCGGGCGGGCTGCACGGTGTCGGCGCCTCGGTGGTCAATGCGCTGTCCGTTCGCCTCGACGTGTGGGTCGAGAAGGCTGGCTACGAGTGGGCCATGAGCTTCCGGCGTGGAGTGCCAGGACAGTTCGCTGGTGACGGGCCTGACGCAGCGTTCGCGCCAGGTTCAGTACTGCGCAAGGGCCAGAAGGTAGCCAGGTCAGCGACCGGCACGAGGATCCGGTTCTGGCCGGACCGGCAGATCTTCGTGCCCGGAGCTCACTGGGCATTCCCGTGGCTGGCGCAGCAGGCGCGGCAGACTGCCTACCTGGTACCAGGCCTCCTCATCCGGATCGCGGACGAGCGGCCGGATTCCGAGCGCGGCACCGACCACACGGTTGCCGGCCAGGTCGATGAGGATGCCAGGGCCGGCGACGGTCAGCTAGCCCGGTCCGCCGAGTTCAGGTTTGACGGCGGGATCAGCGAGTTCTGCGCGCACTTGTCGGCCGGGGACCCGGTCACGGATGTGCTCAGGATCACCGGCAGCGGCCTGTTCACTGAGACGATCCCGGTGCTTGACGACGCCGGTCACCTCACGCCGACCGAGGTGGAACGGCAGCTGGACGTCGACGTGGCGATGCGCTGGGATGCCGGTTACGACGCTGCCGTCCGCTCGTTCGTGAACGTCATCGAGACCGCCAAGGGCGGTACGCATGTCACTGGCTTCGACCGGGCCATCGTGAAGACCCTCAATAGCCAGCTCAGGGCAGCCAGGCTGCTCAAGGCCGGGGACGACCCGGTAATCAAGGAAGATGTGCTCGAAGGACTGACCGCGGTGGTCTCGGTCCGGCTGCCCGAGCCGCAGTTCGAGGGCCAGACGAAGGAAGTCCTCGGCACCCCGGCGGCTGCGAGGATCGTCGCCGACGTGGTCGCGACTGAGCTAGGCAATTTCCTCGAGGGCCGGGTCCGGGGCAGCAAGCAGCAAGCTCGTGCGGTGCTGGACAAGGTCATCTCGGCCGCCAAGACCCGGATCGCGGCTCGCGAGCACCGGGAGAACCAGCGCCGCAAATCCGCCCTGGCGACCTCGGCGTTGCCGGCCAAGCTGGTCGACTGCAGGTCGGCCGATGACCGGAGCGAGCTGTTCATCGTCGAAGGCGATTCCGCGCTCGGGACCGCGAAGAACGCCAGGAACTCGGAGTTCCAGGCGCTGCTGCCGATCCGCGGCAAGATCCTCAACGTGCAGAAGGCCTCGGTCGCCGACATGCTCAAGAATGCCGAGTGCGCAGCGATCATCCAGGTCCTGGGAGCCGGTTCCGGCAACGCGTTCGACCTCGACTCGGCTCGCTACCAGCGGGTTATCTTCATGGCCGATGCCGACGTCGACGGCGCTCACATCCGCACCTTGCTGCTGACGCTGTTCCACCGCTACATGCGGCCGATGGTCGAGGCGGGCCGGGTATTCGCCGCAGTTCCGCCGCTGCACCGGATCGAGCTGACCAATCCGCGCAAAGGCCAGGAGCGCTACATCTACACCTACAGCGATCCCCAGCTGCAGCGCACCCTGCTGGAGCTGGAGCGGAAGGGGCAGCGCTTCAAGGAGCCGCCGCAGCGCTACAAGGGCCTGGGCGAGATGGACGCCCACCAGCTTGCCGAGACGACGATGGATCCCCGGCACCGGGTCCTGCGCCGGATCAGGATCGAGGACACCGAGGCCGCTGAAAATATTTTCGACCTGCTGATGGGCAGCGAGGTCGGGCCGCGGCGCGAGTTTATCGCCGACCACGCAGCCGAGCTGGATCCGTCGCGGATTGACGCCTAGGGTTCGCGGACGCGAGAGGCAGTGCCGCGGAGCCAGGGGGCATAGCGACGCGGCACTGCCCGACGCTGGCGCGGTCGCACGGCGCGCCAGCCGGAGCGGGGTCCTACGAGCCCGTCGAGCTACTCGATCCGGTCCCGCTGGCTGAGCTGCCCATGTGGGTGCAGTGATGAGCGCCCGCCGGTCCGCTCGCTGGCCTGCTCCCGGCAGAGCCCGGGCTGCCCGATGCCGACGACGACGGTGACGCTGATGAACTCGGCGTCGATGACGCGGTCTGCGCCGTTGACGTCGACGTCGTGTGCGCGGTGGTCGTCGCAGCATTGCTACTGGCGGATGCCAGCGCCACGCCGGTACCGCCTGCTCCCAGCCCGGCGGCTACGACACCGGTGATGATAAGCCGCCGGGTGCGGCCGCCAATTTTGGAAACCATCAGGGCTTCCTCCCTTCTCGACTGCCGCCGCGGAATGCGATGGCCGTCTCAGGGGATCAGCCTGTGCTCTCGTCCTGCCTGGCGGCCGTAACGGGACTCTCAGTGCTATCTGAGCTGCCGGGCTCCGTTAGGCGGCGCGCACGCAATGTCACGGTGCAGTGCCGCCGACCGCTGCCAGCGGGTGACGCACCTGCTCGCCAGAGCCATCGCGGCGTCCGGCCGGGCGGGGCAACTCCACCGGTGTGCCTGCTTCGGTCGCACCGCGTGCCGGACCCGGCCCCGCCCAGGCCAGGACGAGGACATCTTCGCCTCTGAGGAACCGGTGGCAGCGCACTCCGCCAGTGGCGCGCCCCTTCGGCGGGAACTCGGCAAACGGAGTGACCTTAACGGTTCCGGAGCCGGTACCTGGCAGCGCGCCAGCGGCTCCGGCTACCGTCACCACCACCGGTCCGGACGCCGGGCCGTCCGATGCGGCATCCTGCACGCCGGCTGCCGGGTCCACCGCGCCGAACCAGATGACGCTAGCCCGTGGCGATAGCCTGATGCCTGCCATGCCGGCTGCTGCCCGGCCCTGCGGCCGCACCGAGGAAGCCGGGAAGCGCAGCAGCTGCGCGTCGCTGGTGATGAAGGTGAGCTCGGCGTCCTCGTCTGCGAGTTGCACAGCGCCGACTAGCCGGTCGCCGTCTTTCAGCGCGATGACGTCGAATTCCGCGGAGTTCTGCGGGTAGTCAGGCGCGACGCGCTTCACGACGCCCTGGGCCGTGCCGAGTGCGAGGCCGGCACCGGCTGCGTCGGCCGCGACCAGGGCGACAACGGTCTCGCCTGGCCGTGTGGTGATGAACTCGCTGACCGGCGCGCCGCCGGACAGGGCGGGGGAGTGCGCGCTCGGCGGCAGGGCGGGCAGTTCCAGCACGCCGAGCCGGATCAGCCGGCCTGCCGACGTCACCACGCCGACCGTGCCGCGCGCGGTCGAGCTGACTGCGGACACGATGACGTCGTGGGCTGCGCGCTGGCCGGGGCCGTCCGAGCCGGGCTTTCGCCGCGATCGGACAGAGCCCCGTTCCCCGTCCATATCGTCGGCAGGCAGAGTGTCCTGCGTGCCTGCCGGGGGCTGCGCGGCGGTACGGGCCAGCAGGCCAGCCGAGGACAACAGCACGGTGCATGGCTCGTCAGCGACTTCAAGCGACACCGCAGCTGCCCTCGGCGCCGCGCCGGTGCCCTCCAGCAGCACCGTGCGCCTCGGCGTGGCGAATTTCTCGCTGACCGCGGCCAGCTCGGAACTGACCAGTTCGCGCAGCCGCTGCTCGGAGTCCAGGATCGCGGTCAGCTCGGCGATCTCGGTCGCCAGCGTCTCCCGTTCCCGCTCGAGCTCGAGCTTGTCGTAGCGGGTCAGCCGGCGCAGCGGAGTGTCGAGGATGTACTGGGCCTGGATGTCGCTCAGGTCGAAGACCGACATCAGCCGCTCTTTCGCGGCTGCCGCGTCGTCGCTGGTCCTGATGACCTGAATGACCTCGTCGATGTTGAGCAGCGCGATGAGCAGGCCGTCGACCAGGTGCTGACGGGCCTCGCGCTTGGCGCGGCGGAACTCGCACCGGCGCCGCACGACGTCGATCCGGAAGTCGACGTAGATCTGCAGCAAGTCCCTGAGGCCGAGAACCCGGGGCTGGCCGTTGACCAGCGCCACGTTGTTGATGCCGAAGGTCTCTTCCATCGGCGTCAGCCGGTACAACTCGTCGAGCACGGCCTCCGGCACGAACCCGGACCGCACCTCGATGACCAGGCGCAGGCCGTTGTTCATGTCGGTCAGGTCCTTGAGGTCAGACACACCGTTGAGCTTGCGTGCCTGAACCAGGTCCTTGATCCGGGCCATCACCCGCTCCGGGCCGACCCCGTACGGCAGCTCGGTGACCACGATGCCCATCCGCCGCGGCGTGATCTTCTCGATCCTGGCCGTTGCCCTGGTGCGGAAGATGCCGCGCCCGGACTCGTACGCCTCGCGGATGCCGTCCAGGCCGACGATCTTGCCGCCGGTGGGCAGGTCCGGGCCGGGAACGTAGCGCATCAGCGTCTCGAGGTCGGCGTCGGGATGGCTGATCAGGTGCCGGGCGGCCGCGATAACTTCACCAAGGTTATGCGGCGCCATGTTCGTCGCCATGCCGACGGCGATCCCGGACGCGCCGTTAACCAATAGGTTCGGAAACGCGGCCGGGAGCACCTCGGGCTGGGTCTCCGTGCCGTCGTAGTTGGGGATGAAGTCGACGGTGTCCTCGTCCAGCGAGCTCGTCATCTCCGCTGCAGCCGCGGCCATTCGCGCCTCGGTGTAGCGCATCGCGGCGGGCGAGTCGTCAGGCGAGCCGAAGTTGCCGTGGCCGTCAACCAGCGGCAGTCGCATCGACCAGGGCTGATGCAACCGGACCAGCGCGTCATAGATGGCGCTGTCGCCATGCGGGTGCAGCCGGCCCATGACCTCGCCGACCACCCTGGCGCACTTCACATGCGCGCGGTCAGGCCGCAGGCCCATCTCGCTCATCTGGTACAGGATCCGGCGCTGGACCGGCTTGAGCCCGTCCCTGGCGTCCGGCAGCGCGCGCTGGTAGATCACCGAGTAGGCGTACTCGAGGTAGCTGCCGCGCATCTCCTCGGTGACGTCGATGTCGACGATGTTCTCTTCGAACTCGGCGTCCTCGTCGGCGGCGCCGTCTCCGTTACGGCCGTTGCCGGTGCCGCCCCGGCCACGGCCTGCGCTGCTCCTGCCCGAAGGGCCGGATGGCGTTGTGGTGCTGCGTCTGGCCATGCCGACATTCTGCCGCCCCGATCTGGGTGCCGCGCGCGGCGCGCAGGCTGGCGCGCCACCCTTTTTGCACCGGGAGCCGCTCAGGTTGCCGAGAAGCCGCCGTCCACCCGGATGATCTGGCCGGTGACGTAATCGCTGGCCGGGCTTGCCAGGAACACTGCTGCTCCGGCGAAATCCGCCGGGACGCCGTTGCGGCCCACCATCGTGCGGGCGGCCAGCGCCGCCAGTCGGGCCGGGTCCGCGGAGACCTCCGCAGTCAGCGGCGTCACCACGAAGCCGGGGCAGATTGCGTTGCAGCACACCCCGCGAGGTGCCCACGCCTCCGATTGCGATCTCGTTAGCGATGCCACGCCGCCCTTGGCTACGCCGTAGCCGCCGCTGTTGCCGAATGCGCGGTCAGCCTGCTGGGAGGTGATGTTGATGATCCGGCCCCAGCCGCGCCCGGCCATCTGCGGGCCGAACCGCTGGCCTAGCAGAAACGGCGCGGTCAGGTTCACTGCGATGAGCTCATCGAAGGCGGCCGTGGTGAGCTCGGCCAGCGGCGGTCGCAGGTTCAGGCCCGCGCTGTTCACCAGGATGTCGGGAGGACCGAACGAGTCGCTCGCCTGATCCGCCGCCCTGGCCACCGCCGCCCGGTCGGCGAGATCGGCGCTGACGGTGCAGACGCGGCAGCCGGCCAGCGTCAGCTCTGCGGCAGCGTCCTGCAGGTTCGCCCGGTCCCTGGCGATAATCACGACAGCCGCGCCGGCCTGGCCGAGCGCCAGCGCGATACTGCGGCCGATCCCGGAGCTCCCGCCGGTGACGACGGCAACGCGGTCACGGACGGAGAACAGCTGATCGAGATATGAGTCCATGTTCTTAACTTCAGCGCCTTCCGCGGAGAACCTGTACCGCCAACTGATCTGGTTTCGGTCCGCCAAGATCAGTTACAGTCGAGGGGACGCATGATCAGATGTCCGTACTCTCGCAGGAGAGGCAATGCATCTGCGGCAATGGGCGTTAGCGGCGACCCTTCTGGCGGTGCTCGCGGTTCCGGCTACCGCGCAGGCGAGCGTCGGGGTCGGCATTCAGGCTGGACCGGTGCAGCTCGCCGGTCCTGCCCATCCGGGCGGCCAGTACGCGCTGCCGCCGGTCTACGTAGTCGACACCGGAACGCAGTCTGAGACGCTCACCGTCCGCATCGAACGGCTGTCGCCGGGGCGAGCGCGATCCGTTCCGGCAGGCTGGATTAGCCAGGGCCCGGCGGTCCGGCTCTCCCATGGCCAGTCGGCCAGGATCCCGCTCGAACTGATCGTCCCGGCCACCGCGAAACCAGGC
The DNA here is from genome assembly GCA_035507615.1 of Streptosporangiaceae bacterium. GTDB lineage: Bacteria > Actinomycetota > Actinomycetes > Streptosporangiales > Streptosporangiaceae > JAJYUU01. Next base: position 10,267 of record DATJNX010000005.1, read on the forward strand.
CAGTACCTCACCGATGTGGTGGTGAAAGGTTCCGCCGCGGTATCCGCTGGCGGTGCCAACATCGATGTCGCGGCCGCCACCAAAGTTGAGTTCCGGATCGTGCCGGGGATGGCTGGCGGGTCCTGGTTCAGCGTGCCGGGCTGGCTATTGCCAGGCATAGGCGTGGTGCTGCTGATCGCCGGCGCTGCCATCGTGGCCCGCCGGCTCGGCGTACGTATCCAGATCGACCGTGAGGCCGCGGCGGCCGGGTTGCTACGCGCTGGGAGGGGCAGCGATGCGGGTTAGCGTAACGGGGCTGGTGGCGGTGACGGCCGCTGGACTTGTCGCTGTGCTGGCAGGGTGCGGGGCGACGCCGACCCCGCCGGGAACGGGCAAGTCAGCTAGCGTCAACCTCTCCCTGACGACTGTTCCGACGATCAGGTCCGTCACGGTGACAACGACTCAGAGGCAGTTCGGGAGCTGCATCCACGGCAGTGCCGCGGACAACACCGCGTCGACGGCGAGCCATCTCGGCTTCCCGAACGGCAAGTGCTTCCTCGGCCAGCCGGGACCGGGCGGCAGATTCCCGATCACGATCACGAACACCGGCATCGCGTCGGACATCTTCGTATCGGCGTCCAGCGCGAACCCGGCGGACGACGGCACCGGATGGAGCCTGTGCAACCGGGGGGTTAAACCCGTTGTCCCCTGTACCGGTGACAGCAGTCACCTGCGTCCCGGAATCGATCAGTACCTGCTGCAGAACTTCAGCCTCGACCAGCGAGCGAATTACGGCGGGCTGTCCGGTGACCCGACGTGTGACTACGTATTCGACATCTCCAGGGGCTGCCTGGCGGCGGAGGGCGCTTTTCAGACGGAGGGCCTCGAACTCACCGGCCCGAAGTCCAGCAGCGACACCTCGACCAAGTGGACCGTGACCGTCACCTGGATGCCGGTACCGAACTGACGCGCCGCGGGCGGTGGCGCGGGAGGACCCGGGTCCGCCAGGATGACGCTGGGGAGCATTCAGGCCGGGAGGTTCCGGTGAGGCAGGCGCCGGTGTTGTATCTGATCGTGTCGGGCGCGGCGCCCGCTCGTGAGCTGCCCGTGCTGGTCGCCGAGCTGACTGCCGACTGGGATACCTGCGTGATCACGACGCCGGAAGGCTCGAGATTCTTCGACCTCGGCAGGATCGCTGACGTGACCGGTCATCCGGTCCGGACTAGCTTCAAGGACCCGGACGCACCGGACATCCTGCCGGCCGCGAACGCGTTCGCCGCGGCTCCGGCCACCTTCAACACGATCAACAAATGGGCGGCAGGGATCAGCGACACGCTAGCGCTCGGACTGCTGAACGAGGCCATCGGGCTCGGGCTGCCCATCGTCACCGTGCCGTGGCCCAACACGGCGCTGGCCCGGCACCCAGCCTTCGGCCGCAGCATCGGGGTGCTGCGCGACTGCGGGGTAACCGTCATCTTCGACCAGGAAAACCTGCCCGACGACAATGCGCCGGGACAGGCGAGCTTCCCCTGGGACCCGCTGCGGGCTGAGCTGGCGCGCGTCCGCGCAGGTCTCCGCGGTCCCAGTTAGCCGGATCGACCCGGGCTCGAGTCGTGCCGTTCCTTGATCAATGTGGATCTACTGCTGCTATAGCCGCAGTAGATCCGCATCCATCAAGATCATTTGCGGGCAGCTTGGCCGTGGCTTGGCCGCGAGCCTCGCCCTAGCGCGGGTCCCGGCGCAGCGGGTGATCGGCTGGGACTTCGACCAGCACGATCGCGACGCCGTCCGGATCCTCGATCCACAACTCGGTCAGTCCCCACGGTTCCGCGACGGGCTCACGCAGGATGCGGACACCGGCCGTCGCGAGGCGCTCATACTCGGCGCCGACGTCCCGGACCTGGAGCCAGATCATCACCGGGCTGGCTGCGGAGTGCTCTGAGTGCTGCGTCGCGTCTGAGTGCCCGGACACTTCCAGGAAGCCGGAACCGAGAAAGAACACGACCCCCGGATCGTCTCGCGGCCCGAACTCGCGATAGACCGCGAGGCCCAGCACGTCCCGGTAGAACTGGCGGCTTGCGGCCAGATCAGCCGGGCGCAGCAGGATGCGGCTGCTCAGAACGTCCACCTCCGGCCTCCTCGCTCAGCGCCGGTTCGCCGCGACCGCCACGGTCAGCAGGGCCTCGAGGCGCTCGATGTCGGCGGGCGATTCCAGGACCAGTTCCAGCCAGTCGCGACGGGACGGATTCCGGCGGACAGCCGGGTCCTCGCCGAAGCGGTCCCGGGTCCGCGACCACCCGGAACTCGTGATCCGAAGGTCGATCACGCCCGCGGCTTCGAGGTGGGCAATCTCTCGGCCGTCGATGAACAGCGCCGGTTTCTCCGCGTACCGGGACTGGCGTTCCTGGACCGGCCCGAGCGGCAGTACAGCCGCGACGAATGCGTCCCAGCACAGATCGACGGCACGGTCCCTCACATGGCGAGCCTAAGGCCCCCGACGCGGCCCCAGAGATGCTAAGCCCTTCGACTTCCTGTCGGTTTGCCGGGCTCGCGAGGGTTATTTGTTCCTTATGTACCCGGCTAACCGACAGGAAGTCGAGAGCGTCGGTCTCCTGACCGAACGCTAGAGCAGCGGGCGGGCCCCGACCAGGCTGAGAGCGCTCGCGGCGAGGCGGCAGCCGCCGGCCAGCGCCTCGTGAGCGGGCTTTTTGTCGAGCCAGGGCGGCAGGAATCCCGCCACGAAGGCGTCGCCTGCGCCGGTACCGTCCACGACACGCTCGACCGGCGGGGCGCTGACCCGGATGGGGTCGGGCCGTCCGCCGGCGTACAGCATCGCCCCGTCGGCGCCGAGCTTCATCACCACCTGCGGGTACCAGGCGTTCAGCACCCTTGCAGCCTGGCTCGGGTCGTCCCGGCCGGTCAGGACCTTGCCCTGCTCCGGGTTCACGAAAAGCAGTGCGGCACCATTGGTGAGCTGCAGGAACGGCTCGGCACCCACGCGCCCGAGCGGCGCTGCGGATGCGCCGTCCACCGAGATTGTCATGCCCGCGCGATGGGCGTAGTCCATAGCTGCCAGCACCGCGTTGCGCGAGCCGTTGTTGAGCAGCGTGTAGCCGGAAACGTGCAAATGGCTGCCGGGCGTGAAAAGGTCCTTGGGCAGGTCGTCGGGCGACAGGGCCGCGTTGGCGCCGGGGTCCGACAGCATCGTGTGATCGCCCTTGTGAGTGATCATTACGACGCAGGTGCCGGTCGGCCGCTCTGGGTCCATGACGAGCCGGGCGTCGACTCCGTAGCCCATCAGCTCCATGTCCCGGTTGCGGCCGGCGATGTCCGCGCCACGGCGGCCGACGAAAGCGACCTCGGCGCCGTCCACGGCTAGCCAGGCAGCGATGTTCGCGCCGGATCCGCCGCCGTGCATGGTCACGGTAGCCGGCGTATCGCTGCCCCTGGCCAGGGGAGCGGTCGCATGCGCGACCGTATCCGTCATCAGGTCACCAACGACGACAACGCGTGTCAATGTCGTCACCACCTTGATCAACAGGCCTCGTCAGGACGAGCGGGGATGACGCCCTGATCTCAGCTAGCGCTTAGAACTTAACAGCTTCACAGGCCTGCATCGCACCGTTCGCGGTCCGAAGCTGTGGTTAGGGATGGTTACGGTCAGCCTGGCAGTGTTGTCACTCGCCCGGCTACGACCAGCAGATTCACTTCTGACTCGGCGGCAAGCCGCTGATTCAGCCAGCCTAGCTGATCCCGGAAAGCCCGGCCTGCCGGATACGGCGGCACCAATCCGGAACCGACCTGATCGGTTACCGCTACTACGATTGCCCGCGTTTGCCGCCAGGCGTCGACCAGGTCGTCGATGCGCGCCGCGAGGAGCTTGGCGGCGCCGTCGTCACCTGGCGGGTCGGTCGCCCACATCCCGGCCTCGTCCATCACGCCGGCCAGCCACGTGCCGATGCCGTCGACGAGCACAGCCCCGGCCTCCTGACGGAGCTGGCCGGCGATGTCCAGGCCCTCGACCGTCCGCCACCAGGACGGGCGGCGAGCCCGGTGCCTGGCAACTCGGCCGGCCCATTCGCTGTCGGCCCATTCGCTGTCAGCCCAATCGAGGCCAGCACCGTCGAGGCCGGCATCGCCGGCGTAGGGCCGCTCAGGGCTGCTGGCAGGGGCCAGGGGACCTGCTGCTAGATACGTCACGGCCGGCTCGGCGGCCAGCCTGAGCTCGGCCTCCGTCGACTTCCCCGATCTGGCGCCGCCGATGACGAGGGTCCGGTGCGGCCGGGGAACCGCGGTGCCCGGCGCCGGGATCACCTCCGGGACGCCGGGAGCCGAGCTGGTCACGAGCTGGCCGTCCTCGCAGGCTGCGGCACCCCACAGCTCGCAGCACCGGGCCAGCTCCTGCTCGGAAGTGATCCGGTGGTCGGCATACAGCGCGGCGACGGTGGTGTGCGCCCCGATCAGGCCGGCTGCGCGGAACCTGCCGAGCTGGAACGGGCTGGCCAGCAGGTCGAGCAGCGCGATGTCATAGGGCCTGGCGCCGGGGGCCGGTTCCGGTATCTCGCCGGGACCGGCTGCCAGCAGCAGGCGCCCGCCGTCAGGGCCGGTGATATCGAAGCCGCCAGGCAGCTGCTCGACTTCATGCGCGGGTCCGCCGGACGGCCCCGTTCCCGTCCTGGCACCCTGGTACGGGGCGAACTCGAGGGTGCCGTTGACGAGTACCCGGCCCGGGCGCCTGGTCAGCCCGGCGGACCTGGCGCGCATGCAGGATGCGCACCGGCAGCTATCGTCGGGCCAGCCGTGAGTCCCGCCGGTGCCGATCAGGAGCGCGTGCACTGTCCCCTAGTCCACTTCCGCTGTTGGTTACGATGGGGCGCCGGGAGCCGGCTCGATCCTAGCTAGGAGGCGTGCCATGACCTGGACCTGGCAGCTGGAGAAGGAAGACGGCACGGTTATCAGCGCGCGCGAGTTCGCCAAGGAGACCTGGAGCAGCCAGGGTGACGCGGAGAGCTGGCTGGGCGAGCACTGGCCGAGCCTGCTCAAGGCAGGCGTCGACCAGGTCACGCTGACCGAGGACGGCCGCGTCGAGTACGGCCCGATGAGCCTGCACCCGGCACCCGAATAGACCGGTCGCCGGGCACGGCGCGGAGCCCGCCTCGCGCCAGAAGATGCGGCGCGGCGGGCATGGCTTACCGGGGCGCTCAAGACCCCAGCCGGGGGCTTGTGGTGTGGGCAGGGTCGCTGACTATCTGGTCGCCCAGGACGGCGTCGATCTGCTTGAGCACCTCGGGGTCCAGGCGGATGCCGGAGGCCTTCACGTTCTCGGTGACCTGATCCGGGCGGGTCGCACCGATGATCGCGGCAGAGACAGCCGGGTTCTGCAACGTCCAGGCCACAGCCAGTTGCGCAAGCGTCAGGCCCGCTTGCTCGGCCACTGGCTTGAGCAGCTGGACTCTGGTCAGGAGATCGTCAGTTAGATAGCCGGAAACGAAGCCGGAGCCACGCTCGTCAGTAGCTCGCGACCCGGCGGGCGGGGCGGCGGCTGGCAGGTATTTGCCTGTCAGCACGCCTTGCGCGATCGGTGACCAGACGATCTGGCCGATTCCCTCCTGCGCGGATAGCGGGATGACCTCGGCCTCGATCACCCGCCAGATCATGTTGTACTGCGGCTGGTTGGAAACGATCCGGTCGAGGCCTAGCTGATCGGCGATCTTCAGCGCCGCCTGGATCTCCTCGGCCCGCCATTCGGACACCCCGATGTAGAGGACCTTGCCCTGCCGGACAAGGTCGTCGAAGGCGCGCAGCGTCTCCTCAAGCGGCGTCCCGTGGTCGTAACGGTGCGCCTGGTACAGGTCGATGTAGTCAGTCTGAAGGCGGCGCAGCGAACCATGGGCCGACTCCATGATGTGCTTGCGCGACAGGCCGCGATCGTTGGCGCCAGGACCGGTCGGCCAGAAGACCTTGGTGCAGATCTCCACCGACTCTCGCCGGACGCCGTGCAGGGCGTCGCCGAGGATCGACTCGGCCTTGGTCATCGCGTACACGTCCGCGGTGTCGAACGTCGTGATGCCTTCGTCTAGTGCCGTTGCGACGCACGCCAGAGCCGCGTCTTTCTCGACCTGAGAGCCGTGGGTGACCCAGTTCCCGTACGCGATCTCGCTGACTTTCAGGCCGCTGCGGCCGAGGTGACGATGCTCCATGGAAGGCAAACTTAGCCGCCAGGCCAGGCGCGATCGCGGCTGGGCGGGATGATCGCGCCGGAACTCAGATTTTCTGGCCGCGCTCGACTCGGGGCTTGGGCAGCCGCATGCGGCGCAGCTGGATTCCCCGCTGGGCCGCGTACCAGACGACGCCCTTCGTGCTCTCGTTCGGGAATCGCTCCGCGGCTAGCCGCTTGACCTTGTTCCCGACCAGCCACGCCTCGACGATGACTACCAGCAGCAGAGCGACAACCACGACGTCGGCGATGATTTTCGTGGACTTGCCCGGCACGACCAGCAGCACGACCAGCAGCACGACCATGAGCATGTACCACTCGCCGATGCCCCGCCTGGCATCGACGACGTCCCTGGCCAGACCGCGTACCTGGCCCCGGTCCTTGGCGGGCAGGGCCCATTGCTCGCCCCGCTGCAAGGCCTGTGACTTGCGGACTCGCTCCGACCGGTCAAGCTGCCTCGACCGCTGCGTCGCGGTCTTGCGGTCGGCGGGAGCCTGGTAGGGCTGGCGGCGGCTGGCCTGCGCCTCGCTGCGCTTAGGGGTGGGCACGCCCTTGGGCGCGGTCAGGCTGGACCGCGCCGGTCGCGCGTCGCCGTCGCTGTCGGCAGCGTCGGGCGCGGCCTGGCTTTCGTCGAGCACCTCTGGTGCGTCGCTGGAACGTCGTCGGAACACGGCTACAGCCTACCGGGACGAACGGCGCAGATCTTGTCGTGCGCGCCGGGCGCTGACGACAGTCGCGGCCGGCCGGCCAGCCAGCGCGATGCCTGCAGGCTGCTTACCCGGTGCTGGCTACCTGCTTGCCGGAGCGCGGATTCGCCCGGCACGCCAGCGGTCTGTGATGACGGTTGCGCCAGGCACGTCGTAGGCTGGTGGCAAGATCTGCCGGCTATATGACCGTTGCTCTCATCCGCGGCGTTCCGACACCCCGGAGGCGCTGCAGCAGCGGACTTGCGATTGAGGGGATGGTCGCGCCCATGGGCGTCATGAAGCGGGTCACGATGGTCTTCCGCGCCAAGGCCAATAGGGCGCTCGACCGGATGGAAGACCCTCGCGAAACACTTGATTACTCCTACCAGACTCAGCTTGAGCTGCTGCAGAAGGTGCGTCGCGGGGTCGCCGACGTAGCCACGTCGCGCAAGCGCGTCGAGTTGCAGCTTAATCAGCTCCAGCAGAATGCTGACAAGCTGGACAGGCAGGCTCGTGATTCGCTCGCGGCCGGGCGTGAGGACCTCGCCCGTGAGGCGCTGACCCGGAAGGCCGGGGTCCAGACCCAGGTTGACGACCTGCAAGGGCAGTACGCCTCGCTGCAAAGCGAGGAAGAGAAGCTGTCGCAGGCTTCCCAGCGGCTGCAGGCCAAAGTGGACGCTTTCCGCACCCGGAAGGAGACCATCAAGGCCACCTACACGGCCGCCGAAGCGCAGACTCGCATCAACGAGGCTTTCACCGGCATCTCCGAGGAGATGGGCGATGTCGGCATGGCCATCCAGCGCGCCGAGGACAAGACCGCCCAGATGAAGGCGCGAGCGGGCGCGATCGACGAGCTGATGGCATCTGGCGCGCTGGACGACATGGTGAGCGGGCCTCACGATGACATCCAGGCCGAGCTTGACCGGATGGGCGCCAGCCACGGGGTGGACCGGGAGCTCGAGCAGATGAAGGCCGAGATCGCTCAGAGCGCGCCACGGCAGATCGAGGGCGCTCCGGCCGGATCCAGCGACGGTGCTGCCAGCCAGTCGGCCAGCGGGCTCCCGGCTGCCGACCCGGCTCAGGCTGGTGAGCCGGAATGATCGTCCGGATCCTCGGCGAGGGCCAGCTTCAGGTCCCTGGCTCGGCCGCTGAGGAGCTGAACAAGCTGGACGCGGCGCTTGAATCCGCAGTTGACCGCAACGATGAGGCTGCCTTCCGGCTCGCGCTGGACGCGCTGCTGGCCAAGGTAAGGCAGGTCGGATCACCGGCCGAGGCGGATGATCTGCGGCCATCCGAGCTGATCATCCCGCGGCCAGACGCATCGATGGACGAAGTCCGCCAGCTGCTCACAGACGAGGGCCTGATTCCCGGCTAGCCGGAAACACCCGGTATAAGGGTTATGCCGACAGGCGGCCGGGAACGAGCGGGGCGGTCGCGCCGTTTACTAAGTAGATGCTGAGCATGCTTTCAGCCGAGGGCACGGCATCACGGGGCAGGGTGAGCGTGGCCCTGCCCTGAGCACTGTTCAGCATCGGATGTAATGAAGTAACAGAACGGCTGAGGGGCCGTTCAGATAAAGGGAGGCGGCGCCGATGGCGCGCACTCGCTACGCGTCTGACCCCGGACTTATCGCCCGGATGGGCGCGACTATGTTCCTACTGGGGTTGGTGTTCGTCGGCTTCGGGGTCGGCCTCGGATACCTGATCCTGTACTACGGCAGCCGCCACGGTGGCGGCGGCACCGTGAGTGACAGCGGACTTATCTTCTTCGCCGCCGTGATTGGCATCGGCAGCGCGCTGGCCTCCTATTACTGGTCGGACAAGATCGCGCTGCGGACGTCAGGGGCCCGGCTGGTCAGCCCGAACGACGGCCCGGAGGCTGCCCGGCTGCACGCGATCGTGGACAGGCTGTGCGCGCTGGCGGACATGCCCAAGCCGCGCGTGGCCATCGCGCCGACGCAGATGCCGAATGCGTTCGCTACCGGACGCAACAGCAAGGTGGCAGTGGTCTGCGCGACCCAGGGCATCCTGCAGAAGCTCGACAACAACGAGCTTGAAGGCGTACTGGCGCACGAGATGTCACACGTCGCGCACAAGGACGTCGCGGTGATGACCATCGCCTCGTTCCTCGGCATCGTGGCGGCGCTGATGGTCCGGTTCGCGTTCTACTCCGAGCTGTTCGGCGGACGCGGCCGGAACAATAACAACCAGAGCGCGCTGCTGATCATCCCGATCATGCTGCTGAGCATCGTCGTCTACTGCGTCAGCTTCCTGCTGATCAGGATGCTGTCCCGGTACCGCGAGCTGGCTGCCGATAGGTCCGGCGCGCTGCTGACGGGGCAGCCGTCGGCACTGGCCAGCGCGCTGGTCAAGGTGACGGGCGACATGGCCAGGATCCCGATGAGGGATCTGCGCGAGGCAGAGCCGCTGAACACCTTCTACTTCACCCCGGCGCTGCGGCCCGGCCAGAACGGCATCTCGACGATCTTCTCCACGCACCCGTCGCTGGACAAGCGGCTGGCGCAGCTTCAGAAGATCTCCAAGCAGCTCGGCCAGTAATCACGGGAGCCACTAATCACGGGAGGTAGCCCCGGTGGGGTTCCTGGACACGTTGCTAGGCCGGACGAAGCCGGTACCGCCGAATCTGGATGAGCTGTTCGCGCTGCCAACCGCGGCGCTCACCCTGGAGGCCGGGACCGACTTCAAACCGACCGGCTCCGGCTCGGTCTGCTTCCGGGCAGCCGAAGGCAAGGCCTTCAGCGACATCGAGAAGGACGTCCAGGACCTGCTCAACATGGGTGGCAGCAAGCCAGTCCAGGTGACCACGGATGCTTACCGATTCACCTGGCTGGTCTGCCAGCATTCGGCTGATGACCCCGAAGGCCTGGTAACCGACCTGCACGCGGTCAACTCGTCGCTGCAGGGCGGCGGCTTCGGACCGCAGTTGCTATGCACGATCATGGCCTTCCGGGATTCCGGGGGCCGCTCGCTTGGCTTGGTGTACCTGTACAAGCGCGGCACTTTCTACCCGTTCGCGCCGCTGACCGGGCAGCAGCGCGATAACGCGCTTGAATTGCAGATCCGCGGCGTGCTCGGGGCGGACCTGAAGATCGAGCCCGATCTGGGCCGGTGGATGCCGATCTGGGGCGCTCCGGGCCTGTAAGCCCGCCGGCCAGAGCGGCGCGGGTGCCTGGTTCCTGGTGCCTCGCCCCGCTAGATCAGCACCCACGAAAGTGCGGGTGGCCGCAGCGAGCAAGTTACGCAGCTGCGACCGCCGCGGCCGATAACGGCAGCGCCAGCATCTGCTCCAGCGCGGCCCTGGCCTGCGCCGCGCTGCGCTCGTCAACGGTGATCTGATTGACAACCTGTCCCGCGGCGAGCGACTCGAGCGCCCAGACCAGGTGCGGCAGGTCAATCCGGTTCATCGTCGAGCAATAGCAGACCGTTTTGTCCAGAAAGACGACGGTCTTGTCCGGGTTGGTTGCGGCCAGGCGCTTGACGAGGTTCAGCTCGGTGCCGACCGCCCAGGCTGAGCCCGCCGGTGCCTGCTCGATTACCGAGATGATCTTCTCGGTAGAGCCGACGTAATCGGCCGCGAGGACGACCTCATGCTGGCACTCCGGATGGACGATCACGTTGATGCCGGGAACGCGCTCGCGAACCTCGGCGACGCAACCGGGGGAGAAGCGGCCGTGGACCGAGCAATGCCCGCGCCACAAGATCATCGTTGCGTTGCTGATCTGCTCCGGGGTCAGGCCGCCGGTCTCGCCAGGCGCATGCGGGTCCCAGACCACGCAGTCATCCAGGCTCATGCCCCGCTCGAGGACGGCAGTATTGCGGCCCAGGTGCTGGTCGGGGAGGAAGAGGACCTTGCTGCCCTGGCCGAGCGCCCAGGTCAGCGCCCGGTTCGCATTGGACGACGTGCACACCGTGCCGCCGTGCCTGCCGGTGAATGCCTTGATGTCTGCCGAGGAGTTCATGTAGGTGACGGGGACGACCTGGTCAGCCACGCCCAGATCGTCAAGCGCATCCCAGCACTGCTCGACCTGGTTGTAGGTGGCCATGTCGGCCATTG
>DATJNX010000006.1:0-42114 GCA_035507615.1 Streptosporangiaceae bacterium
GGACGCCAGCCAGCCAAGGCGCTGCTGGGCGCCCGGCAGTGTAACGACGGCCAGCCGCAGGCTGTCCCGGTCCAGCGGGCCGCGCAGCACGAGGGTCTCACCGTCGGCGCCGGCCGCGAGCTGCTCGGCGACGTCGTGACTGACCCGCGCGTTGGCCGTGGCCGTCGTCGCCAGGACCGGCACGCCCGGCGGCAGCTCGGCCAGCAGCGTGCGCAGCCGGCGATAGTCGGGCCTGAAGTCGTGACCCCAGTCGGAGATGCAGTGCGCCTCGTCCACCACGAGCAGGCCGGCCGACGCAGTGAGCTTGGGCAGCACCTGATCCCGGAAGCCGGGATTGTTCAGCCGCTCCGGGCTGACCAGCAGAACGTCAACCTCGCCTGCCGCGACCTGTCCGTAGACGTCCTCCCACTCCTGCGCGTTGGCCGAGTTCACGGTGCGGGCCCTGATCCCGGCCCGGCCCGCTGCCTCGATCTGATTGCGCATCAGTGCCAGGAGCGGCGAGATGATCACGGATGGCCCTGCGCCGCGCGCCCGGAGCAGCGCCGTGGCGGTGAAGTAGACGGCGGACTTTCCCCAGCCGGTCCGCTGCACGACCAGCGCCCGGACGTGGTCCTCGACCAGCGCGCGGATGGCCGTCCACTGGTCCTCGCGCAGCCGGGCATCCGGGCCTGCCAGGGCTCGCAGGCACTGCTCCGCCTCGGCCCGGAGCGGGTCCGGCGGCATATCAGGACTCGTCATGTGTTCCTTGCTATCAGGCCGCGACGACAGTCGCATCCGCCGGATATGCGAACCTTAACCGGGAACGGAGGACGCGGGTGAAGAGCAGGGAATCAGCGGGGCCAACCCGTCTGCGACCCCCGAGGCTGGGTTCCGGCAAGCTGGACCCGGCCGGGCCGCTGCGATCTGGCCGGGGCGCCGCGCTGCTGATCGCCGGCGTGATCCTGCTGGGCATCAACATGCGGACGGCGATCACCAGCCTGCCGCCGATCTTCCCCGAACTGCAATCCGCGCTGCACCTGTCGGCGGCGACCCTGTCGCTGCTGGCGGCTATTCCGGTGCTGTGTTTCGGCGTCTTCTCCGGTGCCGGCGCCCCGCTGAGCCGGCGGTTCGGAGAAGAGCGGGTCCTCGGCCTGGCGGTGGCACTGCTCGCGGCGGGCTTGCTGCTGCGTAGCCTCAGCCCGGCCGCGCTGTTGTTTCCCGGCACGGTCGTCGCCGGGGCGGCCATCGCACTCCTGAACGTACTGCTGCCCAGCCTGGTCAAGCGCCGAATGCCGGAGCGCGCCGGGCTGATCATCGGCCTGTACCTGCTGATGCTGTCGGGCGGCGCGATTGCCGCGTCCGCGCTCGCCGTACCGGTCTTCAACGCGGCTGGCAACGGAGCGAGCGCCGGAAGCGCGTCGGTCCGGATCGCGCTCGGCTTGTGGGCAGCGCCGGCAGTACTGGCGGCCGTGATGTGGCTGCCCCAGCTCAGATACCGGACCGTCCCTGGCGCGCCGCAGGCGGTCCAGGCCGCGGGCGTGGCGGCTGACGTGCCCGAGGACGCCGCGGCGCGGCCGTCCGGAGCGGTCGCCATGGGCCGCTCCGCACTTGCCTGGCAAGTGACCTTCTTCATGGGGCTGCAGAGCCTGTCCTACTACGCGACGCTGTCGTGGTTTCCCACGATGTTCCGCGACCGCGGCGTCAGCGCCGTGCACGCCGGAGATTTGCTCGCGCTGATGAACCTCGGCAATGCCGTCACCTGCCTGCTGATCCCGGTCCTGGCGCATCGCGCCGCTGACCAGCGCAAACTGGCGGTCGCTGCAGTGGCCGCCACAGGCGTCGGCATCAGTGGCGCCATCTTCGGGCCGGCTGCGCTCGCGCCCGGGTTCATCGCGCTGCTAGGCCTCGGTCAGGGCGCGACGCTTGGCCTGGCCATCTTTTACACCATGGCTCGCGCTCCGGACCCGGCAACCGCGGCATCGCTGTCCGCGTTCGCCCAAGGTGTCGGCTACCTGCTCGCCAGCACTGGACCGCTGACGATCGGCTTCCTGCACAATGCCACGGGTGGCTGGACGCTCCCGGCTGTGGTGTTGCTCGCGGTGGCGGCAGCCCAGCTAGCTACCGGCTGGCTGGCAGGCCGGGCACTGACAGTGCCTGCGGCCATACGGCACCAAAAGGCAGTACCGCAGTCCGGATAGTCACGCGCGGCCCGGCGACCGCGACGCGCAGTCCGCGGGGCCTGGGGACGTTTCATGGGAACGCCGCCACCCTTCATGGGTTCGTGCAGCTTTGGCGCACGATATATCCGTTATGTGGTCGACGAACCCATGAAGAGTGCCTGCAGAGGCTAGCTGGGTCGGGCGCGGGCTGGCGCGATGTAGGGCTTCCGGGCTCAGGCGTACTGGAGAGGCCGGCGCAACAGCCACTGCAGGAACGTCCGCCGCGGCGGACGCGCTTTGAAGGATCCGCTGGCGACCTGGCCGGCCACCTGAACCCGCAGGATCACCGGCACTTCACCGCTGCGATGGGTCTTGACGCGGAGGCTGCCGCTGCGGACAGTCACGTCATCGGTGTCCACGACGATCCCAGGCCGGGTCACCAGCAGCAGGCTGCCGCTGTGCACATCGATATCCAGCCGCAGCGTCGGGCTGGAGATCACGGCTTGTGTCAGGTCCAGCCTGACGCTGCCGCTGGCGACGTTGATCTCCATGCGCTGCGGCACCAGCCAGTGGCCGTCGCGCCGGGCAGCGCCGCTGCCGCAATCGATCTTGACGAGCTCTTTAGCCGCTGCCTGCGCCAGTCCGGCCAAATGCGGCAGACCGCCCGGCGGCGGTGCCGCTGGCAGGTCGGTCGTCAGGACGGCGAGCTCACTGTAGGTGCGGGCGGTCAGCGCGGCTTCGAGGCGCTCGTCGAGTTCCTCGGCTGTCAGGCGGCCGTCGCCTGCCGCGACCCGCAGCAACTCAACGACCCTGTCCCGGTCCGTGTGCGAAGCTCGCAGCTCGGCCTGAGCCGGCGGCTCAGCAGGACTGTCCAGCGGGGAAACTTCGCCAGTCATGGGACATACTGTAGGGGCCAAGGCGTGACGCGCGGAACGACTGCGACAGGCACGGCGCCGCGACTTCCGGGCGAGGGCGGCGTCACCGGCAGGCGGTGACATGCGCGTCAGGCGGGCGGCGCGAAAAACAGACTCAGGCTGTATCGTCTGGCAATACGCCGGGTTTGTGCCGGTGGCCGGGTCGCTTTCGCGGGCTAGCCGCCGGTCGCGGCCGGGTACATAGCGCGATTAGACAACTCGCAGAGGGACAACTGTGGGCCTGGGTACGGGCAGGATCGGGCGGCGAGCCGACAGGCAGTGCCCGGAAGCCCGGGCGGCTTCGGCCGATCACACGAGGGAGCAGAGCTAGTGAGCTTGCTGGAGCGCATCGGCAGCCCGCGGGACGTCAAGGATCTCAGCGCGGAGGAACTGCCCCAGCTAGCCGCGGAGGTCCGCGATCACCTGATCAAGGTCGTCACCAAGAACGGCGGCCACCTCGGCCCGAATCTCGGCGTAGTAGAGCTCACGATCGCCCTGCACCGGGTGTTCGACTCGCCGGTCGACCGGATCCTCTTCGACACCGGGCACCAGTCTTACGTCCACAAACTGCTCACCGGCCGGTATCCGGCGTTCGGCACGCTGCGGCAGCGCCACGGCGTCACCGGGTACCCAAACCGGGATGAATCAGAACACGACCTCGTCGAGAACTCGCACGCGTCGACCAGCCTGTCCTACGCCGATGGCCTGGCCAAGGCCTATCAGCTGCGCGGTGAATCGCACCGCAGCGTGGTCGCGGTCATCGGAGACGGCGCACTGACCGGCGGCATGTCCTGGGAAGCTCTCAACAACATCGCTGCCGCCAAGGACCGTCGCGTCGTCATCGTCGTCAACGACAACGGCCGCTCCTACCAGCCGACTATCGGCGGCCTGGCTGATCACCTGGCCTCGGTGCGGGTGACGCAGCGCTACGAGCAGGTCCTCGACTACATCAAGACGTCCCTCTCGCACACGCCGCTGGTCGGTGCGCCGTTGTTCGAGACGCTGCACGGGATCAAGAAGGGCCTCAAGGACGTCTTGCAGCCGCAGGTGCTGTTCGAGGACCTTGGCCTGAAATACCTCGGCCCGGTCGACGGTCACGACGAATACGCCATCGAGCACGCCCTGCGCCGGGCGCGTGACTTCGGCGGCCCGGTTCTGGTGCACGTCATCACCCGCAAGGGCTTCGGCTATCCGCTTGCCGAGGAGAACGACGAGGACTGCCTGCATCAGGTGTCGCCGGCCCCGGTGGCAAGCGCGGCCAAAGCGAGTGCCAGCAAGACCGGCCGGGGACCCGCCGCAGGCCGGCCGTGGACCCAGATATTCGGTGACGAGCTCACCGTGATTGGCGCCGAGCGGCCGGACATCGTGGCGATCACTGCCGCGATGCTGCATCCGACTGGCCTGGCGAAGTTCGCCAGCACGTATCCCGAACGCGTGTTCGACGTCGGCATCGCGGAGCAGCACGCGGTCACCAGTGCCGCCGGCCTCGCGATGGGAGGTCTGCATCCGGTCGTCGCGGTCTACTCGACGTTCCTGAACAGGGCCTTCGACCAGGTGCTGATGGACGTCGCGCTGCACCGGCTTCCGGTCACCTTCGTCCTAGACCGCGCTGGCGTGACCGGGCCGGACGGCGCTAGCCACCATGGCATGTGGGATGGCTCCATCCTGCAGCTGGTGCCAGGCATGCGGATCGCGGTGCCCAGGGACGGGATACGGGTTGCCGAGCTGCTCAGGGAGGCCGTGGCCATCGATGACGGCCCGACCGCCATGCGCTTCCCCGGCCGCCTCAATGTCCCGGAGGTGCCCGCTGTCGGGCAGCTCGGCGGGATGGACGTGCTCCGGCTCGCGGCCGACTCGGCCCCGCGGGATGTCCTGATGCTCGGCGCCGGACCGATGGCCGGTGTCTGCGCCGAGGCGGCCGACCGGCTGGCCGACCACGGGATCGGGGTCACCGTGCTGGATCCCCGCTGGGTCAAGCCGCTGGACGCGGCCCTGCCGGAGGCCGCTCGGCAGTACGGCCTGGTGGTGACGGTCGAGGACAACGGCCGGGTCGGCGGGTTCGGGGACGCGGTGGCCAGGCTCCTTCGCGACAGCGACGTGGATACGCCAGTACGGACATTCGGTCTCGACCAGAGCTTCCTCGAGCACGGCGAGCGCGCTCAGCTGCTCGACGCGCAGGGCCTGACCGCGCAGCACCTGGCGCGGCGGGTCACTGAGCTGGTCGCCCGCCGTTCGCCCGCGCTGGCAGACGAGGGCCAGCGCGCCTGAGCCAGCGGCATCTGAGCTGAAGACGGCCGCGTACTGGCGGTGCCGCTGGGACGGTGCTAGTGCCCGTTTCCATGCTTGTGGTGCTTGTGGTGCTTGAACCTCACCCGCACTCGCACGGCCGTCGTCCGGGCGGCTTTCGCGGGCGTACGCTGTCCCGTCCCCTCCCGGAAGAACGGGCTGGAGCGCGGTACCGCGGTGAAGGAGCCGAACGGCTGGCCGAGATCGGCGGAGGAGAAGGTGAGCTGCCAGATCTGGCCGGCGTTGGCGCCGAAGACCGAACCCGGACAGTCCTTGGCGCCACCCGCCGCGCGGTAGCAGGAGGCGTTGCCGACCATCGGGTGACTGACCGGCCCGGCTGGGTTGAACTCCGACACGAACCCGGCGAGCTTCGGCGTATAGCCCCCGAACGCCGCGAAGTCGAAGCTGTTGGCTGTGCCGGTTTTCCCCGCTTGCGGAACGCTGGCGCCCCGTCCGGTGATCCCGTCGCCCTTCGCGGTGCCGGTGGTCAGCACGCCGCGCAAGATGTAGGTGGCGGCCGCGGCAACGGCAGCGGAGAACACCCGGTGGCAGCCAGCGGAGGCGACCGGCAGTCGCGCGGGAGCGCCTGAACCGGAGCCGACTGCAATGATCCGGGTGATAGCGACTGGCCGGCAGTAGATGCCGCCGGCGGCGACTGACGCGTACGCGGCGGCCATCGTCATAGGCGAGACGTCCACCGAGCCAAGCGTGAACGACGGTACGTCGTCGGCAGGCGGCTGATAGGTGACAGTGCCGGGCGTGCCGGCCGGCTTGAGCAGCGAGCCCCCGTCCGCCCGGTGGTCTCCCATGCTGATAGCGGTGCGGACCACGTTGCACAAGCCGACGCGTTGCTCGAGGTCGGCATAGAACACGTTGATCGATTGCGTCGTCGCGGTGTACAGCGAGTAGGTGCCGTGCCCGGCGCCCTCGGCGTTGGCCACCGGGAACGACCCGGCCGGCTTGCCCGCGCAGTTGTCGTAGTGGCGGACGACCGCCGGTGACGAAACCGTCAGGTGGTAGCCGAAGGGGATGCCGTGCTTGAGAGCTGTGATCAGGGTGAACAGCTTGGATGACGATCCGCTCTGGACTCCGAGGCCGCCATCCTGCGGGGTGTCGACGGCGTAGTCGATGCTGTCCTGCCCGCTGCCGGTGCCGTACGGCCGGTCCACCGCGATGGCCTGGACCGCGCCGGTGCCGGGCTGGATCAGCACCTCGGCCGCCGCGTTCCGGCCGGGGTTATACGCCGAGGGCGGCGGGGGGAGCATGAAGTTCACCGCGTCTTGCGCCGCAGTCTGATCCTGCGGGTTCAGCGTCGTGTAGATCCTCAGCCCGCCGGTAGTGTTCAGGTCGTGCCAGGCGGTGCTGTAGGCGGCGTTAGTCCGCAGCTCGGCGAGCGCGTAGTCGCAGAACCAGGCGGCAGACGCCGGCTGCGCGCTTGAGCAGCCCTGCAGCAGCGTCTGCGGCCGGAAATGCACGCCCAGCGGCGCCCGGCTCGCCGACGCCGCGGCGGTCTTGCTGATGTAGCCGAGCTGGGCCATCCGCCCGAGAACCACGTTCCGCCGCTGGGTAGCCGCGCGGGGATCGGTGACGGGATTGAACTGCGCGGGGTTTTGTACCAGACCGGCCAGCGTCGCCGACTCCGGCAAGGTGAGGCTCGCGGCCGTGCGGCCGAAGTAACGCTCGGCGGCTACTTCGACGCCGTAGGCCTCGTTGGCGAAGTACGCAACATTCAGGTAGGCGGATAGCAGCTGGCCGGGCGTCAGCTGGTGCTCGACGTTGACGGCGATCCGGAGCTCGCGGATCTTGCGCGCGAGATCGTCGGCAACCGCTGCCTGCTGTTCGGCAGTGCTGCTGGCAGTCAGCAGCAGGGCGTTCTTCACGTACTGCTGGGCGAGCGTCGAACCGCCTTGGACCTGGCCGCCGACGAGGTCGGCGACAATCGCGCGCATCGTGCCGCGAACGTCAATCGCGCCGTGCTGGTAAAAGCGCGAGTCCTCGATAGCGACGATGGCGTCGCGCATCGAGGGTGCGATCTGGCTATAACTTACGGGAACGCGGTAGATGTGATTCGGGTAGTAGTAGGCGATCAGCCTGCCGCGCGCGTCCAGGATTTCGGATCGCGCGGGAAGCTGGGCAAATGTCGGCACTGACAAATTGTTAAAGGTTGCTGCTGCGTTCCGGGTGGCGTATCCGGCTACCCCGGTGACAGTGAGCGCCATGCCGCTGACGAGCAGTCCGGCCACGACTGAGAGTAGTGCCAGGCTGCCCACCGCACGCAGCACAGTGGTGGCCGACGCCCGGTGCCGGGCAGATTTCACGCCGTGTTCCTACTTCAGCTGGCTGCGGCAACTGAACGCAGCAAATCGATTTCAGGTTGGACTGATCCGGAATTCCTGATACCCGGCGCCAGCTAAAGACAGTGCGGACTCAGTGTTAAGGAACGGCAAAGGGAATACTGCAAACGCATTGGCTGAAATCAGTCGCCGAGCAGCCTGGACCGGCCGGGGCCAAAGCGGGTGCGCAGCGAGTTCGTCAGTTCGGTAACCTCAGCGACGCCCAGGAGCCTCGCGGCCAGCAGGTACATCAGCAGGCCGCCGCCGCCGCCGATCGCCACGATGGCCAGTGAGCTGACCGTGGTGGCCGGCACGATCCGGTCGATGATCACGGACACCGCGATCGCGAAGATCATGCCTGGCACCGCCGCGGCGTGCATCCGCAGCAGTGTGTTCTTGATCCGGCCGGTGTCCAGGCCGCCAACGCGCCGGGACAGGATGCGCCACAACCACACCGCCATCACCAGGCTCGACACGCCGAACCCGACGCCCAGCCCGGCGACGACGTCGGCGGGCCGCAACACGAACAGCGCTCCGAAACCGAGCGCGATGCGCACCGCCATCGACACCACGCCGACCAGCGCCGGGGTCCTGCTGTCATGCATGGCGTAGAACGCCCGCAACAGCAAGTTGAACAGCGTGTACGGAAGGAGGCCCAGGCAGAAGACGCCGAAGATGACGCCGAGGTAGCGAGCGGAGGCCGCGGAGGTACTGCCGTGGCCGAAGATGCCCTGCGCGAGAGGCGGCCCGAGGACCGCGAGGATCATCGCCGAGGGCACGATGATGACAGAGGAGAGCCGGGTCGCGACAGAGAAGTCCCTGATAAGCAGACGGTGCGCGCCGCCGGCGGCATGCGCGCTCATCCGCGGCAGCATGGCGGTGATCACCGAGACGCCGACAATCGCGTAGGGGAGCTGGAACAGCTGCCAGGCGTTGCTGAAGGCCGCGTACCCGGCGCCCGCGCAGGTCTTGCAGACCCGCGCCCCTGCGTCGTTGGACACGATGGTGGTCGTCACGAACGAGAGCTGGGTCGCCGCGATGTACACGAACATCCAGCCGCTCATGCGGCCGATCTCGCCAACCTCCGCGCGCCTGAAGTCAAACCGGGGCCGCCAGCGGAAACCGACCCGGCGCATGGACGGCCACAGCGCGGCGGTCTGCAGCACGATGCCCAGCGTCGTCCCGATGCCGAGTAGCTGGATCTCCCCGGCCGAGATGTCCTGCGGGGTACGGTTCGTGCCCGCCACGGCTATCAGCGCGACGCCCGCAAGGATGACGACGACGTTGTTCACCGCCGGCGTCCACATCGGCGCCGCGAAACTGCCGCGCGCATTCAGGATCGCGCTGGCCAGCGAGCTCACGCCGTAGAAGAAGATCTGCGGCATGAAGAAGTAGGTGAAGATCACCGTGAGGTGATAGGTGGCCGCGCCCGGCATGCCATGGCCGTAAATGGCCGTGATCGGGATGGCGGCCGCCGTCGCGACGATGGTGATGCCGCCGAGGGCGATCACGCCGAGAGTGAAGATTCGCTGGTCGTAGGCCTCGCCGCCGTCCCGGTTCGTCTTCGCGGCGTTGACCAGGAGCGGGACGACCACGCTCGTGAGAATCCCGCCGAGCGCCAGGTTGTAGACGGCGTTGGGCAGGTTGTTGGCGACGTTGTAGGCATCCCCCAGGTTCTGGGTGCCGATCGCGTAGAGCAGCACGGCGGTGCGCAGGAATCCGGTGAAGCGCGAGGCGATCGTTCCGAGAGCCATGACGCCGCTCGAGCGGGCCAGGCTGGGACCGCGCGCGGGGCGGGCTGCGACACTCCGGCGGGCCGGCCGGGTGCCGGTATCCGGCACGACCCCCACGACTGGTGAAGCTACTGTGCCTGGCGCGACCTTCGTGCCTGGCTCGGCTTCTGGTTCGGAGGTGACCTCTGGGCCCGGTGCTACCGCGGCGTTCTCGCGCTCCGCCGCCGTCATCGGCTTGCGCCGGCTCGGGTCCTCACGCGCCCGCGCTGCTGGGCACGCTGCATCGCGGCCGCACGCGCGGCTACCTCAAGGTCGTCAGCCAACGGCGGAAGGTCCGCAGCGGGGTGGCGCCGGCGAACGGCGGCCCCGATAAGGAAGTCCGCCAGCGCGGGGTTCTTCGGCAGGCACGGCCCGCGCAGGTTAGTCCCTACCGCGCTGCCGAGAATGACGCCCTCAGTGCCGTCGCCGTTGTTGCCGTGCCCGCAGAGCACCTGGCCCAGCGGCTCCGTCGCCTCGGCCAGGTACGTGCCGCCGCCGTGATTCTCAAAGCCGACCAGCAGCGAGTCCCGCCAGCGGACGACCAGTTCGCCGATGGCACGGTCAGCTCGCGCGTCGGAGATCGAGCCGTAGTGACCGGACAGGACCGCGTTCTGCCGGATGGTCCAGGCGTTGAACAGCCCGACACCAGGGAGTTCCGCGCCTCGCTCCGGCTGGCAGAAACGGCCGAACAGCTCGTAGCCTCCGCCGACAGCCAGCGCGGCAGCGCCTAGCGCGACAGCGTCCCTGATGCCCTCGCCCTTGACCGTGCAGAGGTCGCGCGCTACTAGCTGCTGCTGCGACTCCCCGCCGCCGCCGATCATGATGAGGTCGAGGGCATCTGGTTTGAGCTGGTCACCCAGCCGCAGTTCGGTCACGCCGACGGTGATGTCGCGCCACTCGCACCGGCGCAGGATTGTCTCGACGTTGCCCTTGTCTCCGTAGGTGGACATGATGTCCGGGTACAGGTAGCCAACTGTGACACGCATCCCGGTCATCAGTTAGCTCCAGCCTGCTGGCGCCATAGCTCGCCGACGTAGCCGTGCTGCACCAGCCAGCGCCGGATCTCCCAGAGCACTACCGACGTGGAGACGACCCAGATCGGCTGGCCGGCCGGAAGGCGAGCGAGTGCGGTCTGGAATGCGCGGACCGGATCGGGCTCGATCGCAAGCTCGGTTTCGTGCTTGCCGCAGGCCCATCCGGCGTACTTCAACCGGACCGCCAGGTCGGCCGCACGATTGCCGGAGACGACCGGAGCCGGTATCAGGCCCGCCAGCGGGGCGAAGTCGACATCCCAGATCCAGGATGTGTCGGGCTGCTTGCCGGGATTGTCGTTGAGGCCGAGCAGCATCCGCTTCGGCTGTCCGTCGCCTAGTACGGCGCGGAGCACCTCGGTGTAGCCGTTAGCGTTCTTCGCCAGCGCCAGGTGCACGTCGTGTCCGGATACCCGTACTTTCTCCATCCGGAAGAAGCCGGCCGTGATCTTCTCCATCGCCGGCAGCGATCGGTCCGGCAACTGGCATGCGCTTGCCGCCGCCGCCGCGGCGAGCGCGTTATAGGCGTTGTAGAGGCCGGGTAGCGGGATATCCAGCGTGGCCTCGGTCGCAGGCGTGACGATTTGCAGGTGCGCCGAGGATGGCCCGGTCAGATCCGCCTTGGTCAGGCGGACCTGCGGCTGAGGTCGGCTCAGGCCGCAGTTGCCGCACGCCCAGTGACCGAGATGGGCGTAATAGACGCAGCTGTAGGTCAGCTCGCCGTCGCAGCGCGGGCAGCGCGGGAAGTCTGAGGTGGGATCGGCTCCGTCCCTGGCTAGCTCGGGGTCGTCGATCCCGAAGTACAGCCTCGGGTTGCCGAGGTCAGCTGCGAGCAGCGCGACCCGCGGATCGTCTGCGTTAAGCACGAGCGCGGCGCCTGCGGGCAGGTTCCGCATCGCCCGCTCGAGGAGCGCCTTGATATAAGCGGGCTCCAGGTAACGATCGAGCTGGTCCCGGAAGAGGTTCGTGAACACGACGGCCCTCGGCCTGCTGACCTGCGGCAGGAAATCCGGGACGGAGCCTTCGTCCACCTCGAACAAGCCGATCGCGTCGGCATCCGGCGGCAGGTGGCCGGTCACGTCCGCGCGAGCGACCATGGTCGTTGCCAGGCCGCCGCGCTGGTTCGCGCCCTCGGCGTTGAGCACCGGATGCAAGCCTGCCGCGCGCATGACCTCTGCCAGCATCCGGCACGTCGTGCCCTTGCCGTTCGAGCCGGTGACCAGCACGGCGCCGCGGGGGATCTCGGCGAGCAGGCCGGACAGCGCACCCGGATCGATGGCCAGCGTCACGATGCCGGGTGCGGTAGTCCCGTTCCCCTTGTTAAGCCGCCGGGTGGCACCCCTGACAGCTTTGCCCGCTGACACTGCGAGGGCACGGCGAGCCGCGGCGGCAAGGTCCGGGCCAGCCCGGCGGGCTGTGGACACTGTCATGACTCCCTCCCGGAACACGACCGCGGCGGCATTTTGCTTTTTCAGGACGAATCGGCCGGTGCCGGCAAGCCGTGCCGGGCGTGGCCCGGCCCGCGACCTGCCGTCTCCGGCCAGGTAGCGGGCCGGGCCGCAGCCGGACGGATTAGCGGCGGGCTCCCGCGAACTGGTGCCGGCCGAGCTGTTCGCGCTCGATCCAGCCGTCGATTACCTTGTCGCTCTCCCACGACGTGATCAGCGCGTACCGCGGCCGCGGGCCAGGGTGCCAGACCACGTGATACAGCCGCTCAGTGTCGATGACCAGCTGCATGCCGGGATGCAAGATGATCCGCGTCTCCGTGGCGGGATCGTCCTTGTCCTCGCGAAGGATGAACATGGACTCGCCAGCGGCGTCGTCGAGTTCCAGCCAGGACCGGACGACCCACCCGCTGTCGTCGGGGTTCAGCCGGTTGTTGTCGTCCTTGTGCAGCTGGCGCAGCGCGGTGGCCTCGTCGCTGGGGTTGAGCTTGATGACGCGAACGCGCCCGTAATTGCCGCCGATCTCCTCGACGTAGCCGGCCAGGCTCGGCGCTAGCAACCGGTTCGTGGTCCAGACCCCGCCCTTGTCGGGCTTGCCGTGGTCCCAGAAGCCACGGCAATCCATCTCGCCGGTAGCCGAGGCAAGCGGCGCGAAGTTAGTGTCGCCGCCGCTCTTCCAGTCCATGTACTCCAGGGACTCCCATTCAGCTGGCGCAATTGCGGGCCCTTGCCGGTCGCGTAGTACTAGATAGCCTTTGTCGGCCAGAATGTCGAGCTTGTGATACATGCATTCCCCCGTGTAAGCCTTGGATTTCCCCCCAATCTCGGGTCCTATTTCCCGTTAGCCAGCTTGCTATCCTGCTGCGCCTGACTGGATACCTGGCCGTAATGGCCATTTTGCCAAGCACATACGTACTCTGCGCCGAACGAAGCTTTCTCGGTCCCGCTGCCGCGTCCCGCCACGCGACGCTCTTACCGGGGGTAAATGCCGCCGTCGAGAGAGATGACCTGGTTCGTCAGGTACGGATTACGCAGCACGGCCAGCGCAAGGTCGGCGACCTCGGCCGGCCGTCCCAGCCGGCCGACCGGCACCTGCCGCCGCAACTGCTCCTGGTCGCCGGACAGCATGCCGGTCTCGCTGATCAGGGCCGGAGCGATCGCGTTGACCGTGACGCCCGCACCGGCGAAGCTCGCAGCGAGCGAGTGCGTCAGGCCATGCAAGCCTGCCTTGGACGCCGCGTAGTGGGGCCCGACGATCCCGCCGGTGAAGGCCGCGACCGAGGAGACGAACAGCACCCGGCCGAAGCCGCGCTCGGCCATCGGCGGGACCAGGCGCTGAGCGAGCAGGAACGGGGCGCGCAGGTTGACGGCAATGGTCTCGTCGAACTCCTCGACCGCGATGCTCTCCAGCTGGCGGTGTTGCCCGGACCCGGCGTTGCTGACCAGGATGTCCACCGGGCCGAAGGCGTGCTCAGTGTCCTCGGCCAGCCGCGCGACCTCGGCGGCATAGGTGAGGTCGGCGCTGAGCGCCGCGGCCCGGCCGCCAGCAGCGGTGATCTGCCCGGACAGCTGATGGGCTGCCGCGTCGCTGGCGCCGTAGCCGATGGCCACGCTCACGCCCGCGCCGGCCAGCGCTAGCGCGATCGCCTGCCCGATCCCACCGCTGCCGCCGGTGACCAGCGCTACCCGCCCGGTAAGGCCATCCGGTGCCCGCTCATCCAGCATGCGGGTCACGCTAGCGCAACGGTGGCGAGGTGCCGTGCCGTCCTCATGCTGTGCCACCGGAGACCCAGCCAGGTTCGCGTTGTCCGAGCCGGTAGGTCGTCACTGCGCCGGCCGCGACGATGACCAGGGCAATCACCAGCGGGTAGAAGATCTGGCCGGTCAGCACGAGAGCCGCGCCGATCAGGGCGCCAGCGAGCATGGCGGTGATCGCGACCAGGCGACGCCCCGAATGCGATCCGCTGCCGCCGGCCGCCGAGCTGTCCGCGGCGATCCCGGTGATCGTCAGCGTCAGCACCGTCGTGGTGAGGTCGGGTATCGCAATCTTGCGCGCCGCGGCGTTCTGGATGCCCATCGAGATGCCGAGCGCGATGATGAGCGGGTAGCGGAAAGCGGCGGTCACCGGGCTGCCGCCGACGGCGGCGAGGACGACGGCGGCTGCCAGGAACACCGCCTGACTGGCAGCTGCGGAACTGTGCAGCCGGCCGCGGTGATGCGGATGGCGTGCCGCCAGGCGGCCGCCGCCGAAAGCTCCGGCGGCGAAAGCTGCGAGGGCGGTGAGCGACGCCGCGATCGAGAATCCGGGCGCGCCAGCAAGCGCGAAGCCGAGAAATACTACGTTTCCGGTCATATTTGCAACAAAGACATGGCCCAGAGTCAGGTAGCTGAAGGCGTCGACTAGCCCGGTCACGACCGTCATGCTGACCAGGATCGGCGGCAGCGGCCCGTCCTTGCCATCCGGATCGGGTACGAACAGGCTCCGGACTTCGGCCAGGAAGTTCGTCAGCCCGGGCATGACGGGCTTGTTGGCGCGCTAGGTACCAGTGACAAGGCAGAATCTAGTGGCATGCGGACTCTTCAGGTAGCAGTCGTCGGCTCCGGCCCGGCCGGTCTGTACACGGCCGAGGCGCTGATCAAGCAAGCCGCGGCGCTCGACCCGCCCTGCGCCATCCGGGTGGATGTGATCGACCGGCTCCCTACTCCGTACGGGCTGGTCCGATACGGAGTGGCGCCGGACCATAAGTCGATCAAGTCGATTGCCGAGTACCTGCGCAATGTCCTCGAGCACGATGGGGTCAACTTTATCGGGGGCGTTCATCTCGGTGACGACGTGACCCGCGATGATCTGCTGGCCAATTACGACGGCGTGGTCTACGCCACCGGCGCGATGCGCGACCGGCATCTCGGCATTCCGGGCGAGGACCTGCCGGGCAGCGTCGCAGCCACCGACTTCGTCAACTGGTACTGCGGCCACCCGGACGTCGATCCGGCCGCCTTCAGCCTGGACGCCGAGTCCGTCGCGGTGATCGGGGTCGGGAACGTGGCCGTAGACGTGGCCCGCATCCTCGTCCGCAACCCTGCCGAGCTGCGGGAGACGGACGTCTCTCAGCCGGTGCTGGATGCGCTGACCGCCAGCAAGGTGCGGGAGGTGCACATGATCGGCCGGCGCGGCCCGGCACAGGCCAAGTTCACTACAAAGGAGCTGCGCGAGCTGGGCGAGCTTGAGGGTGTCGACATCGTCGTCGGGGCCGGGGAGGCCGAGCTGGACGCCTTCGACCCGACCGGCGAGAGCAGCCGACTGGCCGAGTCCGACCGGCACGTCCGCGGTAACTACACGGTGATCTCGGACTGGGCCGGCCGGACGCCGGCCGGCGCCGGCCGCAGGCTGACGGTCCGGTTCTGGCTCAGGCCTGTCGAAATCCAGGGCCGGAACGAGGTTGCCGGGCTGGCTCTCGAGCGCACCCGGCTCGATGATTCGGGGAAACTCATCGGGACCGGCGAGCTGGAGACTCTGGACGTCCAGATGGTGCTGCGATCGGTGGGATATCAGAGCGTTCCGCTGGCCGGCGTGCCATTCGACGAGCGGTCGTCGGTAGTCCCGAACTCCGCTGGCCGCGTCCTCGGCCCCGACGGCCAGCCGCTGCCGGGTGAATACGTGGCCGGGTGGCTGAAGCGCGGGCCGACCGGGGTGATCGGCACTAACAAGTCTGATGCGGCAGAGACTGTCAGGTCGCTGCTGGCTGACCTGGCCGGCGGTCCAGGTCCCGATGACGTGCAGCTTCCCAGGGCTGGCCTGCTCCGGATGCCAGCGGCCGGGGAGCCAGGCGCCCCGGAGGCCTCGCCATTGCACCGGGTGCTGGCAGAGCGCGGCCACCGGCACGTGAGTTATGCCGACTGGCTCAGGATCGAAGCGGCAGAGAAAGAACTCGCTGCCCGGCTTGGTCGTGGCGGCCGGGTGAAGCTGGCCAATAAGGCGGAGATCCATAAGGCGTGCGGACTGTCGTAGGGCGCTAATGGCTCGCTGGTTATGCCGCGAATGACTTACGCTGAGTAGCTGAATGACTCCAGAGGGTTAGTACGCGGAGCGGTTACCATTTCGTCAACTGGGCTTCTGAGCCTGGTTACGACTTGATCAGCAGGCCAGTGGTGGATCCGCGGCGGTTGTATCATCTCGCGGGTACTTACTCATGAAACGTCGGAATTTCGAAGCTGTTTCGGCATAACCCGTAGCGATCAGTCATGGGTTAGCGCGGCAGCGAGAGGCAGCCGGGTGACATCAGGGCGTTGCGGCGCTGGTCAGGTGGCCTGGACCGGCCGGCACAGTGTGGCAGGACTACTGCCGCCGGACGGCTACATTGTTCGCGTGCGCCCGGCGATCCCGTTCGCACCGAGCCCATTGCCGGTGAGCAGATCCGGCTTCCCGGCCGGGTCCTGGCGGTCTGATCTCGTCGCCGGGCCTGCCAGGAAAGACGCGAAGCAGGCAGAGTAGGTATGAGTCAACCCGGCGAGCGTACGGTGATCGTCGAGGAGCCGCCGCCAGCACGGACGTCCGGAACTCCGGCGCGGGTCCTGCTTGACCGGACGCTGCGGGTCGTAGCCGCAGGCCCGCGGCCTTTCTTCCAGGCGGCGCTGGTCTCGCTGGCAGTGACCTGCGGACTGGCGATCATGATCGCGCTCGAGATCCGGCCGGCCGGCCCGCTGCCACGGCCGCAGCAAGATGCGATCATCACCAGCCTGGCCGCCCTGGCGGCCATCGGCGTGCTCACGCTGGCGACGGTGCTGGTCCCGGCCCGGCTGCGGGCCAGCTTGCTGGACCGGATAGTTGCGCCTTCGCAGCGTGCCGCTATCTGGCTGGCGCTGACCTTGTGGTTCCCGCTGGTGGACGTCATCGCGTACTACCGCGGCGAGTCCACGCTGCCGCCGACGCAGGTCTGGATCTCCTTCGGTTACCAGGACAAGAGGTGGGTGACCGCCGCGTACCTGATCGGCGCCCTGGCGCCGATGCTGCTGCTGGTCTTTGCCAGCCGGGTGCTCCAGGCGGGCCGGGCGCGACCCGCGACCTGGCGATCATGGCTGCGTGACCTGGCGCCATGCGGCCGGGCTGCCGGGACTGTGTCTGCTCCGGTCCCGGCTGGCATTGTCCCGGCTCAGGCTGTTGCCGCGGACAGCGTGGCGACAGCCGCGGACACAAGCGGGACAGCCGTCGCTCCGGCCGGGGAAGGCCGTGGCGCGCCTGGCAAAGTCGCCCTCGCCGCCGCTGTCCGGCGGTTCCCCGATGCCAACGCCATGAGGGTGGCCGTCGGCGTGCTGACCGCGCTGGCGCTGGCTTTTTACTTCTATGGCCCGCCCTGGTACCTGAACCGGACGTCCGGTTCCTTGTCGCTCGGCTACCAGGAGGATCTTTACCTCGGTGGCTTGCAGGCCATCTCGAAGGGCGCGGTTCCGTATATCGGGCCGGCCGCGATTCAGTACGGTCCGGGATCGCAGTGGTTCTCCTACGAGTTCATGCGGCATTTCGCCACGTTCTCCGTGGTGGGTTTCCGTGAGTCGTGGGCGATGTTCGAATGGGCCGGCGCCTCCATCCTGTTCGTGGTGTTCTTCCTGGCGCTGGGATATTTCCGCGGGCTGATCGGTGCCCTGATGTCGGCGCTGATCTATCCCGCGCTGCAGTTGATGGAGTTCGCCCCGCATGGCTCATACACCGGGTTCTTCGGCTGGGCCAGCCCGCTGCGGTACGCGGGCGCAATCTCGCTGTTGCTGTTGCTGCCGGCCGCGATCCGCCGGGCGCCGGCGCGGAGCGGCCTGGCGGGCGCTTTCGTCCTCGGCCTGATCTGGGGGGTGCTGTCGTATATCGCGCAGGAGAACCTGGCGGCCGGCGCGGTTGGCGCGGTAGTGCTGTCGGCGCTGCTGTTGTTCAGCGGCGCCGCCTCGCGGCGCTCGGTCGTCACGTCGTTGCTGGCTGTGCTCGGCGGTTTCGTGGTGAGCTGGCTGCCGGTGGTCGTGTTCTACGCAGGCAAGGGGCTACTCGGCCGGTTCTTTTACCTCTACTTCATGATCACCAGGGCGGTGGCCGAGGGGTACAGCAATACGCCGTACGGCTGGCCCCGGTCGAATCTGCCCCCGGTCCCGGCCCAGATTGCTACCTCGGCGCCCTGGGCGCACATGTATTACATCCTGCCGTTCGTTCTCGCGGCTCTCGCGCTGCTGGCCGTGCTCAAGCTCCGGCCGTTCCAGGTGGCGCTGGACTGGTCCAAGGACCGGGTTTTGCTTGTCTCGCTGCTGCTGACGACGATCTTGCTGTATCAGGGCGCGTTGCTCCGCTCGGATGCGGACCATCTCACCGGCACGCTGCTGACCGTTCCCTTCCTCGTGGTCGCCGTCGCGACTATGCTGCCGCGACAGCTCGGCATCCGGCGCTGGCCGGTCCTCGGGCTGGCGGGCGTGGTGCTCTTCGCCGCGTCATTCTTCCTGCTCCCGTTCCACTCCTACAAGTTCGCCACTATCGGCGCTCAGGCTGAGGCCCCGACGCTGGACCGGCAACAGCTGGCGGCGGAGAAGGATCCGCCGATCCCGCCGGAGCTGGCAGCCCACCGGGTCGGAGCCGGCGTCTGGGACCGGCCGGCTTGCTGCCAGCGTTTCAGCGAGCCGATGAGCGACTTCATCATCCTGGCTGACCGCCTGCACGCGATCATCGGGACACGCAGGACCTACGTCGAGGACTTCCAGGCGGGCTACCCGGGGATCATCTACTTCGTCGCCAACCTCAAGCCCGCGCCGATCCCGCTCGACCAGCACACGATGGTCTTCACCGAGCAGCAAGACGCCGCCTATCTTTCCGACTTCCGTGAGCATGTGCTGCCCAAAACGAAGGCTCTGGTCACTGACATCCTCGGTACTCCTGAAGACCTTGCCTTCGAGCAGTACTACCCGAACTACCGGTTGATCGAGTTGCACTATCGCCGCAGCCATGCGCTCTGGGTCCTGCTGAGCTAGCCGGTAAATCACCCGGCGCGGGTGGTCGCAGCTCGCGAAGCCGGGCCGGCAGCACCTGGTCAAGTTTCGCCAGCGCGCGAACGGATGCTTCGCCGATGCCGGTTACCGAGTGCGTCGCAGCAGACCGGAGGCTGAGCGCGACTGCCACTGCCTCCTCGTCGTCGAGCAGTAGCGGCGGCAGCGCAGCACCGGCGCCGAGGCGGTATCCGCCCGCCACGCCCGACGCAGCGTGCACGGGATAGCCCAGGGTGCGCAGCTTGGCGACGTCCCTGCGCAGTGTCCGCGGCGTGACCTCGAGGCGCGCGGCCAGTTCTGCGCCGGACCACTCGGACCGGGCCTGCAGCACGGAGAGCAAGCGCAGCAACCGGGCTGAAGTTTCCAGCACAAATCTCAGTGTGACAGCAATCGAGGACAGCTCCTGTCCGCAATGGCCGATACCGTCTGGCTATGAAAACCGAGCGCTACGTAGACCTGGACTGGAACAGCGAGCTGGTCGAGCAGCTCGACTGGCACTGGGAGCATCAGCTCCGGCCGCGGCTGGACGGACTGACCGACGCTGAATACTTCTGGGAGCCAGTTCCCGGCTGCTGGAGCATCCGCCGTCGCGCTGAGGCAACGACGCCGCTGGCGATGGGGCCGGGCGATCTCGTCATGGACTACGCCATGCCAGCGCCGCAGCCGGATCCGGTGACCACGATCGCCTGGCGGCTCGCGCACATCACCGTCGGATGCTTCGGCGCGCGCATCGCCTGGCACTTCGGGGGGCCTGCGGTGGACTGGGCGACCTGGGAGTACGCGGGCACCGCGGCGGACGCGCTGCGCCAGCTAGACGAGCAGCACGCGGCCTGGATCAAAGGCGTCCGCAGTCTCGGCGCGGCCGGGCTGGCCCATCCAGTCGGCCCGGCGGAGGGGCCGTTCGCCGAGTCATCGATGGCCGCCCTGGTGCTGCACATCAACCGCGAGATCTTGCATCACGGCGCCGAGATCTCGCTGCTGCGCGACCTGTATCTACGCCAGAAACCGTGAGCGCGTAAGAAAACCGTCGCCGGCGACGGAAATGCTTCGTGATCATGGCCGGGGCTGCTGCGCGACCTCTATCTGCGGCAGTAAGGCCTTCCGCGCGTATCTGCGGCAGTAAGGCCTTCCGCGCGGCAGTACGGGCTGACTACCATTCCGCGCGTGGGCATCTCGGTACCAGCGCGTCAGATAGCCGTAGATCGGGCCAAAGTGCATCGCATGCTAGGGACGCCGGAGCTGGCCTGGCTCGTTTCCCGGATCCGGACCCGGCTCGAACGGGGTGAGCCCGTCGACGGCACCGTCACGCTTCTCGGCGCCACGCCGGCGCAACGGCGGGCGGCGGCCAGCCTCCTCGGCCGCAACGCCAGCCGCGGCACCACGCTGAGCGTGCCGCTGCCAGAAGTCGCCGAGCAGCTCTGGCGGGCCGCAGCGGCACCCAGCCTGGTCGCGGCGGTCGAAGCCATCGGCGGCCCGGTCCGCAACCTTGCCGCCGAACGCGCGGCCGACCTCCAGCGCTGGGGCGATGCGCTCAGCGCCGTGAGGTCAAGCTGGCTGTCGCAGCTGTCCTGGTACCGGGACTGGCTGGATTCCATCAGCCGTGACGGCACTGTCACGAGGCTGATCCGGCAGGGCCATTCAGACGTCATCGGCCAGGCGACGGCGGTGCTGGAGCGGCTGCCGAACTCGTCCGACAAGGGCAGTTGCGTGCTGTCAGACCTCGCGGCCGCGGCGACCGGGAACGAGCGGGCGCTGACCGAGGGCCCGCTTGCCGCGCTGGTACTGCGCGCGTTGGCAGCTCGCGAGGGAGTTCAGGCGCCGGCCAGCCAGGATGCCGAGCAAGCGCTGTGGAACACGGCCGGCCTTGTCGCCGACGACCTGGCCAGCCAGGTGCTGGTATTGAATGTGCGAGCGGCCGGCGAGCCTGTCGGCCGCTGGCTCACGGAGGCAGCCGATGCCGGCGAGCCGTTCCGCCTGACGCTCCGTCAGCTCGTCGCCGCGCCTGTGCTGCCATGGGCACTCGAGATCTACGTCTGCGCGAGCTCGGCCCTGATCCGGGCGGCGGCGGAGCAGCTCGGCACGCGATGCCCGGCGCTGGTCTGCACCGAAGGTGAGCCGTCGGTCGCGTGCGTCCGGTTGCTGCAGGCTGCGGTCGGCAGCGGATCGGCTCTGCACTGGCACGGGGAGTTCAGCTGGCCCGGGTTGCGCGGGACGGCGACCGCGATCCGGCGCCTGCAGGCGCGGCCATGGCAGATGTCAGCCAGCGACTATCGCGCCGCGCTCAGCGCTGACCGTGCGCCGGGTGGCGCGTTCCCGCTCAAAGGCCGGCCAGAGCCAAGCCCGTGGGATCCCCGGCTGGCCGAGGCGATGCGGCTGACCGGCCGGGGCATCAGAGAAGACCTGGTCATGCCAGATCTGCTCGCCGCGCTGACTGTCCGCGCAGACGAGTTCAGGCCAGGCTGACATGGCCAGCCAGGCTGGATCAGCCAGACTGGATCAGCCGGACTGGTTCAGCCGGACTGGTTCAGCTGTGCTGCCCGGCCAGCGTGCGCAGGAACGCTCTGGTCCGCGGCCCGTCATCACCGCGCGCGTACTCAGCTGCGACGAAATCAGTAACCCCGGCGTCGGCCAGCGCGCTGACCTGCCCGGCGACCGCGTCCTCGGTGCCGACTATCGCGACGTCACCCGGCCCGGCTGCGCCCTCCTTGTCCAGCATCGCCCGGTAGGACGGCAGCTGACCGTAGATCGCGAACGCCTTGTCCGCGCTAGCCCGGGCCTCCGCCGGGTCGTCGGTCACGCACACCGGCAGCGCGCAGACCACCCGCGGGCTTGGCCGGCCTGCGTCGGCAGCCGCGGCCGTGATCGCCGGGACAACGTAGTCACGCACCGTCGCGGGCCCGGTCATCCACAGCACCGTGCCGTCGGCCACGCTTCCGGCCAGCTTCAGCATCTGCGGCGCGAGCGCGGCGATGAGCAAGGGGACTTTCCTGCCGGAACGGGGCACGGACAGCCCGATCCGCGCCTGCACCGTCTCGCCTTCGAAGGCGACATTTTCTCCTGCCAGCAGCGGCTGCAGAACCGCGAGGTATTCGCGCATGTGGCGGGCCGGACGGTCGAAGCTGTAGCCGTACATGTCCTGGATGACGATCTGGTGCGAGAGCCCGATGCCCAGGGTCAGCCTGCCGCCGAGGGCAAGATCAGCGGTGAGCGCCTGCTGCGCGAGGACTGCAGGGTGCCGGGGATAGGTCGGGATGACCGCGGTGCCGAGCTCGATGCCAGGCACGGCGCTACCCGCCACCGCGAGCGAGATCAGCGCCTCCAGGCCGAAGATGTTCGACATCCACGCCGACGCGAAACCGTCATCAGCAGCGGCCTGCAGCTGCTCGGTGAGCTTCGTCAGGGCGTCCGCGCTGCTGGGTTCAGCGACCATAGTGCCGATCCGCATTGCATGCTCCATCCGGCGAGTAGGGCCCGTTTCCTGGAATGAAGATTTTCATATCGGCCGGGCCTGCACTGATCCTGCCGGCAGAGCAGGGTAAGCGCAAGGATCCGCCATCGAAAGACAACGGACACATACGAAGGAAACGGGCACGTATCTAGCGGCCGTTCCTGAGAAGATGCAGTGACGTGCGATGACGGTACGTTGGATCTTTTGGTAGCGGCTCTTGTGGGGACAATAGGGACATGGAATCGGCCTCGCCTCGTCATCTCACGCCTGCGGATCGTGCCGCGGCGGTGGAACGCGAGCGGGACGCGGTCCGCGACCGGGCGAGGAAGCACGAGCAGGCGGCGGTGCGAGCGAGGGCCAGGTCATCAGCGCGTGAGCGGCAGGCAGCCGAGCGGGCCAGCAAGGCACTGATGACGGCCGCGGACTTCCAGGCCAGCGACGGGCTGCCCGCCGACCGGTTCCTCGACCGCGAGGAGAGCTGGCTGCGATTCAGCCAGCGCGTCCTTGAGCTGACCGAGGACCCGAATGTCCCGTTGCTGGAGCGGGTCCGGTTCTCGGCGATCTTCGCAAGCGGCCTCGACGAGTTCTTCGGCGTCCGCATCGCCGGGCGGATCAGGCGGATGGCGACCGGGCTGCCCGTTGAGACGGCTTCGGGGCAGTCGCCGGCCCAGATCCTGGAGAACGCCCTCGAGCTAGCCCGCGAACTGTCGGTGCGCCACGCGCGCGGTTTCAGCGAAGAGTTGCAGCCGCGGCTGGCGAGCGAGGGGATCGAGATCCTGCGCTGGAAGGAGCTGATCCCGGACGAGCAGGTGCGGCTCGAGCACCTGTTCAAAGCGCGGATCTACCCGGTCCTTACTCCGCTCGCGGTCGACCCGTCGCACCCGTTCCCGTTTATCTCCGGGGGATCGCTCAGCCTGGCGCTGATGATCGCGGACCCGAAGACCGGGGCCACCATGTTCGCCAGGGTGAAGGTACCGCCGCTGCTGCCGCGCTTCCTGACGGCCGCGCCGAACCGGTTCGTCCCGCTCGAGGACGTAATCGCCGCCCACCTCGGCGAGCTGTTCGTCGGCATGGAGATCCTCGAGCACCACGCGTTCCGGGTCACCAGGATCACCGACCTGGAGATCGACGAGGACGTGACCGAGGACCTGCTGAAGTCGCTGGAACGCGAGCTGATGCGGCGCAGGTTCGAGCCGGCCGTCCGGCTGGAGGTGGAGGAGTCCATCTCTGACGAAGTGCTGGACAGGCTGGTGACCGAACTCGACGTGGACGACCGCGCGGTCTACCGGCTGCCGGGCCCGCTTGATCTGTCGGGCCTGACCGCGATCGCCGACCTGGACTTCCGGAACCTGAAGTACCCGACGTTCGTGCCGGCCGAGACCGCGCTGGTCAGCGACAGCAGCGTGTTCAGCCAGCTGGCCGAACGCGACGTGCTCGTGCACCATCCCTATGACTCGTTCACCGGCAGCGTGCAGCGCTTCCTGGTATCGGCGGCGGCCGATCCCAGGGTGCAGGCGATCAAGCAGACGCTCTACCGGACCAGTGGCGACTCGGAGATCGTCGACGCTCTGATCGACGCCGCCGAGGCAGGGAAGCAGGTCGTGGTCGTCGTCGAGATCAAGGCGCGCGGTGACGAGCGGGCGAATATCGGCTGGGTGCGCAAGCTGGAGCAGTCGGGTTGCCACGTCGTGTACGGCATGCTCGGCCTGAAGACGCACTGCAAGCTGGCGCTGGTGGTGCGGGAGGAAGCGGACGGCTCCATCCGCCGGTTCTGCCATCTCGGGACCGGCAACTACCATCCGAAGACCGCGCGGCTGTATGAGGACTTCGGGCTGCTCACCGCGGACCGGGCTGTCGGTGAAGACGTCACCGACCTGTTCAA
The DNA here is from genome assembly GCA_035507615.1 of Streptosporangiaceae bacterium. Taxonomy (GTDB): domain Bacteria; phylum Actinomycetota; class Actinomycetes; order Streptosporangiales; family Streptosporangiaceae; genus JAJYUU01. Next base: position 24,261 of record DATJNX010000006.1, read on the forward strand.
CCACCTCACCGGGTACAGCCGTAAGACTGACTACAGCCGGCTGCTCGTCGCGCCTGCTGGCATCCGGACCGGCCTGATCGCCCGGATCGAGGAGCAGGCCAGGCTGCAGCGCGCCGGACTGCCTGCCAGGATCCAGATGAAGTGCAACGCGATCATCGACGAAGCCACGATCGATGCACTGTACCGGGCGTCGATGGCGGGCGTGCCGATCGACTTGTGGATCCGCGGGATCTGCGCGATCAGGCCGGGTGTGCCGGGCCTGTCCGAGACGATCCGGGTGCGCAGCGTCGTCGGGCGCTTCCTCGAGCATTCGCGCATCTACGCATTCGGCACCGGCGCTGACGAGTCGCCGGGCGAGGTCTGGATGGGCAGCGCCGACCTGATGCACCGCAATCTGGACCGGCGGGTCGAGTCGCTTGTCCGGGTGACCGACCCCGGCCAGCGCGCGGAGCTTCGCCAGCTGATTGACCTGGCGATGAATCCCCGGATCTCGTCCTGGTGGCTGTCAGCAGACGGGACCTGGACGCGGCACCACCTCGACGAGTCGGGCGCGCCACTGACCGACATCCAGGAGCTGCTGATCAGGACCCGGCGCGTCCGGAGCGGCGATGGCTGATCAGCCGGCGGCCGACGAGGTACGGGCCGCCGGCGCGGTGCTGTGGCGCCCTGCCGGAGCCGGAATCCAGGTCGCGCTCGTTCACCGGCCCAAGTACGACGACTGGAGCTTCCCCAAGGGCAAGCTCGAGCCGGGCGAGCATGTTCTGCTGGCCGCGGTTCGCGAGGTAGCCGAAGAAACCGGGCTGCGGGTAACGCTCGGCCGGCGGCTGCCGCCAGTCCGCTATCCGGGCGGTATCGGGCTGCGGAAACGCGTCGATTACTGGGCGGCGACAGTCGAGTCTGCCGCGCCGTTCGTGCCGAGCAGCGAGATTGACGCGGTGGACTGGGTGCCGGCCAGCGGGGCTGGTTCACGGCTCAGCTATGAGCGCGATGCCGAAACGCTGGCGGCCTTCAGGGCCGGTCCGGTCCGGACAGTCCCGCTGATCCTGCTCCGGCATGCATCGGCCGGCCGCAAGTCGGACTGGCCCAGGGACGACAGGTCCCGGCCGCTCGATGCCCGCGGCGAGAAGGACGCCGAGGCGCTTGCTGACCTGCTGCGGTGTTTCGGTACGGCGCGGGTAGTCAGCTCCCCGGCTGAACGGTGCGTCGCGACGGTCCGGCCGTATGCCGAGCGTGCGGGCGTCGAGGTAGAGACCGAGGCCGCGCTGGAAGTGAGCCGGAAGGGCACTGCTGATGATCCCGAGGCTGCCAAGACCGTGGCCCAGCTTGCAGCTGCTGACCAGCCGGTCGTGATCTGCGCGCACCGCGAGAATCTGCCGTTGCTGCTTCGCGCGGTCGGCGGCGAGCTCGGCGCTGACTGCTCTGGTATCAGCCCGCTGAGCAAGGGCGAGTTCCTTGTCCTGCACCGGGCGGACGGAAAGCTGGCCGCGCTGGAACGGTACGAGGTGAGCGAGCTCAGCTGCTGAGCCGTCGCGGCTGAGATCTCGCTTCATGATTACAGTGAGCCGGTCCCGGCGAATTGTCCGTCCGTTTCGTGCGCTGGGCGACGATGAGTGGTCGCCCGGCCGATGACGAGCGGCCGCACGATCGGCGGCATTCCGCGCCATGACGCTTCTCGCGTCTGGTCGAGCTCAAATCCGCAGGTCACGGTCAGCTCGGTAGTGGCGCGGTTGCAGCGACAGCCGCACGCGAAGCGACGCCACGGCCCGGCCAGCCGATCCTGCCAACGGGCGAGCGTGGGTGACTCAGAGCGGACGTGCTCGAGGAGTAGCAGCTGGCCTCCCGGGCGCAACACCCTTGCGATCTCCCGCAGGGCAACGTCGGGAGCGTCGACGGTGCACAAAACGAGGGTCGAGACGACCGTGTCGACCGATCTGTCGGGGAACGGGAGCCGCTCCGCCGGCGCGTCGATCAGCCGCGCCCGCCGGTTGCTGCGGCGCAGTGTCTTCTCCAGCCGCGCGCGCATCGGCGCGTCAGGTTCGGCCAGCACGAGCTCGTCAACGTCGTCGGGATAGTGGGGCAGGTTCAGGCCAGTGCCGCTGCCGATCTCAAGGGTGTACCCGCGTGCTCTGGCGAGCAGCTGCTTGCGGTGAGCGCGCAATCCGGCTCGCTCGCCTACCCACACGACGGGGTCATACAGCAGCGCGAAAGCCCGCGCCCAGGCTGAGTCGCCTGACGATGTGCCCTGGGTGACGTGATGTTCCATGCCGCCGACCGTAGGGAAGGCCGACGTTGGACCGCATCGCTCGGCTGGGCCATCTGGCCAGAATGGCCCGTTCGGGTGATCAGTCTGAGAGCAAGCCCAGGCGCGCAGCCTCAGCGACCGCCGCCGTGCGTGAACCGCGCCCGAGCTTGTTGCGGATGTTCGCGACGTGGCGGTGCACTGTGTGCTGGCTCAAGACCAGCTGCTCGGCTATCTCCGGGTCGCTCAAGCCCTTCGCCACCAGCGCCAGCACCTCACGCTCTCGGCCAGAGAGCAGCACCGCCGCGGGCTCTCCGGTGAGACCGCCCGGAGGTTCGGGTGCCAGAGCCGTCCGCAGGGCGCGTGCGACCGACTGCGTATCCCCTGCCCACGGCAGATGCGCGTTCCCGGTGAGCGGGATCAGCGTCGCCGCCGGGATCGCCGCCGCGAGTTCGCGGCCGAGGTGGTAGGGGATGGCGCGGTCGCCGCGCCGGTGCACGACCAGCGTCGGGGCGCGCACTCGCTCCAGCTCCGCTCGAACGTCGTTGCGGTAGATGAGCTCCAGCAACGCCGCGGCCGTCTCCGGGCTTGCGGCCGCGCGCTGATGGCGCGCCAGCCGCTCCTGCGCGCGGCTGTCGGAGTCGCCTAGGAAGAGGTCGGCAAGCACGCGAGAACCCAGGCCCCAGTGCGAGCGCACGGTTGCAACGATGGCGTCGCGCACCTCCGGCGCTGCGATCGAGTATCCGTCGGCGTAGGCGCCGTACAGCAGCAGTCGATCTACCCGCTCTGGGAATCGGGCCGCAAACGCGATTGCCGCGCAACCGCCCGACGAACCGCTGCCCAACACGACGTTCTCGAGTGCCAGCTCGTCGATAATGGCACCCAGCAATGCCACCTCGGCGTCGAGAGTCAGGTCTTCGTCGCGCAGGTCGCGGTCGGACATGCCCACGCCGAGCCGGTCATAACGCACCAGGCTGTAGCCTTGGCCAACCGTCTCCCACAGCCCCCGGAACTTCGGGTCTGCCCAGTCGAGCTCCAGGTGACTGACCCACCACGCTGGCGCGACCAGCGGCGGCCCGTCGCCGGTCACTGCGTAAGCGACACGACGACCAGCGAAGCGCAAGAACCGGATCGCCGCCCCGTCTGTCATCGATGCGAGAGTACCTGCACGCAGTGTGCCCGCGACGGCCACAAGGACGTTTACCTGGCTAGTTGTCGGTGAGATCGGCGGGCAGGCCCATCGGCTGCCAGTCGAGTGTCGGCGGGAGCGAGCCCTCCAGGATGAGCAGCCAGCGCTTCACCTCTATGCCCGTCCCGCCGCTGTATCCGCCGAGGCCGTCGCTGGCAACGACGCGGTGGCACGGGACGATGACCGGGATCGGGTTGGAGCCCATGATCTGGCCGACGACTCTCGCCGGGAGAGTGCCATCGCCGGCTGGCAGTCCTGCCTGGCTAGCCAGTGCGCCGTAGGTGATCGTCTGTCCGTAGCTGACCGAGCGATCCAGCACCTGCAGCACCTCGCGCTGCGGCCCGGCCGTGGCCGACCAGTCGACCGGCAGCTCGAACGTCATGCGCTGACCGCGGAAGTACTCCGTCAGTTGCTGTCGTGCCGCGTCAGCGAGCTCCCGGCCGGGCGCGGCATCGCCGGCGGTATCGCCAGGACGAGGGGCAGCCGGCGGGCCGTACCGGACCCGGGCAACGCCGTCCGCGCTGCATCCGACTGATACCTGGCCGACCGGGGTGCTGAGCCAGGCCCAGGAAAGCGCGGTCATCACAGCATTCTCCCGGACACCCCGCCTCTTGCCAGCCGCACGGCGGCAACACGCGGCCGAAAATGTCGGAGGCCGGCGATAGAACAGGCAGGTAAGCCGACCACAGCTACCGGCCATCGGCCGGCCGCTCCTGCCGAGTCGAGGGAGTTGCGATGACTGACAGCATTGCCGACACGGTCGAAGCTGAGCTCCTGGCACTATCGGACGTGCTCACCGAGCCGGCCGAGCGGGAGTGCCTGCGGTGTTTCCTGCTGCGGATGCTGGGCGAGTTCGGCTGCGACGGCACGCACCGGTGGACGGACAGGTGGCGCAAGCTGCGCGCGCCGAAGGCAGCCAGGCTGACCGGGAGGCTGCGGGAGCTCGGCGGTTGCTGCGACTGTGAGGTCGTCCTGAACGTCTTCCCGTATTACCCGGAAGGCAGCGGGATCCTGCCGTGTGCCGGGCAGCCGCAGCCGGGGTCGGCGGTTCCCTGTGACCTGCGCGCCCTGCGCCGGACGGCGTGAGGCGTCACCCGGCGTTTCCAGGTCACTCCGAGCCCTTCTCCAGAATGCGGAGCAGCGCGCGGGCGAGCGGTACGGCAGTGAGCTCGACTTGCCAGGGCCGGGCACCATAGCCAGCCAGGTCGGCGCCTACCGACGCCGGGCTGATCTCGGCCGGAGGCTGCCAGGAGAGCCTGCGGACCGCGTCGGGCGGCACGAGGTTCTCGGCTGGCAGGTTGTGGGAGTCAGCTAGGGCCGCGACCACCGCGCGGGCGGCGGTGAGGCGCTTCGCGGCCTCCGGGTCGCGCTCTTGCCACCGGTGCGCCGGCGGCGGACCGTCTCCGGGCGGAGCTGAGGCCGCGGGCAGCGCCCGGTCGGGCTGGGCTCTGGCACGCGCGATGGCGCGCAGCCACTCGGGTTGATGGCGCCGCGCGTTGCGGCCGGAGAAGCCGCTGATCGCGCCGAGCTCCTCGGGCCCGCCGGGCATAGTCCTGGCGGCCTCGATGATGGCTGAGTCGGGCAAGACCTTGGTGGGGGAGAGGTCGCGCCGCTGAGCGATCTTGTCGCGTTCCAGCCAGAGTTCCCTGACGACAGCGAGCGCCCGGCGAGTGCGGACCCGGTGGATCCCTGACGTCCGCCGCCACGGGTCAGCACGCGGCGGCGGCGGTCCGGCGGCCAGCTCGGCAGCGAATTCCTGCTGTGCCCAATCCATCTTGCCCTGCTCAGTGAGCAGCTTGGCGAGCACGTCCCGCAACTCGACCAGGACCTCGACATCCAGTGCCGCGTACCGCAGCCACTCCGGCGGCAGCGGCCTGGTCGACCAGTCAGCCGCCGAGTGAGTCTTCTCCAGGCCGAGGCCAAGCATCGACTCGACCATCGTGGCGAGGCCGACGCGCGGGCAGCCGAGCAGCCGCCCTGCCGTTTCAGTGTCGAACAGCTTCCGCGGCCGGTAGCCGAGCTCGGCCAGGCACGGCAGGTCCTGCGACGCAGCGTGCAACACGGCCTCGGTTTCGGCCAGCACGGCGTCGAGCGCGGACAGGTCCGGGCAGGCAACCGGGTCGATCAGCACCGTGCCCGCACCCTGCCGGCGGAACTGCACCAGGAACGCCCGGTGGCCGTACCGGAAACCGGATGCCCGCTCGGCGTCTACCGCGATCGGGCCGGTGCCGCCCGCCAGTGACGTGATCGCCGCCTTGAGCGCTTCGTCGCTGGCGACCAGTGCAGGTAGCCCGTCTCGCGGCTCCAGCAGCGGCTCTACCTGACGCTCCGGCGCCTCCGCAGCCGGATGCGCTGCCATCATCGGCCCGCCATCGGCGAGGTCGCCGGATGAATCGCCCCGGTAGTGCCCGTTTCCCTGGAATTCTGGTTCTTCTTGACCGGGCTCGCTGTCAGCGCGGTGGGCGGCTGCATCGTCAGTCATTGGCGTGGCCTGCGGCGCTGGGCCCGCAGCGCGGCGACTCCGGGCGTGAGCTGCGGCAGGCCGGATGCCGCGCAGAGCAGGTCACACCAGGCCGCCACGTGTCCGTCCAGCTCGGCGGAGCCGTCCTCGCCGATGACAGGGGACCAGGACGCGCGCAGCTCGAACTCCGTCGAGTTAGCTTCGTCCTGCTTGCTGCCGAATCCCTGCGTCACGACGATCGTCACGGTCCCGCTGATCTTCCTGTAGCCCGAGCAGTGGACGTCCAGAGCCTCGGTGAGCCAGCTCCAGCCGACCGCGTTGACGAGCGGGTCTGCAGCCATCTCCGGCTCAAGCTCAGCCCTGACGTAGCCGATTATCCGGTACCTGCCATCCCAGCCCAGCTGGCCGGCCGCGTCAAACAGCAGCACGAACTTGCCGGTGCCAAGCTCAGCTTCAGCGTCGGCATCAGCGGGAACCGCTGCGGCGACGGCATGGGCGAACGGAGCCAGTCGCCGGGGCGGCGGCTCCGGTTCGAAGGTGAGCTCCGGCCGCAGCTCGCGCTGGGCTGCCAGCCCGGATTCCAGCTGCGCGACCGCCTGGCGGAACTCGTCTTCGCCTGGCCCGCTGGTCACCGGTTGCCCCGCAGACCTCAGAACCTGGGCGCGCGGCACGGTCTGCGGCACGGCCTGGCGACCCTCATGCCACTCGGTCGCGGATGGCAGCGCGTTGCCCGGCGGCAGGGACGGCGACTGACCGGCGGCTGGCCGGGATGCCGCCGATCAGCAACGCGGCCCCGCACTCCTGGCAGTACCACTCCGGGCAGTACAGGTCCGGGGTGTCGGGGCACCAGCCGGCGATGCCGTGGTGCTGCCCGAGAGCGTGGTCGCTGCCGCAGTCAGGACAGTGCCGGATGATGTCCGTCATTTCCGACCCTCCTCAGCTCCCGGCTCACTAGCGATGCTGACACGGGATCGGCCGGTAGCTCTGGACCTGGGACGGCGTGTCCTGCGTTTTGCCTTGGCTTACCGCTGCGGTGCTGGCACCGGGGGCGGAACCGGCGGCCAGGACCGGACGCCTGTCGCCGACCGGCCGATATGCGATCATCCTGGTGTGACTCTGCCAGTGCAAGCATCCCCGTTCCTGCTCGCCTGCCGCCGGCAGCCCGTCCCTCATACGCCGGTCTGGTACATGCGCCAGGCGGGCCGGGCGCTGCCGGAGTATCGCGCCCTGCGCACCGGCATGGGCATGCTCGACGCGTGCGCTACCCCCGACCTTGTCACCGAGATCACCCTGCAGCCCGTCCGCCGCTACGGCGTCGACGCGGCGATCTTCTTCAGCGACATCGTGGTTCCGCTGCGCGCTATCGGCGTCGGGATCGACATCAAGCCCGGCGTGGGCCCGGTAGTGGATCACCCGATCAGGTCGGCGGCCGATGTGGCCGTGCTGCGGCCGCTGGTCCCCGACGACGTGCCGTATATCGCCGAATCGGTCGCGAACCTCGTCGCCGAACTCGGCGCCACACCGCTGATCGGCTTCGCCGGCGGTCCGTTCACCCTGGCTAGCTATCTGGTGGATGGCGGTCCGTCGAAGAACTTCGAGATCACCAAGTCGCTCATGTACGGCCAGCCGGACTTGTGGGCGGACCTGATGCGCAGGCTTTCTGACATCACCATCGGGTTCCTGCAGGTACAGGTCGCGGCCGGGGCCAGTGCTGTTCAGCTGTTCGACTCGTGGGCCGGTTCACTCAGTGCCGACGACTACCGCAGCTGCGTGCTGCCGCACAGCCAGCGCATCTTCGATGCGCTCGCGGACAGCGGTGTGCCCCGGATCCACTTCGGGGTCAACACCGGCGAACTGCTCGGGCTGATGGGCGAGGCGGGAGCTGACGTCGTCGGCGTCGACTGGCGGGTGCCGCTGGACGAGGCCGTCAGCCGGGTCGAGCCGGGCAAGGCGCTACAGGGCAACCTGGACCCGGCGATCCTGATGGCGCCATGGGAGGTAGTCGAGCAGCGAGCCGTGCAGGTGCTCGACCGGGGCAGGACCGCGGAAGGTCACGTCTTCAACCTCGGCCACGGCGTCCTGCCGCAGACCGATCCCGACGTCCTAGCCCGGCTGACCGAGCTGGTTCACACCGCTTCGGCCCGCTGATCGCTTCTCGGCGGCCCTGGGTCGTCGGCCGCCCTCGCTTCACTTCCCTTGGTTAGTCGGCCGCCGTCGGCCCGGCAGGTGCCGGCCCGGAGCGATGGCGGATGAAGCGTCGCCGGCCGGCGTAGCCAATCCCGGCCAGCGCTGCGACCACGATCAGGAACGGTAGCGCCGCCCCGAGTGCGGTCAGCACCCAGGCGGTCGCGTGCCGCAGCGCCCGCCAGCCTGCTGCCAGCCCGGCGAGGAAGCCGCGCCGCGCCGGGGGCTTCTTGTGGTGCGGCGCCGCGAGCCGCCGGCTCAGCAGGGTCATGCTCACGGTCCCGTAGGTGGTCTCGTGATTGAGTGCCCGCTGCTGCGCGAGCAGCGAATTCAGCGCGGACTCATCTGTGCTGATCTGCCGCTGCACCTGCAGCAGGCCGGACACCGACGCCGCGTGCTTCAGCAGCGCCTGCAGGGCCGCGATGGCATCCTGCTCTGAGGTGACGAGACTGCTCACGTCCGCGACCTGTGCCGTGACGTCGGTTGCCTGCTGCTGCATGGTCAGCTGCTTGCCGATGGCTGACGAGGAAAGCTGCGCAAGCACTTGCTGATAGACGGAAACGGGGACTTTCAGCGTGATGGTTATCGTCCGCCCGGTCCGCCCCGGAGCAGCAGACGACGCTTGCTCGTCCGCGATGTAGCCGCCGGCTGCCACCACAATGCCGATGGCGCGCTTAGCCGCCGCGGATACGTTAGCCGCTCGCACGGTCAGGCTGGCGGTGTAGATGATGCTCTGGTTCGCCGGAGCGAGGTCGGCCGTCTGAACTGCCGACTTGCCGCCAGCTACGGAAGGTGCCCCCTCCGCGGCGGCCGCGCCGAAGCCAGCTGATCCGGTTGTGGCTTGGTTGCTCAGCGCCGGGCCGTGACCGACCAGCCCGCGGGTAGACGCGGACGAAGCCTCGTTGCTGCTGGCGCCGCCCGCGCACGCGGCGACGAGCAGGCAGCCTGAGATTAAAGCGGCGCCGGTGAGCACCCCTCGCCGGGCGAGGACAATACGGTTCATGCCCCTCGGACGCGCCGGTGGCCGGCGCGGTTCCGGTACTGGCGATAATCGGTGTCGTGACAATTCTGAAGAGCGGATTGCGCCGCTGCGCTGCGGCGGAAGTGCGGTGACCGAAAACGGCTCTGGCCGGCGCTCGGTGGCAGTCGTCGGCGGTGGTGTGTCGGGCCTGTCGGCCGCGTTTCTGCTCAGAAGTGCCGGTCTCGACGTGACCGTGCTGGAAGGTTCACCGCGGCTTGGCGGGAAGCTCGCGGTGTCCGAGGTCGGCGGCATCGCGGTGGACTCCGGGGCTGAGGCGCTGCTCGCGCGGCGCCCGGAAGGCACCGGCCTGATCGGTGAGCTCGGCCTGTCCGGCCAGCTCGAGGTACCAGGCACCACCTCGGCGGGCATCTGGACCCGCGGTAGCATCCGGCCGCTGCCGCGGCGCCAGTTCATGGGCGTGCCAGCCGACATCGGCGAGGTGGCAAGTACCGGGATCCTGTCCGAAGCCGGCGTCGTCAGGGCGGCAGAGGAGCCGCTGCTGCCCGATGAGGAGCCGGCCGCGGACGTGTCGGTGACGAGCAGGGTGGGAGCTCGCTTCGGCATCGAATTGGTAGACCGGCTCGTGGAACCGCTGCTGGGCGGTGTGTATGCAGGCCGCTGCGAGGACTTGTCGTTCTGCGCGACGCTGCCCGCGCTGGCGCAAGCGGCCCATAGCCGGGGCTCGCTCACTGCGGCCGCAGCATCGCTCGTCCCGCCGCCGTCCGGTGCCGGTACGCAGCCGGGCCAGCCGCCCGCTGCGCCGGGCAAGCCATCGCCGGTGTTTACCACGCTGGCGAGCGGGCTCGGGACCCTGCCAGACGCGCTGGCAGCAGAATCGGGTGCGGTCGTCCGCACCAATGCGATGGTTCGCGGGCTGGCGCGCACGCCGGCCGGCTGGCGGCTGACCGTTGGCTCAGCGCACGCGCCCGAGGTGCTCGATGCTGATGCGGTGATCATCGCCGTTCCGGCAGTTCCCGCGAGCCGGCTGCTGGCTCGGGTCGCTGACTCGGCGGCGGCGGCACTCGGCGAGATCCGGTACGCCAGCATGGCGATCATCACGTTCGCCTACCCGGTGGCCGCCTTTCCTGCAGCGATCACCGGAAGCGGGTTCCTGGTCCCTGCTGTCGATGCGAGGGCGATCAAGGCAGTGACGTTCAGCACGGTGAAGTGGCCGCACCTGCGCGCAGCGCAGCCCGATCTGCACATCGTGCGGTGCTCGGTCGGCCGCCTAGGGGAGGACGCCGTGCTGCAGCGCGGCGACGCCGAACTCGCCGAACTCGCGGCCGCTGACCTGGCGGAGGCGACCGGCGTTCGCGGAAAGCCGGCTGACGTGCGGGTCACCCGCTGGGGTGGCGGGCTGCCGCAGTACAGCGTTGGTCATCTGGACCGGGTGGCCAGGATCAGGGCCGGGATCGCGTCGCGGCCGGGCCTTGCCGTCTGCGGTGCCGCCTACGACGGCGTTGGCATCCCGGCGTGCATTGCAACCGCGCGGCTGGCAGTGGATCAAGTCCTGGCCTACTTTGGCAGCCAGGACAAGCCTGCCTGACGGACGGGAGACAGCGGTGATCGAGCTAGACCAGGACGGCGACGTGTTCGTGCTGCGCATGCGCAGCGGCGAGAACAGGTTCGGCCTGGAATGGCTGGACTCGGTGAACGAGGCACTGGACCGGGTCGAGGCAACTGCTGGCGCTTGTGCGCTGGTCACCACGGGTGACGGCAAGTTCTACAGCAACGGAATGGATCTCGACTGGCTGGCCACCGTGCCTGAGCGAGCCGGGGACTACCTGCGGGCCATCTACCGGCTGCTCGGCCGGGTGCTGAGCTTCCCGGCGATCACGGTGGCTGCAGTCAATGGCCACGCATTCGGTGCCGGCGCGCTGCTGACCGTGGCTCACGACTTCGCGGTGATGCGAGCGGACCGCGGTTTCTGGTGCATGCCGGAAGCCGACCTGGGGCTGCCGCTCACTGCCGAGTACGTAAGCCTGCTCAAGGCGAAGCTGCCAGGCCGGACCACGCACGAGGCGCTAGTCAGCGGGCGCCGGTACGGCGGCCCGGATGCCCTGACCGCCGGGATCGTGCAGCAGGTGGCCAGCGAAGAGGACGTGCTCGCCGAGGCGGTGAAGATCGCCGCGGGCCTTGCCGGGAAGGACCGCAAGACGCTCGCCGTGCACAAGAGGCTGCTCTACGGCGACGCGATCGCAACGCTCGCCGGCTGAATCTCGCCTCGCGCGCGGAGTGACGCGGCTCACGCTTGCCTGGCTGTCACGTGCGGGCGCTGCGCAGGGTCAATGAGGTGGAGTCCCGGTAGACCCTGCCAAGGAGATGACCATGGAAGCCCGTCTCAACTACATGGACAGCCCGCTCGCGATGAAGCTCGTCCACCACATCAACGCGGCAAGCGCGGTGGTGACCGACTCGACCCTGCCGAAGGCGACGCAGGAGCTGGTCAAGATTCGCGCCAGCCAGATCAACGGCTGTGCTGGCTGCCTCGACATGCACACCAAAGAGGCTGCGCACGCCGGCGAAAGCTCGGTGCGGCTCAACCTCGTCGCGGTGTGGCGGGAGGCGACCGTGTTCACCGAGGCCGAGCGGGCTGCGCTGGAGCTGACCGAGCAAGGCACCCGCATCGCCGACTCCGCCGGTGGCGTTAGCGACGAGGTGTGGGCGAATGCGGCCAAGCACTACGACAACGAGCAGCTTGTGGCTCTAGTCGTCCTGATCGCGCTGATCAACACCTACAACCGGTTCAACGTCATCACGCGGCAGCCCGGTGGTGACTACGAGCCGGGCCGCTGGGGATAGCCGCCCTGGCTCAGGACTGCAGCCCGTCCCACGACCACCGAGGAATGCGCATGCCTTCTGGAACCTGGTTAGCCGACCCGTGGTAACGCGCCATGGCGATTGTCGTGGCCCAGGAGAAGTAGTCATGCAGAACCCTGCCGAGCTCGCCGGCCGGATCGAGCCCGATGTCAGCGATCGCCTGGTCAAAGCGGGCGATGGCCCGGCGGTCCATCTCCGTATGCTCGCCGTTACCGCTGTGGATCCGCACGACTGAGGTCTCGTCTCCGTAATGGCCGGAGTATGCCGCTGGCCCGCCGAGGGCCTCGGCCCAGTAGGCAGCCAGTCGCTCGCTGTGGTCGGGCTGGAAGCCGTGGCTGAAGGCATGGCTGACGATCTCGTCGGCCATGACGCGCTGATGCCACGCCTCGGCCAGGCGCAGCATGCCGTCGCTGCCGCCTGCGGCCTCGTACACGCTCTGCATGCCCGCAACAATGCCACGGCGATCCTGGTCTGGTGGCGAGATGGCGGCCGCTTCGGGCGGGCATGGCTCTGCAGGCCCGGGTAGGGTCAGTGGCGACTAGCCAGTGACGGCACGCCGGAAGATGGGCGGCGAGATGGACAAGCAAAGCTGGGAAATCGGAGTTGTCGAGCTGTTCTATCCGGACCTGGCCGCGGCCAAAGCGTTCTACCAGGACGTATTCGGTCTGACGGTCGATCGGGAGGATGACAGTTCGGTCTCGTTTGTCATCGGGGAGCTTGTGGTCATCTTGCTGACCATGGATTCGGCGCGGGAACTTGTCTCGCCGCTCCCGGCCGCCGCCGCAGGCGCCGGCGTGCGGGCCTGCTTCACGATCGGCGTCCCGGATGTCGACGCCGTCTGCCGCGAACTCGCCGAGCGGGGAATCAAACCGATCAACGGTCCGGTAGACCGGCCGTGGGGTCCGCGCGCTGCTTACTTCGCGGACCCCGGCGGCTACGTTTACGAGTTCGCCTCGCGCAAGCGGGACTGACAACTCCGCGGTCAGAGGGCTCGCTGAAAGCACCTGCGATGGCCGACGTGGAGTGTGTGGCTATACCGGTCAGGCCGCAGCGGTGGGTGGTGCGTGGCTGTGCAAGGTCTTAGTGCCGTCAGGGCTGACCGCTGTGGTTGTTCCGTCTGCGTGCAAGATGAATACCCAGCCCCACCTGTGGATCGCGATCAGATGATGGAACCGGCACAACAACGCCAGGTTCGACAGTGCGTGCCGGCCGCCGTCTCTGCGCGGGGTGATGTGATGCACTTCGCAGCCGGCGGCAGGCAGGTCACAGCCGGGGAACCGACAGTGCCGGTCGCGTTTCCGTACTGCCCTTCGCAGGTGGCGGGGGATAGTTTCGATCGCCGAGGCGACATCGAGCGGCAGGCTCACGCCGGACGACGGGATCTCACCAGTCGCGTTAGCGCGCAGCCATGCCGCACGGCCTTGCGGGCCGGACAGGTAAGCGACCGCTTGGGCGATGACCTGCTCCCACGGCGCCTCGGCGGCCTTGCGCGCGGCGGCTTGCTCGACCTCGTGCCGCCAATCGGGGTGCTCCGGGTCGCCGTACCGGGCCAGCAGCCCGTAGTCAACCATGCCGGTGATGACCGGCTGGATCACCGCGTCACAGGCCGATCCCGGCCCGGCGACGCTGCCCGCGCCACCATTGGCGAGCTGGTCCAGCGTGATGTCGAGCTCGAGGCGGACGGGCCGCCCGGCCTGCTGCGGCAGCAGCCCGGCGGAGATCAGCCGCATCATGGCTTCCTCGAACGCGTCGTGCTGTCGCTGCGCCAGGGTGCGGGTGTCCTCCGGGCCGAATGGCCGGCCCAGCGCGTCCAGCACCGCCTCGGCGGCGGCCGCGCAGCGGGCGGTCAGGTCGCCCTCCAGCCGGCCGGCCCCGCCGAAGGTGGTGCTAAGGCGCATGCCGCGGTCCTCGAACCCGTCACTGTCCTCGTCGGGCTTGGCGTGCTCGCGGCGCAGCTCCTCGGCGATCTGCGCCAGGTCGCCGAGGCTCGCGCCATTCATGGCGGCGGCGAGCAGTTCGGCGTCGGCGTCGTCAACGACGTCGTCGGGCAGGCGCCGGGTCCAGTCCATGATTTGCTGCGCCCACGACACGGACACGCCTGCGTCACCGAGGGCGGCCGCGACGGCTGGGTGGGCGCTGAGCCGGTGCATCCAGGAGACTTTCGTGGCGGCGGCCCGGCGCGTGGCGTGGGTCTGCCAGGTCAGCCACATCCGCGGCGACCGGTGCCCGTCTCCGGCCAGCCCGCCGCCCGGAGCACTAAACGCCTGCAGTATCCGCGCATGCGCAGCGGTCTGCCGCGACTCCGCCACCGCCAAGGCACGCAAGCAGTCAGCCTGCAAGCCTTCGTTCCAGCCGGCCGGGTTCGCCTGTGCCAGGAATTCAAGCCCAGCCTTCAAGAACGCCAGCGCTTGTACAGGATCGGCAGCTCGCAGGGCGCCTATGGCCGACTCGGCGCCGTGCGACACGGCGCCGTGCGAGACAGCGCCGTGCGCGCCTGCGCTGGCCGAGGTGGCGCTGTGCCCGCGTGCGCTGGCCAAGGCGGTGCCGTGACTGGAGTCCGTGGCAACCGCGGCTGAGCCGGTGCCGCCCGGCCCGCTGCGACTCGACTCAGTGCCGGCGGCGGCGGTGCACGGCGCGACACTGCCCGGCGAACTGACAGACCAGGCCACATACGAGGTGGCGTCAGCTAACCGCGCGAACGCGCCCGCAGACGAACCGGCGCATGCCGATGCACTGGTAGTCCGTCGCCTGCGACCAGACTTGCGGCCCCGGCCCGGCGACGCGGCGTCAGGGGAAGCCGACGTAGCCGAGCCAGCCGCTGACAAGCCAGCCGCTGACGACTCGGTCGCGTTGGAGCAGGGAGACGGCTCACGCGAAATACCAGGAATGTCCCAGCCCGGATCCGTCATGGTCGCCTCCCTCCGCAGTTCCGAAACCTTCCTTCACCCATGATGCTATCGATGGCCACTGACATTTTTAGGATGTCTGTTCGAGCTATCTTTGTTGCTCTTTCCGCACCGGTCGCTAGCGCTGAGAAGCCGGTTGGCGGAGCTAGGAACAGCAAGGCCCGGTCCGGGCCCTAATCCGGCCTGACCCCGGCGAGGACCTGCAGCGCACGGATGAACTGCTGGCCGAGTTTGTCGCCGAGCGGCGCGAGGTACTCGCGCTCGACCTCGTCCCGCGCCCTGCCTGCCCCGTCAAGGCAGCGCTTGCCCGCATCGGTGAGCTGAACGATGTTCTTCCGCCGGTCCTCGATACTGCGGTGCCGCTCGACCAGACCTTTCGCCTCGAGATCGTCGAGCAGCGCGACCATCGTGGTCCGGTCAACGCCCAGTCGCTCGCCGGCCTCCTGCTGGGACAACGGGTAATCCGCCGCCAGCACAGTCAGGACAGCGAGCTCGCGGCCGTCAATCCCGTACTTCGCCAAGGCGGGCGCCGCGGCGAGCACAAGCCGCTGCTGGGCGTGCTTGAGCAGGTAACCCAGTCGGGTAGCGAGTGCGTCGGACGGCTCGGCGGTCATGAATCAATTGTACCTTCATGCTGATCATCAGTTAGACTGACGATCAGTCCAACTGATGACAAGACATTGTAGTGAAAGGCGGCGCGGGATGACGGACACAACGAACACGGACACGGCTAACACTGAGGCGAAGACGCCGAAGGACGGCGCGGCCCGGCTGAGTTTCGGCCTGAAGACAACTCCGATGCACACGACCTACCAGGCCATCCAGCGCGCCTGGCGGCAGGCCGACGAAGTGCCCGGCATCGAGCACGCCTGGCTCTGGGATCACATGCTCCCGCTGAGCGGGCCGAAAGACGGGCCCTGCTACGAGGGCTGGACACTGCTGAGCGCGCTCGCAGCCCAGACCGAGCGTTTGCGGCTGGGCCTGCTAGTCACGAACAATCAGATCCGCCAGCCCGCTGTGCTCGGCAAGATGGCCAGCACGCTCGACGTCATCTCCGGCGGGCGCCTTGTGCTCGGCCTGGGTGCGGGCGGCACGATGCCTGCCGGGACTGCGCCGACGCCCGACCAGCACCCAGGCCTCGCGGAGTACCTCGCTTACGGGCTGCCGGTCACCACCCCGGCCGAGGGCCTTGGACGGCTCGCGGAAACCATCGCGATTGTCCGGCGGATGTTTACCGAGGACGAATTCGATTTCGAGGGCCGGTACTACACCCTGAAATCGACCAGAAACGCGCCCAAGCCAGTACAGGCTGGCGGCCCGCCAGTGCTTGTCGGCGGGACCGGGAAACGGATGCTGCGGCTGGTTGCCGAGCACGCCGATATCTGGAACATCCCAGGGCCGCCGCATGGCAGCATCGGGTTCATAACCGAGCGCAATCTGGTGCTCGATCAGCACTGCGCGGCGATCGGCCGGGACCCGCGCGACGTGATCAGGTCGGTTCAGCTGATCTTGCAGGCCGACGATCCGGCTGCGGCGAGGCAAACGGTTGCCGATGTCATCGCGGCCGGTTTCAGCCATGTGGTCCTCGCGGTCCGGCCGCCGTTGCCCGACAACATCGCTCGCTGGCTCGCCAGCGAGATCATCGCGCCGGTCCGCGAGGGGCTCCCAGTGGCTTAGCAGTTGCGCGCTTGCTCATGACCGGAATGAGAGCATGACCCCTGTGACAGTCAGCCGCGTGCTGGGCGCTGACGCGTGCCGCGCGGGCTGGGTCGGCATCGCGCTTTCTGCCGATGGCGTCGCTGCCTTCGTCCACCCAGAGATTTCAGGGCTGGTCGAGTTCGCCGCGGCAGCCGGCCCGCTCGCGGCCATCGGCATTGACATCCCGATCGGCCTTGCTGACGCAGGTCTGCGGCAGGCCGATGTGCTGGCTCGCAAAGCGGCCGGGCGGCGATGGGCATCGGTATTCATGACGCCAGTGCGGGCCGCCATCGAAATGGCCGACTACCGGCAGGCCTGCGATGTAAACCGGCGGCTGGCAGGCTGCGGGATCTCCAAGCAAGCGTTCAATCTGCGCGACAAGATCTTGCAGGTGGATCGCTGGCTGCAACAAGCGCCGTGCCCGGTAGCCGAGGTCCATCCAGAGCTATGTTTCGGCGAACTTGCGGGTGCGCCGTTGGCCGACGCGAAGTCGACATGGCCAGGTGCGGTGACGCGACGCGAGCTGCTCGCGGCGGCAGGCATCGTTCTGGAGGGTGACCTTGGCCTGGCCGGTCAGCAGGTAGGCGTGGATGACGTGCTCGACGCCGCTGCAGTCGCATGGACCGCGCGCCGCGTAGCCGACGGCAACGCCCGGCGCCTGCCAGCCGAGCCGGAGCGGTTCAGCGACGACATCGACTGTGCGATCTGGACCTGACACCGCGGCAGCGCGCGGAATCTGGCTTGCCACGGCCGGCTAGCCGCTGAGAGTATCCGGCGCATGCCCGCTCGTCTCGTTCGCAGCAACAGTCTGTACACCGGTGCCCCGTATGCGTACGCGGCAGTTGCCCCGCCAGGCAGCTTGATCTTCACCGCGGGTGCATGCCCGATTGACGAGAACGGGACGGTCACGGCCATGGGCGACTACGTTCGTCAAGCGTCCGTGGCAATGGCCAACTTGATAACTGCGCTGGCAGCGGCCGGCGCCAGTCTGAGTGACGTGCTCAAGAGCACTGTCTACGTCGCATCCAGCGATGTTCGTGATCTGCATGCCGTCTGGGATGTGGTCCACTCGGCATTCGGGGCGCACGATGCACCGAGCACACTGCTCGGCGTCACGGTGCTCGGTTACACCGGCCAGCTGGTCGAGATCGAGGCCATTGCTCTGGCCGGCCAGCCCGCAGCTGCAGGCTGAATTAGGTAGTTTCGGCGGCTCACCCGCTCTTGCATGAGCGCGCGAGTGGCCGTTCCGTTGGGATCCGCGCCAGTCCTTCAGTCAGAGTCGGCGGCAGCCGGAGCAATGCGGCGGCTTTCACGACGTCGAGGTAGTGATCCGCAA
>DATJNX010000007.1:0-117686 GCA_035507615.1 Streptosporangiaceae bacterium
TCATACTCGACGTCAACCAGTTCGCATCCGTCCTCCGCGAGGTACCGGCTCTCCGCGATGACGATCGCGACGGGATCGCCGACGAACCGCACCTTGTCGGTCGCGATCAGGGTGTATTCCGGAGTCGGCCCCGATCCGCCCAGGAGAGACGACAGGGCATCCGGCCCGGGCACCGTGATCGCCTCGATCTCCGCTCCGGTGAACACCGCGACGACTCCCGGCAGTGCTCGCGCAGCGGACACGTCGATCGAGAGAACGCGCGCGTGAGCGAACGGCGAGCGCACGAACGCAGCGTGCAGCATCCCCGGCAGCTTGATGTCATCCACATACCGGCCTGCACCGGTGAGGATGCGCGGGTCTTCGGAGCGCTTGATGCTTGCGCCGGTGTAACGCTCGGCTGCGATCTGAGCCATCCTCGTTTCCTCGCTTAGCCTTGTCCCTCGCTCAGCCTTGCCTGGTGCGCTCGGCGGCCAGCAGGACGCCGTCGATAATGCTCTGGTACCCGGTGCAGCGACAGATGTTGCCGGACAGAGCCTCGCGGATCGCCTGCTCGTCGGCGTCCGGGTGGGCCGCGAGGAACGCGGTGGCCTGCATGACGAACCCCGGCGTGCAGAATCCGCACTGGAAGCTGTGCGAATCCCACATCGCTTGCTGCAGTTCGCCGAGCGCGCCGTCCGGCGCCAGCCCCTCGACAGTGGTGACGTCACTGCCAGCGGCCTGGACCGCCAGCATCAGGCACGAGCGCACTGCCCTGCCGTCCACGATGACCGTGCACGCACCGCACACCCCGTGCTCGCAGCCGACGTGGGTCCCGGTGAGGTCGAGGTCTTCGCGCAGGAAGTCGGCCAGCGTCTTGCGCGCCTCCACCGAGCCGGTGCACGTCGAGCCATTCACGCTCATGGCGATGTCGACCATCGGTCACTGCCTCTCGTCGGCATTGTGCACGGCCGCCTGCAGACCACGACGGACCAGCGTGGCGGCAATCTTCTTGCGATATTCCGGCGACCCGTGCAGGTCGGCAGGCGGATCGAGATCGGCGGTCGCCAGGCGGGCCGCTTCGGAGAACAGCTCAGCCGACGGACTCTCGCCCCGGAGGAAATCCTCCGCCGCGGTTGCCCGGACTGGCACATCAGACACACCCGCGAACGCCAGCCGGGCGTCACTGATAACGCCATCGATCAGCGTCAGTGACGCGGCCAGGCCGACGATGGCGAAGTCGCCATGGCGCCGGGCGACTTCCTGGAAGGAAACGCCTGAGCGCGCCGCGGCTGCCGGGAATCGCACCTCGGTGAGGATCTCGTCGGAACCGCGCGACGTCGTCAGGTAGCCCTCGAACCACTCCGCCGCCGGGATGACGCGATCACCCGACTGGCTGCGTACGACGAACTCAGCGTCGAGAGCGCGGGCGACGGCTGGCAACTCGGCCGCCGGATCGGCATGCGCCAGGCTGCCGCCGATTGTGCCGCGGCTGCGAATCGCCTCGTGGCCGATGAAAGGCAGAGCGGCCGCCAGCAACGGCACGGTGTCCGCGACTGCCGCGGACTCCTCGGCGACGAATTCGCGGGTCATCGCGCCGATCGCCACCTGGCCGTCTGTTACCGACACATCGGACAGCTCGGTCAGGCCGTTGATGTCGATCAGGACCGCGGGGCGAGCCAGCCGGAGAGCCAGCAGCGGGATCAGGCTCTGACCTCCGGCGAGCACGCTCGCGTCGTCCTGGTGTTCAGCCAGCAACTCGACGGCTTCAGCGACAGTCGCCGGCGCCTCGTAGTCAAAGCTCGGAAGCTTCATCGGCAAGCCCTTCCACGCATCGTGACTCACGCGGTGATTGTTGACTCTAGCGAAGTTTCCCGCCGCGCAAGCCTGCAGCGCTACGTGTCCCCGCCCTCGGAGAGCATCCCGCTAACCTCTTGACCATGGCTGAGAACACCACTCCTGCGCAGTCCGTGATGAGGCGTCTGATCAAGCCATTTGAGTACCGGCACCTTCACGCCGTCGGTGGCGTGCGCCTTGCCGCCGGCGGTTTTCAGCTCGGCGTCGGCCTCGTTCTGGTTTCTCTCGGTCGTCAAGCGAGAACGGAGCAAGAGCGGCGCAAATGCTACGGGTGGGCAGCGTGTTTCCTGGGGATGGCCGGGTTGCAGCTCGCAGGCGGTTGCATGGACATGTCTGTCGCCAGTTCCGAACGGCAGCCGCCCGCCTAAACCCTGGCGCGGGCAGGGTCACCGGCCTTGCGTGCGGTTCGGCCTCGTCCAGGCCGGCCTCGGCAGCGATCGCTTGCGCGACGACTTGGCTGTCCCCGGTCAGCAGCACTGCTCAGCGGGAACGCCAGCCTCAGGCGCATGACTCGGGGCAGGTAGGCGGGCGGCAGCCCGGTAGCCTCCTCCGCGATCATCGGTCCGTCAGGCAGGACGAACGATGACGGACGACGCTGAGCGACGGCCCCTGCGGTCTTCTAGGCTGGCGTCATGCTAGGAAGGCGGCAGAAGGAAGCGGCGGCAGAGCTGGCCCGGTGGTGGGACGGGATAAGGCACGGTGGTGTCGGCTCACATGTAGTCCTGCTGGTTGGCCCGGAGGGCTGGGGGCGGTCCACCGTCCTTGACCAGCTACCGGGCATCATCGGCAGCGCTGATGCCCCGATCTGCCCGGTTGTGCACATCAACGGCCGGTCGCTTCCGGCCGAGCACAGCCCGCAGGCGCTCGCCTTGCGGGATGGCCTGCTAGCAGTCGACGTGCGGCGGCAGGCAGCCGCGCTGCTGTGCTGTAGCCGGCTGCGCGGTGCCCCCCGGCTCGGCACGGGCAGCCTGCTGCTATCCGGGATGGCCGGGACGATGTCGCTTCTGCTGGCCAGCCTGGCCGCAGCTGCCCAGGGCAGCCCGGCAGACTACTCCCCAGCTAGTGAGAACAACACTGCCGCCCGTGCCGCTCAGGTCGTGGCAGCAGTGTCTGCCACTGCGCCGACTCTGGTGATCATTGACGACGCTGATTACCTCGAGCTAAGCCTCGCCGTCTCCGTGATCGAGAACCTGATCGAGCAGCACGACAGCCGGGTCCTCGTTGTTGCTGCGGTGGATCTGGGCAGCGACGTCGCGGCGGCCCTCACCTCCCGCGCCCGGTACGGTCCAACTGCGGGGAGAGTGCACCGGGCAGACATCGACCCCCGGATGGGCTACCTGTCCCGCGCCGAGCTGGCGGGCGAGCTTAATCCGCACCTGACGACAGCGCAGGCCGAGCAACTCGCCTGGCAAAGCCGGACCTTCGCGGAGATCTTCGCAGCAGTCAGATCTCAGTAGATCTTGTTATCCGTGCCTGCTGAAACTGACGTTTAGTGAGTAAACCGCCGCTTCACCTGATGCGTCACAGTACATACTGTGCTGAGCGTAGACACTGTGCTCGGCGTGCGCAGGCCTAAAAGGGGGGCTAGCTGGCACCCGTGACACCTGACGACGGCTCCTCCAGGCGGGGCCTCGGGCGGTCACCGGGCGCGAGGAAATCTGCCGCGAGGTCACGACCAAGTCACTTAAGGCTGTATCTGCGATACCGCCGGTCTAGCCAGGGAGGGAGTCGCGTGGCGTCTACAACGCAGAGCGTGGGTCATGCGTCGCGGCTGCCGGCCTTCTGGATGCGGCGGAGCGTCACCCTGCTGCTGTCACCAGTAGGGCTGCTCTTAATCTCGGTAACCCGCCTGATGATTGTGGCCGACTACAATGCCACGACTGCGACGACGATTGCGTCCTCCGGCGGCTACGTCAATACGATCCTCGGCACCGTGGTGCCGCTGGTTCCCCTGTTCCTGCCGTACCTGGCAATCGTATTGCTGATCTTTAAACGGTTCGTCCTGGGATTCATGGCGTTCGGGGCCGCCTTACTGATATCGCCGACGCGCCTCGCACCGTTGACGGCATTTAACCGGCTCACGGCGGACTGGGACAACACTGTCACCCTCGTCAAGAACAACTTGGCTCTGTCCATCGCCGTGCTCGTAGTTATCATTATTATCGACTTGATGGCCTTCAGGCACACCTTTGGCCGGCTGAGCCTGGTGGCTTTCACCCTCACGCTGATATCGGTGGCGTTCTTGTTGCCGTACGTTCTCTACGTATATCCGATACCGCGGACGGGAAATTATTACGCGGAGTTCATGCGGCAGCCGTGGCTTTCCGCAGAGCGGATCGAGGTCAGTTCGGGCATCTCGGTTGTTGGTTACACCCTGACCGAGGACGATAACTGGACAACTTTTCTGAATGCATCCACCAGGCGTGTCGAGTACTTTCGGACCAGCGCGGTCCTCAGTCGCCAGGTGTGTCAGGTCAATTCAGACCTGCTAGCGGCCCCCCAGTCGCCGCTTGTACCCCTGCTCCACACGAAGCCCGCGATGCTTCCACCCTGCTGGCCGCCAGCTTTCAAGCAGGCCGCTCCGGCACAACAAGAACGCTCGGAGACCAGCGCTCACAGGGTTACCACAGCCAGCAAACGTTTCGCTGATCTCACCTCACTCCCAGCGCTCAACATCTGCGGATCTGGTGTCACCATCGTGACACTTAGCGTCGAGCTGCACGGAGCCCCGGCTGGTTTCCGTATCAAACTTGATGGCACCACTGAGATGCCACCGGGCGCAGTGCGCTTCGTTCCGCTCGGTGCCCATGACTCGTTTTCGTTTACCTTCGAGGAGCCCGCCAGTTCGGTTTCACGCGAGGCCATAACAGTTCAATGGCGTTCACCATATGGATTCCAGAGCCATCTCGAACGGGCGTCGGTTGATGCCCGTTATGCAGACGGTTCAGCCAGTTGTTAGGTGCACCTCGCCGGCTACGCGCTGCCCGGATCGCAGCGCACCTTCCATCAGGCCGGCCCAGTGGCCCGCAGTGTGCTCACCAGCGAAGTGGATGCGGCCGGCTGGCATCGCCAGGATGTCGGCGTCGCCGGGCGCACCGGCCAGCGTATCGGCGGTATATGACTCACCCGCCCACGGGTCGTCGTTCCAGGTGGTGACGACCGCTCGCGCCCGATCGGTGTCTAGTTCCGGGCGCAGGGCCGCGACCTGCGCCGCCCAGGTAGTCGGCCCGTCCGCGACAGCCAGGGCGGACAAGCCCTGCTCAGTTCCGGCGAACGCGTGCAGGACGGGCTGAACGTGCCCGGTCACATCTGCCGCGGTCCAGGTCCAGAACCGGCCAGGCACGCTCTGCACGGCGGACGCCGGAGCCGCCCGATTGAGCGGCATATGCAGCTTGGCGTTGTGCGCAAGCCCGCTGCGCTGCCACGCCGCCCGCTGACGGTCGCGGACAGGCGGCCCGATGGTCAGCTCGCGCAGCACCGCCATCGGCACCGCGAGCACCGCGGCGTCCCCGGTCACGGTTCCGCCCGCCGTGCTCACATGCACACCGCGCTCGTCTTGCCGCACTGCGCGGACCGGGCTCGCCAGCCGCACCGCGGGACCGAGCCGCTCAGCCAGGCGCGTAGCCACCTGCTGGTTGCCGCCCGCCACTCGCGAGCTTGGCCGCGAGCCGAACCCCGCCGTCGCGTCCTGGGCCACCGCGGCAGACAGCTGGTCAGCGCTGACGCCTGACGTTGTCTCCATCCGTGACAGGTAGGCAGCGAGGGCGGCCGCGCAGCCTGTCCAGCCGGCGGCCACATCGGCGAGCGAGGCGCCTGGCGAGACGGGCGCCGCGGCAACCCAGGTGGCACACTCGCTCACCTCTGCTGGGCTGACTGACCCGCCGCCGCGCGGCTCACGCTCGTAATACGACATCACCGTGTCCGCAAGCTCGAGGCCGAGCTCAGCCAGCACCTCGCGCAGGACCTGGTAACCGTCCAGCACGAACTCAGCGCCTCGCTCGATCACGGTCCTCGGATCACCTGGGATGAGCTCCTGCGACCAGACCCGGCCACCTACCCGGTCGCGCGCCTCCAGCACCACGACCTCGCAGCCGCGCTGCGTGAGCTCCCAGGCTGCCGTCAGTCCCGCGAAGCCCGCCCCGACTACCACGACTCGCAACGCCCACCTCCGGTTGATCCCAACTACAGGCACTCCAGGCCGTACCCAGTGAGCCATGCTCGCAGGTCGTGACGGCGATGACCGCAGCGCTGCCAGCCAGATGCACAGCGCCGAGCAGCGAGACAACCCACAGGGCTGCGGCCTTCCAGCACGCCAAGGCGAGTGAGCTGGTCGAGCCGCACAAGGCCGGACCGGTAGCGAGTCAGGTCGGCGACCGCCGATGGCACGCTCTCAAGCAGCAGCAGTACGGTCAGCGCGATTGCCAGCGCGAGCATCCGGGCTCCTTAGGTCAGCGGAGCCCAGCCGTCGACGTAGCTCCGCCGCGCGTGAGCCTAGCGCGATCGGCAGCGGCTATCGGCAACGCAAGTCAGGGCAGCTTCCACAGTTTCATCCCGAAACTGCCGGACGGCGCTCCCGCTGCCAGCGTGCGGCCATCAGGCGCCAGCAGCGGCAGGCTGGTGTTGCCGTAACCGGTGTCGACATTGTGGCTGAAGGCGGCGACGCGGGTGACCGAGTGCGGGTCGCTCACGTTCCATACGAAGACGTAGTCCCGGATCGGCAGCGTTGCAGTTTGCGCGTTCGGAGTGACGATCGGCTTTGGCGGAATGCTGGTGCTCGCGACGCCTGTGAGCGTTCGCCCGTCAGCAGTGAAAGCGAGCGTGTAGACGGCGCTGGAGCAGGAACAGGGGTTTGCGGCCAGCTGCGCGGCCGGAAGCGTCGGCATCGTTGCGGTCCGGGCGGGACGGGCGGGATCGGCGAGGCTGAACAAACTGACGGTGCCGCCATAGCTGATGGCAGCCAGCAGGTTGCCCGCAGGCGAGAAGGCGAGGGCGTCGATGAAACCTGACCGGCTTGGCATGGTCGCGATGCGGACAGCGCGGGCCGGATCGGCCACGTTCCACAACGCGATCTGATCGCTGCCGGCGGTAGCGGCCAGCAGGCGGCCGTCGGGTGAGAATGCGATGTCGCCCTGGTAGAAGGGGTCGGGGGCCTGGCACGGCTGACCGCAGCCATCCGGAGCGGGTGGCGTCACCGGGTCGGCCAGCGTGCGCACCAGCACCGGCCTGGCGGCATTGACGGCGTTCCACAGGTAGAGCCGGTCGGTGTATGCGACGGCCAGAACGTGACCGTCCGGCGAGAACGCTTCTCCCCACAGCAGGCTGCTGTCACCGGTCTGCAGCGTCGTTGTCTTGGCCGGCTTCCGCGGGTTGGCCACATTCCACATGACTGGCTGATCGGTGAAGGAGACGGTCACGACCGTGCGGCCGTCGGGGGACAGCGTCGTCGGCGCGCCGCCCTCGAAGCTGGCCAGCTTGCTCGGCCGGGCTGGGTTGGCCACGTTCCACAGAGTGTCGAGGCCGTCATAAGCCCCGGAGGTAGCTGTGACCAGCATGTGCTGATCGGGGGAGAACGCCATGGCATCGACGCCGCCTGAGATGCCTATGTGCCAGTGGCTGTCCTTCCAGTTCTGGTCAGCGATGAACACGCCGAACGGCACTGCGATCAGTGCGATCGGGATAACGACGGCGGCAGATATCAGCGCGATGCGGCGCAGGCGGTTCATTTCAACACCCTCCATGCGGTATGCCGGGTCCAGATGTGTGCTCAGCGCGCTGACCGCCAGGTTGAGCACGGTCCGCGGGCCAGCGTGGTGCTGATCGAGCACGTCAAGCAGCTCATCGCCGTAGCGCTGCCGCCAGCGGCGCGGGTAGCAGCCGATCAAGGCTTGGGATAGCCGGGCGGCCAGCGTTTGCGTCATCTGACGGCTCAGGCCATCGCGGTGCGCTGGCGGCCGACCCGCACGATCTGCTGCATGCTGGCAAGCTGCTGGGATAGCACATCCTGGCCGGCTGCGGTGATCTCGTATGGCCTCCGGCGTTCGTCCACTGCCAGCGGACGCACCCAGCCACGGCGCTCCAGCCGCGACAACGCGCCGTACAGCGTGCCTGGCTCCATCTGCACGCCGCTGAACTCGGCAATGTCGGTCATCATCGCGTACCCGTGCTTGGGCCCGTCAGCCAGGCTGGTCAGGATGAGCAGCGAAGGGTCTGCGAACCGGCCCAGCTCGTCGAACCTGCCGTGCATGCGCTTCACCCCAGCTGTTAAGCACCGCTTACTAAGTGGTACTTAGTAGCGTACGGAGTGCTCGGCTGTCAACTCCGGCGCTCATCGGCAGGACGTAAGAAAACCGTCGGCGGCGACGGAAATGCTTCGTGATCACGACTTGCGTACTGGGCCTACGCTGGGCCAGTGAGCCGTTCGCCAGACACGACCCGGCTCGTTAGCCTGCGCAGCGCCCGGGACCTGATCGACCGCGACTTTGCCACTGCAGTCAACGTCACAGCCCTGGCCGCGCAGGCCGGATACTCCCGCTACCACTTCATCCGCGCGTTCCGCGCAGCCTACGGCGCGACGCCAGGCGACTACCTGTCGCGACGACGGGTCGAACGCGCCTGCGAACTGCTCCGCACGGCCAACCTGACGGTGACGGAGGTGTGCTTCCTCGTCGGATTCGCCAGTCTCGGCTCGTTCAGCTCGAGGTTCTCCGAGCTGCTCCGATGCTCCCCTTCTGAGTACCAGCGCCGGGCTGCCGAGCAAGGCGGACCGCCGCCGGTACCTGGCTGCATGGTCCTGATGTGGGACGCGCCGCGGCCGGCAATGCGCAATCGCGGAGAAGCCGCCGGCGACTCGGCGCCGGTAGCGTCAGCGCGGACGGAGCGGATGGAGCCCATCGAGGGAGACAAGACATGATCAGCAAGCTTTCGCACGCCGGCGTGCTGGTGCTCGACCAGAACTCGGCTAAGCAGTTCTACACCGAGACTCTCGGCTTCACGGTCCGCAACGACGTTGAGATGGGCGCGGACTTCGCTGGCGCCGGGCAGGGCTTCCGCTGGCTGACAGTATCTCCGCCCGGCCAGCAAGACCTGGAGTTCATCCTGGCCGCGCCAGAAATGGGACACGACGAGGAGACCGCCCGGCAGCTACGCGACCTTGTGGCGAAAGGCGCGTTCGGCGGCGGCGTCTGGCAGACCGACGACTGCCGTAAGACTTACGAAGAGCTGTCCCAGCGTGGTGTGACGTTCGTGCAAGAGCCGGCCGAGCGCCCGTACGGCGTCGAAGCCGTGTTTCGCGATGACTCGGGCAACTGGTTCAGCCTCACCCAGCACTTCTGACCGAGCTGCCCGGAGATCGCTGGCAGCTTGCCGCGGTGTCTGCGTCCGCCGCCCGGCCGGCCCCGCGCCCGGTCCGGCGTCGCTCACGCACCCCGACGGGCGTGCCGCCCGGGAACCCTCGTTCTGCTCGGCTGCACCGCATCGGCGATCTCGAAGATGATGCCGTCCCACTCGGCCTTATCCCCGGCGATCGAGCCGTTGGGAATGGGCCGGGCGAAGCGCTCCCACGCGCGATCCAGATTGACCCTGTAACTATGCGCTATCTCGTCAGCACGTAACGTCATGTATCAGATTCTGGTTCGTTCGCCGGCAATCCGCAGCCGATGTTGACTAACGTCCCGGTTGCGACGGTGATGGCCCGGCTAGCGACGGCGCAGACTCCGGTACCCGCGCCGCGTACCCGGTAGCCGACTCGAACGCGCGAGCCACCGCGAGCAGGTCCCAGTCGCCCCGGCGCCTGCCAACCAGCTGCAGCCCCACCGGCCGCCCGTCCGCGGTGAAGCCCGCGGGCACGCTGATGGCCGGCAAGCCTGTCGCCGAGATGAGGTAACAGGACGCCATCCAGTCCAGGTAGGTCTCCAGCGGACGGCCATTGATCTCGTGCACCCAGTCGAGGTTCACATCGAACGGCGCGACCTGGCTCACCGGGCAGGCAAGGACGTCGACATCGGCGAAGAACGCACTGATCCGCTCGGCCAGCCCGGCACGCAGCACCGTAGCCCGGCTCAGGTCGTCCGTAGTGAGCTCCAGGCCCCGCTGGATGTTCCAGGTGACATTGGGGCCGATCAGATCCGGAGCAGCAGTCAGCAAGTCCCGCCGGAATGTTGCGAACGCGAACGCCCGGAACGTGCGGAACAGCTCGTCCGCCCCGGACAGGTCCGGCGCCGCGTCAGTAACTGAGCCGGCCGGCCCGGCAAGCCCGGTTAGGACCTGCCGCGCAGGAGCCAGCACCTCGAGCACCTCCGGCTCGACGGGCAATCCGAGATCCGTACTCCACGCGATCCGCAGGCCGCGCAGGTCCCGGTCGAGCACGGCGCCGATCTGTGCCGGGTCGGCAATCGCGGGCGGCGGCGAATCGAGCGCCAGCGGCACCCGCGCATCCGGCCCGGCCAGCACGCACAGCAGCAGCGCCGTATCGCTGACGGTGCGCCCCATCGGCCCGACCACGGAAAACTGATCAGCGACATCGGCAAGCGGCCAGTTAGGCACGCGGCCCGGGCTCGGCCGTAGCCCGACGACGTTGCAGAAGCTGGCAGGATTGCGCAGCGACCCGCCTAGATCACTCCCGTCGGCCAGAGTGATGAAGCGCGCAGCCAGCGCCGCAGCCGCTCCGCCGCTGCTGCCGCCAGCGCTACGGCCCAGGTGATAAGGGTTGCGGGTAGCGCCGAACACCGGGTTCACAGTGTGCGAACCGGCACCGAACTCGGGCACATTGGTCTTGCCCAGGCTGATCGCGCCCGCGTGCGTCATCCGCTGCACGACGAGCGCGTCGCGCTCCGGAACGTTGGTCGCGAACAGCGGCGAACCGTAAGTGGTCCGGACCCCCGCGGTCTCGGCCAGGTCTTTGTGCGCCACCGGCAGGCCGTGCAGCAGGCCGACCGGCGTGCCGCGCGCGATGGCTTCGTCCGCGTCCGCCGCCTGGCTCATGGCCGCCTCGAACGTGCGGGTAACGACGGCGTTGACAGCCGGGTCGAAGGTCTCGATCCGGGCTATGTGCGCCGCCACGACCTCGCGAGCTGCCACGTCCCGGCGGCGCAGCATCCCGGCCAGCGCGATCGCTTCCTGCATGCACAGGTCAGTCACGCAGCAACCGTAGATCAGCCGGCCCGGCTACTGCGACCCTGGCTGAGCAGTCCGCCGGGACGTGCCCGTTTCCTGCACGGCCGTTCTTATTTGTAGGTGAACCTGGCGCTGCTGGTGCCATGACCCGCGTTGGCAAAGTAGCTCTCGACCGTCTCGACGCTGACCGGCACCTTCGCACCCGCCTTCCCCTTTGGTGAGGTAGCGGTCAGCGTGATCGTCGAGCCGCAGTCGAGCAGGGCCGCGGTCCGGGCAAACGACCTGGCCTTCACCTTGCCGAAGAACACGCCGATCGCGCAGCCGAGGTTGCGGCCGCCGATGGTCACTTTCGTCCCCCCGGCCGGCTTGCCGGACGACGGCGACAGCGAACTCACGTGCGGGTTACCAGGCGGATACAGGTAGAGCTTCCCGGCCTTGACCGGCGGGCTGCATCCGGTGACGGTGCAGAGCTGGACGTTGACCAGAGCCGGGTTCTGCTGCACGGTCTGCGTGCTGAGGCTCCGGTAGCTGGCAACACTGAAGGTGTATTGGGTGCCGGTTGAGAACGGCGACTGGACGTCGGTGAATTCGGCGCTGACGAGCTGGCCGGTGAATCCCTTGCCGCTGATCGCAAGCGAAGTCCCGCCGGTGTCCGGGGCGCCGTAAGTGCCGTTCAGGGTCTTGTGGCTACGCGTGTTCGCCACGCTGGTAACGCGTGGTATGCCCGCGTACCTGACGGTCGCGGCGGCCGACTGCCCGCCGAGCGTGCTGACGCTGAACGGGACGGTGACCGGGCCGGTCGTGACTGGCTCCGGCGGCGCGGTGATCTGCATCTCGGTGCCGGTCATGAAGACGAAGCTGGTGTCTTGTGAGGCCTCCTGGCTAGCTGGCCCGAAGCTGGCCCAGTCGACGGTGAGCGGATTGAGCCCGGTGCCGTGCACGGTGATGACCGTGCCGCCGTTCTCACTTGCGAGGCTCGCTGCCCCGCCGGTCGATGTGGAGACCGAGGTGATCGCCGGCGGCGGCACGTAGTCATACTCGGTCGGGGCCTGTGCGATCTCGCAGCCACAGCCAGCCGGAGGCACGAGCACGCCGAGCGAGTTCAGCGTAACCGGTCCCTCGTCGGGCGGCAGTATCTGCCCGAGGCTGCTGCTCCCGGCTGGGTTGGTGACCTGCACCTGCACCTGGCAGATGTCGTTCACAGCGTTCTCGCCGGCGTAGACGCCGGTGGCAGGCAGCGGCGCGCAGGTGGTGCCGGGGGAGTAGGCAGGCGGGGTGGCGGTGATCCGATTCGGGCTGTCGACCGTGAAGGTCGTGGCGCTGACGCCGCCGAAGGTGACCGAGTTAGCCCCGGTGAAACCGGAGCCGAGGATCGTCACCGGACCGGGATCGGTCTCCGGACCGCCGTACGGGATCACGCCGGTCACGCTGGGAACCGCGCTGCCCGAGGTGGTGTCCGTGTACTCGAAGACCGAGTCCGGGCCGGGCATGCTGGACTGATCGTCGGTTAGCGTCACGATCACGTCGGCCGGCCCGGCGCCGTCCTGCGGCGACGGCGCGAACGGCGGGTTGGCCTCGCTCGCGGGCGGCACGGTTGCGGTTATCTCGGTCGGTGACATCACGTCGAAGTCGCCGGCGGTCAGCCGGGCGGAGCCGACCTGGACCGCGGCCACGTCAGGAACGCCGCCGGACTCAAAGCCGCTGCCGGTGATCGTTATGCCAGTGCCGCCGCTGACGCTCCCTTCGTTCGGCGCCACCGCGTCGACCACGGGCCTGGTCGTGGCGCCGCCGTAGCTGCAGAGGTAGTAGGCCAGCCCGGCGCTGCCGCCCGGGCCAGTGAGCCGCGGCGAGCCGAGTCCGGACGCCAGGTCGTAACCTTTCGCGGCGTTGTACACCAGGCCGTTGTCGAGTCCGTAAACATCGTTGTCACCGGTCGTGATGTCGTTGAACGACGCGCTGTACGCGCTGGGGCTGGATGCGACGCCGTAGAGCAGCGGGCTGGCGAACCCGACGCCGTGGGTCGGTGTGCACGCCGACGACGCGCTGACCAGGGCTAGCGTCGCCGCCCAGATCGGCGTGGCTGAGGAGGTGCCGCCGATGGTGGTCCAGCCGCCGAACGCCGCCTGGTAGATCGTGATCGCGCCGGTGAACTCGTCGGCCTGTGCCGAGACGTCGGGAACGAGCCGGCACGGCGTCGAGGACGTGGCGTCTGAGACAGTTCCCTGGCAGAAACCTGGCTGGTAGCCGAACTCGCCTTCCACCTGGTTCGCAGCGGCGTAAGTGGCGCCGCCCGGCTGAGCGATCCCCGGCACGGCCGACGCCTGCTGCCAGGACGGCATCACCCAGGACTGGGATATCCCGCCGCCTCCGCCGCCGCCATCGGCGCCGTCGTTCCAGACATGCTCAGCCGGCGGCTGGGTGGCCGCGTCGTCGATGGTGGTACCGCCGACCGCTACGACGTAAGGCTGGCTGCCCGGGTCGTCGACGGACAGCGGGTTCTGGCCGGCTGCCGGGGTAGCGGTCTCAAACGTGTTGCAGTCGTCGGAGCCGTTGTCGCCGGCGGCGGCGAACACCGACTGGCCCTGCGCGGCCGCCTGCTCGAACAGCAGGTTCTCCGCCGCCTGGAGGCCGGGCTGCCCGGCCTGGACAGCCTGCTCGCACAATCCCCAGCTAGTGCTGATGACCTGGTCGGTGTCGGCGTCGATCATCGCGGCGTACGGGTCGACCGGGTCGTAGATCGTGCCGTCAGAGCCGGGGCTCACCCCGACGTAGACGTCGATCGTCGCGCCGGGCGCAATCGCCGACACGTCTTCTACGTCGAGTATTGACTCACCGCTGCCTGAGCCGGCTGGCTGGCCGCCGTCGACCGAGTACACATGCAGGCGGCGGAGCATCTGGCGGGCCGCCTTCGCGCCGAAGTAGCAGGTGTCGAACGTCTGGACATCCGATTTCGCGAACGGCTCGAGTTCGTAAATCGCGATGTGCTGACCGGCTCCGAAGTCGCCGCTGCCGTATAGCCCGAACGCGCCGTAAGCGTGCGCAATCTGATCGTCGGTCAGCCCGCCGTAACTGGTCGCCGTGGCCGTGGCGGCCTTGCACGGCCTGGGCGCTCCGGCTGGGTAGCTGAAGTTTGCTGTCCCGGCCGCGCGGATCTTGCCGCGGTCCGAGGCGGGAGCGCGCACCAGGCCGGCGGGCTGCTCCTGCACCAGGTTGTCGAGGCCGAGCACGGCGGTTACCGAGCCGGCGATGCTCGCTGGCACGCGGACGGCCGACGTGGTGGCTCGGCCGACGAAGCCGTCGCGCAGCCGGTAGCTCTCCAGCGTGGTGTGGAACGCGGCGCCGATCCTGCTGGCGGTTCCGCGGAAATGGATCAGCAAGTGGTCTGTCGATATGCCGGTCACCCGTAGGCCGCCGGCCTTGAGTGCCGATGTGGCGGCGGCGATAGTCGCCTCGGATGGGCCGAACCTGCTGGCGTAGGCGCCGGCCGGCAGGTAATGCCGGAACAACGGCGAGTTCTTGTCGGTGACAGCCGCGATGAACCGGGTGACCGCGGCGTTGTCGCGTGGTTTGAGCACGAGGTCGGCGGAGATCTCGGCGGTCGGCGTGACAGCGCCGACCGCTCTGGCGCCGGCCGGAATGCGGGGAGCGGCCTCGATGGTCCGCGTTCCGTGCGGGACCGCTTGGCTGGCCTGCGATGCCGTCGCGGCCGACGATGCCGCAGAGGCTGCCGATGCCGTCGCGGCAGGCAGCGCCGCCACTCCGGCTAGCGACAGGATGAGCGCTCCGATCAGCGGCGTTGCGCGCTGTCCGCCCATAGCAACCTTCCCCCCAGCGCCAGTGGCGCGGAATCCCGACCGGCCGTGAGCGATGTCAGGCATGCCATCGCGATGCTCATAAGGTCGCACACGAATGATCATCACGCTGACAATTCGCAGCGATTGTTCGCAATGGTCAACGGCTCGTAAGCGTCATTACCGGATTGGGCAAAGCCAGGGCCGGGGATACGCTCGGGAGATGGCGGAGCTCGAGTACTTCTGCACCCAGAGTGCGCACAACCCCGATTCCCTGACGCGCCACATGAACAACATGGCCCGCGAGGGCTGGGAACTGCTAGCCGTTGACTTCGCCCACCGGGGCGAGACCGGGTACCACACCTTCTTCTGGAAGAGGCCGCTGCACCGCCCCGCGGACGCCAACCCGCAGGCAGTGTGACTCCGCGGAAACGCGTCGGTGCCCGACGTGTCGGTCCGAGCCTGACGCAGACCCTCTCAACCTGATGTGAGGATGCCCGCTTGCTTGCTTGGCGGCACACTGGCGTGGTGGAGATTCGTCTGGACGGTGGCAATGCTGGCGGGGCGGTGCGGGTGGGCGATACCGTGCGGCGGGCCGCCGGCCCGTGGACGCCGGCCGTACATGCGCTGCTGGCGCACCTGGCGGGCAAAGGCTTCGCCGGCAGCCCCAGGCCGCTCGGGCTGGATTCGCAGGGACGGGAGGTGCTGACTTTCCTGGTCGGCGAGACGGTGGGCAACATGCGGCCGTGGCCGGGATGGGTTCACGCCGATGACACGCTGACGCAGGTCGCTAGATGGATGTGCAGCTTCCATCGCGCCGTCGCGGACTTCGCCCCGCCGCCGGGCGCGGTGTGGCGGATGGGCGGGCAGTGGGCTCCGGGACTGATCGTGGGGCACAACGACGCCGCTCCGTATAACGCGGTGTGGCGCGACAGCAGGCTGGCGGGGTTCTTCGACTGGGACATGGCGGGGCCGGTGAGCCCGGCCTGGGACGTGGCGTTCGCCGCGTTCAGCTGGGTGCCGCTGCATGCCCGGCACGTCGTCGCCCGGGAAGGCTTCACTGACTTCGAGGACCGGGCGCGCCGGCTGCTGCTGTTCCTGGCCGAGTACGGCTGGACAGCCTCACCGCCAGCCTTCCTGGAGGTCGTGACTGCGCGGATCCACGCCCACGTCACGAGCTTGCGCGACCTGGCGGCGCGCGATCCGCTATTTGCACAGATAGTTGAGCAAGGAGGGGCAGACGACCTCGAGACCGCCATAGCCGAACTCGAGCATTTCGCATAGGGCCCACCGCGGCACGAGAGGGCGTCGAAGTTTCGCTTTGATCTCTGAAGTTGACGGGTTCTCGAAGCAGTCGGGGACTTTCAATCCTTTCATCGAGGATGCGCGGCATGCTCGGAGGATGGGAGCGAAGTCTCTTATCGGCGCGAGTTGTCTGCTGTTGACCTGGCTGTGCACGGGGTGCGGGTCAGCGGCGCCGTCACCCGCTGCGACTCCGCCGGCCGCTACCACACCGCGGATGACTGCGGTTGCGGCACCTGTCAGGGCAACGGGTTCTTCACTGCCCCCGACGGCTTCTCCGGCCCCGGCTGCCACATCGCGCTGCGCGCAGTACTCAGCTGCGACGTACGGCATCGACCCGAACCAGGTCGCTGACACCGGAAGCGGCGCGCAGCTGGTCACCGTCGTCGCCCGGTCGCGGGCGAGCAGGTGGGCGGTCTTGACGGCCTGGGCAAAGTCAGCCGGCGGCTGCTGGACCCCGGTGTCGTTTGCCGGCCAGCCCGCGCAGCCCTTCCGCGCCCAGACCGGCCACGGCGGCCTGCTACCCATCGCGCAGCGTGTGCCCGGCGACTGGGCCACGCCGACTGGCTTGTTCCCGTTCGGCAGCACTATCTACGGCAACTCGACGGTGAGCCCGACAAGCCGCTACCCCTACCACCACCTGGTGTGTGGTGACTGGTGGGACGAGCAGCCCGGCAGCTCGACCTACGACACCTTCCAGCACGTGCCCTGCACGATCACCCCGCCCTACGGCGCTGATTCCGAAGCCCTCTGGACCGAGATTCAGCCCTACCAGCACTTCATCGATATCAAGATGCCCAGCCCGCCGGACAACGGAGCCGGCATCTTCCTCCACGACGACATGGCAGTCGGGTACACCGAAGGCTGCGTGGCCCTACCCAATGCCGAGCTCGACGCCGTTCTGGGGTGGCTGAACCCGGCCGACAACCCGCACATCCTGATCGCCGTCGCCTGACCGGCAGCCGCAAGTAGCCCGTCGCGGCCTGACCGGATGTTCGGCGGGCCCATGGAGGCTGGCAGATCTGACTGGCCACGAGTCTCAGCTGCGGGCATCATGAGCCGGTGAGTGAGAGCGCCGAGACGATCACGCTCTGGCGTCCGACCGGCCCGGACGAGCTAGCCCTGGTTGAGGCCTCAGGCTGGCGGGTGTGGCCGCCGCGGCCAGATGCGGATGTTTGCCTATGCGACGAGACCGCGTCTCCGCTGGCGAAAACAGCAGGCTTAGGCTCGGGCTGGTCTTGATCATGCACCGGGTGCAGCCGACGGGGAATCATCCTTGCTGCCATCGGATCCCCGGAAGATCACGAAACCGAACGCCGCGAACACCAGAACGATGGCGACGTTGGCTATCCACCTCTCCGCGGCGTTGTGCCTAAAGAACAGGGTGTCGACGATGACCACTACGGCTATCAGCGCGAGCGCGCACAGCACGCGAGCCACGGATCGTCCCATCGATTCTTTTCCCATGGCAGCGTTCTACAGGGTGGGATCGAGGGGGTCCAGTCAGTGCCGCGATTCCTCGGCCTCATCGTGGATCCTCCGCGCCGTCGAGCACCAGGCTCAGGAGGCGACGAAGCATGGTCGGAACCGAGCCGGACTCCAAAGTGAGTTCGGTCGGATGGCGGCTCGCATGGAAGGCTCCACGAGCAGTTGACTGAGCGCACGCTCATCGGCATTATGCGGGTCTACAGGGCATGGCAATACCCTGTGCTAGCCCAGACATCACCGGCTCGGCGCAAGCAACTCCGGTTGCAGTTCCGGAATGCCGCACCTTTGGAGTGACAGCGATCTTCTGAGGACCACCGGACAGTCGCGTACCTCCGGCCCTTGACATGCGTTCTAAGTGGACGGACGATCCAGACGGGCACCGGCCAGGAGCGCACAACCGACTGGGTCAGGACGAACACCTAGCAACCACGGAACGTCCGGCCGGTGCCTAGCCAATCCCGTCTGCGACGAGCAGCATGTGCTTGCGCGCCCCCGTTGCTGACCCCGATCCAGCGGCTATCCGACCCTTCGCGGCGAGCTGGACCGAGTTGCGTATCACT
Source organism: Streptosporangiaceae bacterium (assembly GCA_035507615.1). GTDB lineage: Bacteria > Actinomycetota > Actinomycetes > Streptosporangiales > Streptosporangiaceae > JAJYUU01. The sequence continues at coordinate 18,086 of DATJNX010000007.1, forward strand.
GGCTGCAAAGATTGGGAGCATCTGGCTGGTCCGCCGACAGTGTCGACCGTCGGGAATGCGCGATCTATCGGCGGCACGACTCTGCGGTCATAGGTGCGTCAGACCGGCCGACGGTGCGACGACGTGCTTAAGGTTGCCCGGTTCTGGTCGGGCGGGTCGTCCGCTGGACCCGCGCAGTGGTCCGCTGTTCGCGTCCGTCGGCGGTGGCGATGCTGGCCGCGTTGAGCGGCCTGGTACTTCGAGAAGGTTCCTGATGAGAAGCGCGACTTACTAACTACCGGACGCCGGCCTTCGTGACCGCGCCGTTGGGCAGATGGAAGATGGTGTGTCTCGCTGCGGTGACACGGACCGGGTGGAATCCGCCCGCCTGCCCGAGCACGCAAATGGGCGGCCCGCTCGGGATGCAGGTGCTCCAGGCCGATAACGGACAGCAGGTGGCCGCAGCGGTCAGCCAGGGCTGAGCGATCGATTCTGCCGGGGCAGGCGCCGTTCACGTCTGCAGTCGTTTAGCCGAGCCCGCTGCCGGTCCCGGCGTGGACAGCGGATACGGGGACTGGCGGGTTCGGTGGTCATGTAATCCGCACGGTGTCCCTGTTAGTAGTCCTTGCCGTGGCCAGGAGTGCGCTGAGCAGCAGCGCGGTCTCCAGCTCAGATGCGAGGGGCAGGGAAAGGCAGGAAGAGGCCAAACTCGAAGTCCATCCAGTGATTCGGCAGCATCATTGCCTGACTGACCTTGAGATAGAGGTCGTACAGGTTTCCCGCGGAATCGGCCTCGTTGCGGACCCGTCCGCGGTTACTGCCCCGCTCGACCGGAGCCTCCACGATGGCGATATATCGATCGGGGTCGGGGTGGCTCACGTACACCTGGCTGGAATCTGCGTGCATCGTCATGACCGCAATCCTGCGCTCTTGCCCGACCGGCAGCGGCGTGATGACCGCCGCCTCGCGCAATGGTGGCTCGCGCCGGGGCAGCCATGGTTCATCCCCATGACCTTGGTGCCAGAAGACGAGCTCTTGCGGAGCCAGCTGGGACTCCCAGACGCCGGAGTCGCGCTGGAAGTCGAGGGCGGCCGTGATGATCGCTCGGTAGGCGGGCAGATCCTTCAACTGCCCGTCGCGCGGCATCACGACATATTCGGCTCCTAGCACCGCCCAGCCGCCGGCTGAGATGGCCACCGGGCTCAGCCTGCTTACCCACCCTCGCAGCTGATCGAGCGTCATCGGTGCGAGCCGTTCGTCGAACGGGGTGGCGTCAAAAGGCGTGAGCTCGCCGGTCCATCGGGCCTGCCCGTAGCGGGCCAGTTCCGCCGCGAGCGGTCCGATCTGGCCATCCTCCGCGTCAGGGTTTGCTTGCCGCCCTGCCAGGCTTTCGTTATAGGCCCTGAGGTGGTCGGTGAAGGCGGCGCCCTCGACTGCTTTGCGCATGGCTCTGGTTGGCTGGACGGCGGCCCGGGCAATGCCAGTCTTCTTGATCCTCATCCGGCCTGTACTCTTATCGATCTTGGCAACACCGGACTCGGTGAGGGCTCCCTGCACCGATTCGATTCCGTGCTGCAGCGCAAGCGGGTTGATGTGCTGCTGCGCCTGGCGGCCGCGGCTCTTCAGGACTTCCCACGCCGACAATGACTGCTGCGCTGGATCACTTCGCGGCCCGCCTGAGGCTGCCTGGCTCGCAGCGGCGTCGGCCTGGCCGTAGTCGTCGCGGACACCCTGCAGGAAGCTATCCCTGCTGTCAGCTAGGCACTTGTTGATAGCGTGGTCAACTAGTTCCTGGTGCCGCCGGTAAATCCGCAGGTATTCCGGGCTGGATTGGTCCGGCGCAGGGAACGCTTCTTCGGCGGCCAGCCGGATCCACGTTGCGTAGATCTCATCGAACTGGTCGAACCGGGCCGGGAGTTCGCCAGGCAGGTTCCGGCAGTACTCCTGCAGTGACGGCAGCGGCCGCGAATCAGCGAAGGCCACCACACGCGACACGAACAGCGCGACAGCCGCGGTCCTGGCCACGCTCTCCACATGCTCGCGGACCGGGGATATGCCCGCTTCGTGGAACAAACCCGCGGCCCAGTCCATCAGGTGTGCTTTCTGCGAGCCCGCCCGTCCCGCAGCCGGCTCAGCCGCTGGTCTAATGGCATCCCACTCGCCACGGACCGCCCGCTGGATGACAGCCAGCATCCGGTCGCGCTCGGCAGCGGCCTGTGATGCGGTCACGGGGCCGCCCTGAGACCAGTTCCAGCCCACGCGGAACAGCGGGACAGAACCACCCGTCATGGCCTGGATGGCCATCTCCCCGCGGCGCAGAGCATAGAGTTTCTCATCCGCTACGGCACCCGACATGCTTTTGTAGGAGATGGTCTGCACATCTACGCGCCTGGCCAGCAGTCCCTTCTGCTCGGCCATCGCGATCCCGGACTTGGCGACCACCACCAGCATCGCTTTGGTCCCCATCGAGGAGCCATCAGGTCTGAGACTGACCTCGGCCTGCGAGATACCAAGCACGTCGGATGCGGTGAGTCTTGCCGTCGCCAGGACCTGGTCGAGCACGTGGCGCTGAACGTCCCGATAGGACGGGTCGATATTTGAAAGTCTTAATGCTTCTACAATGGTCGCATCAGCCGAAATATCCATCAGCTTATCCCCTCCGCGTCACATCCAGCGCAGTCGAGCGCCATAGCTCGTGAGGCTGCCTTTGTGCGACTTCCCTGTCAGTATGCGCCTAATTGATGCCAGGTCGCTGCCTTGTGTCAGCGGAGGGATCGAGCCGCAGGCGCAGCTCAACGTAGCGGTCTGCCGCGGCAGCATGACCGCGTCAGCACCGGTGAGCCGCGAGCGGTAACTTCGTGAGCGACCTTGCACCCGAGACAATGGTTTTCTCGCTGGCGTGCGCTCGCCGACTTGTTTACGCAAGCCAGATCGGTCGGCTTACAGCTATCCTCAGGCGCCATTATAACGACAAGCAAGAAGCAGAATTCCATCACAGCGCTGCAATTCTCGCGCATCAGATGCAAACGGGCACAGTTCCAGCCTTGCGGCGTGCCCGAAACGACGTGGGCTGGGAGAGGCGGAGTCTCGCAGGGCTGCGCGGTGGCCGCACGTCGCCGCCGGCGGCGAAATAGCCTGCTGACCCACTGTAGCCACCACCCCGCCACTCCCGGACCGCCCACTTAGAGTCGAGTCCGTCGGCCGACCATAGTGCCGGCCAGTCGCATGGAAACGCTGTCATCGGCACGAGCGGGCTGGTCTTGGCCGCACCCCGGTCCTCCGGCATCGCTTCGTCGGCCCTGTCCGCGGTTCGCTGAGCATCGCTAAGAGTCCGGTGCCGCGTCCTAGATCATCTGCGAGGTGCTGTCGTCGCGATGGCTGCTGGCGCCATAGACAGAATGGTCTCCTGGACGACGTCGATGTGGGAGTCCGGCTCGAGGAGTGCGCTGAGACCCGAGGCGAACTCCGCCTGGTCGTGCTCGCTGTAGCTGAGGAACGTCGCGCGCGTTCGCTCGACTCCGAGGACCGCCTCCGCGGGAAGCCGCAGCGCCCGGGTGTGCAATAGCTCGACCGTTTCCCCGAACAGGTCCGTCTCCTGCAGGGTCGTGACCCACGCGGGCTGGACGGCTGATCTGACGGTGCGGCGGCTGTACCTCGTCCACAACTCCCGCAGTCGTGTCCGCAGCGGCTCGGGGTAGCGCTCTTCGGTGCTCAGCAGTGCCAGCCAGCCGCCCGGCCGTAGCAGCCGCGCGGCTTTGGCTAGTCCGACCGCGGGATCGACCCAGTGGAAGGCCGTGGCTGACACGATGAGATCGACAGGACCGTTGCCGGTGAAATCTTCAAACGAGCTCGCCTGGAACCGCGTCATGGGGTCTGCCACGTTGGACCGGGCAGCCTCGATCATCGCCGGGCTGATGTCGATGGCGGTCAGATTGAATGCCCGGCCGGCTAGGTCGCGAGTGAGCTGACCGGTGCCGCAGCCGATCTCGAGCACCTCGGCGCCCGGGCCAAGTCCCGCCTCAGCGCACACCGCATCGACGATCTCGGCGGGATAGCCCTGGCGAGTTGCGTTATACAGCCCGGCGACGCCGTCGAACAGACATCGCAACTCCTCCCGCCGTTTGCGTTGCTGCTCAGTCTCGGCGGTCACCACTACATTCTTTCGTGCCGCGCGGCTGACTTAGCACTCGAAACGGTCCTCTGGAATCTCGCGTACCGGCAGATAAGGTCAGCATCAAGGGGCAACTTCGGGTGCTAAGTTGCCGACGACAGCTCGGCTGGCCGCCTCGTACGGCCACGGTCAGCGTAGTGCGCCGCACCTCAGATTTACTCGCCGATGCGGCCACCGGAGACGTTGCCAACGCTTGCGCTGGTAAGCGCGCCATGTGGTTGCCCAGTAATCGGCATCATCCAGCCTGGTCCGGACGACCCTGTGGGTCACCCGATTGTGCGGCGCCGACCGCACCAGTTCGGGCTGCTGACAGGCCTCGGCGCAGACATGCCGGAGGACCGTGATCCACTCGTCAATGTCTTCCTTCGACCACATCTCGCCGGCTCGACCGGGTGACACCTCTGATTGTCATAAGCTCTGCGTTCATGTAGTTGCTGGCCAGGACGGACAGCTCAGCAGCTTCGGTGATGCCTTCGGCGTCCATCGCTCGGACCCACGCGTAGGCCCTGAGCGCCGGGTTGCCGCTGCTCCGCAAGGCGGTTGCCGCGGTCGAGGCCGAAGCGCGCGCCGCGTTGCGGCTTAGCATCTGACCTGACGATCCCGGCTCGCCTGACCCGCGGGCCTCAATCAAGGCTCCTGATCCGCGGTTGGCCGGGTGTACAGAGCCTTGCGGACGAGCTTCATGTCGGTCCTGACAGCAGCGCTGGCAGTCTGAATCCGGCTGTTGAACGACCGCAACTGTCCGAGTGAGGATGACCGCGCTTGCTCGGCGGTCAGCTTGACCCGTACATCGATAGCCTGCATCAGGGCCTTGGCCTGAGGGGCGACCGCAGCCGGGAACGGGAATCGCATCAGGCTCTTATCAAGCGCTTGCGCCAACGTCACCTGCGCCATCAGGGCCGATTCGGCCGCGGCGAGATCGTGCCGTTCGCTGGCGGTATAGGCGGCTACGTCGGCATTCAGCTGCTGAACGGCCGGCGTCGTGATCTTCGTGTACTCACCGGCTAGCTGCTGCTCGGTTGTACAGTCCAGACCGGTTACCACCAGGCCGGGCACGGGCGCGCAATCGCCGGCGGCCAGCAAGGCTTTACGCCGCGCGCCGACTCCCGTGGCATAGACGAGCCCTGCGATCACCGCGATGGTGGCCAGGACGGAGATGGCGGCGAGCATGAAGCCGCCCGCATTCGTCGGCTCCTGCCTCCGCCTGGCGTACGTCTCGCTCATCGAATCGCTCTCCTAGCGATGCCGAAGCACTGCCTATTCGGCGCTGGGAGTGTTATTGAACATGTCGATTCCCTTGAAGATCTCCTCGTTAATGAGGAACACCATCCCGAACACGAAGAGCGCGAAAATCGGCGTGATTGTCAGGACCACGAGCCAGTCCCGGCCTTCCCGTTGACGAGCGGCGATCCATCGTTTTACCGGCGGCAGCCGGAGAGTCAGCAGGAAGATGCTGCACGCTGAATACTGGTAGAAGCGCTGGTGAAAGATAATGTCACCGTCACCAGCACCGCCTACTTGGATGTCTGGCTGGAATCCGAATAGCGTCAGAAGGTGAATAGCGAGCAGACCCCAGATGACATAGATGAGCCGGTGCAGCAGCTTCCAGTACCGGCCGAGTTTGCGCTGCGCCCACTTGTTGCCCGTGATCAGGAGCGGGATAACCAGCATCACCATGATGAGTCCCACCAGCGTGAAAGTGTGCTCGGTGAGCTTGGCGAAGAAGCCCCCCGAGAACGTATCAGTGAGACCGGCGGCGACCGCGTCACCGATACCGCAGCACGCCATCATGATTCCGTACCAGCGTCGCAGCGGGAAGAACCAGCGCTGTCCAGTGAGCGTCATCAGGGGACTGATGAGGAGGCACAGGAACAGGCAGAGCTCAGCCCCGGTCCCCAGCACGTCGTCCACCGCCACCGAGAAGGTGTTGGAGTCTAGCGTGAAGAGCGCGGGCAGACAGAAGAACAGGGGAACGAGGGCAGGGCCGCCTAGCAGGACAAGGGCGACCGCCTTGCGCTTGATCCGCGAGCCGCCGAACTTGAATTCCACCTCCATCCATTCGTCGACCCGCTTGGCCCGCCGTGGCTGATAGCCGTAGCTATCCGCGGACCGCTCGTAGTCCTCGGCCCTCTCCTTTTGCTCGGTCCATCGATCTGTGGCGTCGCCGGGGTATAGATCTGGCTCGTAGTTCCTAGTAGTAGCCATCGCGCAGCTTCTCCTTCCAAAGGAACTAGCGTCGGTTCCATCGCCTTGTCGTCGCTAGCCTTCGTTTGTTCCGAATACCTGCTCAGGCCCTGACTGTCTCGGCAGGCTAGCCAGTTGTGGTGGAATTCGAAGGTCCGGTATGTGACTTCTTGTGGTGACGCCCCTTCGGAGTCACAGCGTGGTGAGTCGCAGCAACCTGCCGAGCCAAAAACTGCTGGTCGGTCGGGCCTTCAGTCGACTGGCCTTGTCCTTGTTCTCTGAAGACGAAGAACTTCAAGCCGTGCATCCCGATCTCCGCGGCACCGGTGCCGACGGCGAACAAGCACAGCGCGGCCGTGGCGGCCGTGGCGATGCGCATGGCCTGCTGCTGCCTGCCGGGCTTCGGCGGCTTCTTGGCCGGTGCCGTCGCAGGCTTTGCGGGACCAGCAGGCTTGGCCGGCCCAGCAGGCCTGATATCCGGCCTGGCCGGCTTGGTATCTGGCGGAGCCGGACTCGCTGGCGGGGGAGCGATTCTCGGAAGTGGCGGGGCAAGCGCTGGCAGGGCTGGAGCGCCAAGGGTTTCGGTAACGTACGCGGCTACCCGGCCCAGCTCGCCCGTCATGTCGTCGAGCCGGGCCCGCAGGTCGGCGGCTTCCCGCCCGGCGGCTTCGCGTATCTCAGCAGCCTGACCGGTCGCGTGCCGGGTGATCGCGGTGGCCTCGCGTTCCGCCGCTTCCCGCATCGCGGCGGCCTCGCGTTCGGCCGTCTCGCGGACGATGGCGGCCTGGCCGGCTGCCTGCCGGGTGATCGCGGCGGCTTCACGTTCCGCTACCTGGCGGATGGCGGCCGCATAGTCCTGCGCCTCTTCGGCGATCTGGACCGCCCGGCCTTCGGCCAGAGCGATAACTTGCCCTGCCGTCCAGAGCGAATCCCTGCTCGGCGGGTGGCCGTTCGGCAGGTGGCCGTTCGCCGGTCCGCGGAATGGCCCCGGCGGGCCAGCTTCCCGGCGGCGGTCGGTGGGCTGCTGCCAGCCAGGGCCACCGTGCCGCAGGTAACCGGCGTGGTCGCGGCGCGACGGGAGGGGATGCGGCCGGCGGTTGCCGCTGTCGTAACCGTCGTCGGGCAACCGAACCCGCGGCACCGGTGCCGACGGATGATCAGGATGCAGGGCGGGCGGCGGCCCCCAGTCTTGCCAGACTTCCCATTCCTGCCCGGCGAGCCCGCCGGGGTCGGTCCAGAATTCGGATGTGTTCGCTGGCGCATGAACGGACGCTAGCGACGGCTCAATTTCAGACCTCCGGTGCTTCGGCACCACGCGGCCTCCGACGGTAAGCGCGCCAAGGCCAGGAGGCTGGTCTCAGCACGAGGCTGGAGTTCGAGCTAACTCCCCGCCCGCTCAAGCTAGATCATTCTGGCAGCTTCCGCATACGGACGGGAATCTCCCAGGGGACGAGAACCCCTTGGGGGCCTAGCTAGCAATGGCGCCGGGCGAGGGTTACCAGCCGCCGCCCGAGCCGCCGGAACCACTGCCGGAACCGGACGATGCCCGCGCGCGGAGCTTGGTGCCGGATGGAGTCACCGCCCACCACAGACCGCCCGAGGCGTTCACGTCGTTGCCATTGACCTGGCGTGCCGCTGTGTCACCCGAGTAGGTGTACAGCGGATGGCCGTCATAGGTTGCCTGTGTCCGGCCGTCGGCGCGCTTGATCGTTCCGAAGCCGTGCGGCAGCGCTGCGCCAGCCGCGGCAACCGCCGTCCCGGTGACTGGCGGCCAGTATGTGGCGCACGAGGCGGCGCAGTTCGACTGCGTCGCGGTGTCCTTGGCGAACCAGTACAGCGTGCGCCCGTTCGTGGTGGCGAGCACCGTTCCCTTGCTCGTGCTCATCGTCTTGATCGTGACCGTGCCTGCTGCTGCCGCATTGGCCTGGTGCGTCGCGGACGCCGCCGGGCCAGACGTTGCCGGGTCTGACGGGCTGTTGCTGGTTCCGCAGGCCGCGAGTGCAACGGCTGCGGCTACCAGACCGGGGCCGGCCAACCATCGGTTGCGCATGGCATTGTCTCCGTTCGCGTGACCTGGATCGTCTCGGCGGCAGACTAGGCTCGGCCAGCCGGGCCCGGAAGGGACCAATAACCCTCGGGGGACAGTAAACCCCTGGGGGGACTCCGGTAAATCGTGAAGTCAGCTTTATAAATCCGAAGATTTGTACAAAAAATCTCTGCAGATGCGCGCATCAGCGGCCCGCTCGCGCCCGCCGCGCTGCGAGCGTGTTCGCTGCCAGCGCGATCACCGGAAGACGTCCCTCGCCGCTCAGTTAACAAGACCAGGTCAGAGCAGTATTCGCAGTCCGGCCGTCAATCAGTGAGTAGCTTCAGTGCAGGTCAGAAGCGTTGAATGCGATCACGTCTAGGTAACAGAGCGGTTTACTCAATAAGTTGAACTAGCCATTGTTAGCGGCTCGCCCGGCGTAGACTCCCCTACCGCACAGACCCCACTAGTTGTGGAGACCCCGGAATACTGGGCTAACGATGGCCGCGCCCCCCGCTCGCGTCACCGTCCGTGTAGCCGTGCAGTCGACGCGTCGGCTGCTCCGCGACACCTTGTCCGCATGCCTGGCCATCCGGCCGGACGTTACCGTCGTGGGCAAGGTAGCGGAGGCGGACGAAGTACTCGCGCTCTGCCAGTTGCGCCAGCCAGATGTGGTGATCCTTGACGCCGGCCCCAGGCTCGCCGAGATCGCCCCGTTGGTGCGCGACTTGATGCGAGGCTTCCCCGATCTCAACGTCATCGTGAGCTACCGGAACGCATCCGAGCAGGACCTGGCTGCGGTGTGCCGCGCCGGCGTTACCTCACTCGTGCCCGAGTCGCATGGCCTCGCGGCCCTGATCGCGCTGCTACGGCCAAGCAAGGCGCGGCATGCGCGGAAGACTCCCGGCAGCCTGACCGACCGGGAAGTTGAGATCGTCGTGCTGACAGCTTCCGGACACAGCGTTGGCGAGATGGCGGCACTGCTTCGGATCAGCCCCCTCACGGTGGAGAATCTCAAGCGCCGCGTTTTCGCGAAGCTTGACGTCAGCAGCAGCGCGCACGCCGTGTCCAAGGCGGCCTCCCTCGGGATGCTGGAACGCGGCACGAACCCGGCCCCCAGAAGGCGGGCGAATGACAGCGGAGACTTCGCGACGCTGACAGTCGTGGCTGGACAGGACGGATTCGCGGTCGATCAGATAGCCGCCGTCCTGATGGCGGGCAAGCTGCCGTTCGTGCTGATCCGGAAGCACGGCCCGGTGGCCGAGACACACTGGGCGCGCTGGCATCGCGGCCCGATCGTAGCTGCCCTGGTCGATCCCGGCCAGCGGAACTGGGATCTGGTGGCCGAACTCGGCATTCCGGCCATCCTGGTCCACAGCAAGCCGGTCGAACCGCCGGAGCTCGCCGAAGCGCTGGCGTCCGGAGCCACCGCGCTCATCCCGGCCGACCGGATCGAAGATCACTTCCTCTCGGTCCTGCGGATGGTGAGTCAGGGCTACCTCGTGGTCGGCTCGACGCCGATGCGACCGCTGATCGGAGCAGTGCGCGCACGGTGGGAGGACGGAGTAGGCGGCGGGCTGGAACTGCCGGAACTGACGGCGCGGGAAAGCGACATCCTCCGCTGCCTGGCGCAGGGCTATTCGATCCGGCAGACGGCCCGGGTGCTAGGGATCGCGCCGAAGACGGTCGAGAACGTCCAGACGCGGCTGTTCCGCAAGCTCGGCGTGCGCAACAGATCCGGGGCGTTCGCCGTCGCCGACGCGTTCGGACTGCTGCCAGCGAGTGCACCAGTGCCGAGCGGGGACCCCAGGGGTCACTCGTCCCCCAAGGGGTATTCGTCGGTGTCCCGGAACGAGCGGCCGTCCTAGCTTTGTCGGCGGCGAAGTAACGCCGCTGCCATCTCCGAGTGCACGACATCACCCAGGGCGTGCACGTCGAACAGGAGTACCACGATGACCTACATCATCACGCAGTCCTGCGTCGATGTACTCGATAGGACATGTATCGGGGAGTGCCCGGTCGACTGCATCTACGAGGGCCAGCGCATGCTCTACATCCACCCCGACGAGTGCGTGGACTGCGGGGCCTGCGAGCCGGTCTGCCCGGTCGGGGCGATCTTCTTTGAAAGCGACCTTCCTGCCGAGCTGACGTCCTATTACCGGGTCAATTCCGAGTTCTTCACCCAGCTTGGCTCGCCAGGCGGCGCGGCCAGCCTGGGCAAGATCCATTCAGATCATCCGGTCGTCGCAACCCTCCCGCCACAACCGGCGGCGTAGTGACGCGTCAAGGTGCGCTGGGCACAGCTCGGCCCGCGGACGCCGGCACGCCTTATGCGGCCTTGACGTGCACTTATTCCGGTTTGTTTATCGTTTCGATGTCCTGTCGCAATCAATCCGCTATCTTTGAGCCTGCGAGCGGGGCAGTGCGCCGGCGAAGTCGCCTAGGCGCACCGCATGACTATCAACCGCGAAGTCGTTCTCTGCGAACGAGGATTGGTAGAGCATCAGTGCGCAGCCGCTCCCGCGTGCGTGTCGAGCAACTGGGCGAGGTCAGGCTGCCAGGCCGCGGCCGCTCCGCCGCGATCCTGGCGGTGCCAGTGCTCAGCCTGCTGATACCCGCACTCGCCACCGCGATTGCCAGCGCCGGTGGTCACAGCCAGCTGACCAGAATCGCAGCGGGCATCGCACGGTTCCTGCTTTATTACTCCGGCGTATTCGCGCTGCTTGCGCTCACCGCCGCGGTAGCGGCCGGGCTGCTGGCAACCGAGCGGACAGTAATGTCGCCAGAGCACAGGATCCTGGCCCAGGCACTGCACCGCACTGCCTCCCTGATCGGGATCTCAGCACTGGCCAACCACATCATGCTTGAGGTACTGGCGCACCGGGCCAGGATCATCGATGGATTCGTGCCATTCATGGCCGCTCGCAATACCTTCTACATGGGCCTTGGCACGCTGGCGTCTGACCTGTTCATCGTCATAGTCGTCACCGGATTGCTGCGGCGGAGGTTCGCCTCCTGGCGGCTGCTCTGGCGCGCGTTGCACGCGACCGCCTACGCCGCCTGGCCGCTCGCGATCCTGCACGGCCTGATGGCAGGCCGGAGCGCGAAGCCCTACGTCGACTGGAGCTACGGCGGCTGCCTGGCCGCTGTCGGACTCGCACTCGTGCTCAGGTACGTCATGATCGCGCGCGGCCGGAACGCCGCAGCGGAGTTGCCCGCCCGCGCGGGCACTTCGGTACTGCCCGCGAACATTCCCGCCCTCCCGGCCGAGCCGTGGCGGGCCATGCGCCCCGCGCTGCCCGCCCCGCCTGCCAGGGTTCCGGTGGCAGAGCCATGGCCTGCGGCTGACGCGCTTCCGCCTGGCTGGCGCACTGCCGGCGGCTATCCGGATCGATGATGCTGCCCGTCATCCGGGTAGGTCAGGCGCGTGTCACGGCCGGCCTCGATCACACGCCGCGGCTCGACCTGCCCTCACATCGCGCAGTCTTCGGCTTCCCTCCGACGCTCGCCGCGGCCGAGCTGATCGGGATCTGCGAGGAGGTGGATCTGCGCGGTCGAGGCGGTGCGGCCTTCCCGGTGGCGAGAAAGCTGCGCGCGGTCCTGACCGCGGCTGTGCAGGCTAAGACGGGCCAGGGCAAGCGGCGCGCTGCCGTCGTTGTCAACTGCACGGAAGGCGAGCCAGGAAGCGCCAAAGACAAGATCCTGCTGGCGCGTGCACCGCATCTGGTACTGGATGGCGCCCTCGTAGCCGCCAGCGCGTTGCGCGCGAGTGAGATCGTCGTCGCGGTGGCTGGCGACGGCCCGCACCTCAGGTCGCTTACTGACGCGGTGGGCTCCGATAGCGCACTGGCGCGCAAGGTCCGCGTCGTGTCCGTGCCCGACCGGTTCGTATCAGGCGAGAGCGGCGCGCTCGTTAACGCGATCAACGGCAATCCTGCGTTGCCGCCGGGCACCAAGACCAGGGCCAGCGACAGCGGCGTGCACGGCATGCCGACATTGCTGTCCAACGCCGAGACGTTCGCTCAGCTCGCCGTACTCGCCTTGCTCGGGCCTGCTGGCTTCGCCTCCGTCGGCACCGGACACGAGCCGGGTACCGTCCTGCTCACCGTCGGCGGCTCCGTGAGCGCGCCCGCCGTGGTGGAAACACCGTCGGGCGTGCCGCTTGGCTACATCCTCGACATCTGCGGCGCGCAACTGCCGCGCGCGGTTCTTGTCGGCGGCTACCACGGCATGTGGCTGCATCCAGGTGCGGCGTACGACGCGCCGGTCAGCCGAGCGGGCATGGCCGCGGCAGGCGGAACCCTGGGGGCGGGCGTGGTGCTCGTCCTCGGTCAGGACACCTGCCCGCTCGGCGAGGTCACCAGAGTCGCCGGATACCTGGCCATGCAGTCCTCCGGCCAGTGTGGTCCGTGCAAGCTCGGCTTGCCTGCGGTGGCCAGATCGCTGGCAGCGATCACCGCGGGTGCCGGTGGCGTGGACGAGCTTGAGGCTTTGCGGCGCGCCGCTGGCGGAGTTCGCGGGCGCGGCGCGTGCCATCACCCTGACGGCGCTTCGAACTTCGTCGCCTCCGCGCTGGAAGTTTTCGCTGACGACCTCATCGAGCACATCTTCCACGGCAGCTGCGGGAGGCCGGCCAGCGGTATCCTGCCGCTGCCCGCGGACGGTGGCGACACCCGGCTGACCGTGGACTGGACCAGGTGCCGCGGTCACGGGCTGTGCGCGCGCCTGATCCCCGAGCTGGTCGAGCTCGACCAGCACGGTTATCCGAGACTCCTTGAGGCACCCGTGCCGTTCTGGCTGAGCAAGAACGCCACCCAAGCCGTGGACATGTGCCCGTCCCTCGCCCTCAGCCTGACCGCGGACCAGGTCAAGCCCGCGGCCGCAGCCGCGGTCTCCGCAGCCGCTGACCCGCCAAGTCCGTTAGCGGTCCGGGCACGCCAGCAGCCGCAGGCCGTGCTGACCGGGCGTGCCTGGCGGCGAGCTGACCTGGACGCGGCGGAGGCGTGGCTGGCCGAAATCGGCGGGCCCGGTCCGGCCAGACCGCTCTGACTTCCCGGCGCGTACTTTACGGAGAGCCGGAAACGAGGTTGACATGGCCAGCGGTGATGATCAGGGACGCAGCCATGAGTGACGCAGGTCCCAGTGCGACTGCCGGATTGCCGGACGCGATCGCGCAGGTCGTCGCCAAGCTCGATGAGATGCTCGCACCGCACGACCGGGCACTGCAGCGCAGTTACCCTGGTGAGCCGGCCAGCCGGCAGCCGGTGCACACCGTGTACGTGCCCGCTGATCGATTCCGTCCGGACCTCGCCGCTGAGTGGGGACGGGCGGCCAGGCAGGCGCTCGCTGACAACGCGCCATCACCAGCCGAATTCGGCGCGGCAATGGGGCTCCCGGACGACATCGCCGCCGCTGTGCGCGAACGCGTGGTAACGAAGCTGTCGAGCGAACCGGTGGAGGACCTGCGGCTGGACTTCGAGGACGGTTACCAGCCGCCGGCAGTTTCCACCACGGCCGGCGACGATGCCGCTGAGGATGCCGATGCGAGGACGGCAGCCAGGAATCTTGCCGCCGCGGCGGCGGCCGGCTCCGCGCCGCCGTTCACCGGCATCCGCTGCAAGAGCCTCGAGGCCGCTACCAGGCTGCGGGCCATCCGCACCGTCAGCATCTTTCTGGCGGAATTGCTGGCGCACGGACCGATGCCCGCCGGATTCGCGCTGACCGTGCCCAAGGTCACTTCGGCCGATCAGGTCAGGGCCATGGTCTTGCTGTGCGAGAGCCTGGAGCAGGCGCTCGCGCTGCCTCGCGGCGACCTCGTCTTCGAGATCCAGGCCGAAACACCGCAACTGATACTCGGCGCCGATGGCAGCGCGACCATTGCGCGATGCATCCACGCGGGCGGTGAGCGGCTCGCCGGCATTCACTACGGAACCTACGACTACGCGGCAGCGCTGGGCATCGCCGGGCAATTCCAGCGCCTTGATCACCCGGCCGCCGATCATGCCCGGCAGGTTATGCAGGTGGCGGCAGCGGGAACGGGAGTCAGGCTCTCCGACGGCTCGTACAACGTCCGGCCGGCCGGGTCCCGTGCCGACGTGATCGCGGCCTGGCGGCAGCATTCGCACCTGGTCCGGCGCAGCCTGGAGCGCGGCTTCTACCAGGGCTGGGATCTGCATCCAGGGCAGTTGGTGAGCAGGTATGCGGCAACGTACGGATTCTTCGTCGCGGGCGCCGACGGAGCCTGCGACAGGCTCCGCTCGTACACCGGGTCGATCGGCGGCACCACCCTCGAGGAACCGGCCACCGCCCGGGCTCTTGCCTGGTTCTTGCTCCGCGGCATTGACTGCGGCGCGCTCAGCGAGGCGGGCATTGTAGACCGCTGCGGCCTGGACCGGACAGGCCTGCGCGAGCTGCGCCGAGCCCGGCGACGGCCGTAGCGCAAGTCCCAGTAAATAAGGAGTACACCGCCGCAGCGCGGCATCCTTCCCGGCCGTCGCACATCGGAGTAATGTCCGCAACGCACCAAGTCTGCGCGATGTTTGTCGACAGAGAGGTCGCTCCCATGGCGGGTTCGGACGGGTCGGGGATTTTGCGAAGCAGCGCAGCGCCGTCGGTGGCTTCGGTCGAGCATCGCGGCATCGAGCACATTCCGCATTCGGAACGCTGGGGACGACCCAGCGGGCTGTTCTGGATGTGGGCAGGTGCGGTGTGGAACGTCGAATTCGTCGTCTACGGCGCGCTCGCGGTGGTGGTATTCGGGCTGTCGTTCGCCCAGGCCGTCATCGTCATCCTGATCGGCAACCTGTTCTACGTGCTGACGGGGCTGGCGAGCCTCCAGGGACCGCAGGCCGGCACCACGGCGTTCGGGGTAAGCCGGGCGTCATTCGGTCCGAACGGCAACCGGCTGCCGTCCTTGTTCAACTGGATCACCCAGGTCGGCTTCGAGATCGAGGGCATCGCTCTCGTCGTCTTCGCGGCCATCCTGCTGAGCTCCAAGGCCGGGTTCACTGCCGGAGTGCCGGCGAAAGTGATCTTCATCATCCTCGCCGTAGCGATCCAGGCGGTCTTGCCGCTGCTCGGGCACACCGCCGTACTCAGGGTGCTGCGGTGGCTCGCGATCCCGTTCGTGGTGCTGTTCGCCGTCATGGCGGCGCTGACGACATCGAAGGTTAACCTGCACGTGCCCGCGCACGGCGCAAGCTGGGGCGCGCTGACGATCTTCCTCGCCCTGGTGATCTCGGCCGGGGGGCTGGGCTGGACCGAGAACGCCAACGACTACTCCCGGTACCTGCCGCCGGACGCCAGCAAGGTCCGCACCGTCTTCGCGGTCGCCCTCGGTGGCGCGATTCCGTCGGCGTTGCTTGAGATACTGGGTGCCGCCATCGCTACCGGAGTGCCGAGTGCCACCACGGTCAACGGCCTGATCTCGGGGTTCCCTGGCTGGTTCATCTGGCCGTACCTGATCTTCGCGATCGTTCAGCTGTTCGCGATCAACACGGTGGACCTGTACTCGTCCGGCGTAACGCTGCAGAGCCTGATTCCGGGGCTGCGCCGGCTTCAGTGCGTGGCCATCGATACGGTGATCGCCGGCTGCCTGGCAGCGTATGCGGTCTTCTCGTCGCACTTCTTCACGCTGCTGACGGACTTCCTGCTGTTCATCATCCTGTGGCTGGGTCCGTGGTGCGCCATCTACCTGGTCGACAGCTGGCTCCGGCGGAACCGCTACGATCACGACGGCTTGCTGAACGAGCGAGGGGGCCGCTACTTCCGCAACGGCGGCGTGCACTGGCCAGCCATCATCGCCCAGGTACTCGGCATGGTCTGCGCTGCGCTCTGGCTCAACGCCTACTCGCCGTATGTCGGCTACTTTGCCGGCAGGAACGGCGGGCCGTTTGGCTCGGACTTCAGCGTGTTCATCGGGCTGTTTGTCGGCGGCATCGTGTACTACCTGCTAGCGCGCAACTCGGTCACGGCGGAGGGCGAGGCCACCGCGGCCAGCGCGAGCGCCACAGCGGCGACTGCTAGCTAGCCAGGTGTCACGCTCGTCAGCGCGAACATGTCCACGTCGACGAGGCCTCGGTCGGTGATCCTGAGTTCAGGGATCACCGACAGGCCGAGGAAGCTCAGGTGCATGAACGGCGCGCCGATGGTCACGCCCAGTTCGGCCGCCGCGGTGCGTTCAAGGTGTTCGACTGCAGCCGCCACCATGGCCGCCGGCTGGTCACTCATCAGGCCGGCAATGGGAAGCGGCACTTCATCGATAACCTTCCCGCCAAGCACCACTACCTGGCCGCCGCCAAGCTCGGCGAGCCGGGCGACCGCTACCGCCATTTCGGCGGGTCCGTCCGGGCCGATTTCACCGACGACCATGCAGTTATGCGCGTCGTGCGCCACGGTGGACGCGATAGCGCCACGGGCTAGCCCGAAGCCCCGCACGTAGCCGAGGCCGATCCGGCCGGTGCGCAGGTGCCGTTCCGCCACCCCGATCCTGGCGACGGCAGCTGACGGATCACCCACATCCAGCACAAGGTGCCTGGTGGTCAGTGTGTCAGGGTCGATCCCGATAACCCTGGCCCGGCCGCCCTCGGGTGGCTTGAGCGTGAACGCCGCGGCATCAGGCACAGTTGCCAGGTGAACCGAGTCGCGCATCCAGCCCGGTGCGGGCGCTCCCGGCACGACGCCGGGCACGACAAGTCCCCGCTCGGCCACCAGCTGGCCCGATTGATACACGCGCAGCGGTCGCAGCTCATCGAGTGAGTCGAAGCACAGGACGTCCGCCTGGTAGCCGGGTGCTAGCCAGCCGAGGTGCTGGAAGTTGTGGTACTGCGCGGGATTGGCGGTCGCTAGCACCAGCGCATCCTCGATCCGGGCGCCGCAAGCGACCGCGAGCCGGACACAGTCATTGACGTGCCCGTCGGTCAGGATAGTGTCTGGCTCCCGGTCGTCTGTGCACAGCGCGATCCGGTCGGTGCCATGGCGCAGCACCGTCGGGATCAGAGCTGCCAGGTTCTTGCTGGCCGAACCCTGCCTGATGAAGATCCACATGCCTTTGCGGCGCTTCTCCTCGGCCTCCTCCAGCCGGGTCACTTCGTGATCGGACTCGATCCCGGCCGCCAGATACGCGTCAAGGGGCGGGCCGGAAAGCCCTGGGGCATGCCCGTCGACACGCCGGTCGCCAGCCTCGGCGATCTTGGCGAGAAGCTCAGCATCCCCGGCGACCACGCCCGGGTAGTTCATCACCTCGGCCACGCCGATCGCGCCGTAGTCCAGCAGAAGCTCGCGCACCTGCGCCGCATGGATCTCAGCGCCCGGGCTCTCGAACGGCGAGGCTGGCACGCAGCTCGAGGCACAGATACCGAACGTGAAAGGCAGCACCGACGCCGCGGAGGCCAGAGCCGCCACGCCGCGGACGCCGAAGACGTTGGCGAGCTCGTGCGGATCGGCAGCGACGGCCGTCGTGCCGGCCGGCAGTACGGCGCGGACGAACTCATCGACCCAGAGGCTGGTGGACTCCAGGTGCATGTGGGCGTCGATGAACCCGGGCGTGAGCGCTGCCCCGGAGACATCGACGACCTCGCGGGCCTCGCGCGGCCCCCAGCCGGCGATCATGCCGTCAGCGATGGCGAGATCTTCCCGCAGCCACTCCCTGGTGCCGGGGACGAAAATGCTGCCCCCGGCCAGCAGCAGGTCGGCTGGCTCGTCGCCGCGCGCAACGGCCAGCAGATGCGGCGTCCCCCGGCGTGGCGGCATGGTCACCTCCGCTCCCGGCCCGCCAGTGTCCTGGCGCCAGTGCTGACGGTCGTGCTCGGCTACTGGCCAGAGTGTACGACGGCCGCCACCGACCGGGAGGCTTGCGGCCAGCGCGCCAGCGCGGCACCCTGTCGGAATGGGCGATGACCGGCTGGCCTGGTTCAACGCGCTGCCGCCGGCAGCGGCGCAGCAGGCGTTGCTGGAATGCTGCTCCGCGGCCAGGTGGGCTGAGCAGATGGCAGCGGCCCGGCCTTACTCATCTGCAGCGGACGCCATCCGGCAGTCCAGCGCAATCGTCGCCGCGCTGACCGTCGCAGATCTCGCCGGTGCGCTGGCTAGCCATCCAAGGATCGGGGAGCCGCCCGGCCAGGCCGGCAGCGACGGTGCCGGCAGCGAGAGGGGCAGGCGGGCTGCCGGCTGGTCCGCGCGGGAACAGTCCGGCGTCGACGCCGGCGACCGGGCAACGATCAGCGCACTCGCCGAGGCGAACCTGGAGTACGAGCGGCGGTTCGGGCATATTTACCTTGTATGTGCTTCTAGCCGGACTGGGATGGAATTGCTCGAAGTGCTTCGCGGCAGGTTGCGCAACGAGGCCATGGCTGAATGGCAGGTAGTGCGGACCGAGTTGCAGAAGATCAACGCGCTGAGGCTGCAGCGGCTCATGGCGGGCTCGCCATGAGTGCGATCTCCACGCATGTGCTGGATGTCGCTGCTGGCTGCCCCGCGGCCGGGATGCGGGTCCGGCTCGAGCGCGTCGAGTCAGCCGGCCAGGACGGACAGTCCGGGCATGAAGAGATTGCCGCGGACGTCACTGACGCGAACGGCCGGATCGCCAGCCTGGGCCCGGACGCAGTACTCCCCGGTACCTACCGGCTGGTCTTCGACACCGGCGGTTATCTTGCCAAGCAGAGCGATGCGCCCTTCTTCCCCGAAGTGATCGTCACCTTCGCGGTAACCGGCCGTCGCGAGCACTACCACGTCCCGCTCCTGATGAGTCCGTTCGGGTACTCCACCTACCGAGGGAGCTGAGGTGGCCTATCTCCTGACCGCTCATCAGTACGGCAAGGCCGAGACCAGGCTAGTCCGCATCTACCGGGACACCGGCCAGCACCGGATCCGTGATCTCAACGTGTCGACCTCGCTGCGCGGTGACTTCGCCGCCGCCTACCTGGACGGCGACCAGGCGAACGTGCTGCCAACCGACAGCCAGAAGAACACCGCCTACGCGTTCGCGCTCGAGCGCGGCGTGACCGACATCGAGACCTACGCGCTGGCGCTGGCCAGGCACTTCACCGACGACATCGAGCCGGTCTCGGGTGCGCGCGTCGAGGTCGACGAATATGAGTGGGAGCGGGTCCGGCTCGCGGGGGGTGAGCTTCCGCACGCCTTCGTCCGCGCCAGCCCGGAGGTCAGGACGACCACGGTGACCGTCGAGGGGCGCGGGCCAGAGCAGCGGGCCTGGGTCTTGTCCGGGTTGCGCGACCTGGTGCTGCTGAAGTCGACAGGATCGGAATTCGCCGGCTTCCTGCGCGACCGGTACACGACGCTGGCCGAGACAGACGACCGGGTGCTGGCCACGTCGCTGACGGCGCGCTGGCGGCACATCCGCGCAGCCGACGACTTCGATGCGCTTAACGCGAGCGTCCGCCGGGTGCTGATCGAGCAGTTCGCCACCGTGCACAGCCGGGCCCTCCAGCAGAGCCTGTGGGAAATGGGCACGGCCGTGCTCGCGGCCCATGACCAGATCGCCGAGGTCAGGCTGTCTGCGCCGAACAAGCATCACTTCCTTGTCGATCTGAGCCCGTTCGGACTGGACAACCGCGGGGAAGTGTTCCACGCTGACGACCGGCCATACGGCCTGATCCAATGCTCGGTGCAGCGAGACGATGCGCCGCCCGCCGGCCCGGCCTGGGATGCACCCGGTTCGTTCGCCGGATAACCGCACGGCGCAGCGTCGCGCCAGGGAGGTCTCAGGCGTGGAGTTCATCAAGCCCGGCAGCTGGGCCGAGGCACTCGCCATCCAGGCGCAGCAGCCCGAGGCGGTGCCGCTGGCCGGCGGCACCGACCTGATGGTCGAGCTCAATTTCGGTGCCCGGCGCCCGCCGGCGCTGGTCGACCTGACCAGAATCAGCGAGCTCCGGCAGATCGATATCGACGGCAACCGGGTACGGCTCGGCGCCGGTGTCACCTACAGCCAGCTGCTAACCGGACTACGCGACAAGCTGCCCGGCCTCGCTCTGGCCGCCAGGACGGTCGGATCGCCGCAGATCCGCAACCGGGGCACGGTCGGCGGCAACCTGGGGACCGCATCCCCAGCCGGCGACGCGCACCCGCCGCTGCTAGCGGCCGGCGCCGAAGTCGAGATTGATTCCTTGCAGGGAACGCGCACTGTTCGCGTCGATGAATTCTTCACCGGTCCGAAGCGAAACGCGCTGGAACCAGGCGAGCTGATCGCAGCCGTCCGCATCCCGCTGCCAACCGGCCCTGAGCAATTCAGCAAGATCGGCACGCGCAACGCGATGGTGATCGCGGTTGCCGCGTTCAGCCTGGCCCTCCGCCCGGACAGGCAGGAAATCGGTACCGGCATCGGGTCTGCCGGACCCACGCCGCGGCGCGCCCGGCAAGCGGAACAGTTCCTGGCTACCGCCCTGACCGAGGCAGGTCTGTGGGAGTCCAGGGCGCCAGTCCCCGAGACGATCGCGGACGAGTTCGGCCGCCTGGTTTCGGCAGCCGCCGAGCCGATCGACGATGTGCGAGGGACCGCGGCGTACCGGCGGCACTGCCTCTCAGTGATGGCGCGCCGGACTCTGGCCTGGGCCTGGCAGGAATATCAGCAGGCGGGGCTGGCTACGAGGGAGTGTGAGAAACAGTGCGAGTGACCGCGACCGTCAACGGCCAGGTGACGCACGCCGATGATGTCTGGGAAGGCGAGAGCCTGCTCTACGTGCTGCGTGAGCGGCTCGGCCTGCCCGGCTCGAAGAATGCCTGCGAGCAAGGCGAATGCGGGTCCTGCACGGTTTACCTCGACGGCGTGCCGGTGTGCGCCTGCCTGGTGGCGGCCGGGCAGGCTGCCGGCCGGAACGTTGTCACGGTCGAAGGCCTGGCGTCCGGCGATGACCTGCATCCGGTGCAGCAAGCCTTCCTGCGAACCGGCGCTGTGCAATGCGGTTTCTGCACACCCGGCCTGATCGTCGCGGCACACGATCTGCTCAGCCGGATTTCACGGCCGAGCGACCTGCAGATTCGTGAGGCGCTGGCAGGCAATCTGTGCCGGTGCACAGGGTACGAAGCGATCCTGGCCGCGGTCCGGCTGGCGGCTCGTCAGATGAGCGGAGAGAGCGAGTGAGCACGCCAGAGCCTCCGGTCACACTGGTGCTCGACGGCTGTGCGGTCGTCACGATGGACGGCCAGCGGAGCGAATACGCCCGCGGCCATGTTGCCGTCACAGGCAACGTCATCAGCGCGGTCGGCCCCGGCAGTCTGCCGCCGGGCAGCACTATCCGGCGCATCGACGCCAGCGGCTGCCTCGCCACTCCCGGGCTGGTCAACGCCCACCATCACCTCTATCAGTGGGGTACCAGAGGGATGGCTGCCGACGCCACGCTGTTCGAGTGGCTGACGCAGCTGTATCCGGTATGGGCCAGGATGGACGCCGGCATCGTCGCCCCGCTGGCCACCGGCGCGCTCGCCTGGCTAGCGAAGTCCGGCTGCTCGGCCACCATGGATCACCATTACGTGTTCCCGAGATCGGGTGGCGATGTCCTCGGCGCGACCGTGGCCGCAG
The DNA here is from genome assembly GCA_035507615.1 of Streptosporangiaceae bacterium. Lineage (GTDB taxonomy): Bacteria > Actinomycetota > Actinomycetes > Streptosporangiales > Streptosporangiaceae > JAJYUU01. The sequence continues at coordinate 39,980 of DATJNX010000007.1, forward strand.
CACGGCAGGTCGGCCTGCGGTTCCACCCGACCCGCGGTTCGATGGATCTCGGCGCGAGCGCAGGCGGGCTGCCGCCCGACGATGTAGTGGAGGATCGCGACGCCATCCTGGTCGCCAGCAAGGCCGCGATCGAGGAATTCCATGACGCCTCGCCGCAGTCGATGGTGCGCATCGGGCTAGCGCCGTGCTCCCCGTTCTCGGTAACCGGCGAGCTTCTCACTGAGGCAGCCGAGCTGGCACGTCACGCCGGGGTGCGGCTGCATACCCACCTGGCGGAGACCGCGGACGAGAGCCGGTACTGCGCGGAGCGCTTCGGCTGCACGCCGGTCGAGTACCTGGACTCTCGCGGCTGGCTGGGTGATGACGTCTGGCTCGCGCATGGCGTGCACCTCGACGACACGGACATCGGCAGGCTCGCCACGACCGGCACCGGAGTGGCGCATTGCCCTTCGTCCAACGGACGGCTGGGCGCGGGCATCTGCCGCACTCACGACCTGCTCGCTGCGGGGGTTCACGTCGGTCTGGGCGTCGACGGCGCTGCCTCCAGTGAGGAAAGCTCGCTGATCGGGGAAGTCCGCCAGGCCACGCTGACCGCCAGGGCAGCTGGCGGCCCGCACGCGATGTCGGTTCGTCAGGCGCTGGAACTCGCGACGATGGGCAGTGCGCGGCTACTCGGCCGGGACGCCGAGATCGGCTCCCTGGAGGCCGGGAAGCTCGCGGACATCGCACTGTGGCGGCTAGACACGCTGCCGCACGCAGGCATCGCAGACCCGGTAGCAGCACTAGTGCTCGGCGCCCGCCCGCCGCTGGAGTTGCTGCTAGTCAACGGAGAGACAATCGTCGACCGCGATGAGCTGGTCACCGTCGACGAGCGGCAGGTAACCACGGACTCGCGTCGCGCGGCCGCCGCGCTCTCCGGCGGGGTGGGGCCGTGAGCGCCCCTGACCGGGTCGTGGCACCCCCGGCCGGTGGTATCGGCGACAGCCCGGCCAGACCCGACGGCATGCTCAAGGTCACCGGCCAGTTTGCCTACGGCAGCGACTTGTGGATGGACGGCATGCTGTGGGGCGCGACGCTGCGTAGCCCGTACCCGTCCGCGCGCATTAAGTCGGTCAGTATCGGCGCGGCACTTGCAACCGCCGGGGTGCACGCCATCCTCACCTGCGACGATGTGCCGGGTGCTAACCGGTACGGACTTGAGCACGCCGACCAGCCGGTGCTTGCCGAGGCTGTGGTCCGCTACCAGGGTGAGCCGGTTGCTGTCGTCGCCGCGGATCATCCGGAGATTGCCCGGCAGGCGGCGAGCAAGATCGCAGTCGGCTACGAGGTACTCGAGCCGGTAACCGACGCGACCGATGCGATGAGGCCTGATTCGCCGCATGTGCAGCCAGGCGGAAACCTCGTCCGTCACCTTAAGCTGCGCAAGGGCCTGGCAGATCCGGCTGCCGCGGTAGTCGTTGCCGGCGATTACCGGGTCGGGATGCAGGACCAGGCCTTCCTCGGGCCAGAGGCCGGGCTCGCGGTACCCGACGGCGACGGCGGCATCGACCTGTACGTGGCCACTCAGTGGTTGCACGTCGATCAGCGGCAGGTATGCGCTGCTCTGGGCCTGCCACCGGAGAAGGTCAGGCTGACGCTGGCAGGCGTCGGCGGCGCGTTCGGAGGCCGCGAGGATTTGTCGATGCACGTGCATGCGTGCCTGCTGGCGCTCCATACCGGCAAGCCGGTGAAGATGAGCTACAACCGCGAGGAGTCGTTCTTCGGGCACGTTCACCGGCATCCGGCGACCATGCACTACGAGCACGGGGCAGCACCCGGCGGCCGGCTGGTCTACGTGAAAGCGAGGATTGTTCTCGACGGCGGCGCGTATGCCTCCAGCACGTCGGCGGTCGTCGGGAACGCGGGCACTATGGGCGTCGGCCCGTATGTCGTGCCCAACGTTCATGTCGATGCCTACGGCTTGTACACCAACAACCCGCCGTGCGGCGCGATGCGCGGCTTCGGCTCGGTGCAGGCCGCGTTCGGTTACGAAGCTCAGATGGACAAGCTGGCGGCCGCCCTCGGCATGGATCCCGTCGAGCTGCGCTGCATGAACGGCATGAGCCTGGGAGCCCGGGCGCCAACCGGCCAGCTGATCGACAGCACCGCGCCGGTCGCTGAGCTGCTGCGGCTGGTGCAGCGCCGGCCGCTTCCGCGCCAGCCTGAGCACAGGGCTCAGTCCGAGCTTCTTGACCTGCCTGGCGGCGCGGCGAACACGACGCACGGCGAGGGCGTCAAGCGCGGTGTCGGCTATGCGGTGGCCTACAAGAACGTGGGATTCTCCGAAGGATTCGACGACTACTCGGTCGCCAGGATCCGGCTGGATGTCTCGGGCGGCGAGCCGACCGCCACTGTGCACACCGCCGCGGCCGAGGTGGGCCAGGGGCTGGTCACCATCGAGCAGCAGATCTGCCGCACCGAGCTGGCCGTGAAGCACGTCGTGACAAGCCCGAAGGACACCTCCGTCGGTTCGGGCGGGTCCACGTCAGCGTCCCGGCAGACCTACGTCACCGGTGGCGCGGTCCAGGCTGCCTGCCACCGGGTCCGTGACCGCCTGTTCGCGCTGGCCGAGGAGCGGCTCGGCCGCACCGTGGCAGACCTGCGGCTCGCTGACGGCCATGTCGTCTCGGCCAGCGAAGACACTGTGATCTCGATCGCTGACCTGCTCGGCCGCCAGGTGATCGAGGAGACCGTGGAGTGGCGGCACCGGCCGACGTACCCGGTTGACCCGGAAACCGGCCAGGGTTTCGCACACGTTCAGTACGCGTTCGCCGCACACCGCGCGGTAGTCGACGTGGACACTGCACTCGGCCTTGTCAAGGTCGTCGAGCTGGCCTGCGCGCAAGACGTCGGCAAAGCGCTCAACCCGGACGCCGTACTCGGTCAGATCCACGGCGGCAGCGCCCAGGGCCTTGGCCTCGCGATCATGGAAGAGATCCAGGTCGCAGACGGTCTGATCCGCAATCCGTCGTTCACCGACTACCTGATTCCCACCATCCTGGACGTGCCGCCGATGCCCGTCGACGTGCTCGAGTACCCCGACCCGCATGCCCCGTACGGGGTGCGCGGCGTCGGTGAGCCGCCGACCATCTCGTCGGGCCCGGCCATCGCGGCCGCGATCCGGGCGGCGACGGGGCTGGACCTTAGCCGGCTCCCGATCCGGCCCGAGCACCTGACCGGAACCGGGTGACAGGCATGGCCGCAGACAGCCGCCCCGACCTGCTGCTGGCAGGTCCGGTGGTGACGGGGGACGGCCTCGTTTCCTGCATTGTCGCGGTAACCGGCGGCAAGGTCAGCGGGGTGCACGACCTGAGCGAACGGACTGCCTTCCCTGGCGTGCCGGTACACCGGCTGGCCGGCGACGAGGTGCTGCTGCCTGGCCTGGTCGACACGCACGTGCACGTCAACGAGCCGGGGCGAACGCACTGGGAGGGGTTCGCGACTGCGACGAAGGCTGCCGCGGCCGGCGGCGTGACCACGATCGCGGATATGCCGCTAAACAGCCTGCCGCCGACTATCGACGCGCCCGCGCTGCAGGCGAAGCGAGCAGCCGCGGACGGGCATTGCTTCGTCGACGTCGCGTTCTGGGGCGGCGCGGTGCCCGGTAACGAGACTGATCGCGGCGACCTGCACCGGGCCGGCGTGCGCGGGTTCAAGTGCTTCCTGGCCGATTCGGGCGTCCCGGAGTTCCCGCCGCTGGACCGCGCCGGCCTGCGCCGGGCGGCGGAGCAGCTCGCGGACCTTGGCAGCCTGCTGCTCGTGCACGCGGAGGACCCGGCTTGCCTTGGCGAGTCCGGCGGACCGGGCTATGCGGCGTTCCTGCGGTCCCGGCCGCCGTGCGCGGAGACGTCCGCGATCGAGGCCGTTGTTGAAGCTGTCCGCGACACCGGCGTCCGCGCCCACGTTCTGCACGTGTCCAGCGCGGACGCGATCGAGTTGCTTGCCGCCGCGCGCGCTGACGGGCTCGCGGTCACTAGCGAGACGTGCCCGCACTATCTGGCGCTGGCGGCCGAGGAGGTGCCGGCCGGCGCGACCGAGTTCAAGTGCTGCCCGCCGGTCCGGGAACGGGCCAACGCTGACCGTCTGTGGGCCGGCCTGATGGCCGGCGCCATTGACTGCGTCGTGTCCGACCACTCGCCCTGCCCGCCGGAAGCGAAGCTCCGTGAGGCGGGCGATTTCGCCAGGGCGTGGGGCGGCATCGCGTCGTTGCAGCTCAGCCTTCCCGTCACCTGGACTTACGGCAGGAAACGGGGTTGCACACTGGCCGATCTAGCCTGCTGGATGGCGGCAGGCCCGGCGGAGCTAGCCGGCCTCGCGGACAAGGGCCGCCTCGCGGTCGGGTATGACGCCGACCTGGTCGCGTTCGCGCCCGATGCGAGTTTCATGGTGGAGCCCGGCATGCTAGAGCAACGGCACAAGCTGACGCCGTACGCCGGCCGTCGACTCACCGGAGTGGTGCGCCGGACCTGGCTGCGCGGGCGCGAGATATTCGGGCCCGAGATGGCCAGCACTGGCAACGCGGCAGCGGCCGGACCGACGGGGGTGTTGCTGTGAGCAGTCAGCTGCCAGCCGATCGTGAAGCTGGCGCCGACGGCGCTCGGGCCGGACGCCCTGACTTCGCCACGCTACCCGACCTTGCCGCACGCCGGCTTGGCGGGAGCGTCAGGTACGCCACCGACGAGCTATTCGCCGCTAAGGAAAACCTGATCAAGCCTGAGCCGCCAGTGTTCGAAGCGGGGGAGTTCGGGGCCAGAGGCAAGATCTACGACGGCTGGGAAAGCCGCCGGCGCCGTGAGCCGGGTAACGACCATGCGATCATCAGGCTCGGCGTGGCCGGCATAGTGCACGGCATCGCCGTGGACACGTCGTTCTTCCGCGGCAACCATCCGCCGCAGGTGTCCGTCGAGGCGGTCAGCGTAGACGGCCACCCGTCGGCGGCCGAGCTCTCCGAGCTCGACTGGCGGCCGCTCGTCGAGCCGGCGGCTGCGACTGGTGACGCCGTCAACTGGTATCCGGCCGGGGTGCCGCGGCACTGCACGCACGTGCGGCTGTCGATCTACCCCGACGGCGGCGTCGCCCGATGCCGGGTGCACGGCCAGCCACTGCCCGATCCGCGATTCCTGACCGGCACGATTGATCTCGCTGCGATCGACAATGGCGGGCAGCTCATCGACTGCTCGAACGCCTTCTACTCGTCAGCCTGGAACCTGATCATGCCCGGCCGCGCTGCCAGCATGGCCGACGGCTGGGAGAACTCGCGGCGCCGCGACGGCGGTTTCGACTACGCGACGTTCGGCTTCGCCGCGGCCGGCGTGGTGCGGCAGATCGAGATCGACACCTCTTATTTCGTCGGCAACGCGCCGGGGTCTGCGCGCCTGCTCGCCGCCGCGTCGCAGCTGCCCGACGCGATGAGTCCGCCGGGGGCTGTGAATCTGGCCGAGGCTGTGAGCACCGACCAATGGGCCGAGCTGCTCCCGCCGGCCGCGCTTCAGCCCGACACGCGGCACAGGTTCCTCGTCGATCCGGCCGAAGCCGTGACGCAAGTCCGGCTCGAGGTGTTCCCGGACGGCGGTCTTGCCCGGCTGCGGGTACTGGGCGAGATCACGCCGGACGCACTGGCCGGGATGCGCGCGCGTTACCTGGCAGCCCGCCGCCCGAGCGCCGGCTAGCGACGCTGCCGCTCTCGACTACCTATCCCGCGTGAACTAGCGTCGTAAGTGTCGCGCTTGGGGGGTCGATGGAAACGCAAAAGGGTGCAACGGCTGAGCGGCTGGAGCCTTGGGTCGCACATGCCCGCCCGCTGGATCGTGTGCTGATTTCAGTTTTCGTGGGAATCCCGTTTATCGCTGTCATCGCGGCGGCCATCGTGCTATGGGACGTCGGAATCGGTATAGGCGATCTCGTGGTCGCAGTCATCATGTACATTCTGACGGCCACCGGCATCGGTGTTGGCTATCACCGTCTGTTCACTCACCAGGCCTTCAAGGGGATCCGACCATTACGCATACTGCTCGCGTGCCTCGGGACGATGGCGATCGAGGGTGACGTCATCAGCTGGTCCGCCGATCATCGAAGGCATCACCAGTTTTCCGACAAGCCTGGTGACCCGCATTCGCCGTGGCGTTTCGGCGACGATGTCTACGGGCTGATCAAAGGTATGGCATGGGCCCACTTCTGGTGGATCTTCAGGAACGAGACAACTAACAAGACCCGTTATGCCCCGGACTTGCTTAGTGACCCGGACATCGTCACGATTACGCGGTGGCAGCCGGTTCTCGTTCTAGCCTCGTTCGGAGTCCCCGCCCTGATCGGGGGCCTTGCGGCCTGGTCCTGGGTGGGTGCGCTCACCGGGCTCTTCTGGGGCGGTCTGGTACGGGTCGGATTGCTCCATCACGTCACATGGTCAGTCAATAGCATCTGCCATGCGTTCGGAGACCGCCCGTACCGATCCAGGGACAGGTCCGGAAACGTCTGGTGGCTGGCGATCCCGTCAGGGGGCGAGGCATGGCACAACTATCATCACGCCGATCCGACATCGGCCCGGCACGGCGTGCTCCGCATGCAGATTGACACAAGTGCGCGGATCATCTGGCTGCTGGAGAAAGCGGGCTGGGCGTACGACGTGCGGTGGCCGGACGCGCGAAGGATCCGCGCCCGGTTGAGATACGAGACGCTAGGCGCCGCCTAATGACCAGCACAGGCCCGTTGTTCGCGGTCGTCATCCCAGCCAAGCAGGAGAGCGCGGTCGTCGTGCGCTCGCTGACGCACCTCAGGTCTGTGCGGGAGAGCACCGGCCCGGAGTTCGAGACGATTATCGTCGACGGCGAGAGCGCCGATGACACAGCCGCACTAGCAGCCGGCCTAGCCGACCGTGTGATCGTCGAGCCGCCTTATGTCCCTGGCGCGATAGCCCACGCTCGTAACACTGGCGCAGCCGCGTCCGGCGCGCCGTTCATCTTCCACACCGATGCCGACGTGATCGCCCCAGATCTGCCTGGACTACTCGCCCGCGTTCTGCAGTTATTCGAGGACCCGGACGTCGTTGCCGTTACCGCTGCCGTCATGCCGTATCCGTCCAGCGCCACGACGAGGGACCAGGTCTTTCATCGCGCCGGCAACGCGTACTTCCGGATGTGCGCGCGGTTCGGCGTGTTTTTCGCTCGGGGAGAATGTCAGGTGGTGCGGCGGTCCGCGTTCGAGGCGGTAGGCGGTTATAACGTCAACTTCGTGTCGGGAGAGGACTGTGATCTCTTCCAGCGACTGCATCGGATAGGACGGATCGTCTACCTGCGCGATTTCTGCGTCTACCATTCCCCGAGGCGATTCCACCAGCTGGGATATGCCCGAGTTCTCGGGATATACATCAGGGAATGGCTCTGGATGACCGTTATGCGCAAGTCATATGTCGACCAATGGCGAGTCGTGCGTTGACTATCACTAGCCTGGCCGGCCATGGCGACCAGGCATGTCCGGCACTGGGCTCAGGTGTTACGCACGACCCCTGTGTACCCGGCGACAGCCAGCGTCGCGCTGGCCCACGTCACTATGGAAGTCGCCCAGAACAGGCCGTCGTATAGTTCCCCGGCGCCGGTCGTTCCGTCGAGGATGCAGTCATTGTGGTCTGGATCGGCGAGAAATGGCGCGCGGATGCCGAAGACTATCTGCTGCACGGCGTCGCACTGCTGACCGCGGCTCGAACTCCCCGCAGCCGGCCGGTACAAGGCGTAGTGCTGCAGCGTGTGAGTGCGGGTGTGGCCTGCGGCGAAGCCCAGCACGCCCGACGCCGCCGCAGCGGCAAGGGTGATCGCGAACGCGGGCCAGGTCCGGTATCCATAACCTATGGTCACCTTCTGAATGCGCAGCCCGGCGCGGTGAATGGCTCGCCAGGCACCTGCCCTGCGCCCGCCTGACTGTGCTGCCAGCCCGCGGTCGCGGCGGTCGTCCTGCTGAGCGATGAGTACCCGCCGTGCATCTTGTTCCCGCCCGCCGCCGCGATAGGCGTCAGCCAACTGCTGGTAGGGCTGCGCGCCGTAACCGGGAGTATGCCGCCGCAGGACACTGATCCAGTCGTCCACGGTGCCGAGCGCGGGCAGGCCGGCGTAGGTCATCCCGTCCAGGCCTATGATCGCGTTGCTCGTGCTCCACGACGCCGGATCGACCCACAAGAACCCGAGCGTTGCGCCGTCGAGTACCAGGATCGGCGACCCGCCGCTACGATTCTCGATCTGTGAATCCTGGATTGCCAATCGCCCGGCAACGCGCGCTCCGGTCAGGCGCACCGTGCCGAGCGGTCCGCTGCCTGTTGCGGTCAGCCTGCTCTGGAGGAGCAGATCCCCGTCGATCCGGATCCCCTCGGCGATCAGGGCTGGGCCGTCGGCATTAGTGAGTTCGGCGTCGTCCGCGACCAGCTGACCGCCGATCTGCGCGCCGGGAATCCGCACTGCGCCGAGCGATCCCTGGCCGGCCGCCCGGAAGCTGTCGCGGAGGAAGAGGTTCTCAGCTACGGTCAAGCCGTCGGCCGCCAGCGCCGGACCGGATGGGTTGGTCACGCTTGCTGGCCCGGCCAGGAGCTGGCCGCGGATCGTGGCTGAAACGAGCCGCACCGAACCAGCCTCGCCATGTCCGTCGGCGACAAGGTTGCGGTCGGCCAGCATGGTGCCGGTGACTATCATCCGGTCCGCGCAGAGGGCTGGTCCGGTCTCGTTGACGAGCTTTGCGTCGCGCACGAGCAGCTGACTTCCCACTCTGGCGTCCACGAGACGAACAGCCCCGGTTGGCCCGGAGCCCGTTGCCTGGAAGCCATCGTGAATCAGGAGACCGCCGTCGGCCGTCAGCCGGTCAGCTACCAGGACCGGACCTTCCTCGTTACGCATGACTCCGCTGCCCAGAACGATCTGCCCGCCGACTTGACCGGCGACGATGCGCACGGCGCCGTCCCGACTCCGGGCTTCCGCCGCGAATCCTTCGTCGAAGATCACATCGCCTCCGACGCGTAGCCGGTCCGCGCGGATCGCCGGTCCGTCCGGGCTGGCGAACGTCGCCCGTCTGGCGGAGAAGCGGCCTCCGATGTCAGTGCCGGTGAGCCGGACCGCGCCTGTCCGTCCTCGGCCGGTTGCCTTGAACCCGCTGTCGAGGAGGAGGTCCCCGCCGACCGACATGCCGTCCGCTACCAGCGCGGCCCCGTCGCGGTTGCGGACCTGAGCGCTTCGCAGGGACAAGCGGCCGGCCACGTGAGCGCCGGCAAGCCGGACCGTACCGCGGTCGCCCGGAGCCTCAGCGTAGAACTGGTCGTCGAGAAGAAGGTCGCCGTGGACGGTGACACGGTCCGCTCGCACGGCGGGAGCCGCGGCCACCACAATCCGCGATCCGGACAGGACCAGCCGGCTGAGGGTCGCGCTCACCAGATTCACGTCGTGGTCGAAGACGCAGGAGCGTAGTTCCAGCGAAACAGAGGACGTCACCAGTTCCAGGTCGAGTGCTCCGGTAATCGTCGCGTTCCGGATTCGGATGCCATGTGGGTCTGCGGTGACCCGGAGACCGGTCGCGGAGCGCTCCAGCATTATTTCGCGTAGCAACTCAGCACGGATGACAGCGCCTTCAGCGTTTAACGTGCGTCCTTCAGGGACGCAATCAATCAGCCGCTTTTCCGCGTCTGTCAGGGACATTTGAGGCAACTGCACCTCGACACGGTAGCGTGCTGCCTCAGGGTGCGCCAGACGGGCCGCTGATGCGTCTTTGGCCGGCCGAGGCTGGTTCCCAGTGAGCGACCAGGACCCTTTCCGCAGCTGTGATCAGCATGCCTGGATCGAGAGCGGAGAGCTGTGCCGGAACCTCGGCGCTGATAGCGGATTCGCTGAATAGCGCAATGCTCATGTCGGTGTCGCCAGAAGGCGAGGCAACGAAGCTGATTCTGATATCCCGTACGCGAGATTCGCCGAGGGCGATCGCGAGCGCGCGCCGGCTTAGTTCAACAGCGTGACCGCGGGGCGAGTCCCCGGACACGTCAACGGTAACGCCGCGCTTCGTCGCCGCTGCGAGCACCTCGCCAATCTCATCATCGAAGAAATCCGGATGGCTAAGGTGCTGCCTGGCCCAGCGGCCGAGCGAGATCGCGGTCAGCATGACATCAGTGTCGGCATCGTCAGCGGCGTTGCGGTTGCGGACGGCTATCAGGAAAGGCAGGACCCGTCGGCGGACCGGACCGATCCGCCGGCGCTCAACAGCTCCGATGGCACGACGGCGCTCGGTGACGGCCCGCGCCTCGGCTAGCCTTATCAGGTAGTCCTCACTGACCAGGCTCAGCCGGCTGAACGCCCGGCGGTGCAAGAGTGCGACAGCGACCCCGAGGACGATGATGGCGTTAACGCCTATGGTCCCGCCAGGGCTTGAATGCGTGACCGATATGTCGGTAATCGCGATAAGCGCGATCGTTGCAAGCGCTGACTCGCGGAACGGTCGCAACAGCGCGATGACCATTGCCCCGTTCACGGCTCCGCCAACGGCCCAGTAGGCGTATCCGTCCTGAACTCCGGCACGCATTGCGTTGAGGCCGAGCGTGACAAGGCTCGCGTTGGCGATGAACAGCAGCAACGCCGCCCCGCGGCTCAGCGTGAGGTGCGCCGCGGCCCTCGCGCCGAAGGCGCTGACTGCGAACTGCATCACGAGGACCGAGATGGCGATGGATTTGCTGCGCGCATCCGGCAGGTGAAGGACCGCGAGTGAGGCAGTGACAATCAACTCGGGTGCAAAATAAGTCAGCCAGATGATGCGCGGACTCAGGCCGAGGCGACTGACCCAGCTCCACTGAGTGACCCCAGGGGCAAAGTCGGCAGGCGCGTCTGCCAGCTCCAGCGGCGTCCACTCCATGGTCACGGTCGTGCCTGCGCCTTGACCGCTATCGACGATTGCAGTCCCGCCGACCATGCGAAGCCGCCCGATGACCGACCGTTCTATTCCGTAGTGTCCGGGTGTTCCATCGCCGACCTGGAAGCCCAGTCCATCGTCGCGCACCTTGACGCGGAGGAATCGGCCGGACGTCACTGAGACCGCAACATGCTGCGCGCGCGCATGCTGCTCGACATTTCGCAGGCATTCGCGGGTGGCATCGATGAATGCCTCGGCAACGTCGGCAGGCGCGAGGCCCGACTCTGCACCGTCGATCGCGACTGGCAAGATTGCTGACCACTCGGCTATCTCCGCGCGAAGCCGGGCGACTACGTCCACAGGAGGCTTGTCGCTTTCAAGGTCCGCATCCAGGCGACTCAGGCCAGCGATCGCGCTGTCGATGAGCTGGTCCGTGCGCGCTGACCGGATCTGGCGATCTGGCTGAGCGAGTGCCAGCAGGCCGTGCAGCACCTGGTCATGGACCATAGTTACGGCGTGCTCCTCAGCGACGAGCGCAGCCTCGTCAGCTTTCCTCCGTGCACTCAGTCGCGACGTCTGCTCACTCAAGTCGTCAGCCTGGTGCGCCCCGCGTCGCAGGAATCGCGTGACGCCCCAGACCATCAGCAAGTAGCCAAGCGCGGAGATGCCTTGCTCGAACGGGATGTAGCCAGCGTGCACGCCGTACCGCCGGGTGATGTAGGCCAGTCCGGAAGACGCGACACAAAGCACAGTGCACGGATTGATCAACCGCAACCGGGGGCCGAACCCTACATAGGCCGAGAGCGTCGGCTCTATCAAGACGATCAGGCCGTCGCCGACGGCACCATGCCGCCCGTAAATGTCGGCCGGCCCGATCATGGCGAGGATCGTGACCGCGGTGGCGAGGGCAAGGCCGAGCTGCACGAGCGTTACCAAGGCCGCCCGGCGGATATCGCGGAGTACGACCACGATGCCGGCGAGCTGCAGGAGCAGGAAGGCGCCGGACAGGACGAGAACCGGAACCGGCGGCGACTCTACGATGCAAAGCCAGGTCCACTGCGTGCCAAGGAAGACGATCACCGCGAGCCAAACGCGCACCAGGACGACGTCAAGGCTGTCGCGATGGATGGTCGACGTGTCGTTTGCCGCAACGGGCAGGCGGCCTGCTGCCGCCGGGATGGCCGCCACGATCGGGTTGGCTATTGTGCACCGCCAGTGCTGCGAGCACGCGCCGGGTCGGTGGTCTCGGGGTACGCGGTTCGGTACGCGCTGGCGATGCTCTCGAAGCAGGCGACGACCTCGTCGTCAGGCACCTTCATGAGGGTCGCGATCTCCTTGGCGGTCAGGCCGCCCACCGCGTGGCGCAAGGTCTCCCGCTGCAGTGAGGTCAGGTCCAGATCGCAGGCATAGACGACGCCTGCCATCAGGACAGAGATGTAGAGCGGCGCGCCATTGTGAACCGCGTGTACTGCATCGGCCAGCGGCGCGAGCTGGTCGCTCTTCGCGACGAGTGCGGATGCTCCGGCAGCCAGCGCATCGCGGAGGGCGTCCGGCAGCGCTCCGTAGGTCAGTATCACGACGCGGTATCCGGCCGCGCGAAGCCGGCGGACATTGTCCGCCACCCACGAGTCGTCGTTCAGAAATACATCGAGTACTACGATCGAAGACCGGTTATCCGGGTCCTTCTCCCGGAGCAAAAGGTCATCGACGCTGGCAGCCTGCGCGCCGATGTCGATACCGTACGCAGTCAGTCCGTTGAAGCCGATGCGAATCATCTCATGATCATCGACTATCGCGACCTTAGGTGCCGAATCGCTCATGGTGGGATGCTATTCCAACCCGGTGGTTGGTTGCCATTTGCAGTGCATTAACCCCGACTATCAGGAACTGCAGGCGATCTGTACTATCTGTCGTTGTGGCCGCTTGCAACCCCGAGCCAGCAGGCAACCGGGCGCAGGTTCTGGTACTCGGACTGCCAGTGGGTGGCGGGCACATGGCGGCCGGTCGCAGTATCGGCCGTCAGCTAGAGGCCGCGTGTCCCGGCCTCTTTGAGGTCCGGGTCACTGACCTGTCGAAGCACGTGCAGGTCAACGGGAGGTCGATCTCGCGCTTCGTTGCGCAATTCTACGGCTGGAGCGTAAGTAGCCTCGGCGGATTGCCGTACCGCATTCTGTACGACTACGCAGACCGGAACCCGGAAACCATCGTACGCGCGACGTCGCGGCTTTTCGGCGAGGCGGCCGGCGGGTGGCTGCGGCGCCAGCGTCCAGACTTGCTGATCGCGACGCACCCGCTCGTCATGCATGTTGCCGCCGCGGCGTTCCGCGACGCGCCAGTGGGTCTGATCGGCGTGGTAACTGACGGCGGTCGGGTGAACCGGCTGTGGTGGGCCGACCAGCCGCATCTCCTGCTGGTGTCACATGACGACATAGTCGGGCAAGCGCTCAAGGCCGGCGTGGCGCCTTCCCGCGTTCAGAACGTCGGCTTGCTGGCGGATCCCGTCCTGAGCTCGCCCGGCGCGCAGCGCTCGGCGCAGGCCAGCATGGGCTTGGGCGAAGACCTGACGATACTGCTCGCTGGCGGCGGCCTCGGATTCGGACCGAATCTGCGGCGTTTCGCGGAGTGTTTCGGCCGCATTCAGCCGAGTCCGAAGGTTCAGTTCCTGGTCGCGACCGGGACGAACGCTGCACTTAGAGCCGCAGTCAGCACAGCACTGCGGTCGTTCTCAGTAGTGCAGTGCCCGGTTTCCGACATGACAGCTGCGCTACTTGCGGCTGACATGGTAATCGGCAAGGCGGGATGGCTGACGCTCTCCGAATGCATAACGGCGGGCAAGCCGGTCATCATGCTGGACTCGATTCCCGGTCAGGAGGAGGAGAATGCCCGCTTCGCGGAATCGCTGGGCATAGGCCGCCGCATGTCTGTCGACCAGGCGCAGGCTGCCGTGTCGAAATATGCGCGCGATCCTGACCTGCTCGCTGCCGACTTCGTCGCCCGCCGGGACCTTTACAATCCGCTTCTCGGCGCTCACCTCGCGAGCCTGGCGACCGCCTTGCTGGGTGAGATGCGTGCCGCACGCGCATGACGCTCACCTCCCGTTCACGATCCTGCGGTACTCACCTGCCAGCTCTCTCGGCAGGAAGATGTAGTCGCACTGCTCGCGTCGCAGCCGAGTCCAGACCTTGAGCGGGAACGCAGTGACAGGGCTGTCGGGCACAGATAGCCGCGGTCCCTTGCTGATGTGGTAGGCGTCGTAGCCGACCTCCGACAGGAAACGCACTATCTCCTCGCAGTCGTCGCGATAACGGGCCGCGTCGGCTTCCTTATCGCGAAGCAGTACCTCGCACAGGACCGGCGGGCGATCTGCTGCCAGAGTCTCGTGCATGCCGCGGAGCACCGGAAGTTCGGCGCCCTCGATATCGAGCTTGACCAGACTGAGTTCGGTGATGTGCTTCTCGCGGCGCACGCGATCGAACGGCTTAAGCTGAATCTCGGTCGTCTCGTACTTCCTGGCCGGACGGATCGCCGGAGTTATTGTCCCGCGGGTATCGGTCGGAAAGCCGGGCTCCCGGAAAAGGGTTCCGGGCGCATCGACGTCGGACAGGCCAATGTCCAGTATGACGGTGTTAGCGATACGGTTCCGCTCGATTATGGAGTGCAAAACCCGCAAGCAATCCGGGTTCGGCTCTAATGCCCAGTAGTCGCAGGCAGCGCCGGAATACACGTAGTCCATAAGTGTCTGCCCGATGTTGGCTCCGACGTCGATGAAGCTACCGCCAAGTTGCCGGAGAAAGGCTCCGATGACCTTGGTTTTCCACGTCGGATGCCAGCAGACTAGCGGGAGTAGCGTGTCCTTGGTCAGTGGCACACGCAAGGACAAGCCTGGATGAAGGACAGGGCAGTCCGCCAGGCGATCGAAGCGCTGCGCAGCTGAACCCCGTGTACCCTTGGTGTGAACCCGCCTCAGCTGGGATGATCGGCGCAAATACTCCCCCTTGCCCAAGCAGTGACAATGGCTGACGGCGGCCTCAGGCGCGACGCTGTCGGATTGCGCGAGGTGCTGTTCCAGAGCATCACTGACATGGCGCCCGGCGCCGCGATCGCCGCGTCCATCCCGGCCGGCGACGCGTTCGCTGGCGGCGCCCTTCCGCTGGCCGTTGTCTTCGCCCTGATTGCGTGTCTTTTCTCGGCCTGGAGCACCGGCCAGCTCGCCCGCGAGCTCCCGTCATCCGGCTCGCTGGCCACGTACGCGGCCAGCGGACTGCGCACTTCAATCGGGTTCCTCGCTGCCTGGGCTTACGCCATGGTGGGTTGGCTAATTCCGCCGCTGGTTCTCCTGCAGCTTGGCTTCACGACTGCTGGCACACTGCACTCCGAGATATCCGGTTACCCGTTGAACCTGTGGTAGCCGTGGGCAATCCTCGGATCCCTGATCATCTTCGCGGCTGGCTACTTCAGTGTCAGGACCTCGGCGAGATTCGGCACGATCCTCGGCGTATTCGAGATCGCCATCTTCCTGATCATGGGCGCGCTTCTGGTGGTCCACGCTGGCAGCCACAACACGCTGCCCGTGTTCACGACGTACGCTGCCGACGTCGCCTTCGGGCCGTCCGGCTTCGCCGGTTTCACCACCGGCACTGGAAGCGCTTCGTGGGTCGGCCTGGCCCGGTCGTTCTACGGCCTGTTCTGGATCCTGGTCTTCCTCGCGATCGCCAACTCCACGCTGGCGAACTCGAATGCCGGAGTGAACGTGTCCAGCCGGACCGCGTTCGCCATGGGCCGGATCAGGGCCTTCCCGTCGCTGTTCGGCCCGGTCAGTCCCAGGCACCGGGCGCCGGTGAACGCCATCGTGCTTGGCACCGTGATCTCGCTCGCCGGCGCTGGCATCAAGATCGCCGGGGTCAGCTGGATCAGCCCGTTGCCGGCACCGCTGTCCTACATGGGTCCCGCGGTGGCCATCGGTGTGATCTACCTGGTCTATCTGTACCTGCGTGATCCGCAGCGGGTCGTTGACGTGGGCCTGATCCACCTCGGCGAGACG
Organism: Streptosporangiaceae bacterium; assembly: GCA_035507615.1. Classification (GTDB taxonomy): domain Bacteria; phylum Actinomycetota; class Actinomycetes; order Streptosporangiales; family Streptosporangiaceae; genus JAJYUU01. Next base: position 55,923 of record DATJNX010000007.1, read on the forward strand.
CCAGCTGAGGCGGCGGCTGTACAGAGGGGACCTGCCTGGGTTAGCCGTCCGGCGCGCTGACTGACGACGACCTGCGTGGTTTATGACAAGCTGTGCGCATGCTGGCAGGACGAGAAGCAGCCGCTGCCCGGCGCCGGCTTGCGCGTCGCGGCGCGGGACCGGGCGCGCGCCCGGAACCCGATAAGGCGATGGGCACCGACAGGCTGCCGCAGATCGAGCACATCGTGATCCTGATGATGGAGAACCATTCCTACGACAACTACTTAGGCATGCTGCGCGACCGGGGCGACGGGCTGCCGTGTGACGAGCATGGCGTGCCGTCGCCGGTGAACCTGGCCGCGGACGGGACCGCCATCGGGATGCGGCACTTCGCCGGCACCCGGCAGCGGGGCGGCGTGCCGACACAGACCTGGAATGCCACTCACATCCAGTGGAACGAAGGCAAGTGCGATGGCTTCGTCAGGAGCATCGAGCAAACCTTGCCCGGCCTCGATGCCGCGGTGCCGATGACCTACTGGGACGAGAAAGACCTGCCGTTCTACTACGGGCTGGCGAAGACCTTTCCGCTCGCGACACGCTGGTTCTCGTCCTGCCTCGGTCCCACGTTTCCGAACAGGCGATTCCTCATCTCCGGTACCGCTCACGGGCTGATCGACGACCTGCCGTTCGGCATGGTCGACTATCCCGCCTCCGGCACCCTCTTTGACCTGCTCACTGCCCACGGCGTCAGCTGGGCCAACTACCACCACGTCACGCCCGTAAAGATGAACTGGCGACTGCTGTCGCGCTCGTCGGGACTCAATTTCCTGCGCGTACTCGGCGCGCTCGTCGCGGCGATCTTCCCGCAGCTGAAGCCCGCGATGGAAAGCAAGCTGCAGACAACCGCCGGGCTGTACCCGCTCGGTTTTCTGCGATCGATGAACCACCTGCGCCCGATCTCGCAGTTCTGGCAAGCGGCCAGGGCCGGAACGCTGCCGGCCGTCACGATCGTCGACCCCGACTTCGACAGCTGCTCCGAGGAGAATCCGCAAGATATCCAGGTCGGCGAGGGTTTCGCGGCCAAGGTGATCAACGCCGTGATGACCGGCAGGGCCTGGCCCAGAACCCTGCTGATCTGGCTGTACGACGAGCATGGCGGTTACTTCGATCACGTCGAGCCGCCGGCTGCGGTCGAGCCCGACGACATACCCGGTCACAGCATTCTGGAGCGCAACCCGATCCTGCGATTCCTGCTGTCGTTCACCAGCTACGCCAAGGAGATCCAGGCGTGCGACGACGGGCCGACGACCTATAGCCAGCTCGGCTTCCGTGTGCCGGCCGTGATCGTCTCGCCTTATGCCCGGAAGGACTGCGTGACCGACAACATCTACGATCACACGTCGGTACTCAAGCTGATCGAGCTGAAGTGGAACCTTCCACCGCTGACGAGACGCGATGCCGCCGCTAAAGCTCCGCTTGACGTCCTGGACTTCGCCAACCCTCCGGCCTTCCTGACGCCTCCGGTGCTTCCGCCCCCGGCCAGAGAATGGCATGGACAATAGCCACAGTTAGTGCTGTCATTCGTGTTATACCTGGTGCGGTTGATATTGGCAGCAGGGCCTGAAGGAGGTCCCGGATGGCTGGTGACGACGGGGCGCAGGGCGCAACGGCGTCGAGCGAGCCGGTGAACGGCGCGGCTGTTCCCGCCGCTCCGGCGCAGCCGGTCGCCGGTCTCGCGGAAGCGGCCGCGGGCCGGGCACAGCCAGCCGCGGACAAGGCAGGTACTCTGCCGGGCCTGGGCCTGAAGCCGGCAGTGCTCGCGCTGTATGCCGGCTGGACGATGGCCGTGCTGTACGGGACGATCAACGGCACTGCCGCGAACCGTCTGTCGGAGCTGCCGACCGTCAACGAATTAGCACCGGATCAGCGGCGGGAGCTGGAGAAGACCCGCCTGCGTCACTTGCTCACGCGGCTCCTGCCCGATTTCGAAGCAGGCCTGGCCACACTGCAATCGGTCCCGGTGGGGGACGACGTCGACGCCAGCCAGCCCCAGCCCCGGGAGTCGCCGCACCAGACGCGCAAGAACGCGCTGGTGTCGCTGAATTTCCAGATCCTGACGGCGCTCACCAATACGCAGCCCGACATACAGCTGGCCTATGAGCTAGGCCGATCACTGCGCGACACGGCCAATCCGCCTAACGGCACGCCCAGCGGTCTCGCCACGCAGCTATCCCACGGCCGCATCGGGAAACTTCAGGAATGGCTGGCAACCCTTGCGCCAGAGTTCCCGCCGCTGACGGCCGCGGTGGTCGCCGGGTCGCTGGGCCGGTGGAGTGATCTTGCCGCGGTGACCGTCGCTGGCGACAAGCCAGACGGTGCGCGGGTCAGGCGTTTCGGCCGGCCCCGGCTGCCGAGAAGCGATAAGCGCGAGACGATCGCCGAGCATATGGTCAGCTACCTGCTGCCGCAGGGCGATGTCTGGCTCATGCTGCTGATCGGCGAGCTGGAGACCTCAGGACTGCTGACACCGGAGGGCTACGTCACGGCGGGTGAGGCAGCGTTGCGCCGCTCCGGCAAGATCATCCGCGGTATCCTGCGGCACTACTGGTTCGCCGTGCTCTGTGTCGTCGCCGCCCTGGGGTTCACGCTCTCCCTGGCAGCGATTTACCTCCACGGCGGAAGCAAGGTCTGGACATCGATCGCGGCGATTGCCAGTGCGCTGGGCGTATCCGGGCAGACGATCGCATCGAAGTCAGCACGCCTGACCGCCGAAGCCGCGAAGCCCGTGCTCGCCATGGCTGACGAGGACGCCATGGCGTGGGCGATCACCACGCTGCCCCAGGGCGACCTCACGCTCAGCGGTGCCCGGCAATTGCGCCGCGCCGGCGTTGCGCCGCCCGCGGACCTCAGCCGCTTCTGACCGGAGGCGAGCAGCGCCAGTTTCAGCCGAGCAACTCGGCGAAGCGACTGCGGACAGTTGCCGCCGTCTCGTCCGCCGGGGCGTCCCAGATCTGCTGGTTGAAGATCTCGACTTCCGCGTACCCGGTGTAGCCGGCGGCGACGACCTGCGCCGTGATCGGCCGGAAGTCGATGAAGCCATCGCCCAGGTGGCCGCGGCCAAGCAGGGTGTCCGTCGGCAGCGGCAGCGTCCAGTCGCACAACTGGTAGCTGACGATCCGGCCGGCTGCACGGTCGATGTCCGCTGCCAGCTGCGAGTCCCACCACACGTGGTAGGTGTCCACCACGACGCCGACCGTGTCCGCAGGAAACTGCAGCGCGAGGTCGACGGCCTCGCCCAGCCGGGAGATGGCGCACCGGTCCGCGCAGAACATCGGGTGCAACGGCTCGATGCCGAGCCTCACACCGGCCTTCTGCGCCACCGGAACGAGATCAGCGATCCCGTCCGCGATCATCCGCCGGGCAAGGGCGAGGTCGCGGCTGCCAGGCACGAGCCCGCCGGAAACCAGGATCAGCGCGTCAGCTCCCAGTTCCGCTGCCTCCGTCACGGCAGCCCGGTTGTCCGCGCCGGCGGCGGCGCGCGCCTGCGGGTCGGCGTGCGTGAAGAAACCGCCGCGGCAAAGACTCGAGACATGCAAGCCGGCTGCGCGAACGGCAGCGGCTGTCTCTGCCGAGCCGAGTTCGGCCACCTGCTCCCGCCACAGGCCGATTCCGCGGATCTCATGCCGGACGCATAGCGACACCGCGTCGGCGGCGGACAGGTTGCGGACCGTGGCCTGATTGAGCGATAGCCGGCTGATGGCGATCACGGCGTGACCGCCCCGGTCAGGTATGCGCTCATCCGGCGGACGGCGAGCTCGGGATCCAGCAGAGCGCGGCACTCGGCGGCTAGCTCGAAGACCCGGATGAGGTGCGCTGCCGGCCTTCGCGCCTGCAGTCCGGCCAGCATGGCGAAATTCGGTTGCAGGCCATTGAGCCAGGCCAGGAACGCGATGCCGACCTTGTAGTCGTACGTCGGCTCGGAGAAGATGACGCGACTGAGCGCGACGGTCGGGTTCATCGCGGCGTCGAATCCCGCTATGTCCCCGGCGTCGAGTGCGTGCAGGGCTGCCGCGGCTGGTGCAGTGACGGCGGCGAAGGCGCCAAGGAGTGCGTCGCTGTGCCCGTCAGCATCACCCTTGATCAGCTCGGCGTAGTGGAAATCGTCGCCGGTGTAGAGGCGGACTCCGGGCGGCAGCCGCCGCCGCAGCGCTCTCTCGTGCCCAGCGTCGAGTAGCGAGATCTTGATGCCCCGGACTTGGTCCCCGGCTCGCTCGATGAGCTCGATGACGGTGTCGGCAGCTGCCTCGAAGTCCTCGTTTCCCCAATATCCCTTAAGAGCGGGGTCGAACGCATCGCCGAGCCAGTGCAGCAGCACTGGCTGGTCTGCCAGTTTCAGCAGCTGCCCGTAGACCAGCAAGTAGTCCTCAGCGGAACGCGCGCTGGCGGCGAGGGCGCGGCTCGCCATCAGGATGACCTGCGATCCTGATGATTCCACCATGTCAATCTGATCCGCGTACGCCCGGACGATCGTGGCGAGCCGGTACCGGCTGGCAGGCAGCTGGTCAGTGCCGGCCCCGCTGGCGATGACGGCGCCGAGTTCGGCCGCACGGCTGGCGGAGCGGCGGATGAGATCGCTGGCTTGCCCGAAGCTGAGCCCCATCCCGCGTTGCGCCGTGTCCATCGCCTCGGCGAGGCCGAATCCGTGCGCCCAGAGGTGCTCGCGGAACCGCATCGTCGAGTCCCAGTCAATGCTGCCGTCGGGGAACGCCGCCACGTGCGCGGCCGCGTAGACGCTGCGCTGCAGCGGCGGCAGATAGGACGGCTCCCAGCCAGGGTCGGGCACCGTCAGCGGGCGCGTGCGGCCCGGCAAGGTGATCTTCGCTGCCATCTCAGCTCGTTAGCCGGGGAACGGGCACCCGGCGGCCCTCGGCCGACGACAGCAACGCAAGCTCGGCGAGCTGGACGCCTTTGGCGCCCTCGGCCAGGTCCCACGGGAACTTCGTGCCCTCGGCTACGGCCCTGAGGAACAGCTCCCATTGCGTCTTGAAGCCGTTGTCGAACACCTGGTTGTCCGGGACGTCAGTCCACTGCGCCGGGTAGTCGATCGGATCGGGCAGGTCCGGGTTCCACACCGGCATCGGCGTCGACACGCGGTGCTGCACGGCACAGTTGCGCAGCCCCGCGATCGCGCTACCGTGCGTGCCGTCGACCTGAAGCTCGACCAGTTCCCTGCGGTTCACCCGCACCGCCCAGGAGGAGTTGACCGACGCCAGCGCGCCTGACTCGAACTCGAGCACGGCGTAAGCGGCGTCGTCGGCGGTCACGTCGTAGGACGTCCCCGACTCGTCCCATCGCCGCGGAACGTGTGTCGCATGCCTGGCGTACACCGCAGTGATCGGTCCGAGCAAGTCCTCGAGCAGGTACTGCCAGTGCGGGAACATGTCGAGCACGATCCCGCCGCCGTCTTCTTTGCGGTAGTTCCAGGACGGGCGCTGCGGCGGGGTGAGGTCGCCGTCGAAGACCCAGTAACCGAACTCGAGCCGGGCTGAGAGGATCCGGCCGAAGAAGCCGGCTCTGACTAGCCGCCTGAGCTTGATCATGCCGGGCAGGAAAAGCTTGTCCTGCACGACACCGTTGGTGATGCCCGCTTCGCGGGCCGCGGCTGCCAGCCGGAGCGCGCCGTCAAGTGAGGCGGCGACAGGCTTCTCGGTGTAGACGTGCTTGCCGGCCGCGATTGCCTGGGCCAGGCTCGGCTCTCTGGCGCTGGTGACCTGCGTGTCGAAGTACACCTCGAGGTCCGGATCGCCGAGCACTTGGTCGAGGTTCGTCGACCACCGCTCCAGGCCATGCCGTTCGGCTATCGCCCGGAGCCGTTCTTCGCTGCGCCCGACCAGGATCGGCTCCGGGTAGATGGCTGTGCCGTCAGCAAGTACGAGGCCGCCCTGCTCGCGGATACTGAGCAGCGAGCGGACCAGGTGCTGCCGGTAACCCATCCGGCCGGTGACCCCGTTCAGGGCAATGTTGACGATCTTTCGTGTCATCTATCGCCCTTCGGCGGCGAGCGCGGATGTCCCGATTTTGGAAAGCCCTTTCCAAGATAAGCTGGCGTCAGGAAGCCGGTCAAGATCTGCAGGCCGGCGGGGAGACGAACGTGACGGACGTCAGGCGGGCGGTATCTGGGAGCGCGAGCCAGCGCGGCAACGGCGACACTGCGCGGGTAACCCTGCAGGACGTCGCGGACCGAGCGGGTGTGTCGCTGACGACAGCGTCGCGGGTACTCAGCGACGGGCCGCGGCGCGTCGGGAGGCAACTGGTTCACCGGGTCAATCAGGCCGTCGACGAGCTCGGCTACACGGCGAATTTGCAGGCGCGCGCAGTGGCCACCGGCCAGAGCAACATGGTCGGCGTTGTCGTGCACGACATCTCCGACCCTTACTTCTCCTCGATCGCCGGCGGGCTGATCGAGGTGGCCGAGCGGCAGCGGCTGCTGGTCTGCCTGTCCAGCACGGCGGCGGGCGAGGCTGGCGAGCGGCAGTACGTCGCGCTGATGCGAGCGCAGCGCGCTCGCGCCGTCATCGTGATCGGCAGCAGGACCGACGACCAGGCGAGGCTGGCCGAGCTGCGCGGTGAGATCGGGGCGTTCAGCCGTTCGGGCGGGCGCGCAGTGTGCATCGGACAGGACCTGCTCGGGGTGGACACCATCCTTCCGGAGAACGCTGCGGGCGCCGAGGCTCTCGGCAGGGCGCTGGCGGTCCAGGGCCACCGCAGGTTCGCGGTGCTGGCCGGCCCGCGCGGGCTGCTGACCGCGCGCGACCGGCTCACCGGGTTCCTTGACGGCCTGGCTGCCTGGTCGGTTAGCGTCGATCCGCGGTGCATCGTGCACGGGGCGTTCAGCCGGGACGGCGGCTACGAGGCGATGAGCACGGTCCTTGCACTGGGCCGCCCGCTGCCGGACTGTGTCTTCGCCGCCACGGATGTGATGGCCGTCGGGGCGCTCGCACGGCTCCGGGCCGAGGGCATCCGGGTTCCAGACGACGTCGGCTTGGCCGGCTTCGACGACCTTCCGACTCTGCGCGACGTCTATCCGCCGCTGACCACCGTGCGCCTGCCGCTTGGCCAGATGGGTGAGATGGCAGCTCGCCTGGTCCTGACCGAGCCGAGTGCGGACCGACCGCGTGTCGTGCCCGTTCCCGGCGAGGTCATCTTGCGCGATAGCACTCTGCGGCCGCCGCCCGCCCGATAGCTGCGGCGCCACGACCTCCGACTTATGCCGCCAGCGGGCGACCGCAGGCAACCGGTCTGGCGAGCCGGCAAGCGCAACACTTACGACCCGGCCGGCTCTTGCGTGAACTACAGGCGTCCGGTACGTTGCGGCTCAATTGGGAAAGCACTTTCCCGACTAACAAGATCACGCAGCGACGGTCATATCAAGGCAGTGACGGTCATTCAGCCACGATTGCGCGGAGCGTGCGTCAGCCGGGAGCGGCGCGGGGCGGCACCACGGCGCACAGATGCGGAGTATCGGATGGGCGCTGTCGAGCAGGCCTGGCGGGAATCCGGTTTCACCAACGGGCACGGCGGCATCCGGCTCGCCCGGCGGCTGCGCGCAGGCATGGTGCACGTCAATGACGCAACGCCGCAGGACGAAGCGCTAGCTCCGGTCGGCGGCATCGGGCAGCCGGGGCTCGGCGGCCGGTTCGGTGGTGAGGCGAGCATCGAGGAATTCGCCAAGCGGCGCTGGCTGACTGCGACGCAGAGAACGCTCACTAATCAAATTGATATTGACCCGAATGAACATCGCCCGCACTGATATCAGCTGTGTCGCTCTTGCCCTGGGCGGCGCAGCACCGGACAATTCTGGCAACTGTCCTCCGACGACTGCAGTCGGCATAAGGAGTGGTCATGAGCGATGCGGCGTCCGTGCCGTTTACCGAAACCAAGGCGCCTGAGGCGCCAGAGCGGCTGCACCGCGGCGCGCTCAGCTTGATCGACATCGCCGCCTCGACGATGGCCAATATCGGGCCCGCCTACAGCTTCTTCTTCGGGTTCGGCCTGATCGTCCTCACCGCCGGGATCGCGGCGCCGCTGACGATCATCGCGGCCGGCATCGCCGTGGCCCTGCTGGGCAACACGCTGTCCCAGTTCTCCCGCGCGCATCCCTCGACCGGCGGGTTCATCACCTTCGTCGGAAAGACGTTCGGGGGCACTTCCGCGGTCACCACGGCGCTGCTGTGCGGGGCCGGCTACATCATCGCGATCTCCTCGGTGCTGGCCGTGTCGGGCTGGTTCCTGGAGTTCACGCTCAATTACTACTTCGGCTGGAACGTGCCCTGGATCATCTGGTCGGTCCTGCTCACCGGCGGGGCCGTGGTGATGATGCTGCGCGGCGTCGGGGTGTCGACGAAGCTCGCCGGGTTCTTCTTCGGTTTCGAGCTCCTGGTCCTGGTCGTGGTGTCGGTGATCTCGCTGATCAAGAACGGCTCCCACCTGTCCGCCGCGCCGTTCGACCCGCATAACATCACTGGCGGGTTCGGCGGCCTGGCCGCGGGCTTCCCGCTAGCGGTGTACTTGTTCATCGGCTGGGAAAACTCGGCCGCACTGGCGGAGGAGACCAGTTCCCCGCGCAGGAACGTGCCGCGGGCCGTGTTCCTGTCGGTGGCACTCATGCTGGTCAGCTACCTGCTCTTCGCTTACGCCACCGTGTCCGGCTTCCTTGACAACGGCGCCAAGCTGTCCGCCGCGCCCATCCCCTTCATCACCGTCGCGCACTCTTCGCTCGCCGCGCTGGCTGTGTTCGCCTATCTGGCCGGCCTGACGTCGACCATGGGCGTGCTGATCGCCGCGGTCAACTCGCAGGCGCGGCTGATCTTCAACGCAGGCCGGGAGGGCCTGCTCCCGCGGTTCATCGGCCGCGTCTCGGCGGGCCGCCAGGTGCCGCGCAACGCCATCTTCACGTTCGTCGGCATCGCCGGCGTGATCATCGTCATCTGGGCGATCGGCCACCTGATCGGCGGGCACGCCGAGAGCGGCAGCATGAACGGCCTGTCGTTCTTCGATGAGTCCGGCACCATGGGCACGATCCTGGTGCTGGTGGTGTACTTCATGTCCAACCTCGCCTTGCCGTTCTATTACCGCCGGTACCGGCCGAACGAGTTCAACCTCCTCAAGCACGCGATACTGCCGGTCCTCGGCATGATCGCAATCGCCATCCCGGTCTACTACCTGTGCAAGCCGCCGCAGCCGGCGCCCTACGACTGGTTCCCGTACGCGGCCGGGATCGTCATCGTGCTGTCGGTCATCTATTCCCTCTTCCTGGTCAGGCGCGATCCGGGTCTCGGTGAACGGGTCGGGTCCATCGTGGCCGACGAGTAGCCGGCGTCCGGCCGGCCCTGGCGCAGGCCGGTAGCCCGAAGTGCCCGTTTCCAAAGAAGATCTCGGAGATTTGAAATGACCGACACAGCCGTGCAGGCTGACGCAAAGCTAGTCCACCCGCTCGACCCGGTGAGCGCGGCGGAGTACCTGGCCGGGCGGCAGATCATGGCGGCTGCCGGGCTGCTGCCTGAGTCTGCGCGGTTCGCCTACTACGGGCTCGACGAGCCGCACAAGGACGATGTGCTGTCCCGGTCGGGTGGCCAGGCACCCGACCGGCGGCTGCGCGCTTTCCTCATCGACGTGCGCACCGGCGAGTCAACCGACGTGGTCGTCTCGCTCGCGCGTGAGACCGTCGTCAGCTCGCGGGTGCTGGACCCTCGCACCGACGGACAGATGCCGATAATCAGCGAGGACTTCGGCGTTGCCGAGGAGTGCGTGCGGGCGGACCCGGAGTGGCGCGCCGCGATGGCCAGGCGCGGCCTGACGGACGTCACCAAGATCCGGACCTGCCCGCTGACGGCCGGCTCATTTGATCATCCGGACGAGGACGGGCGGCGAATGGTGCGCGTGCTCGCTTTCGTCCAGGCCGACCCGCAGGACTACGCGTGGTCATACCCGGTCGACGGCGTCGCGGCTTATTTCGACCTCGTCGAGCGGAAGGTGTTCAAGATCGTCGACGAGTTCGTGCTGCCGGTACCTCCGGAGTCGGGGAACTACGACGACCCGGCCGTACGCGGCCCGTTGCGCACCGACCTGCGTCCGATTGAGATCAGCCAGCCGGACGGGCCTAGTTTCACCCTAGACGGCAGCAAGCTGACCTGGCAGAACTGGTCGATGCGGATCGGCTTCGACGTTCGCGAGGGGCTGACCCTGCATCAGATCAGCATCACCGACGACGGCCGGGAGCGGCCGGTGATCTACCGGGCCTCCATCCCGGAGATGGTGGTGCCGTACGGGGATCCTAAGTTCCGGTACTGGCAGACCTATTTCGACACGGGGGAGTACCTCGTCGGCAAGTGGGTGAACTCGCTCGAACTCGGCTGCGACTGCCTCGGGGAGGTCACCTACCTCGACGCCACGATTACCGACGACTTCGGCGAGCCGAAGGTAGTCCGCAACGCGATCTGCATCCACGAGGAGGATCACGGGATCCTGTGGAAGCACTTCGACATCTTCAACGGCTCGAGCCAGTCCCGGCGCCAGCGCCGCCTGGTCATCTCTTTCTTCACCACAGTCGGCAATTACGACTACGGCTTCTACTGGTACTTCTATCTCGACGGCACCATCGAGTGCGAGATCAAGCTGACCGGGACGCTGTTCACCGCGGGCTATCCGGGAGGCGACTACCCGTACTCGGCCGAGGTCGCACCCGGACTCGGCGCTCCCGTGCACCAGCACCTGTTCAGCGCGCGGCTGGACATGTCCGTCGATGGCCGGTCCAACGCGGTCGAGGAGATCGACGTCAGCGGCGTGCCGGTCGGGCCGGACAACCCGTACGGCAACGCCATCGCACAGCACGTCACCAGGCTGCGCACCGAGTCGGAGGCGGCGCGCCAGGTCGACGCGTCCCGCGGGCGTACCTGGCGCGTGGTCAGCACCGACCAGGTCAACCGGTTCGGCCGGGCGACCGGCTATACGTTGTGGCCCGAGGCGGCACCGGTGCTGCTCGCCGATCCCGCGTCCTCGGTCGCGCGTCGGGCAGGCTTCGCGACTAACCACCTGTGGGTGACGCGCTACGATCCGGTACAGCGGTACCCGGCCGGCGACTTCGTGAACCAGCATCCCGGCGGCGCCGGGCTGCCGGCCTTCATCTCCGGCGACCGGGACATCGACGGCGCCGACATCGTGCTGTGGCACACCTTCGGGCCGACGCATTTCCCGCGTCCGGAGGAGTGGCCGGTGATGCCGGTGGCGCGGTGCGGGTTCACGCTCAAGCCGAGCGGTTTCTTCGGCCGGAATCCGACGCTGGACGTGCCGTCACCTGGCGGGCACTGCGGATAGAGCCGCGTCGGTGCCTTTTTAAGTGGGGCTCAGGCACCAGTGACTCGGCACCCACGACAGGCGGGAATTGCAGTCCCGGGCCGATCACATGGGCTGAGGTAAGCCGGCCGGGCCTACTGGCCGACGCGGCCGTCGATGCGCTCGCGGAGCAGGTCGGCGTGCCCGTTGTGCCGGGCGTACTCCTCGATCATGTGAACGAGCAGCTCGCGCAGCGAGACTGGCTCGCCCTGAGAATCGTGACCGACGAAGTCGAGGTCATGGTCGCGAGCGAACTCATCGGCAAACGCGATTTCCTCGCGCCAGGCCTCCTGCGCCGCTGCCACGACACCGGGGTCGGCGACCGCCCCGTTGAAGTCGCCATCGGGGTCTTCCTCGGTCTGATAGAGCCAGGGCGCGCCTGTCCCGGCGAACCGGATGCGGAACCAGCGGCGCTCCACCTCGGCCATGTGCCGGATCAGGCCGAGCAAGGACATCGTGGACGGCTCGACGGCGCGGCGGGCCAGTTGATCGGCGTCGAGGCCCGCGCACTTGAGTTCCAGCGTCAGCCGCTGGCCGCGCAAGAACTCGGTCAAGGTCACCCGCTCGTCGCCTAGCCGCGGGCCGCCGTCACGCGGGTCGGAGGTCGGGTCGACGAAGAGGTCTGCGCGGTGCTGCGGGGTAGTCACGCCGACTGAGATTACCGGAGCGCACCCCACCAGTTCCGCGCGCACACCGGTTCTGCACGCACACCACGGGTCACGTGGACACCCGGGCAGCGGCAGCTGGGGCGGGCGGGGTTAACCGATGTTTCCTATAGTTGTTATCGAAAATTAACCAGATGCCTCTTGAACTAACCCACTATTCAGATAGGAATAGGGAACCTATTCCCACGGAAGTCCGGTCTGCGGTGTTGATCCCGCCGGCAGGCTTCGACTACGCACAGGAGGACGTGTGCGCAAGCTCATGAGCCTGGTAGCCATCGCCGCCGTCTCGGCCACGGTGACGGCGATCGCGGCGGCCCCGGCCCTGGCCGACCCGCCTACCAGCCACGGCAAGACGATCGTGCCGCGGAACTATGACATCGTCGGCGTTGGTTCTGACACCGACGACTATCTGCTCGACCAGTTGGCTGCTGACTACGACGCGGCGCACAAGAAGGTGCACAACAAGAACCACCCGTGGATCTACAGCTGGGACGCCGTGCCGCCGAAGAACCCGACGGACCTGACCAGCACCATTGTGACCAAGCAGGGCTGCAAGTCGATCGCGCGGCCGGATGGATCCGGGCTCGGCCTGACCGCGTTCGAGAACAACACCAAGACCCGTGGCCACGACTGCATCGACTTCGCCAGGGAGGCCAGCTACCGGTCCGGCGACCCGCTCAACAAGGGCGCGAACGGCGACCTGTACGTGCGGCTGGCCGAGGACGCGGAGACCTACGCCGTCGACTCCGCCACCGATGCGCCCGCGAACCTGACGCCGGCCCAGCTGACCGCCATCTTCAACTGCACGGACACGAACTGGAGCCAGGTCGGCGGTACTAGCGCTCCCATCGACGTGGTCCTGCCGGCGTCCACTACGGGCGTGACCAAGTTCTGGCTCAAGGCGCTCGGGATCGCCTCGTTCCCGACCTGCGCGACCGTCGAGCAGCAGAACGAGGGGACGGCCTCGGTCTTCACCAGCGCGACAACCGGCCCCGAAGCGATCGTCCCTTACTCAGTGGGCAAGTACATCGCGCAGGTCCACCACGACCCCAAGTGCGGCAGGAAGCCGACCAAGAGCCAGGACGCGTTCGGCTGCGACGAGCACGGGACGCTGAAGCTCGGCGCGCTGAATCTCGGCGCCGACGGCATTCAGCAGGCAACCGTCGGCAGCGGCAGCAAGACCAAGATCAATGTCAACCTGGGCGAGACGTTCCTGCGGCCGCTCTACGACGTGGTCTGGTACTCGGTCAAGTCCACCAACGGCGATCACATCCCGGACCGGCTCGAGCCGTTCTTCGCGTCGGCGACCTCGAAGGTCAAGGGCTGGTTCTGCGCCAATAAGGAAGCGCAGCAGGCCATCGTCGACTACGGCTTCCTCACCACGAAGCTGTGCGGTTTCGGCGCCTGATCAGTCCCGCTCATGCTCCGGCCCGGCGGCGGCTGTCTACCGCAGACGGGCGCCGCCAGCCGGAGTGGTCCTGGCCATCGCGATGACACAACCTCCGGAAGACCTAAGGAATGCAGATGCGTAAGAAGGTGACCCGTGCAGCCGGGCTCGCGGGCCTGGCCGCTGCGGCGACCGGGGCGGGCGTCCTGGCTGTCGCTATCGGCGCGGCCACGCCGGCCCTGGCAGGGATCGAAGACACCGGCGGCACGGCCAGCATTGCGGTCAGTCACTCGACCGTGAATGGGCTCGCCAGAGCCGGAATCGTCGTGCTGCCAGCGGCGCCGGGCGGTGCGTCGGTGTCGCGCACCGGCCGCGAGATCGTCACGCTGCCAGTGTCCGGTGGCGACGGCAACTTCGTCGGAACCTCGGGCACCGTCGACCTGGCCGGCGGCCTAGTGTTCACCGACGGCGCCACCCGCCTGTCGGTCACCCTGACTGGCCTGACGTTCGACTACAGCACCGGGAACATCGGCGGGGTTGCAGGCACCCGCAACGTCGCGCTGGTCAGCGTGGGCGGAGCGTTGTCGGGATCGTCCAGCGCAGGCCCGCCCGCAACGCAAACGTTCACCGCGAGCGCCCTGCTGGTCACCAAGGCCGGCGCACGCTTCCTGAACAGCGAGCTGCACACGAAGTACTTCGCGGAAGGCCGGCAGATCGGCTCGTTCGCCACCACGTACGACACGGCCACCACGAGCTGACCGCGGTAACCGACCGCGCCCATCACGGCGGCGTTGCTGCGGCGGCGTTGCTGCGGCGCCACGCAGCGGCCCCACGCAGCGGCCCCACGCAGCGACGCTGCCGCGATGCGCCGTCACGCGTCAGATGGCGCTAAACACGCCGCAGCAGATTGCCGACGGCGCGACAGTCTGATAAATAGCTATAAAAACGAGTCGAACACTATGGATTCGCCCGACGGGAACATGGCCGCGCCCACTTCGGCCCTGGCTGGCGAGGGAGGGATGTCGCCATGGCTGTCGCGGTTAGCCCGGCAGCGGCGGCACCGGCCAGCGATGATGTTCCCAGGACGGTCGTGTCCAGGGGCTCGCGCGGTGACCTGATCTTCCGCGGCGTGCTGCGCGCCGCCGGGCTGTCGAGCTTCCTCATCACCGCGATGATCCTGATTTTCCTGGTGTACCGCGGCATGTGGGCGCTGCGGGCGGACGGGCTCAGCTTCTTCACGAAGCAGAGCTGGGTATTCGTCGGCAACCAGTTCGGCGTCGGCGGCATGCTGCCGGACACGATCATCATCGCCGCCATCGCGTCGGCGATCGCCATCCCGGTAGCCCTGACCGCGGCGATCTTCATCGCGGAGTACGCGCCCGGCCGGCTCCGCCGCTTCCTTATCGCCGTCATCGACCTGATGGCCGCGATCCCGAGCATCATCTACGCGGTCTGGGGCCGGGCGTTCCTGATGCCGAGGGTCATCGGCGTGATGGGCTGGCTTTCGCACCACATCTCGTGGTTCCCGCCGTTCCGCATCACTACCGCGCAGAGTGCCTCGACGTTCGTCGGGTCGCCGGCCATCGCCGGCATGGTGGTCTCGCTGATGGCGATCCCGATCATCACCTCGCTGTCCCGCGAGGTCTTCTCGCAGGCACCGGCCGCAGAGCGGGAGGCTGCGTACGCGCTCGGCTCGACACGCTGGGGCATGATCAGGACAGTCGTGCTCCCGTTCGGCCGCGGCGGCGCGATCGGCGCCGCCATGCTCGGCATCGGCAGGGCGCTCGGCGAGACCATCGCCGTGCTGCTGATCATCACCCCGACCCCGGCGCTGAACTGGCACATCCTGCAAAGCGGCGGCAACTCGATCGCTGCCCTGATCGCCGGGGCCTGGAATTACGCGACCTACGACCAGCTGTCCGCCCTTATGGCCGCTGGTCTCGCGCTGTTTGCCATCACGCTGATCGTGAATTCGCTCGCCGCGATCATCATCAACCGGTCGCGGTCCGGCGCCGCGACTGCGGACTGACGGCGGCGATCCGGCTATGCAAGGAAACGGGCTATTGACCGCCACCGACAGCGGCGAGCCGCGGGAGCTTCACGACGCCGGGAGCGCAGAGAGCTACCTGCAGATCCGCCGGATCAGCGCGGAGGACGTGCTGGCGGTAGCGGGCGCCGCGGTCGCGTCGCTGTGCCTGACCTGGGTGCTGTATGAGCAGGTCCTTCCGTTCAGCGGCGCGTTCGGATTCTGGCTCTGCTGGTACCTGCTGTTCGTGCTGATGTACCTGGCCGTGGCCGGGCTGATCTGGCAGCGGCTGGTCGTCCGCGACAAGATCATGGCGGTGCTGTTCAGCAGCGGCGGGATCTTCGCCTGTGCTGTCGTCTTCGAGCAGATCGGCTACAGCACGGTGAAGGGCCTGCCCGCGGTCAGGCACCTGAACTTCTGGACCACGACGATGGCATTCGGCGGGCCGCTCAGCCCGCTGACCCAGGGCGGCATCCTGCACGCAGCTGTCGGCTCGCTCGAGCAGATCGGCCTGGCGACTGCCGCGTCCGTCCCGCTCGGAATCGCGGCGGCGCTGTTCCTCACCGAAGTGGGCGGCCGGCTGGAAAGACCCGTCAGGACGATCGTCAACGCGATGACCGCATTGCCGTCGATCGTCGCCGGACTGCTCATCTACGCCCTTGCCGTGCTGACGCTCGGCCTGCCCGAGTCTGGTTTCGCGGCCGCCCTAGCCGTCGCGATCGTGATGCTGCCGACGGTGATCCGGGCTGCTGAGGTGGTCTTGCGAGTAGTGCCGGGGACGCTGCGCGAGGCGTCGTTCGCACTCGGCGCCAGCCAGTGGCGGACAGTCTGGACGGTGATCCTGCCGACGGCGCGCTCGGGCCTGACAACCACCGTCGTGCTGGCCATGGCGCGCGGCATCGGGGAGACCGCTCCCGTGCTGCTGACTGCCGGGTTCTCCAACGAGATGAACGCCGACCCGTTCCACGGCTGGCAGGCGACGCTGCCGACGTTCATCATCACCAGCATTCTCGACTTCGGCCAGTACCCGAACTACGTCGCGCGCGGGCTGGGCGCAGGTCTTGCGCTGATGCTCCTCGTGCTTGCCCTGTTCACGATCGCGCGGCTGCTCGGCGGCAAGGCTCCCGGTGAGCTGTCGAAGCGGCAGCAACGACGACTGTCAGCAGTCCAGATAGAGGAACCTGATGCGAACTAAGGCGACAACCGCCAGCTGGTGGTGCCGCACGGCAGCCCTCGCTGGCGCGATCTTCGCGGCCTCCGGAATCTCGCTGCTGCCGTGGGCCGCTCAGGCCTCGGCTGCCTCAGCGGGCGCGTCGGCGCTGGCGAGCTCCCCGTCGGCCAGCACGTCGGCGAGCAGTTCTTCGAGCACGTCGGCGAGCGCGTCAAGCAGCACTTCACCGGGCACGTCACCGAGTGCGTCCCCTACCGCGTCCGCCAGCCCGAGTACCTCGCCAAGCCCCAGCCCGACCCCGCAGCCGGGGTCCGGAAAGACGAAGCCGCCCGTCGCCCCGCGGGGCGGCGTGGTGGTCGAGGGACCGCGGATGTGGGACCCGGCGCGCCACAAGTTGTTCGGGTCCCGCAGCTACGTCACGGTGAGCCAGGCCAGGAACCTGACCAATCAGGTTGTCGAGGTGCGCTGGCAGGGCTTCACGCCGAGCAGCGAGGAGCTTTACTCACCGGACAGCACCGACTACCCGGTCATGGTCGCGGAGTGCCAGGGTACGCATCCGACCAGGTGGAGTCAGTGCTTCGGTGCCGACAACGGCGGCGTGGCCGGCACGTTCAGCGCCTACGGCCCGATGAACACCGCCTACGCGACGACCAGCCGCAACGGCACCGGCCAGGCGCCGATCCAGCTGCTCACCGCCGAGGAGGACGAGCAACTCGGGTGCAAGGCCAGCAAGCCGTGCTCGCTCGTCATCGTCCCGTCGCAGGGCGGCAACATCTTCGACACGCCGGTCAGGTGCAGCGACCACAGCCAGGACACCGATCAGACGGACATCGGCTCGATCGCGTTCAGCAGCCAGTACGGGCAGTGCTCATGGCGAGACCGCATCATCGTGCCGCTGTACTTCTCGCCGACGCCGACTGACTGCCCGGTGCGCAGCCCCGCCTTCAGCGTGATCGGATCGCCGATGGCGGAGCGAGCCATGGTCGGCTGGCAGTCCGCGCTGTGCGCGAGCAGCGACCCGCTTTACATCCAGTACGACTCGGCTCAGAGCGAGCCGCTGGCCAGGGAAGACTTCCTGAGCGGGCTTGACGACGTGGCGCTGACGACGCTGCCCGCCTCAGGCAAGGGAAAGCACCCTTATACCTATGCGCCGATCGCGATCTCGTCCGTCGCCATCGCCTACTGGGTCGACAATCCGCGGACCGGCCAGCCGCTCGACAATCTCCGGCTTGACCCGAGGCTCGTGCTCAAGCTGCTGACTCAGTCCTTCGACTTCGACAACGAAGGCTGCGGCAGCGGCAGGCGGGTCAAGGGCATCGGCTGTGACAATGCCGTCGACAAGGACCCGATCAGCTTGTTCGCCGATCCGGAGTTCAGGAAGCTCAATCCGCACGTGGCCAGTGTCGGTGACGGGTACCAGATACCGACCGTGCTTGGCGGGGAGAGCGACATGACCTACGAGCTGACCCGGTGGATCGCCGCTGACAGCGCGGCCAGGGCATTCGCCGACGGCACCTTCGACCCGTGGGGAGAGCACGTCAACACCGATTACCTGAATATGCAACTGCCGACGAACTCGCTCAACTCCATGGACGCCTATCCGCCTATCGCGCACCGGTACAGTCCGCAGTACCCGCTCAGCGCGGTGGCCTCGTACCAGGTCGACAACTGGTATCCGGCGACCAACTGGGTCGCGGACGCGCAAGGCAACTACGACAAGCTCAGCCCGGAGACGCCAGGCGACCGGGCCTTGTTCGCGATCCTCGACGAAGCGGACGCGGCGGCATTCCAGCTGCCGGTGGCTGCAGTGCAGAATGCGGCAGGACAGTACGTCAAGCCGACGGATGCCACCATGGCTGCCGCGCTGAGCGAGCTGCGCGGCACCGGCCGGAACCACATCACCCAGCAGGTGAACGACCACGGCAAGGTCAAGAACGCCTACCCGCTGACGATGGTGATCTACGCAGTCGTGCCGACCGGCGGGATCTCCAAGAGGAAGGCCGAGAAGATCGCGCAATTCCTCGACTTCGTGGCTTCCAGCGGGCAGCAGCCGGGGGAACTGCCCGGCCAGCTGGCACCCGGCTACCTGCCGCTCACCGCCAGCATGCGCGCACAGACGATGAAAGCCGCGCAAGAGGTCCTCGACCAGAGCGGGGACAGTAAGCACCGGGCCGCGACGCCGGGCTCCAGTGCGACCGCCGCTGCCGGCCCTGCCGCGGCCAGCCAGGCCCGCCACCAGATCGGGCTGGGGCTGGTCAGTGACCCGGCTACCGCCGGGATGGCCAGGTACGCACTGCCGGTCCTGCTGATCGGCGGCCTGCTGATGGTAGTGGCCGGCTCGTCGGCGCTGATTGCCGGGCGGGGCAGCGCTGCGGCCCTGGCGCGGCTGCGCGGCTCGACGCTGGCCCGCCGGCTGCCGGCGCTGCGGAAGAAGAAGCCATGAGTACAGCGATGCGACGGAGACTGGCGGTCGCCGCGGCAGCGGCGATCGCGTCTCTGGCGTCGCTCTCGCCTGCCCTGGCGAGCAGCGGCCAGCAGTACGTCGCGATCAGCGGCTCTGGCTCATCCTGGAGTTCGGTGGCATTGATGCAATGGGCGCAGACTCTGCGGGCCGACGGCATCGTGGTGAACTTCAACCCGGACGGCTCAGCGGCCGGGCGCGCGGACTACATGGACCAGCAGGTGGACTTCGCCGCCTCCGACCCGCCGTTCCGCAACGGCAGCGACCCGTTCGACTCCAGCGGTGCCGAGCACCCGCAGGTTGGTTATTCCTACGTCCCGGACACCGCTGGCGGCACCGCCTTCATGTATCACCTGGACGTGGGCGGCAAGCTGATCACCAACCTGAGGCTGTCTGGTGAAACGATCATGAAGATCTTCACCGGGCAGATTTCGAACTGGGACAACCCGGAGATCACGAAGGACTATGGCGCGCAGCTGCCGAACCTGCGGATCATCCCGGTGATCCGGGCCGACGGATCGGGCGCGACCTACTTCTTCACCCGCTGGATGGCCCACGAGTTCCCGGCCCAGTGGGACGCGTTCTGCCTGAAGGTCAGCCACGGCCGGGTCAAACCGCCCTGCGGGCAGACGGAGTTCTACCCGCAGTTCCCCGGCTCGGTAGCGCAGAACGGCTCGAACAACGTCGCAACGTACGTCACCGCCAGCTACGGCCAGGGCGCGATCGGCTACGACGAGTACGCCTATGCGCTCAACTCGCACTATCCGGTCGTCGAGATGCTCAACCCGGCCGGCTACTACGTGCTGCCCACCGCTTCCAACGTGGCGGTCGCGCTGACCCAGGCGCAGATCAACGAGGATCCGAGCAGCGTCAACTACCTGCAGCAGAACCTGGACAACGTCTATACCTTCAAGGACCCGCGGTCTTATCCGCTGTCCAGCTACAGCTACCTGATCGTGCCGCGGACCGGGACGAAGATCCCGGCTAACTTCTCTCCGGCCGACGGCACGACGCTCAGCACGTATATCAACTACTTCCTCTGCGCCGGCCAGCAGTACTCCGCCGAGCTTGGCTACTCACCCCTTCCGCTCAACCTGGTGGAAGGCGGGCTGGCTCAGTCCGGCATGATCCCCGGCCACGTGCCCACGCCGAGCCTGGCGAGTGGCTGCGACAACCCGACGCTCAAGGACGGCAAGCTGGTGGTGCTGGAGGACGCGCCGCAGCCGTCACCGTGCGCCAAAGTCGGGGAGCCGCTGGACTGCACCGTCGTGCACGGCAAGGCGGTGTCCGGCACGGGCGGCGCGCAGGTAACCGTCAGCCCGTCGGCCGGCGCGACTGCCGCCGCAAGCGCGCCCGCGCAGGCCGCCGGAACGGCAGGCAACTCCGGCGCCGGCCCGCCCGACGGACCGGTCACCGGCGAGGTGGTCAACGTGGCCTCGACCAGCGGCAACAGCACCGTGCTCGGAACCCTGACGGCGGTGGAGATCCTCGTCGTGGTGGCGGTGCCGCCCGCGCTTTATGCGCTGCTCCGCCGGCGACGCCGGGTGCCCAGGTGACCGTGCTCGCCGCGCAGTCGGTGCCAGGCACGGGCGAGGGGACAGGCCCGTCGCGCGGCGCACTCGCTGCCCGGTGTGCCGGCTCGAGCCTTTTGCTGCTGGCCGTGTTCATCGGCGGGCTGCTGGGTTACCTGTTCGGGGCCTCGCGCGTCCAGGAGGCGGCGGTCCAGAGCAGGCTGTACTCGACATTCGCCGCCGAGCTCGGACAGGATCTCGGCCCGCTCGGCCCGACTTCCCCCGGACGTCCGGTAGCGATCCTCGACATACCAGGCATCGGCGTGCGCAACGTCATCATCGTGGAGGGAACGGCGGCTGCCCAGCTCGACCTTGGCCCCGGCCATCTCCGCAATACGCCACTGCCGGGCCAGCTCGGGATGTCGGTGGTGTACGGCAGGCGCGCTACGTTCGGCGCACCGTTCGCCCGGCTCGGCGACCTGCGGCCAGGTACGCAGATCGTGACGTACACCCAGCAGGGCCGCGCGGTGTACAAGGTGGCGGCGATCGGGGACAGCCAGCACCCTGTCACCGACACCAGCCTGAACCGTCTGGTGCTGCTGACGTCAAGCTCGGCAGCCGTTCCGGCCTACTACCTGGAGGTCGACGCGGACCTGACAACGTCCGCGCACAACGGTCCGGTGCAGATGCCCGCTATCGGCCCGGCCGAGCAAGCGATGGCCTCCGACAGCGGAGCCCTTGTGCTGACCATGCTGTGGGGCCTCGCGCTGGTGCTGACCAGCATCGGCGGCGCGCTCGCCGCCGCCCGCTGGTCCGGCTGGCCGGTGTACCTGATCATCGCGCCAGCCGTGCTCGCGATTCTGTGGAACCTGTATGAGAACCTGGCCGGCTTGCTGCCGAACCTCTACTAACGACCGAACCGCTACTAACAGGCCGGGAGAGCTTCCGTGACTGATACCGCCATAACGACGCAGATCCGCGCCGATGACGTGGACGCTGGCTTGGTCGGGCTCGACGCGCGCAAGGTGTCGGCCTGGTTCAGCGGCCACAAGGTACTCGACCGGGTGTCGCTGCGGATGGAGGCCGGCCGGGTAACCGCGCTGATCGGGCCGTCCGGATGTGGCAAGTCCACGTTTCTCCGAATACTTAACCGGATGCACGAGATGGTGAAAGGAGCGCAGCTGGCCGGCCAGGTCGTCCTTGGTGACCAGGACATCTATGACCCGGCGGTCAGGCCGGCCGAGGTGCGCCGGCGGATCGGGATGGTGTTCCAGAAGCCCAATCCGTTCCCGGCCATGTCCATCTACGACAACGTCGCCAGCGGGCTGAAGCTGTCGGGCATCAAGGTGCCCGATACCGACAGCCTGGTCGAGACGAGCCTGCGCCGGGCTGGCTTGTGGAACGAGGTGTACCGGCGGCTCAGGGCGCCGGGCGGCGCGCTGTCCGGTGGCCAGCAGCAGCGCCTGTGCATCGCCAGGGCGCTGGCCGTCTCACCGGATGTGCTGCTGATGGACGAGCCGTGCTCGGCGCTCGACCCGACGTCCACCAGGCGGATCGAGGAGACGATCGGTGAGCTCGAGAACCAGGTGACGATCGTGATCGTGACCCACAACATGCAGCAGGCTCAGCGCGTGTCCGATAACTGCGCGTTCTTTCTGGCAGCGGAGAACACGCCAGGCGCCATCGTGGAATCCGGGCCGACACGACAGCTGTTCGACAGCCCGGTCGATCCGCGGACCGCCGACTACGTCCATGGGCGGTTCGGCTAGCCGGAGATTGCCGGGACGGCGGGAGATACCGTCAGCCCGAATACGGCCTGCGGTGTCTCGCCTGCCGGTCGTCGCCGGGGTCAGTGTTCCAGGCGGGTACCCCGTTGCCGTCGCTGCCCGGCATCGGCAGCACCACTCCGGATGAATCCGGGGCAAGCGGATCGAGCGTCCCGGCGAAGCCGCCGTACTGGCCGTCAGAGTCATACTCGCGAAACTCGCGGTACTGGTCACTCGGCTCGTACTCGCGGTGCTGGTCCTGCGGGCTGTACTGGCCATCCTGGCGGTACTCGCCTGCATCCAGCTGGCCGGTGCGGGCCTGCGTAGCGACGAGTGCCGCCAAGGTCGCCGGGAACTTGCGCAACGGGCCGGTTCTCCGGGCTCCCTTGACCGC
Organism: Streptosporangiaceae bacterium; assembly: GCA_035507615.1. Classification (GTDB taxonomy): domain Bacteria; phylum Actinomycetota; class Actinomycetes; order Streptosporangiales; family Streptosporangiaceae; genus JAJYUU01. Next base: position 78,674 of record DATJNX010000007.1, read on the forward strand.
GAACGCGAACGCCGGCGTCAGGGCCCGGTCGAAATGAGCCGTCGCGTAGCGCAGGAAGGGCTCGGGTTCGCCCCCGCTGACGTCGGCGATGTTTGCCGCCAGCAGTCCGGTGCACCCGTCGGCGATCCGCGCGGCCGAGGTCCTCGTCCACTGGAAAACCGGGCTGCGTTGCAGGCTGCCGTCCGGGTGGACGTGCCTCATCAGTGCGAACGCATAGGACCGGGAGAACAAATGCGACAGCGGGACGTAGTACGAGTGGTAGAGCGTGGCTGCCTGCACTAGCTCCTGCTCCCGCTCCAGCCAGAGAGCCAGGTCCCTGACATTCAGGTCCGGGCCGAGCTCGCCGAGGGCTGCCACGGCACCGTCGATGGCCGAGCGCGATCGGAGGCTGGCGTCGCTGAGATAGGAGCCGTCCCGGCCCGCCGGCCGGTAGCTGGCGGCAGAGAGGTCCGCGATCGCGTCGCCGGAGTGAAGGCAGTACAGCCCGACGATGGCCGTCTCGATCGATCCCCGCGCCAGCAGTGCCGCGTCCTCGGCGCGCCGCTCACTCACGGCGGTCCTGGTGACCTGTTGCAAGTACAGCAGGCGGAGCAGCGCTAGCTGCGCCCCGTCCATCCCGGTCGCGTTCTCGCCTTGCCACAGCTTGCAGGTGATCAGCCTGGCCGCTGCGCGCCGCGTGCGGCCGCGTCGGAGCAGGTCGGGGTACGGCAGCGCGCCCCGGACGTACTTCCGTATGACGTCGCGCGCACTGTCCATGTCACCCAGGATGCCGGGCGGATCCGAATGCTTCATCACTCACTCACGTCTGCGCCACCGCAGCCCTTAACGAGCCGGAGCGATCCAATCTATCGACCGGCCCGCCGCATGCAGTCCGCCTACACTCCCGGAAGAACCGCGGCGGTGGCTCGCCGGACGCGTTCGCGATCGGCGATCGAGTCGATCTCGACGATCTTGCCATCGGCCACCGTAAAGCCGATCACCGTGACCGGACGATCACGCCGGGTGATAATAACCCCTGCTGCTCCGTTCACCACAGCCGGGATCAACCGGACGGCAGCCAGGCCACTCGTCAGGCCGCTGAGCGCTTGCCGGGCAACGACGTCAGCGCCTTGGAGTTCCCTGGTGCCCCCGCCCCGCGCGCCGATGTCGATACGCAATACGACGCCAGGGTCGAGCACTCTGACCAGGGCATCGAAGTCGCCGCCGCGGGCAGCGGCGAAAAACGCGTCGACCACCTCACGCTGGCGGCCGATATCAGGCTCGGGCGCCGGCCGGTCGGCACCGGAGACACGGCGCCGCGCCCTGCTGGCGAGTTGCCTGGCAGCAACCGGAGTCCGGCCGACGAGCGGGGCAATCTCCTCGAACGGCAGCCCGAACATGTCGTGCAGGACGAACGCCAGCCGCTCGGCTGGCGTCAGCGCATCGAGCACGACAAGCAGCGCGAGGCCGACCGAGTCGGCCAGCACCGCCTCATCCTCCGGCCCGGAATCTGTCACCAGGCTGACGACCGGGTCGGGAAGGCGCACCTCGAGCGAGTCCTCGCGCCTGACAGTGCGGGAGCGCAGCATGTTCAGGCAAACCCTGGCGAGGATCGTGGTCAGCCAGCCGCCGAGGTTTGCAACCTCATCCGCGCCCGCCCGGCTCAGCCGCACCCAGGTGTCCTGAACGGCATCGTCGGCGTCGTCGAGCGAGCCGAGCATCCGGTAGGCGACGGCCCGCAAGCGGGCCCGGTGCTCCTCGAACCGGTCCGCCAGCCAGTCACGCTCGGGAGCAGCCGGCACCCCGCTGCCCGGCAGTTGCCCGTTGTCGCTCATCTGGTCACGTCCCTCACTTCCCGGGCCTCATCAAGCCTGACACCCGGCGCGCGGCGAGTGTGACAAGACGGGGACAAAGCTCAGCGCGCAGCCAGGCGCCGGCTCCCGCCGGGAGTGAACTACCGCCAGGACGGGCAGTTGAACTGCGGGGGAACCGCCGGAGCAAGGCGGACCGACGATCGCGCCTGCCGCCGGGGGAGAACGCAGCTGAGCACGCCCGCCGAAGCTATCGCCCTGCTGCGCAGCCGTGCCTACCTGCGGCTCCTGCTGGTGGCCGCAGGCATCGGCCTGCCTGTGTCCGCCCTGGCCTGGGGGTTCCTTGCTCTGGTCGGCAAGCTGCAACGCTGGCTGTTCACTAGCCTGCCGGCCAGCGTCGGACTGCGCCAGGTGCCCTTCTGGTGGCCGTTCCCGCTCTTGCTGGCGGGCGGCCTCGCCGTCGCCGCGGCGATCACATTCTTGCCGGGAACAGGCGGGCACGAGCCGGCCGAAGGCTTCAAAGCGCGCGGTGCCGTGGCGCCCAGGGAGGTTCCGGGCGTTTTCCTGGCTGCCCTGGCCACGCTGAGTTTCGGCGCCGTTCTCGGTCCCGAGGCACCGCTGCTGGCGCTGGGCAGCGGGGTGGCAGCCTGGGCGATCAGCCGGGCCCGCGGCGAAGGGTCGGACCGGGCGAAAGCCGTCATCGCCACGGCCGGCAGCTTCGCGGCCATCAGCACGCTGCTCGGTTCGCCGTTGTCCGGGGCGTTCCTGCTGATGGAAGCCGCCGGGATCGGCGGCGCGGCGATGGAGCTCGTGCTCGTCCCCGGTCTGCTGGCGGCGGGCGTTGGCGCGCTGGTATTCACCGGCCTGGGCCACTGGAGCGGGCTCGGCACGTTCTCGCTCGCGATCGGCAGGCTGCCGCCATTCACCAGGCCCAGCCTGGAAGAGATCGGTCTCGCGCTGCCAGTCGGGCTGGCGGCCGCGGTGGCGGCGCTGACAATCCGGCGGGTCGCGCTGTGCCTTCGGGACATCACGGCACGGCGGCGGCTCATCCTGACGCCAGTCGCCGGGTTGCTGGTGGCCGGATTCGCCGTTCTCTTCAGTCAGCTGACCGGCAAGTCGGTGGCTAACGTTTTGTTCTCCGGCCAGACGCAGATCGGGCCGTTCGTGGCGGATCGTGCCAGCTTCGGGCTCGGCGTACTGGTCTTGCTACTGCTCTGCAAGGCGGCCGCGTACGCCATCTCGCTAAGTAGCTTCCGCGGCGGGCCGATCTTCCCGGCGGTCTTCATCGGCGCGGCCGGCGGAGTCATGCTCTCCCATCTGCCGGGCGTGCCAGTTGTGGCCGGCATCGCCATGGGCATGGGCGCGATGATCGCGGCAATGTTGCGGCTGCCGATGACCGCCGTGCTGGTGGCCGCCTTGTTGCTGTCCCGGCGGGACATCGCCGTCGTGCCGCTCATCATCGTCGCGGCGGTGACTGCTTACATTGCGGTCGGCTGGCTTGACCGCTCAGCCGGCTGATCGGCTCTCGCGTGCTGCCGCACCGCGGCACGGCGCCAGGACACCTCGAACAGCGCTCCGCCCAGCCCAGAATCCTCGATCTGCCACTGGCCGTCGGTCGAGGAGACGATCGAGTTGGCTATTGCGAGGCCTAGGCCGGCGCTGCCGCCTTGCTCCGTTGACCGGTGAAACCGGTCGAAGAGCCGGGTCCGCAGCTCCGGGGAGATGCCCTGCCCGCTGTCCTCGACAGTCATCGTCACCCTGCTGCCACGGTGGCCGACGCTGATCCTGACGGTTCCGCCCGCACCGGCGTGCCGACACGCGTTGTCGAGCAGCACGCCGGTCAGCCGGTCAATCCACTCGGGCGGCGCGCTGATCCAGGCGGGCGCCGAGTTGCTCGTCACCACCTCGATCCGCAGCTCCCTGGTGGCGCCGAGAGCGCCGAATCGCTCAGCGCACTGGCCTGCGATGGTCGCGAGATCGACCGGCTCGTCGCCGGGCGGCGGCGGCGCGGAGTCAAACCGGGCCAGCCAGAGGAGATCTTCGACGATCTTCCTGAGGCGAGCGCTTTCGCTCTCGATTCGGGTGAGCGCGGCGCGATACTCGGCCGGCTGCCGGGGCGAGCTGAGCGCGATGGCAGTTTCCGCGCTGATCACGCTGAGCGGCGTCCGCAATTCGTGCGACGCGTCCGCGGTGAACTCGAGCTGGCGCCGGCGTGATAGCTCCACCGGGCGAAGTGCTCGCAGCCCGATGGTGAGCGCCCCGGCGAACATGGCCAGCAGCAGGACCGGGGCAACGAGGGCCTCGCCATCCCGCAGCAGTGTGGTCAGGTGGTCGACGCTCTGCAGGCTCTGGCCAGCGATCAGGTGGACGCCGTTCTCCGACCCGCCGATGAGCCGGAACGGACCGCCGGCCAGCTCGACGCTTTCCTCCTGGCCCGGCTGCAGGCGCAGGCCGGCCGGCAGCGAGGGCGCGCCAGAGCCTGCGTGCGCTACCGGGCCGGATCGCCGCACTCGCCACAGATAGACCGGGCTGGCGTCGATGTCGTCTTCGTCGTCGTCGGCCGCCTGAAGGCCGACCTCGCTGACGTCGGACAAGCGCTCAGCCAGCCTGGCGTCGACGGACTCGGTCAGCCGGGCCATGACCGCCTTATCCAGTACCGTGACGCAGCCGGCGTAGACAACGCCGACGAGCAGGCTGGCCGCCAGCGCGACCTTCGCCGCGTGGGTCACTTCCGGCGGCACAGCGCCGCGCAGTCGCATCGGCTACCGCTCCACGAGGCGGTATCCGACGCCGCGAACGGTTTCGATCCTGACCATCCCGCCGGCCAGCTTGGCCCGCAGGCGGGCCAGGTGCACGTCGATGGTGTTCGACCCCATGGCGTCCGCCTCGTCGTCCCAGACATTGAGCGCGATGGACCGGCGCGGCACGACCGCAGGCGACTTGCGGACGAGCAGCTCGAGGATGCCGAACTCGGTAGCCGTGAGCACCGGCTGAAGGTCCCCGACCCGGACTTGCCGGGTGGCAGGGTCGAAGCGCAGGTCGCCGACGGCAAGCTCAGGTTGCTGAACGGTCCGCGCGCGGCGAAGCAGGGCACGCATGCGCGCGAGCAGTTCGGTGAAGTCGAACGGCTTTACCAGGTAGTCGTCGGCGCCCTCGTCCAGCCCGGTAACCCGGTCGGAGTGCGCATCACGCGCCGTCAGCATCAGCACCGGGGCCGGCTGGTTGTTCCGCCGCATCCAGCGCACCACGTCCAGCCCGGACATGACTGGCATCCGCCAGTCGAGTATCACCAGCTCGTAGCTGTAGCTGCGCAGGTACCTCACCGCGTCCTGGCCGTCGCGCACCGCGTCGACGACGTACTCGTGTTCTCGCAAGCCGCGAGCCAGCACGTCGCACAGCCCGTTGTCGTCCTCGGCGACCAGTACCCGCATATGTTCCTCCCAGCCGGCCTCTGCCTACCTGCGCAGCCGCCGCCACCATCGCCGCGGCATCAGCCGCATGGCTGCGGCTACCGGGCCGAGCGAGGCCGGCACCCAGATGAGGCTGGCCCGCCCGGCAAGCCCGGCCGCGACGGCGGCACCGACCTGCTCAGGGGTCGTGGCCAGCGGCGCCGGCTCCATCCCCGCGGTCATCCGGCCGATGACGAACCCCGGCCTGACCAACAGCACGCGCACGCCGGAACCGTGCAGCGAGTCGGCCAGTCCCCGGGCGAACGCGTCGAGGCCAGCCTTGGCCGCGCCGTAGACGAAATTCGCCTTCCGCGGCCTGACCGCCGCCACCGACGAGAGGATCACGACGGTTCCGTGCCCGGCCGCGCGCATCCGGGCGGTGAGCGCCAGCAGCGCGGTCACGTGGCTGGTGAGGTTGGTCTCGATCAGCAGGCCGGCTTCGTCGGGCGCCTCGTCCAGGAGGTTCTGGGGCGTGAGCACTCCGGCTGCCGAGATCACCAGGTCGACGGGGCCATCCCGGAACGCGGCCGTGGCCAGGGCTGGCCCGCTGCCGCGCTGAGTGGCGTCATAGCGGAGAACTGTCGCCGGGCAGGGCAGGGCGGCGGCGGCAGCTTCGAGCCGGCCGGTATCCCGGCCCGCGAGTAGCACTTCTGCCGCCGGGCTGAGCCGCAGCGCGATGAGTATCGCGAGCCCGATCTCGCTGGTACCGCCGATCAGCAGCACGCGGCCGGTCCATCCGCCGGGTTCGTCGGCCCGGTCCGGCTGGCGGCGGTCGTCAGGCCGGGTTCTCAGCACAGGCCGAGCCTACGGCCACGATCTGAGCTGAGGAGCCCGCGGGGGTCGAGCGCCATTACAGCCCAACTGTGAACGTCGTCAGCCACGTCAGTTCGCAGCAGATCATCATTGCGTCCCGGGCGACGAGGTCCTCAACCGGCCGGCCGTCGGCAAGGCCGGTCAGCAGGTCGAACCGGAACAGCGCGGCAGCCAGCGGCACCGCGCTGGCCAGGTGCCAGCCGCGCATCCAGGCATCGGGCTCCGACAGCGCCCAGAGCACGTAGCTGGCGAGCATCACGAGCGCGGCGGCTCGCTGGCCGGCGCGCAGCATCCAGGATCGGTACCAGCGCATCACCGGCCGGTGCGCGGTTGCCGCCGCCCCGAGCACGGACAGTTCGGTGTACCGCTTGCCGATTGCCACCATCAGTGCGCCAAGACTGCACACGGTCAGGAACCACGCGGACGGCGGCACGTGCGTGGCCACGGCCCCGCCGATGGCGCGAAGCACGAAGCCGAGTGCGACCACCAGAAGTTCCGCCCCCGGCACGTGCTTCAGGCCGAGGCTATAGAGCAGCGACATCGTGAGGTAAGCGCCGACGACGCCCGCGAGGCGCGGCTCGCCGATAGCCAGGCTGGCTAGCAGGGCGGCGGTCAGCAGGGACAACGCGAATGCCACGGCCATCGGCCGGGGCAGCCGGCCGGATGCGATGGGCCGCAGCCGTTTCGCGGGATGCAACCGGTCGCGTTCGGCGTCGACGACGTCGTTGACGAGATAGACGGCAGACGACGCGGCCGTGAACGCCGCGAACGCCACCAGCGCGTAACCGAAGCCGTCTGCCCGGCCGAGAGTGGCGCCGGCCAGCGGCGCGGCGAACACCAGCAGGTTCTTCGGCCACTGCCGCGGCCGGGTCGCCTGGATCGCGGCCACGATCAGTCCGGCGAGCGCCAGCGGCCAGCCAGCCGCGCGGGGCGGGGCTTCCGGAGACCGGCTGCTGCCGGTCTCCGGGGTGCGGGTGGTCACTTGGCGTAGACCGCGGTGAAGTCGCGGCTGGCCGGGGTGTAATACCGGTCCGGCGGCTGGACCTGGTCGGGCAGCAAGTTGACCGGCCTCGGGTTCGCCGATTCGTCGCGGAGGTAATACATGAAGGACATCCAGTCCGGGTTGATGTCCAGTTGCATGGCCGTGACCGCGCCAGCATGCTGCAGCAACTCGGCTAGCTCTCGCACGTCGAGAGCCGGGCCGTAGACGAAAATCACCCGGCCGTCGCTGGTGATTCCGATGCCCGATCGCCAGACGTAATAGCCGCCGCCCAGGGTCGCGCCCCAGCTCGTCTCGACGTTGTAATCGACTGAGGACGGCACGCGGCCGTTCGACACGATCAAGTGCAGGTTCTGCCGGACGCCCACCACGTCCGGGGTCATGCGGACTGTCCGGCCCCAGATCCCGATCGCGATGTGCCCGTCGCGGTAGTAAACGACGGCCGCTACCCCTCGAGTGAGCGTTCCCGCCCTCGTTCCGTTCAGGTAGAAGCCGCCTCCAGACGAAGCGATCTTGAAGCCGCTGTTGAAGGTGGCGAGCAAGCCTCGACGCGAGCCGGGCGGGATGTAATCAGTCGAGTGCCAGTCGCCCGGGCCAGGGTCCTCGGCGCCTGGGTGCAGCGAGAACCGCAGCAGGCTCTGGTTCATCGATACGATGCCGGCTACGTAGGACGAGTAGACCCTGCTCGCACGCAGATAGGTGCCGTAGATGGCCGGCTCGCCGTTGACGGTGCCGAGCACCCTCCAGTGCCCTTCGCCCGGCAGCGGCCGTCCGGCCAGCGAGGACAACGTGGCCGGGGGCGGGTCGGCCGCTGGCAGCGAGTGGCCGCCGGGCCTGCCCTTCGGGGTCTTCGCGACTGCTGCGCTCGGCCCGGTCAGCGCGAAGGACGGCTTGCCGCCGACCTTGGGTGGCTGGTAGGTGAGCCACTCGCCGAACGTGACGACCGCCCCGAGATCGTGGTCACGGGCCCACTCGGCTATTCGCTCAGAGAAGGTTCCGCCGCCTGGCATCGTCAGCGCGTGCCCGACAGAGACGCTGATCGGAATCAGTACCACGATGATCGCCACGGAAAGCGCGCGCGACCACAGGCGCCGCGGCCAGTGCGGTGCCCAGTTCCGGCGCCGCGATCCTTCCCGGCCGCGCTTGCGACCGGGCCGCCCGCCCGGCGGGGAGCTAGCGGAGGCAGGCATGGCGCGGTGCGATCCGGTCGTGGTCGATCTCGGCACCCGGCGACCCCCATCGCGGTTCGTGCCGCCGGGGCGCTTGTGCCGCCGGGGCGTGTCCGGCGACAGGTCTACCCCCGGAACATGAAGACCTCATGACGCCGTCCCGGCTTGGCAGTGCACCGGGTCTCCGCCCGGCCCCTGTAGCGTGCCTTATCCTGCGCTAGTTTAGGCCGCTTGCACGAACATGATTGCGGTTAAGCCGCTTCCGCGTCGACTTCAGCCAGGATCTCCCGCTGCCTGGCGCGCACTGCCGCACGTTCCGCGGGCTCCTCGACCAGACGCAGTTGCGCTCTCCTTCGGCGCCGGCTCAGGACCGAGTCAGCCTCTGCGGGACTGACCAGGCCGGCCGCCGCCCTGGCGGCCAGCACCGTCCGGGCGCGGCGCACGAACGCGCTGCTGAGTAGCAGGTAGAGCACGGCGACGATGGTGAAGTTCACGCCGACCTTGAGCTCGATGGGCGGCCCTGGTGCGTCGAAGAGCAGGTGCATGCCGAGCCCGGCGATGAGGCAGGCCGTCGCGGGCAGCAGGCCGGCCTCATCACGCTCGCCGCCCTGGCCGGCCGATCGGCTACGGCGAAGGTAGCGGATCAGGTACCCGAGGCCGGCGCCGGCCACTGCCGTCATTGTCCAGTGTGAGCCGACGCCGGTCGTGGCCACCCGCAGGAGCGCGGAGCCCAGTACGGCGCTGTCCGGGCTGGTCCCGCCGGACAGCACGATCGCGTTGAGCCCGTAGGTGACGTTTTCCGCCGCCTGAAAGCCGAGGCCGGTGATCGCCCCGAAGATCAGCCCGTCAAGCGGTCCGTTGATCATCAGCGGCGCGGCAAGCGCCACGAGCGCGACGCCGCAGAGCTTGAGTGCTTCCTCGTTCAGCGGCGCGGACAGCGAGGCCGACCAGTTGGACGCGAACTTGACCCCTGCTCCCTTTGCCCATAGGCCGGTAAGCCCCTCGTTGGCCAGCAACGCGCACCCCGCGGCGGCCGTAGCGCCCCAGACCAGTGCGGCGGCCGACCATCTCCAGGCAGGCGCGTGGACAGGCCGCAACCGCCGGAGGATGACGAAGCCGACCAGGACGACGGGTAGCTCCAGTACCGCGGCGAGCACTGCAGCACTCGGGAATACCGCAATGAACCGGACGAATTCCCAGATCAGCACACCGGCGCCGAACACGCAAAGCAGCACGGCGCAGACGTGCACCATCGCTATGCTGCCGCGGATAGTCACCGCCTCAACCCCGCAGCTGCCGGCTCCGCCGGGAACCGGAGGGTGGTGATGAACTGCCTGGTCGCTTGTGCGGCAACCAGGCTCGCGCCGCGAGGGCCGAGCACGACCATCTGGATCGCGTAGGTGCGCGATGGCCCGACGAACACGGTGACAGCGCCGACGCTCAGCACGCTAGTCACGGACGCAGTGCGTCCGGCCTGGCCCTGGCCGCTGGTGACAGCCACCGGCGGCCCGATAGTGATGCCGGGGTGGCTGATGCGCAAGATCTGCCGCAGCCCGCTCCAGATCCCGGCCACCAGCGACGGGCGGATCAGTGACAGGTAGCTGATCGACACGATGACGTCGCCCCGGGCGAGCACAAGGCCCTGGCGCGGATCGGACAGCGCTGGCCGCATGGTCCAGTGCGGCCCGACCCTCACGCTGGCCGAGTCCGGACCGCTCGGCCCGACCCTGAGCGCAGTGCCGGCCGGGACCTTCAGCTCATCGGCGACGAGCGCGTTGAGCAGTGGCCACCCGGCGGTCAGCGCTACGACAATGGTGATCACGATCAGCAGCGCGCGGAGTCTGGTTCGCGGCGAGGCAGTGCCCGGCGGATGGCCGGGCCGCTCAGCGGCCATGCAGCAGCTCCGCCAGGGTTGCCGGGCCGGGGCTGAGGAACGCGGCTGCCAGCGCAGCGGCCGCCACCACCACGACCGTCAGCGTGACCAGGCGCAGCCTGCGGGCAGAGGAGATGACGCTGGTGGCGTGGCCAGCCGCCCAGATCGGCATGGTCAGAGCTATCACGACCACGCCGACGACCGGGTTCAGCTTGAGCATGGCCGCGCCGATCGCGGTGAAGGCGATCGCCGTCCGGCTCCAGGCAAGCCTGGTGCGGTCGGCGGGATCGGCGATGCCAGGGTCGTCTGGCTCGGTCTTCACTGGGCTACCTAATCACCGTGTTGTGACCACTCTGCTTCTTGACCACTGGGCTACCGGGTTACCGAGAGCAGCACGACAACTGCTGCCAGCGCCGCCACGCCGGCGATCGTGGCGGACAGCAGACGGGGCACGAGTGACCGTGGCAGCGGCTCGCCGCGCCGCATGGCGGTCTGGTTGCGCTTCATTTCCCAGTGCGCAGCGATCGCGATCACGGCTCCGAGCAAGATCAGCGGCACGCCGACGATGTGGCGGCCGTACCGCACGCCAGGGAATGGCGGCAGCAACTGGACGATGCCCAGCCCGGCCGCGATCAATGCCAGCGCGGTCCTGTTCCAGGCCAGAAACGTCCGTTCGTTCGCCAGCGTGAAACGCGGGTCCGGCTCTGATTCGGCCGGCGGACCGGCTGACGCCGGCTCGGGCAGGCGCCCGGCATTCGTCATATCGGCAGCCCTTCGACCCGGCAGCCTAGGCGAGCGGGTTGTGCCAGGCTTCGCCGCCTGGAACGAGCGCGTCCGCCTGCGCCGGCCCCCAGCTCGCGCGGGCGTACGGCTGCACCGGGACGACGTCGCCCAGGACGGGCTGGACCACTCGCCAGGCGGCTTCGACGGTGTCCTGCCGGGCGAACAGGTACCGGTCACCGCTCAGCGCCGCGCCGATCAGCCGGTCGTACGGCCGCATCATCTGTTCCACGCCTTGACCTGAATAGGCGAGTTCACGAAGCTGGGGGGCCAGGTCAGGACCGGGCCGCTTGCCCACGACAGTCACGCTGACCTGGTCGTCGGGGTAGATCCGCACCCGCAACTGGTTGGCGCCCGCATCGGCGCCAAGGCCGAACACGTCGTGCGGCGGCCGACGGAACCGGAACACCACCTCGGTGGCAGTTACCGGCAGGCACTTGCCGGCCCGGATCAGGATCGGGACGTCGGCCCAGCGCCAGGACTGTGCGGTCAGCCTGATGGCAGCGTAGGTCTCGGTCGTACTGCCCGGCGCGACGCCGGATACGTCCAAGTAGCCCTGGTACTGCCCGCGGACCGTGGTCTGCGGAGTCAGCGGCTCGAGCGCGCCGATGATCTGTGACTTGTCATCGCGCCAGTAATCCAGGCCGTTGCCGTCCGGCGGTTCGGCGAGCACGGTTGCCAGCACCTGGAGCATGTGGTTCTGCAGCACGTCCCGGATGGCGCCGGTCTTGTCGTAGAAACTGCCCCGGTCGGCAACGTCGAACGCCTCCGCCATCGTGATCTGGATGCTCGCAACGTGGGCGCGGCTCAGCAGTGGCTCAACAATGGAATTCGCGAAACGGACGAACAGCAGGTTCTCTACCGGCTCCAGCCCGAGCCAGTGGTCGACCCGGTAAATGGACTCTTCCGGGAAGTACTTGTGCATTGTCTCGTTAAGGGCAATGGCACTCGCCAGGTCGGTCCCGAACGGTTTCTCCACCATGACGCGCGCGTTCGCGGCGCGGCCGGCGCCGGCGATTCCGTCGGCGATCCGGCCGAACAGCGGCGGCGGCACCTCAAGGTAAAACAAGGCGTTCCGCGCGTCGCCCATCGCAGTCGACATGGCTTCATAGGTGGCCGGATCATCGAGGTCACCGTCGACGTACCGGAGCAGGCCCAGCATCCGGGTCGCGGCCGGGCTGGCGGCGTCTATGTTGTTCAGCTTCAGCGACGCCGTCGCGTAGTCGCGGAACTGGTCGAGGCCCCAGCCGCTCTTAGCGACCCCGACAACCGGGACATTAAGCACCCCGCGGTCGACCAGTCCGACGAGCGCGGGAAAGGTTTCCAGCTTGGCTAGGTCCCCAGTCGCACCGAAGATCACGAGAGCGTCTACTTGGTCGGCCGACACTGCGCAACTCCTTCCGACTCACTCGCTGTGGTTAAAAGCGTCCCACGCTAGGCTCGCGTCCGATGATCGTGGTAGTGGCCGGCGTGGCCGGGAGCGGCAAGACCACTGTCGGCCAGGCGCTGGCGAGGCGGCTGGGCTGGCAATTCGCCGACGGCGATTCGTTCCACCCGGCAGCGAACGTCGCCAAGATGCGCGCCGGGCTGCCGCTCACCGATGCCGACCGGCAGCCGTGGCTGGCAGCCATGACCGCGTGGATGGACGACATTATCGCCAGCGGCCAGTCTGCCGTGCTCGCCTGCTCCGCCCTGAAGCGACGGTACCGCGATGAACTTATCGGGCCGCGAGAACAGGCGGTAATGGTGTTCCTGACCATTACGCAGGCACAGGACGAGGCGAGGCTGCATGCCAGGAAAGGGCACTTCTTCCACGAACCGCTGATGGCCAGCCAGTTTGCCGTTCTCGAGTCGCCCGATCCGGCTGAGCCGCGGGTGTACCCGGTCCCGACGACAGACGGGCCGCCGGGCCAGATCGTCACCGAGATCATCAGGAAGCTGCGACTCCAGCCGGCCAGCTGACCTCACGCCTGACGTGCCAGAATCGGCTGGTGCTGGCCGAGGGGGAGCGGGGGTGCGGAAGTGGGCGATCGAGGATCGCAAGCGCGGTCGTCGGTTGCGTCGATCTTGCTCGTGGCCGCCGCGACGGCGGTCTATTTCGTGCTTCCGGTGCCCGGCCGGATGCACGAGAGCTCGTGGGCGGTGATGTTCTTCCTCGGGGCCGCGGTTCTCGGCGCGCTCATCCTGGTGGCTATCCTCAGGCTGCTGCGGGCCGGTGAGGACGCCAGGATCCGCGGCCTGATCCTGCTCCTGACGCTGACGGTGCTGTTCTTTTCCTGGTCTGACGCGTCCGTCGCCAAGCTGCCCGGTCAGTTCGCTGGCCTGGCCGACAAGACCGACTCGCTGTATTTCAACGTCAGCACGCTTGCGACGGTGGGCTTCGGTGACGTGCATCCGGTCGGCGAGCTCGCCCGCGCGGCCGTGACCGTGCAGATTGTCTTCAACCTGGTGTTTCTCGGTACCGCCGTGAGCTTGATCGCCGGATTCTTCCGGAACCGCGCTGGCCGGCTGCAGGCGTCAAGGCACGCGACGGGGCAGGCAGGCCCAGGGCAAGCTGGCGCTGAGTCCGGGAGGCCGCGGTGAACCTAAAACGACGGGCGCAGCACGCACCGGAAGCCGAGGTGGCTGGCCGAAGTGCCAACCGCTTCGCCCTGGCGCGCGGCCGGCCGGTACCGGAGGCAATAACCCGGCGCGCAGAGGTACGAACCGCCCTTGATCACGCGCCGCGGAATAGCTCCGGGCCCGGACGCTCCGGCTTCACCGGCGCTTAGCCGCGGGTCGCGCGGCACGCCGCAGGGCCGGTCGTGGCCCTGGTCAGACCAGCGGCCAGCGTGAAAGTAATCAGTCGTCCATTCCCAGACGTTTCCAGTCATGTCGTAAAGTCCGTACCCGTTCGCCGGGAAGCTGGCGACGGGCGAGGTGCCCTCGTAGCCGTCCAGCGCGAGGTTCTGCCAGGGAAACTCGCCGTGCCAGGTGTTGGCGAGTAGCTGGCCGGCCGGCGCGAAGTCGTCGCCCCAGACGTAGACGGCCCCGTCCAGGCCGCCGCGCGCCGCGTACTCCCACTCGGCCTCCGTCGGCAGCTCCTTGCCCGCCCAGCTGGCGTAAGCCCGGGCGTCGGAATAAGCGACGTGCGTCACCGGGTGCTTGTCGCGCCCGCGTACGTTGCTGGCTGGCCCCTCCGGGTGGCGCCAGGATGCACCAGGCAGGTAGTGCCACCAGGTCCCGAGCTGGCGCAAGTCGACCGGGCCGGCCGTCTTGCGGAATACCAGGGACCCCGGGATCAGCAGGTCCGTGTCGGCGCCGGGGTGAGGAGCAGGATTGGCTGCGCGCTCGGCGACTGTCAGATAGCCGGTCTGCTTGACGAAGCGGCGGAACTCGGCGATGGTCACCGGCCGCGTGTCGATCCAGAACCCCGCCACAGCGGCTGTCCGCACCGGCTGCTCCTCCGGATAGAAGTCCGCCGACCCCATCTGGAACTCCCCGCCTGGCACCCAGGTCATCCCGGCCGTCGGGACCTGCCGGAGCGCCCCGCCGGCCGCTGCGTGGCCGTTCATCGTCTGAGCAGCCCCCTCACCTTCGGTCAGGTAGTTGCTGTATTTGCTGGCGGGTGATACCCGGCAGCAATGCCGGCGCAACCGCGCCATCGCGTGCATCTGGTTCACCCGTGGCGGGTGAGAACGCGGCCGCGGCACCGGGGAAGGCTGGCGGTATGGGGGTCACCGGCGGACCGGCTGCCAGCGACGATCAGCGGCGATGCTGACGCAGGCGGCCGGCCTGGCGGTGGTGGCCGCGTTGTCGCCAACCGCGCTGCTTGTTTGCGCTGTGCTACTCGGTACGGCCAACCCGCACCGGACTGTGCTGATCTACCTAGCCGGCGCGATCGTGATGACGGTGATCTTTGCGGTCGTCGTGTTCTTCGTGCTGCGCGCCGGGCACCTGCAGCGACCCCAGGAACGCGACCCGAGGTACGGCTTGCGGCTCGCTCTTGGCGTGGCGATGCTGCTTGCCGGTGGTTACCTGCGGCGGCGCGGGCCGAAGCCGCCAGATCCGGGGAAGCGGAACAAGGGAATCGTCTCCAGGCTGCTCACCCGGCCCGGCGGCAAGGTGGCGTTCATCATCGGCCTGATCGTCTACACGCCGTCGCTGGCATTCGTCGCGGCGGTGCAGGTAGTGGCGACGGCCAGGTCGAGCGTTACCGGCAGCGTGCTGGCGATCGCCCTGGTAGTCGTGATTACGCTGATGTTCGCCTGGCTGCCACTGCTGTTCTTCCTGGTCGCCCCCGGCCCGACGGGCCAGACGTTGGGTAACTTCGACGGCTGGCTGCGGGCGCACGGCTACGTGCTGACCGTCGCCGGGCTGGCGATCGCCGGCGTGCTGCTGACGCTTGATGGCATTCTCGGAGTGACCGGCGTCGTGTCCTAGCCCGCCGCCATCACACTCCCTGGGTGATCCGGGCGCGGGTGCCGGGACTGCCGACTTCCTTAGCAAATTCTGACATAACGGTCGCTCAGATTGGTGCACCACCCGCCTGGGTATGCCGAATACGGGGCTTTGAGCTGCAGTTTCACCGCAACGGGTGAGTACGGCGGCGGTAATTCTCTCGGGGGTGCGATGACAAGCATGGTGAGCGGTCCCGCGCTGTCCGTCGCGCAGCTCAATGCCGAGCTGCTCGAGGACAAGCTGCGCGTGCCGCTGCCCGGGCTTGCCGTGCTGACCCGCCGCCGGGTTCGTGACCTGATCGACGCTGCCGTGACCCATCGCGTGACGCTGGTGACCGGGCCTCCAGGCTCAGGCAAGACTGTGGCAGCCGCGCAGTGGGCCGCGGCAAAGCCGGCCAGCCGCCGGCCGGCCTGGGTGAGCCTGGATGCCTCTGACCGCGAGCCGGGCCGGTTCTGGCGAT
This sequence comes from Streptosporangiaceae bacterium, assembly GCA_035507615.1. Lineage (GTDB taxonomy): Bacteria > Actinomycetota > Actinomycetes > Streptosporangiales > Streptosporangiaceae > JAJYUU01. The sequence goes on from DATJNX010000007.1 coordinate 94,448, forward strand.
ACGTGACCGCTGCGCTGTCCGGCGCGGGTGCGCTGAACGCCAGCAAGCCGGCTGTGGCTCCTGGCATCTCCGGGCCGTCGTCTGGCGTAGCCGGCCCCCCGCCCGGCATCGCGGCTGCGGAGATTCCGCAGTGGATGGCCGCGGTCGTGCGGCACGCCGCCGAACCGGTAGTTCTCGTCCTCGACGACGTCCATCTGCTGGCCGGCAGCGAGGCGCTGGCTGGCCTGGACGAGCTGATCAGGCACGAGCCCGCCGGTCTGCGACTGCTGCTGGCGGGGCGGTCGGCACCCGGCCTGGCGCTGTCCCGGCTGCGTCTGGCTGGCGAGCTCGCCGACATCGGTGCAGCCGACCTTGCCTGCACGCCCGAGGAGACCGCGGCTTACTTCGAGATGCTCGGTACGCCGCTGAGCCTGGCCGAGCGCGACCGGGTCTTCCGGCGCACTGAAGGCTGGCTGGCTGGCCTCCGGCTGACCGCGCTCGGCACGGAACCAGCCGACTACCTGCACGACGAGTTGCTCGACCAGCTATCGCCTGATGTCAGGAACTTCATGCTGCGCACCTGCCTGACCCCGACGGTGCCCGCAGACCTGGCCCGCGACCTGGCTGGCGACGCTGCTGCCGCGCGCATGCTCGAGCAGCTGAGTCGTGACTGCGGTCTCGTGCAGCCGGTATCACCTGACTCCGCCGAATACCGCTACCACCCCGTCCTCCGGGACGTGCTGTTCGCTGACCTGTGCCGGGAACTGCCGGATGAAGTCCCGGTGCTGCAGGGCCGGGTCGCTCGCTGGCATGCCGATTCCGGAGACTTGCTCGCGGCTGTCCAGGCAGCGGCCGGAGCCGGGGACTGGGAGTTTGGCATGCAACTGCTGCGGGAGGCCGGGCCTGCGGTTCTGCTATCGCCCGCCGGGCCCGCGCTGGAGGCGGCGCTGACCACGGTGCCCGCCAGAGGGATTGTGACCGACAGCGTGCTCGCTATCGCGCTGGCGGCGGCACGCCTTTGGCAGGGTGATGCCGATGGCGCGCTGCCGCACCTGGAAGCAGCAGAGAGCGCCCTGGCCCGGGCTGCTGCGCAGGACGCCGCCCGCGACGGTTCCGACAGCACGCGCTCGAAGCCGGACGAGGCGGGCATCTGGGTCGCGGCGCTGCGGGTACTGCATAAGGCCGCGGTCAGCGCGGCCGGGCCTGGCTGGCTGGACCGGGAATGGGACATCGCGAGCCAGTCGCATACCGACCCGCGCGGCGCTCCCGAGCACCGCGCCCTCGGCGTGCTCTGGCTGGCTCTGGGCCTGGCCGCACTGCGCGAGTTTGACAGCCATCTCGCCCGGTCGGCGCTGCTGCACGCCAGTTCGCAGCTGTCGGCCGGCGGCCTGATGGCCTTGCGGGAACGTGGCCGCGCATTCGAGGCGCTTGCCTGTGCCCTGTACGGCGACCTGGCCGCTGCGGTGAGGCTGGCCGCCAGTGTTACCGACGGGCCGCACGGACGAGACGATGATCTGCGCCCGGTGCTCGCACTCGCCGGAGCCGCGGTCAGCCTGGCGAGGGACGAGCCGGACGCAGCCGGCACGCTCCTTGATCAGGCCGACCTTGCGGCCATGGCGCCACGACCAGCCGGAGAGCCCTCGATTGCCGTGCTCAGCGGGTTCTTGCGGGCCCGGCTAGCGGTCGCCGAAGGCAACCTGGCTGGAGCGCGCGGGCTGGTCCGCTGGCTGACCGACGCGGTCGCTGGCGCGGTGCAGGCCGGATTTGACCTCAGCGGCCCGGGGCAGCCGGCCGCCGGGTACGGCGCGGCCGCGGTGATCGCGGTGCTCGACGCCGAGATCAGCCTGGCAGCGGGGGAGCCCGGACGGGCCAGGGCCACGCTGACTGAGCTGGTGACAAGGCGCCCTGCCGGACATGCCCGGGCAGGGACGGCGGGGCGAGGCGAAGCGGTCGGGCCGGTAGCCGCAGTGGCCGAACCGGAGGCTGCCATCTGCGAGGCGAAGCTGCTGATCGCCGATTCTGACGACAAGGGCGCGATAGAGCAGGTCACGCCCATCATCACCGGTGCTGCCGGGGCATGCCCGGTCACCGACCGGATCGCGGCCCTGCTGACCGCTGTCGTCGCGCACCGGCGCCTGAATCAGTCCGGTGAGGCCGCCGAGTTGCTGTCGCTGGCCCTGGCGCTGGCTGAGCCGGAAGAGGCCTGCGGGCCCTTCGTTGCTGCCGGACCGCCGGTACGGTCCGCGCTGACTGTCCTGGTCTCACCGTCCAGCCGCAGTGCCGGGTTCGCCAGCCGGATCCTGGACCGATTCGACGGGCGGCTATCACGGCCGACGGGCAGCCATCCCACCGCGCTGCTGACCGATAGTGAGCTCGCCGTGCTGCGTTTCCTGCCGTCGCACATGACGAACCAGGAGATCGCCGAGGCGCTGTTCCTGTCGATCAACACCATCAAGACGCACCTCAGCTCGGTGTACCGGAAGCTGGGTGTTGCCAACCGGCGCCAGGCCATCGCGCAGGGCCGCAGGCTGGACCTGCTGTTACCGTCCCTGCGCAGGAATCCGCTCCGCCCGAAAATGGGCGCAAAAATGGGCTCCGCCCGGACGGGTCCGGGCGGAGCCACTACTTCGGTTGCCTGCAGTGCAAGCCGGCTACCGCGTGCCTGTGGCCAGCTTCCTCCTCCTCGCCGACGGCGCGGCTTCTGCTTCGCCGGCACTGGCCGCCTTCGACGCCTTATGCAGGCTGAAGGCGAGGCCGCCGAGCACCAGGCCGTAGAACATCAGCCAGGCCGCGACGATTGTCAGCAGCAGCACGAGCGTGAGCGCCGGCCAGACCAGCATGATGATCCCGGCTGCGCAGCTGACCACGCCAAGCACTGCACGCAGGGCGCGGCTCGGTGTGTTGCCGGAGATCGAGGCGCCGATGTCGGCGATGCCATGCGCGACGAAGAACACGCCCGCCACGAACGAGACCAGGAACAGGCTGAGCGCGTGGTGCCTCAGCAAGTAGATCCCGGCGAGGAGGGCGAGCAGTCCGATGGCGATGTAACCCGCCCGCATGCCGCCGCTGTGGTTGCTTGCAGTGAACCCCTCGAACAGCTTGACGACGCCGGCGACCAGCACGGCGGCACCGATGAGGATCGCGACGAGGGTCAGTGACGCGGCTGGCCAGACCAGCAGCATGATGCCCAGCGCGATCAGGCCCAGGCCGCAGAGGAGCACCCCCGGCCAGGCCCGGCCGGCTGCGGCTGCGACCATCCGCCCGGCACCGTAGCCCGGCTCCCCGGCGGCTTCGGTTTCCATTCCGCGCTCGGCCTGCGGCCCGTACTGCTGCGGAACCGTCGCCTGCGCCGCTGAGGTGCGCGTCTTCAGGCTGCCGCCCTCGCCGGCGGTTTCGCCTGCGGTGGCCCCTGCCGGGTGCATGCCCGCGTTGTCGCGGAAGTCAGGACCCGCTTCCTGGCCGGGCTCACTGGCGCTGGCACCTGTTCTGCCCCGGTCCATGTCCCCGGGACCCATGTCGCCGGGGCCCATGTTGCCCTGGCCCATGTCGGCTGGCGGGCCGCTAGCCGGTGGCCGGGACCCGCCTGGCTGACCCGGCTGGTCGGCCGGGCCGCTCCGCGGTTCGGTCATTCTTGCCTCCTGGAGGACTAGACGGCCGGTTCATGCCTGGTCACCGCGCTGACGCGGAACGGAGGCACACCGACTACAACCCGAGTACTCCTACCTCGTCATCGTGCGGCCGCCGAGTTCCCGTGATCATCACCCGTGCCGGGTGAACATGGCCGCCCTGGCCTAGACTTGGCGCGCAACAGCCGTGAGTGACGCAAAGTCCGGCCCGCGCGTGAGCGCCCGCCAGCGGAAATGACCTCTTTCCAGGAAGCGACCCCAGGTGAAGACCGACGTCGAAGAGCTGAGCCCGACCAGGGTCAAGCTGACCATCGAAGTTCCGTTCGAGGAGCTCAAGCCAAGCCTCGACAAGGCCTACCGGGAGGTGGCCAGGCAGGTCAGGATCCCCGGATTCCGGCCCGGGCGGGTGCCACCCAGGGTCATCGATGCTCGTATCGGCCGTTCGGCCGTCCTTGAGCAGGCGGTCAACGACGCCGTGCCCGAGCTGTACAACAAGGCCGTCGCTGAACACGAGGTAGTACCGCTCGGGCAGCCCGACCTGGAGATCACCACCCTCGATGACGGCAAGGAGCTGGCGTTCACGGCCGAGGTTGACGTGCGGCCGAGCTTTGAGCTGCCAGACCTGGAGCAGCTGTCGGTGACCGTCGACAACGCTGAAGTCGACCCCGACCAGGTCGAGGAGTACCTTCGCGCGCTGCGCGAACGGTTCGCGTCACTCAAGACCGTGGACCGCCCGGTGCAGACCGGTGACTTCGTGTCTATCGACCTGGCTGCCACGATCGACGGCGAGGCAGTCGACGATGCCCAGGCCAGCGGTGTCTCCTACGAGGTAGGCACCGAGTCGATGCTGGACGGCCTGGACGAGGCGCTCACCGGGATGTCGGCTGGCGAGTCCAGCACGTTCACAGCCGAGCTGGCCGGCGGCACCCAGGCGGGCAAGACGGCGGACGTGCTGGTGAGCGTCAACTCGGTGAAGGTGAAGGAGCTACCTGACCTGGACGACGAGTTCGCCCAGTCGGCCAGCGAGTTCGACACGGTGGGCGAGCTACGCGCGGCCACCCGCAAGCAGCTGGAGGCACTGCGGCGGCAAGGCCAGGCAGGCCAGGCCAGGGAACGGCTGCTAGACGAGCTGATCGAGCGGATCGACATTCCGCTCCCTGAACGAATCATTAAGGCCGAGATCGATGCGCGGCGGCAGTCGCTGCGCGACCAGCTTGAGCGCGCCGGTCTCAGCATGCAGAGCTACCTGGAGTCGGCCGACACGACGCAGGCCAAGCTCGATGAGGACTTCGAGGCTGACGCCCGGCGTTCGGTGAAGGCTGGTTTCATCCTGGACAAGATCGCCACGCAAGAAGAGCTGGGTGTCACGAACGAGCAGCTGAGCGAGTTCGTCACCGAGCAGGCCTACCGGATGGGCGTCGCCCCGGACCGGCTGGCCCAGCAGCTCACCGACAACGGCCAGCTGCCCGCCGTCGTCGGCGACGTGCTCCGCGGCAACGCGCTGACGGTGCTCGCCGAGCGTGCTCGGGTGATTGACCAGGCCGGGCGGCCGGTCTTCGTCGCGGCAGAGACCGAGGCGGGCGGCGACGAAGGCGAGGCCGGGGAGTCCGATCTCGACGAGGCGGATGCCGGGGATCCTGCCACCGGCGACTCGGACGACGACTGACGCTGGCAGCAGAGCGGAAACGCTCTTGGGAAGGTGCCCGCCACCTGCGGGAAATGGGTTGCCGGCGTGCGCCTTAAGCGAACACCGGCCCTCGGCGCGCAAGCCCGTCTCGCGGCCGGGTTATGGTCGCAGTCAACGACAGGCGCGATCAAACTACAGCGAGGAGAGCACCCGTGACCACGCCGCCCGATGACCGGCAGCAGATCGCCACGCGGGGTGAGGTGCTTGCCAGGGCCAACGAAGCCCCGCCTCAGCCGCTGAGCGAGATGCTGTTCCAGCGCCTGCTGCGGCACCGGATCATCTTCCTTGGCCAGCAAGTCGACGACGAGCTGGCGAACCGCATCTGCGCGGAGCTGATCCTGCTGGCTGCCGAGGACGCAAAGCGGGATATCAGTGTCTATATCAACTCACCCGGCGGATCGGTTTACGCCGGAATGGCAATTTATGACGTGATGCAGTACGTGCCGAATGACGTCGCTACCTATGCGATGGGTATGGCCGCGTCAATGGGCCAGTTCCTGCTGTGCGCGGGCGCTCAGGGCAAGCGCTACGCGATGCCGCACGCGGCCATCCTGATGCACCAGCCGCATGGCGGCATCGGCGGTACGGCCACCGACATCCGGATCCAGGCGGAGCAGAGCCTGTTCCTCAAGCGGGTGCTGGCTGAGCGCATCGCAGGCCACACCGGCCGGCCGGTCGAGCAGATCGAGGAGGACTCCGACCGGGACCGCTGGTTCACCGCGGAGGAGGCCCGCGACTACGGGATCGTCGACCACGTGGTCAGGAACGCCACTGAGGTGCCGTCGATCGGCCCGGTGTCATGACCGGGCCCGGGGTAATGCATAGCTTCGGGATCGTCAGCACGGGCCAGGGAGGACCAGGAGTGAGCACGCGGCAAGCCGAGTCCAGGTACGTCCTGCCGTCGTTCGTCGAGCGGACGTCGTACGGCGTGAAGGAGATGAACCCGTACAACAAGCTGTTCGAAGAGCGCATTATCTTCCTCGGCGTGCAGATCGACGATGCATCCGCTAACGACGTGATGGCGCAGCTCATCACGCTCGAGTCCATCGATCCGAACCGGGATATTCTTATCTACATCAACTCGCCCGGCGGGTCGATGACGTCGATGATGGCGATCTACGACACCATGCAGTACATCCAGCCCGAGATTCACACCTACTGCCTGGGCCAGGCCGCTTCTGCAGCCGCAGTGCTGCTGGCGGCCGGGTCCAAGGGCAAGCGGTTCGCGCTGCCGAACTCCCGGATCCTGATCCACCAGCCGGCCGTCGAAAGCGGCTACGGACAGTCCAGTGACCTGGAGATCCAGGCACGGGAGATCTTGCGGATGCGTGCATCGATGGAAGGCATCCTGGCCAGGCACACCGGCCAGGATGAAGACCGGGTCCGCCGGGACATCGAGCGGGACAAGTTCTTCACCGCCGCCGAGGCCAAGGAGTACGGGCTGGTCGATGAAGTTCTGACAATGCTAAAGCGCAAGAGCGAGGTAGGGTCGTCCTAAGTCATCCTGATGACGCACTCGCCGGGCGGCGAGCATCAGGAGGCCGGCGCGCCGGCGCGGTGTCCCTTCGGCCACACCCAGGGTCACCGAGGCGGTACCGTCTAGGTTCTACGCACGTTGGCTACGAGATCGTTGACTCTAAGTAAACGGACTAGCGGTACGCAGCGGGTTAGCACAGAGTTTGCTTAGGACACAGTTAGTGGCACAAGGTCCGACGCGTCTGATGGCACGATTGACTGGCCGGCTAGCACGGACTAGCCGACCAGCAGGGCAGAGGGAGTACTAGGTGGCACGCATCGGTGATGGCGGTGATCTGCTCAAGTGCTCGTTCTGCGGGAAAAGCCAGAAGCAGGTTAAAAAGCTCATTGCCGGGCCCGGCGTCTACATCTGCGACGAGTGCATAGACCTGTGCAACGAGATCATCGAGGAAGAGCTAGCAGAGCCTGCTGAGCTCAAGTGGGACAGCCTGCCTAAACCGCGGGAGATCTACGAATTTCTCGACTCTTACGTCATCGGGCAGGAGAAGGCGAAGAAGGGCCTTTCGGTCGCTGTCTACAACCATTACAAGCGAATCCAGTCCGGCGGTGAGCGGTCCGGATCGGGCGAGGATGGCGTCGAGCTTGCCAAGTCCAACATCTTGCTGCTCGGACCGACCGGATCCGGCAAGACGCTGCTCGCCCAGACGCTGGCCCGGCTGCTCAATGTCCCGTTCGCCATCGCCGACGCCACGGCGCTCACCGAGGCCGGTTACGTCGGCGAGGACGTCGAGAACATTCTGCTCAAGCTGATCCAGGCCGCTGACTACGACGTCAAGAAGGCAGAGACAGGGATCATCTACATCGACGAGATCGACAAGATCGCCCGTAAGAGCGAGAACCCGTCGATCACCCGGGACGTGTCCGGTGAGGGCGTGCAGCAAGCGCTGCTGAAGATCCTGGAAGGGACGACCGCCTCCGTGCCGCCACAGGGTGGCCGCAAGCACCCGCACCAGGAGTTCATCCAGATCGACACCACGAACGTGCTGTTTATCTGCGGTGGTGCGTTTGCCGGGCTTGAAAAGATCATCGAGCAGCGGGTGGGCAAGAGCGGCATGGGCTTCGGCGCCGTGCTCCGTGTCAAGACCGATAAGACCGAATCCGACCGGTTCGCCGACGTCATGCCGGAGGACCTGCTGAAGTTCGGCATGATCCCGGAATTCGTCGGCCGGCTGCCGGTCATCACCAGCGTGCACAACCTCGACAGGGAAGCGCTCATCAGGATCCTGACTGAGCCGCGCAACGCCCTGGTCCGGCAGTACCGGCGGCTGTTCGAGCTCGACGGCGTTGACCTGGAGTTCACCGAAGACGCCCTGGAAGCCGTCGCCGACCAGGCCATCCTGCGCGGGACCGGCGCACGGGGGCTGCGGGCGATCCTCGAGGAGGTCCTGCTCTCGGTCATGTACGAGGTGCCGAGCCGCAAGGATGTCGAGAAGGTCGTGATCAGCGCCGAGGTCGTGCTAGAGAACGTGAACCCGACTCTCGTGCCGCGGGACGTCGCTCGCCGTACGCCGCGCGAGAAGTCCGCGTAGCCGCTCACGGCTAGCGGCTGCCGAGGCAACCGCGCCCCTCCCACTAGACTCTGCTGACGTGACGACTGGAACGGAAGCGGCGCAGCTACCCGCACAGTACAACCCGGGCGACGTCGAGACCCGCCGCTACGAGGGGTGGGTAGACGCCGGGTACTTCCGGGCGCAGGCGGACTCCGCGGCGCCGCCGTTCACGATCGTCATCCCGCCGCCGAACGTCACCGGGTCGCTGCACATCGGGCATGCGCTGGATCACACCCTCATCGACGCGCTGGTACGCCGGCGCCGGATGCAGGGCTATAACACGCTCTGGCTGCCTGGCATGGATCATGCCGGCATCGCGACTCAGAACGTAGTCGAACGTGAGCTTGCCAGGGACGGGCTGTCCCGGCACGACCTCGGCCGGGAGGCGTTCGTTGACCGGGTGTGGCAATGGAAGGCAGAGTCGGGCGGCCGCATCCTAGGGCAGATGCGGCGGCTCGGCGACAGCGTCGACTGGAGCCGGGAACGGTTCACCATGGACGCCGGCCTGTCCCGCGCGGTCCAGACCATGTTCAAGCGGCTGTACACCGACGGGCTGATCTACCGGGCCGAGCGCATCATCAACTGGTGCCCGCGCTGCCTGACCGCGCTGTCCGACATCGAGGTCGAGCATTCCGACGACGAGGGCGAGCTGGTCTCGATTCGCTACGGGGAAGGCAACGACCAGATCGTGGTTGCGACCACCCGGGTGGAGACCATGCTGGGGGACACCGGCGTGGCGGTGCATCCCGACGATGCGCGCTACGCGCACCTGGTCGGCCGGCCGATCGAGCTGCCGCTGACCGGCCGCCGTATCCCGGTTGTGGCCGACCCGCACGTGGATCCGGAATTCGGCACCGGCGCTGTCAAGGTGACCCCCGCGCATGACCCGGACGACTTCGAGATCGGACGGCGGCACGACCTGCCGAGCCTGGTGATCATGGACGAGCGCGGCGTGATCACGGCCGGCGGCCCGTTCCAGGGCCTGGACCGGTTCGAGGCGCGGCCCGCGGTCCTCGCGGCGTTGCGTGCCGAGGGCCGCGTGGTCGCAGAGCGCCGCCCGTACCTCCACGCGGTCGGGCACTGCTCGCGCTGCGGCACGACGGTCGAGCCGCGGCTCTCGCTGCAGTGGTTCGTCAAGGTCGCGCCGCTGGCCAAGGCCGCGGGCGATGCCGTCAGGGACGGCCGGGTCAGGATCTACCCGGAGGAGATGTCGGCGCGGTACTTCGACTGGGTCGATGACATGCACGACTGGTGCATCAGCCGTCAGCTGTGGTGGGGTCACCGCATCCCGATCTGGTACGGGCCGGACGGCGAGGTGCTCTGCGTCGGCCCGGATGACCAGGCGCCCGCGGGCGACGGCTGGCGGCAGGACCCGGACGTGCTGGACACCTGGTTCTCCTCGGGGCTGTGGCCTTTCTCCACCCTCGGCTGGCCTGACGACACCCCGGATCTGCGCACGTTCTACCCGACCAGCGTGCTGGTCACCGGCTACGACATCCTGTTCTTCTGGGTTGCCAGGATGATGCTGTTCGGCCTGTACGCGATGGGCGACCGGAAGCCGGCCGACGCGGTGCCGTTCCGCCAGGTGGCGCTCCACGGCCTGGTCCGGGACCAGTACGGCAAGAAGATGTCCAAGACGCGCGGCAACACCGTCGACCCGCTCGACTGGATCGACCGGTTCGGCGCTGATGCCACCAGATTCACGCTGGCCCGTGGCGCGACTCCGGGCGGGGACGTGGCGGTGAGCGAGGACTGGGTTGCCGGCGCTCGCAACTTCTGCAACAAGCTGTGGAACGCCGTGCGCTTCGCTCAGCTCAACGGAGTGGGCGCAGATCCGGGCGAGGACAGCGCAGCATTGCCGCCGGCTGCCAGCCTGACGACCGTGGACCGGTGGATCCTGTCCCGGCTGGCTGCCGTCACTGCCGAGGTCGACGCGCTGTTCGAGGAGTTCGAATTCGCCAAGGCCTGCGATGCGCTGTACCACTTCGCCTGGGACGAGGTCTGCGACTGGTACCTCGAGCTTGTCAAGCCGGTCCTGGCCGACGATGGGCCAGCCGGCCGGGGGCCGGGGCAGCAAGCAGCGCAAGCTACCCGCCGCGTGCTCGGCGAAGTGCTCGACCGGCTGCTGCGGCTGATCCATCCGCTGCTGCCGTTCGTCACCGAGGAATTGTGGACTGCGCTGACCGGCCGCGATTCCGTCGTCATCGCGCGCTGGCCAGGCCAGGTTGCGGCCGGTGTTACCGACCAGCTCGCGGCTCTGCCGGCCGACCCCGCGGCCGAGGCGGAGATCTCCGCGCTGATGCGGCTGGTGACCGAGGTGCGCAGGTTCAGGTCTGATCAGGGCCTGCGGCCGGGGCAGCAGGTTCCGGCGCGGCTGACCGGCATCGCCGAGACCGCGCTGGCCGATCATGAGGCAAGGATCCGCGCGCTTCTGCGGCTGGCCGAGCCGGGTCCGGTCTTCTCGCCGACGGCGACGCTGCACGCAGAGGACGTGACCATCGAACTGGACACCATGGCCAGCCTCGACATCGAGGCAGAGCGGAAGCGGCTGGCCAAGGATCTGGCGGCGGCCCAGGCGGAGATCGATGGCATGGAGCGCAAGCTGGCGAACGCATCCTTCGTGGAGCGAGCCCCGGCTGAGGTCGTCGCGAAGAACCGGGCGCGGCTCGCGGCCGCGCGGCAGGACGTGGCGAGGCTGGCCGAGCGCATCGCCGCCCTGCCATGACAGCTAACTACGCTGACCGGCTGCGCGAGATCGAGAAGCAGATCTTCGCGAGGCGCCCCGAGCATGCAGTCGATCCGTCGCTCGAGCGGATCAAGGCGCTGGTGACGCTGCTGGGCGACCCGCAGCGCGCCTACCCTGTCATCCACGTCACCGGCACCAACGGCAAGACCTCGACGGCCCGGATGATCGAGACGCTGCTGCGGGCCCGCGGCCTGCGGACCGGCCTGTTCACCAGTCCGCACCTGTCCTATGTCGGGGAGCGGATCTGCGTCGACGGGCAGCCGCTGGATGCTACGCGGTTTGTCGAGGCCTTCGACGAGATCAAGCCGTACCTGGACCTGGTTGATGCCACCCACGAGGTGCCGCTGTCGTTCTTCGAGGTGCTGACCGGGATGGCCTTCTCGGTGTTCGCCGACGCCCCCGTTGACGTCTGCGTGCTGGAAGTTGGCATGGGCGGCACCTGGGACAACACCAATGTCGCCGACGGCGCAGTCGCGGTGGTGACGCCGATCTCCCTTGATCATGTTCGCTACCTCGGCAGTACGGTGGCCGAGATCGCCGCGGACAAGTCGGGCATCATCAAACCCGGTGCGATCGCGGTACTGGCACAGCAGCCGCCTGCTGCGGGCGAGGTCCTGCTCCGCCGGGCGGCCGACGTCGGCGCGACCGTAGCCAGGGAAGGACTGGAGTTCGGCGTCGTCGGTCGCGAGCTGGCCGTCGGCGGCCAGCAGGTGGACATCCGCGGGCTGCTCGGTGACTACCCGGATCTGTACCTGCCGCTCTTCGGCGCGCATCAGGCGGGCAACCTGGCCTGCGCGATCGCGGCCGTCGAAGCGTTCGCGCGCACTCCGGACGATGCGGAGCTGGGTGACGGTGAGTCAGCGGCTCTTGATCCGGATATCGTCCGGCGGGCAGTAGCGACAATGACCTCGCCTGGCCGCCTTGAGGTGATCAGGCGCAGCCCGGTCGTCATCGTGGACGCCGCGCACAATCCCGGCGGCATGGCCGCTTCGGTGACCGCGCTGACCGAAGCCTTCAGCTTCGCCGACCTGATCGCGATCGTCGCGGTCGCTGAGGACAAGGACGTCGCCGGGATCCTCGACGAACTGGAGCCAGTCGCCGCGCACCTGGTCGTCACCGCGAACTCCTCGGCACGCTCGATGGCGCCGGGCGCGCTGGCCGAGGTAGCCGCCACGGTGTTCGGGCCAGACCGGGTCACCGTCGCGGACCGGCTGGATGACGCGATCGAACTGGGGGTTGCCCTCGCCGACGAGGCCGACGCTGCCGCAGAGGGCGGGCCGGGGAAAGCGGGCGTGCTTATCACCGGTTCGGTGATTACCGCAGGCGACGCGCGAGTCCTGCTTTCTGACCGGGCCGGAAACGGGCACGGGCGGGGCGAATCAGGCCCGGCACGACCCGGCTCGGCAGGTGAATTCACGTGAAGCGGCTGTGCGCCACCGTGCTGATCATGGAGGCCATCGTTGTCGGCCTGGCAATTCCGGTGGCCGTGCAGATTGACCACCTCTCACCGCATGCGGCGGGGCTGACAGGCGGCATCGCCGCGGTCGCTGCCGTGGTCTTTGCCGCGCTCGCGCGCCGTGCGCTCAGCGTCACCTTGGTGGGCGGAAGCCTGGTGCAGGTGTTTGCCATCGCCTCCGGCTCAGTCGTGCCTGTTATGTATTTCCTCGGCGGCATTTTCGCGGCATTGTGGGCCGTCGGAATCTGGCTCGGTTATCGGGTAGAGCACGCCGCAGGTAACTGATTGCCAAAGCGCAGACCAACCGCCCTGCCCGGCCGTAACGGGGTCAGAACTGGCCTGTAGGCTTCCAAGTGGTGGCTGCGTCGCGCACCTTTAGCATTACTTTGCGCTAGCAGCCTGTCACTGATAGCGGCAATCGCAGGCATTACCTCATCCGGTTTCCTGTCGTTGGCACTATCGGCTGCGACGGCGCGTTGGATCGAGCGAACAGATCATCCCTCGCAGGCCGGTGCAGGCCCGGTAGCAGGCCCGACAGGCATTCCGAGCCTGTTGGCTGCTGCTGGCCGTGACGGGCGCGCGACGGGACCGCCTGGCTGGCGCGAACGGCAGCGTCGGCTGTGCGCAGTACGGGACAATGCAGGCAGGATCTGGCTGGAAGGTGCTTGTTCTCCATGAGCAACGCGATGGCGTTTCTGGGCCGTGACATGGCTGTCGACCTCGGCACCGCGAACACCCTGGTGTATGTTCGCGGCCGCGGGATCGTCCTGAACGAACCGTCAGTCGTCGCGCTTAATACCAACACTGGCCAGATCGTCGCTGTCGGGGTCGAAGCTAAACGGATGATCGGCCGGACACCGGGGAACATCATCGCGGTCCGGCCGCTGAAGGACGGGGTCATCGCGGACTTCGATGTCACCGAACGGATGCTTCGCTACTTCATCCAGAAGGTCCACCGGCGCAGTCACCTGGCCAAGCCGCGCATTGTCGTCGCGGTACCGAGCGGCATTACCGGCGTTGAGCAGAGCGCCGTTAAAGAAGCCGGCCACCAGGCGGGTGCGCGCCGCGTCTACATCATCGAAGAGCCCATGGCGGCGGCGATCGGCGCAGGCCTGCCGGTGAACGAGCCGACCGGGAACATGGTCGTCGACATCGGCGGCGGCACCACCGAGGTGGCCGTTATCTCCCTCGGCGGGATCGTCACGTCACAGTCGATCCGGGTTGGCGGCGACGAACTCGACCAGGCCATCATCAACTTCGGCAAGAAGGAGTACTCGCTCATGCTCGGCGAGCGCACCGCCGAGGAAATCAAGATCTCGCTTGGCTCCGCTTACCCCTCCAATGATGAGCCGAATGCCGAGATCCGCGGCCGCGACCTGGTCAGCGGCTTGCCGAAGACCATCGTGATCTCCGCCGAGGAGATCCGGCGAGCCATTGAGGAACCACTGTCGGTGATCATCGACGCGGTCAAGACCACTCTCGACAAATGCCCTCCCGAGCTGGCAGGCGACGTCATGGACCGGGGCATCGCGCTCACCGGCGGCGGCGCACTGCTGCGCGGCCTTGACGAACGGCTGCGCGAGGAAACCGGGATGCCGATCCACCTCACCGACAACCCGCTGGACTCTGTCGCGCTCGGCACCGGCAAGTGCGTGGAGGACTTCGACACACTGCAGCAAGTGCTCGTTCCCGAGGCCAGGCGCTAGCCGGGAAACGGGGGTCGCGGCCCCCACCTAGCAGAAGACATAGGTGACGGGCGCAGGCGAGGTGATCGAAGTGCGGGATTCACGGCGGACCCGCGTGGTCCTCGTCGTGTTGCTGGTGGCTGCCCTCTCGCTCATCGCGCTGGACTATTCGGACGGCTCGAACTCCGGGTTGCGGGCCATGCGGAGCGCAAGCGGTGCGGTGTTCGGCGGGATTGAGCACGCGGCCGGATCGGTAGCGCGCTTCTTCTCCGGCGGGAACTCGTCGGCCAGCCAGGTGACGAGCTTGCAGGAGCAAGTAGTCAAGCTGCGCGCGGAGCTGAGCGGCGCGCAGCTGAGCAAGTCTGACCTGAAGCAGCTCCGCAAGCTGCTGCTGCTGGCCGGCGCAGCGCAGTACCGGGTGGTCGCGGCCAGCGTCATCGCGGTCGGCACCGGCTACCAGCAGACCGTCACGATCGACGTCGGCAGCAGCAACGGCGTCACGCCGGACGAGACGGTGCTCAACGGGGACGGATTGGTCGGCGAAGTTACGTCGGTCACGGCGACCACCGCGACGGTTCTGCTCGCGGACTCGCCCGCCGAGGTTGTCGGCGCCGCAGTCCAGCCGAGCGGTCAGCTGGGCTCGGTTACCGGTCCTGGCCAGGCCGCCGGCAGCGGCGGGCTGATGCGATTGCAGATGCTGAGCTCGTCAGCGCAGCTGAAGCCCGGCGACGAACTGGTGACCTCGGCGTCCGAGCACGACCGCCCGTTCGTGCCCGGCGTGCCGATCGGCGTGATCACCACACTGGTGAACGAGAACGGCGCGCTGACCGAAGCTGCCGAAGTCCGCCCGTTCGTGGATTACACCGCGCTCGGGATCGTGGCCGTGGTCATCGGGCCGCCCCGGCACAACCCGCGGTTTTCAGCGTTGCCTCCGCTGCCGCACCCCGCGCCGACTGTCACCGTCACGGTTACCGCCAAGCCGGGACCGGGACGGCCCGGATCGTCACCTGCCCCCCGGCCGGGCGGCTGACGTGCGCAAAGCGTGGCTCGCTCCGGTAGGCATCCTCGTCTCGCTCGTCGTGCAGCTCACCGTGCTGAACGGGCTGCGGCTGCCCGGCGGCGGCGTTCCCGACCTTGTCCTCATCCTGGTGGCTGCGCTTGCCGTCACCGAAGGCCCGCTATGGGGAATGATCATCGGCTTCACGGCCGGCCTGTGCCTGGATCTCGCGCCGCCCGGCAGCCTGCTGATCGGTCAGTACGCGCTGGTGTTCTGCCTGGCAGGCTGGGCGGCCGGCCAGCTGAGCCGGAGCGCGGGCAAGTCGCCGCTGCGCTGCGTGGTGCTAACGGGCATCGTGGTGGCGGCGGCGGAGGTCGCCTCGGCTGGAATCGGACTCGTGCTCGATCCGGCGGACGTCACCACGACGGCGGTCCGGGTAGTACTGCCCGCGTCGATCGGTTATGACTTGGTGCTGTGCCCGTTCGTGCTCTATCTGGTCGTCGTCACAGGCACGGTACTCACGCAGGGGCTCGCGGCAGGCGCGGCGGCGGTCGGCCTTCCCGGCCTGGCGTCCCGGTCACAGGGCACGAAGGAACACCGCCCGCTGCAGCCCAGGCTCAGCCGCGCGGCCGCCCGGACCGGTGACGTCTGGCTCGGCGGAGCAAGTCACTATCACCGGGCGCGGCCGCCATCCGCCAGAACACGCACCCGGCTGCGGCCGGCGAACGGTGTCGCAGGCTCGGCGTCAGGCCTGGCGCGTCAGGCTGGCCGTCACCCTGGTGCCGCGTCACCCAGCCTGAGGCTGGCCGGCAGCCGGCGCGGTGACGGCGCGATCGGCAACTCTGTCGGCAGCGGCTCGGTCGGAGGGGGCACCCGCTGGCAGCCAGGTCGCCATCCCGGCATGCTGGCCGGCGCCGGGCGGCAGTTCCACCCGCGTGCCGGGCAGCCCGGCGGCTCGGCCACGCGGCAGCACGGCGCGGGCACTATGTCGAGTCCGGCGGCGCGCAGCAGCACCCCGATCAGGTTTAGCGCACATCGCGGCGACGGCACCGTCGGCCGGACGCTCGGCTCGGCTGCGCCCCGGCTGGCCGGGCTCGGACTGGCGGGCCGCCGGGCGGCGGCGACTCCGAAACTGAGGCCGGGCACCGGGCGGTCCGCGCTGGCGACCCGCAGCTTGCCTCGCGTCGTGCCGAAGGTGCAGTTCCACACCGCGCGCCCCGCCGCCGTGCGGCGGCAGGCCGCGGCGCCGCGGTTCCGCCGCGGGAACTCCAGCCTGCGGCAATCAGGAACAGTGTCCGGCGGCGTGCTGAGCCGGAGCAGCCTCGCCGCCGCGCGCGGCCGCGCCGCCCCGCCCAGGCTGCGGCTAGCGGCCGGCCGGCGAGCTTCAGGTCCGCCCGGCATGGGCATGCTGGGCGGCTCAGGTCGCAGCCCGATGCGGGGGCCGCGGCTCCGGCTCGGCAAACAGCCTCGTTTCGGCTATGGCAGGCGGTCGCTGCTGTCGTTCCTGACCGGCCGGCGGTTCGGCGGCAGCTGGCTGGCACGCAAGCGGGCAGGGAGACGGTCGGGTGTCTGGCTCATCGGCAAGCGGACGGGAGGCGCGGGTTGATTCCGGCATCGAAGCGCCGGCTAGCGAGCATCGCGCTCATCGCGGTGGCACTGCTGAGCGTGCTCGGCGTGCGGCTGTACAACCTGCAGGTCCGCGGCCACTCCAGCTACGTGGCGCTGGCGAGTCAGGACCAGGTCCGCTCAGTGGTCACCCCGGCCGTCCGCGGCGAGATCCTCGACGACACCGGACAGGTCATGGTCGGCCGTCAGTCCGAGCTGGTCGTGGCGGTCAACATGGCAACTCTCGGGCAGCAATCCGATGGCGGCGCAGCAGAGCTTTCCCGTCTCGCGCGGTTGCTGAAGGTAAGCGAAAAGACGCTTCAGGAGCGGGTGCGCATCTGCACAAAAGGCGTGCAGCAGCCTTGCTGGCAGGGCTCGCCCTATCAGCCAATCCCGGTCGCGCAGAACGTGCCGCAACCGGTGGCGTTGCAACTGCTAGAGGACAAAAGCGCGTTTCCCGGCGTGTCAGCCGACATCCAGCCGGTCACCGACTACAACCAGCCGCTGGCGACAGACGCCGCAGGGATGGTCGGCTATCTGCAGCCCATCACGCCGCAGGAGCTGAAGGCGCTGAATGAGCCGGTCACCGGATTCACCGGGGACGACCTCGTTGGCCAGGCCGGCCTGGAGGCACAGTACGACGCGGCGCTGCGCGGCACCACCGGTGTCGACGAGGTGGCGACCAACGCGGCCGGCCAGGTGACGTCCACCATCAAGGACATCAAGCCGGTCGCCGGCGACGACCTTGTCACCAGCATCAACGGCCAGTTGCAGATCGACGTCGAGAACATTCTGGCTAACTCCGTCCAGCAAGCACACGCCGATAATCCCGGTGCCAACTCGGGCGCAGCGGTTGTGATGACCACCACGGGCCAGGTCGTGGCGATGGCAAGCTACCCGACTTACGACCCGAGCGTCTGGACCAACGGGCTTTCGGAGAAGGAGTTCAAGCGGCTGTTCGGCACTGCTGACGGCGAACCGATCCTGGAGCGTGCGACTCAGGGCGAGTACCCGCCGGGATCGACGTGGAAGGTAACCACGCTGACGGCCGGGATCAGGTTCGGCGACTCGCTGTACGGCAGCTACGACTGCCCCGCCGCAGTCACGGTTGACGGACACACCTTTAAGAACGACTCGGGCAACGAGGGCCAGATGTCGCTGCACCAGGCCCTGGTGGTGTCCTGCGACACCGTCTTCTACAACATGGGATACCAGATCTGGCAGGCCGATCATCGCAAGGACGACACCGTCACGAGCCCGACGGCGCCGGTCCAGTTCGAGCAGAAGATCGAGCTGGACTGGGGCTTCGGCAAGGACACCGGGGTGGATCTTCCGCAAGAGAGCCCCGGAACCGTGCCGACCAGACAGTGGCTGTACTACTACTGGAAGGACAACGCCCACACCGGTCAGGATTGGTGCAAGTACGGCCGGGCGAACGGCAGCTATGTCCAGCAGATTGAGTACGACGACTGCCGGTTCGGCAACATCTGGGAACCCGGCCAGGCGATCATCGCCTCGATCGGCCAGGGCTACATCAACGTCACGCCGCTCCAGCTGGCCCGCGCGTACGCCGCTCTGGCCAACGGCGGCACCCTGTACAGCCCGCGGATCGGTGAGGAGCTGGTGAGCCCGAGCGGCAAGGTGGTCGAGAAGATCACCCCGCCGGTCGTCGGTCACTTGCCGGCCAGCAAGAACACCCTTGCTTACATCCGCAGCGCGCTGCAGGGAGTGGTGACCTCGGGTACCGCCGCCGGGACCTTCGGCAGCTTCCCGCTGAACCGGGTCTGCGTGGCGGGCAAGACCGGAACCGCCCAGGTGTTCGGGAAGAACTCGACGTCGGTGTTCGCGTCGTTCGCGCCGTGCAACGACCCGAGGTACGTCGTCGTCATGATGATTCCCGACTCTGGTTACGGCGCCGACGTGTCCGGTCCTGGTGTCCGGCAGATCTGGGACGCGATCTACGGGCTGCAGGGCGCGAAGGCTTCGCTGCCGGGTGGCAAGCTCCCCGCAGTGCCGCACATCACTACCGCCGGCCGGGTCGTCCAGACGACACCGACAGTGAGCCCGACGCCGCGAAGCAGTCCGAAGTCCGGCGCGCAGGCGCCCGTGGGGTTGCCGTTCGTGCAACTGCCAGCCGACACCGCCGTGGGCGGCAAACCACGGCGCGTTACGTCAGGAGGGCCGTAGCGATGAGCTCCTGGCGCGGTTCTCCGGACCTGGGCAGCCGGCGTTCTGCTCCGCCGGTACCCGGCTCGGCTGCCTACCGCGACCTCCCGCCGGTCCGGCTTTCCGGCGGCACCGCCCGGCGTGCCGGATTCCGGCCAGGCCCGGACTTCGGCCGCGACCGCCGCGGCAGGCTGCGCCGCCTGCTCGGGAAGATATTCGGCGCCGGCTCGCCGCTACGGCGCCTGGACTGGATCCTGCTCGTGGCGGTGCTGGCCCTGTGCGCCATCGGCACGCTGCTGGTCTGGTCGGCGACCTCGACGAACGGAATGAGCACAGCAGACCCGTACCTGTCCAAGGACATCCTGAACATCGGCATCGGGCTCGCCCTCATGGCAGGCGTCAGCATGCTCGACTACCGGCAGTTGCGGCAGTACGCGCCAGTCGTTCTCGTCGCGTCCTGCGTCGGCCTGCTCGTGGTGCTGGCGCCGCTTGGTCACTTCACCGCGCCGGTCAACGGCGCGAAGTCGTGGATTACGCTGCCCGGCGGGTTCCAGATCGAGCCGTCGGAGTACGCCAAGCTCTCCATCATCTTCGTCAGCGCGACGATCCTGGCGGTCGTGCCGCGGCGGGAGAGGAGACCGCGACTGCGAGCGGTGGGGATCATGCTCGGCGTCGCGGCGGTTCCGCTCGTGCTCGTCCTCGCCGAGCCCGACCTCGGCGTAGTCATGCTGATGCTCGCGCTGATCATCGGGATGATCGCGCTGTCAGGCATCCGCCTCCGCTGGCTGGCTGCCCTCGTCGTGGTCGGCGCGGCCGGCATCGCCGCTGTCATCAAGCTGCATCTGCTCAAGGCCTATCAGGTGAGCAGGCTGACATCCTTTCTGAATCCGTCCGCCGATCCGCGCGGGACCGGTTACAGCGCTGAGCAGTCGAAGATCGCGATCGGCTCGGGCGGGCTCACCGGCCAGGGCTTGTTCCACGGGCAGCTCATTGCCGGCGGATTCGTGCCAGAGCAGCACACCGACTTCATTTTCGCGGTGGCCGGCGAGGAACTGGGCTTCGTCGGCTGCCTGGTCATCATCGGATTGCTGGCCGTCGTGCTGCTGTGCGCGATCAGGATCGCGGCACGGGCAGACGACCAGTTCGGCATGCTGGTCGCGGGCGGGATCGCGATCTGGTTCGCTGTCCAGTCGTTCATCAACATCGGGATGACGATCGGCATCATGCCAGTCACCGGCCTGCCGCTGCCGTTCGTGTCTTACGGCGGCTCGGCCATTTTCGCGGACATGATCGCGATCGGTGCGCTGCAAACCGTGCACCGGCACCGGTCGGTGTTCGACTGAGTCGAACGCGGCTCTCGATGTGGCTGGCGGCGCATGTCTAGACTCGCGTCAGTGGCAGCCGTGCGATGGCGGCCTGCCGATGCTGGCGATGGCGATGATGGAGATGCTGTGCCACTTACCGACGCGACAGGCAAAGCAAAAGCGCTGTACGAGGCGAGGCGCAGCAGGCAGGCCATTGAGCCGTTCACCGATACCGATCCGGACCTCGGCATGGCCGACGGCTACGCGATCGCGCAGCAGCTCACCAGCATGCTGGTCGCTGACGGCGACCAAATCATCGGCTACAAGGTCGGCCTCACGTCCAAGCCCATGCAGCAGATGATCGGAGTCGACTCACCGGATCACGGCCCGGTGCTCGGCTCGACGGTGTACGCCGATGGCGACGCGGTTTCGCTGAGCCGCTTCATCCAGCCGAAGATCGAAGCCGAGATCGCGTTCGTGCTCGGCGCCGGACTTCGCGGGCCCGGCGTGACCGTGGCGCAGGCGCGGCAGGCGATTGCCGGAATGGTCGCTGCGGTCGAGATCGTCGACTCGCGATTCGCCGACTGGCGGATCAGGCTCGCCGACACCGTCGCCGATCTGGCGTCCAACGGCGCTGTCGCGGTGTCGAGCCGGCGGGTACCGCTAGGCGACGTTGACCCGCGGCTGATCGGGATGGTGCTGACCAGGTCTGGCGAGCTAGTCGACACTGGCGCCGGCGCCGCTGCGCTCGGTGACCCGCTCGCCGTCGTCGCCTGGCTGGCCAACACCCTGGGCGAGATGGGCGCGGGCCTGGAGTCCGGGCAGCTGGTGATGACGGGCGCCCTGCACGCTGCCGTGCCGATGCGCGCGGGCGACGTGTTCTTGGCGGAGTTCGACCGGCTCGGGTCGGTGACCGTCCGGGTGGTGGAATGAGGAACGCTTGCAGCGTTACCGGTGGCGGGCGGGCCAGAGTCGGAACCGGCAGTGGCAGGACCGGCTGGCGCTAAGCGCGCGCCGGGCGCGGCGGCGGATGCGCAGCCGGCCGGCGTGACGCTGGTCAGGCTGCGGCTGCCGCGCACCCGCCGGGCGGTGAGATCGCTCTGGCCATCAGCCCTGACGACCGGCCGGGCTTGGACCATCAGGCACAATGGCCGCCGTTATGCGGTGTTTGACTCAGGCGGCGAACTGCAGGTAAGCGACGCCCGGTGCCCGCACAACGGTGGCCCGCTGGCTAGCGGCGTGGTCCGCAACGGCACCGTCAGCTGCCCTTGGCACTGGTACTGCTTCGACCTGCGCACCGGAGAATGCCGCACTGCCGCCGGTTACCAGCTGCGCATGTACCCGGTGCTGGAGCGGGACGGACGGCTGTTTGCCGAGCTGCCCGGCGCGGTCAGGCCACGCAGCTGGCGACGGCTAGTCCGGGCTCGCAAACCCGCCGCGGACTGAACGCGTCACGCCAGCGCCAGCGCGCGAACCGTTTCGCCCCCTTTGCCACAAGTTCGCTGACGGTGAATGCGGCTTTGCTGTTGCTGTAGCAACAGCAAACTCACATCCATGGCCGGCGCGGCCTACCGGATGTTGCTCTGCTGGCCGTCCCGCGCCTCCGAGCCGGCGCTCCGGCCGTCGTAGTGCGGCGTCAGGTCGGGAGCAGCCGCCAGGGCGGTCGCGCCGTGACTGGCCCGCTCGGCTGCGCGCGCTCCCTGGCTGCCGGCCCGGCGCCGCGTCGCGACGATGAGCCAGCCAAAGCCGGCGGCCACCAGGATGACGCCAAGCGTCCAGCCCAGCGCGGTGGTGCCGACGCCGACGTATTTCAGGCCAGATGCGAAGATCACGAACGTGATCACCGGCCTGATGAACTTATCCGGTGCGCTGGACGACAGCAGCGAGCCGATGAGCACGGCGGGCACGCTGCCGATGATGATGGAGATCGTCACGCCGAATTCGACGTGACCGAAGACGAGGGCCCCCAGCGCCGCTGCCAGTGTCAACGGCACGGCCTGGGTCAGGTCTGTCCCGACCAGTCGCCCGGCGCTGATCATCGGGTACAAGAACAGCAGCAGGACGATCATCAGCGAGCCGGATCCGACCGAGGTAAGCCCGACGATGACGCCGCCGATCATGCCGATCACGACGGTAGGCAGGGGGCGGACCACCAGTTCACGCAGCACGGCCGAGCGGTCCTTGCCACTGCGGGCATCCATCACGTACCGGATCACCATGGCGGCCGCCCCGGTCAGCAGCGCGGCGCCGAGTGCCTGCTCGACGTGCGTCGGCGCGGCCGAGCCGCCGCCGCCCAGTACGTGGAGCAGGTAAGCGCCCAGGAAGGCCAGCGGCACTGAGCCGAGGGCCAGCCAGCCGACCAGGCGGTAGTTGACCGTCCCCTTGCGCATGTGCACCACCGCGCCGACCGGCCGCATCAGCACCGCTGCGACAAGGTCGCTGGATATGGCCGCCGGCGCCTTCACCCCGAAGAGCAGGATCAGCATCGGCGTCATCAGCGCTCCGCCGCCAGCCCCTGTCATGCCGACCAGGAGGCCGACAACCGCGCTGCCGAGCACGATGTAGGGGTCGATGTGCACCTGCGTACCTCCGGTGGCCGAGTGCGGGGATTGCCCGTTCCGGTGTAAATGGGGGTTAAGGTCTTCGGGTTCTCCGACAATACCCGCCGGATCGCAAGGTATTACTGCTCCGGCACTATTTCGCGGTGGCCCTTCGCACCGGCCGCCGCAGCCACAGCCGGGCGTCGGTACCCTGTAACCGTGCCTGTGCAGTCGGTGTACCCCCTGCTCGAGCCGCTGCTCCCGCTGGTGCGCAAGCCCATCCAGTACGCAGGCGGCGAGCTGAACTCTGTCGTCAAGGACTGGGACAGCTGCGACGTCCGCTGGGCGCTGATGTACCCGGA
>DATJNX010000008.1:0-71624 GCA_035507615.1 Streptosporangiaceae bacterium
AACCAGGAGGACGATGCCTATGGATGCGCCGGTCGAAGAGCTTGGCGCCCCGGCAGAGCCTCTTGGCTCCCGGGGCGCCCCGGATTAGGGAGCGCCATTCATCCCGGTCAGTCCCAGCGAGCAGCGGCCGAATGGGCGGCCGCTGGCGGCCCAAGGTGCTGGCGACGCCCCGGCAGGGCGAAGTCGGTGCTCCCGGCGAGACGCTAGATGCAACCCGACCGCACGCGCGAGATGCGGCGTTGTCCGCTGGGGGCTTGCGGTCCATGGCACAGGGACGGCCGATCTGCGCCTCGCTCCGCGATCTTTGCTGGCTCCTCGACGGGCTCACCGTGGGACGAAAGCCTCTGCCCCAATAGGCGCCCCTGATGGAATATTTGGGCTGGAGGTGGGGACCGTGATCACCGTGCTTACAGTGGATGCCGCTCTCGAGTCCACCTGCGCGATCTTCCGCGAGCGGGCTAACCGGGGCGACATCAGTCCCGCAGAGCGTGACCTCTTGGTAGACGGAGCCGTTCTGCTCGCCATGCATGTCGATGACCTCGCCGGGGAGGGCTGTGCCGGCCCGACCCCAGGCTCGCCGCGAATGGCGCGACCGGCACGCGGCGGGCGTCACGAGCGGTACGGAGCAGCCGCCTGAACTGGCGCACTGCCGACGCTCGTTCGACGTGGGTCTGCCTGCTACGCGCCCTTGGGCCCAGCCACCAGCTACCCATGCATGCGCTGCGCAGCGCGCTGACTGCTGTCGGCATGTCTGAGGTCCGGACCTACCGGCAAACCGGCAATATCATCGCGGCTTCCCCGCTGACGACACGTGAGCAGGTGACCGAACTAGTGAGCCAGGTGCTCACCGCCGACTTCGGGCTCGGCGACATCCGGGTCATCACGCGTCGCCCAGACGAGATCAGCCAGGTCATCGCCGCGAACCCGTTCGCCAGCGAAGCAAGCCAGCGCCCGAACCTCATCCGCGTGATCTTCCTCAGCGGCGTGCCGTGCGAGGCAAGAGTCACCCGGCTCATGTCGGTTGAAGCGCTCAAGGACACGTGCCGGGTCACAGGCAATCATGTCTACGTGGACTACGTCCACGGCTACCACAACACTCACCGGACAGCGCCGTACTTCACTCGGGTACTGGGGGTCGACGGCACCGAACGGAACTGGCGGACCGTGCTGGCGATCTCAGATCTCTGCAGGCATCCGGCACACCGAGGTTGGGATAAACAATGAGCAGGATCGCTCCGCCGATGTTTAGCTTCGCTCTCCGGCCCCAGGGCCCTGGTACTGCGGACGTCGCTGATCCTGCGGGCCTACCATGACCTCCTCGTCTCGACGCCAGCGCCCGAAACTGGATCGCCGGCTCGGAACTGCCTGTGGCCATCGCGGTCTGTCAGGACGGCCAGTGGAGGCTCACGGGATCGGTCAGCCTGCAGATCAGCGGCTACAGCCGCAGCGGAGAGATCGGCTACTGGATTGACGGCGGCTTTGAAGGGCACCCGGCCGGCTAGTCGGTCACGACCTCCGATACCCGGGGACTGCCGTTGACGGTTGCCTCGCCGACCGCAGCGAAGCCGTTGCCGCGCCTGGCGATAGATGGGGAGGAGCCGACGGGGGCAGTGAGGGCAAGGTCGGGTACCAGCGCTCCGGTTGCATGACCGCTGCCGCGAGGGCGAACACCGGCACTGCCCGCCTCAATGGGTCCTCATCGCTGCTGCCACCCGGATAGTCACAGCCCCCGCCATGACACCTGCGGTCGGCAAGCAAAACGCTCCCAGGCGCCCCGCCGGCCAGGCAAGGGGAGGCGTCCCCTGCAGCGCACCCGCCGGGCAGCAGGCGAGCCACGGCACTTCGCCCGTCAATCACCGGCTTCCCGGCGTCGACTGGCCGCAGAGACCCGAAGGCCGTCGAGCAGAATCGCGACGACGCGCTGGTTGAGTTCGGGTCCTTCGCCGGGCACGGGCTGGGAGAGCTGCGTGATCGCGTGCAGGAGATCACCGGCGCTGATGTCGTCGCGAACCGTGCCGTCGGCCACTGCCGCTTCGAGCAGCGCTGCGAGGGTGGGACCGAGTCGCTGCAGAAAGTAGCCGGGCAGTCCTGAGAATGCAGGATCGCCTGAGTGCAGCGCCGAGGCGAGCCCGCGTTTGGTCGCGAGCAGCTCCGTGAAGCGGTGGATCCACTCAGTGAGTGCGTCGGCCGGCTCGTTGGCGGCGCTCAGCTCAGGGCCCGCGTCGGCGACGGCGTCGATGCCGCTTTCCACGACGGCTTTGACCAGGTCGGAGCGTTGCGGGAAGTGCCGGTAGAGCGTGCCGACGCCAACGTCGGCCAGGTCGGTGATTTCCTTGGCCGGCGCGTCGACGCCGGAGGTAACGAAGACGGTCCGCGCGGCCTCGACCAAGGCGTCGATGTTGCGTCGCGCATCGGCGCGTCGGGGCCGGGCTGGCGCGCCGCCGCCGGGCCCTGCTGAGCCGGACGGTGAGACTCGTGCCCGTGCCCGCTGCTGAGACAACCTCTCGCTCCCACTTGCATAACCGGAAATACTTTCCGTATAGTACTGGAAAGACTTTCCACT
The DNA here is from genome assembly GCA_035507615.1 of Streptosporangiaceae bacterium. Classification (GTDB taxonomy): domain Bacteria; phylum Actinomycetota; class Actinomycetes; order Streptosporangiales; family Streptosporangiaceae; genus JAJYUU01. The sequence continues at coordinate 2,564 of DATJNX010000008.1, forward strand.
TGCCACAGGCTACGGCATCCGCCCGGTGCCGGCCACCAGAAGGAGCGACCTATGCTGTACCGCACCCTCGGCCGAACCGGCATCCAGGTCAGCCCCTACGCCCTGGGCGCCTTGATGTTTGCCACCTCTATGGGCAACGCCCCGGAGGACTCGGCCCGCATCATCCACAAGGCGCTGGACGCTGGCATCAACCTCATCGACACCGCGGACGCCTACGGCGACTCCGAGGATGTCGTCGGCATGGCGCTGAAGGGGCGCCGCGACGACGTCGTACTCGCCACTAAGTTCGGCCGTCCGGTCGGCCAGGGCCCGAACCGGCAAGGCGCCTCGCGGCGCTGGATCGTCACAGCCGTAGACAACTCGCTCCGGCGCCTGCAGACCGACTACATCGACCTCTACCAACTCCACCGCCCCGACCCCGGCACCGACATCGGGGAAACCCTCTCGGCGCTGACTGACCTGATTCGCAGCGGCAAGGTACGCGCGATCGGAGCGTCGCAGACCCCCGCGTCGGACATCGTCGAGGCTCAGTGGGTTGCCGAACGGCGCGGTCTCGAACGGTTCAGCACCGAGCAGCCGGCCTACTCCCTCCTCAACCGCGGAATCGAGCGCGAGATCCTGCCTAACATCCAGCGTTTCGGTATGGGTGCTTTGGTCTGGGGTCCGCTCGGCCAGGGCCTGCTCACCGGCCGCGTGCGCAAGAATCAGGACAACGACCTGCGCCGGGCGGGTATGGTCCGCCATCTCAATGATGAACGCCGTCTGGACGTCGTCGAACAACTCGTCCCACTCGCCGCGGAGGCCGGGCTGCCGATGACCCATCTCGCCATGGCTTTCACTATCGCCCACCCCGGTGTGACCAGCGCGCTGCTCGGCGCCCGCACCAGCGACCATCTCGACGGGCTGCTCGCCGGCCTGGACGTCACCCTCACCGACGATGTCCTCGACCGCATCGACGAGATAGTCCCGCCGGGCACTGACGTTGGCACCCTCGACCAGGCCTACCAGCCACCCGCCCTGGCGAACCCGGGTCTGCGACGCCGGCCGTCGACCACACGCGCCGCAGCCTGACTGCCAGGGCATAGTGATGGCCGAGTCGGCTGGCCACGGCGCGACATGGGGATCCGTTCTATCGGTCGACGGGTTCGCAGCGATCAGAAGCGTCGGCTTCGAGCCGGTCGGCCAAGTAGTCGGGCCGCCGTGTACCCACTCACCGCCACCGCCGCAGTCAGTTGCCCCGGAGCTACCGGGCATCACCCGGTCCGCGATGCGGTTCGCCCGCCAGCGCAACGCGGCGCAGACACCGGGCCTAGCTGCCCTGCCGCTCCACGCGGCTGACGACAGGAAATTGCGCTGACCGGACCTCGGGCGGACCCTGTCCAGTCTCCAGGCGAACAGGTCAGAGGCTATTGGGGCGCCATGAACAGCTATCACCTCGACGAACCCTTCGGCACCCGTGAAGGCTGCAGGACCTTGCTTGTTGCGGGATATCTAGATATCTTCACATCACTATGTCAGGGAAGCTGGAGCGAGCGGGTGGTATCGCCCCGACAAAGAACATGGTGCTGCGGCTCGATCCGGAGCTAGCCGAACGACTGGCCGGCATCGCAGAGGTCGAGGGGCGTTCGGTGTCGGACGTTGCTCGGGAGGCGATCGCGGCTCTGGTCGAGGCGCGTCGCAAGGACAAGCGGTTCCGCAGGCTGCTGGAGGACAGCCTCGCCCGCCACCAGCGCTTGCTCGACCTGCTGCGGGGTGACGAGCCGTGACCTCACTGGATGTCGCCGATCTCGTCGTGATCGGAGGGCGGGTGCTCGGCATCGGCACGGGTGCCGCACTTGAACAGGTCGACACGCGGGCCGCTGAGACGGCGCTCGCGGAAGCCATGGTGGCGCTGTCGCTCCCCGATAGCTACGTGGCGGCAGTGGCCTGCGCGCATCTGATGAGCGGGCTGCTGCAACATCCCCCGTTCCCGGAGCACCGCGAGCAAGTTGCGGTGGCAGTCGGCCTTCAGTTCCTCGCCATCAATGGCTGGCAGGCAGACCTGGATCCGCCGCAAGTCGCCGCCATTGTTGTTCAGTGCCTGGCCTCCGGGCGCATCGAACCTGACGACATGGCCGGCTGGCTAGCGGGCAGGCTGTCTGTATCCGCGGCGCGCGGCATCAGGATTCCGCAGATCAGGAGCAAAGAGAGCCCGGTGCGACTGCCGCTGCACGGGCCTGCCCGGCGCGCCGATGGCGGCGCGGGTATGTCCGTCGACGGCAGGATGCTGGCGCGGTTCAGTGACCAGGCCGCCGCCGCTGTCTTCATGGCGCGTCAGGAGGCCCGGCGACTCGGCCAAGGCAGCGTCGATCCTGAGCACCTGCTGCTCGGCCTTATCCGGGTTGGCGAGGGTACCGGGATCTCGGCCCTGGACAGGCTAGGGGTTAGCCGGGATGCGCTGCGGTGGCAGCTAGAGGAAAGCATCGGCCACGGTCCTGGAAGGACTCACGGCCCGGTCAGGTTCAGCCGACCGCGCGGTCAGAAAGTACTGAGCTCCGCGCTGCCCGAGGCGCTCGCACAGGGCACCACCGACATCTGCACCGCGCACCTCCTGTTCGCCCAGTACCACGATGACGGCCCCGCCTCCCGGACGCTTGCCAAGCTCGGGGCTACCGAGAACCGCGTCCGCGACACCGTAGCGGCGCTACGCGCGGAAAACCGCGATGAGCGCGTGACGCGCCGTGCTTGCGCGGCCCGTGTTTGAGCGGCCCGTGTTTGAGCGGCCCGTGTTTGAGCGCAGCAGCGGCGCCGTCTCGGAGCGGTGTCAATCAGGAGGCACGACATGGCCAGGATCAGCTATGACGACCAGACCGCGGAAGCGTATAAGGCGGTCCGCGAGGTCCCGCGGGACGGGCTCGGCGAGTGGCGCGAGGCAGTCCGGCGCCATCTGAGGCCGACGCCGCGCATGACTGTGGTAGACATCGGGGCCGGGACGGGTGCGTTCGCCGCCGCGTTCAGCGAGTGGTTCGACCTCGCTATCGTCGCGGTCGAACCGTCAGCGGCGATGCGAGCCCAGATCCCGCGCCGCCCGGGGATCCAGGTACTCGACGGGAACGCCAGCGCCATCCCGCTGCCGGACCGCTCGGCGGACGGTGCATGGCTTTCGCTCGTCCTCCACCATGTCCCCGACCTGGAAGCTGCGGCACGCGAGATCCGCCGCGTCCTGCGCCCTGGCGCACCCGTGCTCATCCGCGGAGGATTCTCCGGCAGGATCACTACAACGCGGACGTTTCCCTGGGAGTTCTTCCCCGAGACCGCGCGGTCGATCAATACCTTTCCCTCTGTCGAGCAGACGTGCGAGGCGTTCGCCACCGCAGGATTCAGCCGCAACGCGCTTGAGGAAGTCCCCGAGACCCTGATCAGCCTTGCCGACTTCCTCGCCCAGGCGGACAACTTCCGGCGCGCCGACACCAACATGCGCGGTCTCACCGATGAGGAGTTCTCGCGGGGCAAGGACCTGCTTCGACGCGCAGTGCAGGACGCCGGGGAAGCACTCGGCCCTGAGCCCAGAACCAATTGGCTCGACCTCCTGGTCCTGCGCTGAGCCCGGTGCCTGTTCGCTGTCGCGATACTGGCGCTATGACCGATCCGGCCGAGGTCGTGCACGAACTTGAGCCCGTAGGTTACGCAGTGATCCCGGCACGCATGGCCGCCATCCGCCGGCCTAGCGGCAGATGAACACGCCCATGTGAGTAGTTGCGCGGAAACTGCCCTCCGCTGCGATCACCTCTTCGACCTTCACGGCGATGTCGTCAAGGACCGCGTCGAAGTCGAGCGGTTGGCGGACCAGGGCAACTGTGGGCTCACGAATGCTGGCGACATAGGTAAGGACAGGCTGCGCGCTGGGGATTGAGAGTGGCACGTCGAGCATCCGCAGGGTGACGCTGGAGAATTCCCGGTTCAGTAAGGCCGTGCCGGTCTGGGTGGTGAAGCTGTCCGCTGTCCTTGCCACGGCTGCCCCGCCAAGTTGCCGGGAGATCGCCGCGTCCAGAAGGTCTGCAATCTCAGCAAGATGGGCGGAGCTGTTGGTGGACGCGAGCACCGTTCCGCCCGGCTTGGTAATGCGGCGCAGTTCACGGATCGCCGCTTGGACGTCGGGTACGTGGTAGAGCATGTGCATGGCCAGGGCGACGTCGACGCTGCCGTCAGGCAGCGGGAGCCGTTGGGCATCGGCCTGGACGAGCGATACGCGGCCGGACTGACGCAGGTCTTCCAGTGAGCGCAGCATGCCGGCGGACAGGTCAATGCCGATGGCGTGATGGCACCGGCCCTGCGGCACTATCTGGCGCAGATCGATTCCATTGCCGCAGCCGACGTCGGCCACAGTCTGCGTCCCGTCCCACGGGATTGCTGACGTGCGCCACCGCGGGTCCGCCGGTTCCTCGGCATACGCATAAATGGCCTGGCGTGAGCGGATGTGCCGATCGTCGGCGTACGCGGAACCGGTCAGCATCCGCCGTCCAGTCACCGGATGGTGGTCAGACACGGAAACCAGCAAATCACATCAAGCCCGGCAGCCAGCCTTGCGGGTAGAACGAGGCATTAGTCGGCACCTGTCAGCACTCCGCCATCAGGCACTCACGAGGATGATGAGCTGCTGCGTCGCCCTGGTCATCGCGACATAGCGATCGACTGCTCCCTCGATGCCGGTGCCGAACGACTCCGGGTCGACGACGACGACCAGGTCGAACTCGAGCCCTTTCGCCAGTTCCGGGGTCAGCGACTGCACGCGGTATGTCGCCCGGAACGTGGCATCGCCGATGACGCAGGCGATCCCGTCATCATGTGCGGCAAGCCAGCTGTCGAGGATGGCACCCAGGTCCGAAGCAGATCCGTGCATCACCGGGACACCGCTGCTGCGGACGGAGGTCGGTACGTTGGCGTCCGGGAGAGCGGCCAGGATGACGGGCTCGGCCTCGGTCATCACTTCTTGCGGTGTCCGGTAGTTGATGCTCAGGGAGGCCAGCCTGATCCGGTCGAGCCCGATTCGCTCGAGCCGTTCTCGCCACGACTCAGTGAACCCGTGTCTGGCCTGGGCGCGGTCGCCGACGATAGTGAAGCTCCGGGACGGGCATCGGAGCAGTAGCATCTGCCACTCCGCGTCGGTCAGCTCCTGAGCCTCGTCCACGACGATGTGCGCGAACGGGCCTGCGAGCAGGTCGGCACTGGGGCTTGGCAGCGCGGTCTGGTCGACCAGGGCGTCATGGAAATCCGCTCCGCGCAGCATTGTCACCAAGCCGATGCCGTACTCGTCGTCTGCGGCCTCGATGAGGTTGTCCACGACCCGGGACATCTGTTCGCGTTCGGCCGCAAGAGCCGCCTCATGCCGGCGCCTGCGCCCTGACGCCTCTGGGTCGCCGAGTCGCTGTCGTGCCGCGTCTAGCAGCGGCAGGTCGGATATGGTCCATGCCTGAGGCTCCCGGCGCTGCAGTTGCTTCACCTCATCAGGGCTGAGCCACGGGGCGCACATCCGCAGGTAGGCGGGCACCGACCAGAGGTCCCCGACCAGGTCAGTAGCTTCGAGCAGCGGCCACGCGCGGTAGAGGATGGTCAGCAGTTCCCTATTCTGTGCCAGCGATTTGCGGAACAGGTCAGCCGGAACGTCCCCTCCGTGCTTGTCCATCAGGATCGCGGCCAGTTCGTCGAAGATCTGCTCGCGCGCCTCGTTGTGCGGGGTGGCGAGATCTGGTGCTTCGAACGCCTCGGCCCAGTCGCCGGCGCTCAGCCAGATGTCAGACCAGTGCGTCTCGACTGTCATTCCGTTGGCGGGCGGGCTCTCGTAGAACCGGACGGCTGGCTCGATCGCCTTCACCAGGTCCGCCGACGACTTCAGGCGGGCCACTTCGGGGTCCGTCTCAGGTCCGGCTGCAGTTCCCTGCGGGACGAGGTCGCGCAAGGTACAGGTCTGCACGCCCTCCTCGCCAAGGCTGGGCAGAACGTCCGAAACGTAGGCCAGGTAGGGCTGATGCGGACCGACAAACAGCACGCCTCCCCGGCGATGACCGAGGCGGGGGTCGGAGTAAAGAAGGTAGGCAGTGCGGTGCAGGGCCACGACGGTCTTGCCAGTGCCCGGACCGCCGTCGACGACGAGCGCGCCGCGGGATCCCGCGCGGATGATGGCGTCCTGATCGGCCTGGATGGTACCGAGCACGTCTCGCATCCGGTCCGACCGGCTGCCGCCCAGGCTCGCAATGAAGGCGGACTGGTCATCGAGCGCGGCGTGCCCGTCCAGCCCGTCCGGCGTGAACACCTCGTCCCAGTAGTCACTGATCCGGCCCCGGGTCCAGCGATACCTGCGACGGCTTGCCAGACCCATCGGGTTGGCGTGAGTCGCTCCGAAGAACGGCTCCGCCGCCGGGGAGCGCCAGTCGATCAGCAGCTGACGACCTGTGCTGTCCCTGAGGCCGAGCCGGCCGACGTAGGCCGGCTCGGGGTCCTCTGCGCTGACGATCCGTCCGAGGCACAGGTCCAGGCCGAACCGGCGCAGTGCCCGCAGGCGGGCGGTCAGCCGGTGGATCTCCAGATCCCGGTCCAGCGCCTTCTGGCCGAGGCCGCCGGGCGCCTGGCGCTCAGCATCGAGGCGACCGGACAGGTCCGCGATCGACTGCTCGAGGCTTTCGGCGATGGCCGCGAAATGCAGGTCGTCGCTGGCGATCAGAGCCGGGTCGGACTTGGCGCTGAGGCGCTCGGGAAGATCGAACGCGCTGGAGGTTAGCGGGTTCACGTCGTTAGCTCCGATCTAGGCCGCTTGCAATGGCCGCGTGCGGAAGGCGTCTGGACCGGCAGTGCCAACGCGTGAGTCCAATCATCCGCACAAATTTGTCTATTTCATGACCCTGGAGATCCTTGCGCCAGGCCCAGCCAGCGATTGTCCGCCATGACCGGGGTCTTGCCGCAAGACCCGGGGTCGGCTATAGATTGATAGTGGAGGGGACTGGGTGCCCTTCCTTTTTTCGTGGGTCGCGGGCTAGGCCGGGCCGGTGGAGAAGATCTCCCGCGCTTCGCGCGCCGCATAGTAGACGAGCAGATAGCCCGCTGCGGGGTCTGCCCACCACAGGCCGAATGCGGCGCTGAGAATAAGGCCGGCCAGGACGGCGAGCCGGAAGCGAGCGCTCGTCAGCTAGCCCAGGACGGGCTTACCGGGCCGCTCGGTAACCTGAAGATCGTGGCACGTGACGAGCGCAGCGTTACTCCGCAGAGTGAAGACTTTGCGGACTGGTACAACGACGTGATCTTCCGCGCCGAGCTAGTGGACCGGGGACCGGTCCGCGGCAGCATGGTGATCAGGCCGTACGGGTACCGGATCTGGGAGCTCCTGCAGGCCGACCTGGACGGTCGGATTAAAGCCACCGGCCATCAGAACGCGTACTTTCCGCTACTTATCCCGCAGAGCTACATGCAGCGGGAAGCCGAACACGTCGAGGGATTCGCGCCGGAGTTGTTTACGGTCACCCACGCGGGCGGCAAGGAGCTCGAAGAGCCGCTGGTCATCCGGCCAACCTCGGAAACGATCATCGGCGAGATGATGGCTAAGTGGATCAGCTCGCACCGGGATCTGCCGCTGCTGCTGAACCAGTGGGCCAACGTGCTCCGGTGGGAGATGCGTCCCCGGATGTTCCTGCGCACCAGCGAGTTTCTCTGGCAGGAAGGCCACACCGCGCACGCGACCGCCGCAGAGGCGACGGCCGAGACCATGCTGGCGCTGAGCTTCTACCAGGACGTGGCCGTGGAGATCGCAGCCCTGGCCAGCGTGCCGGGTGAGAAGACGCCAGGAGAACGGTTCGCCGGGGCCGAACGCACCTTCACAGTCGAGGCGATGATGCGGGACGGGCGCGCGCTTCAGGCAGGCACCTCGCACTTGATGGGAACGAATTTCGCCGCGGCATTCGGGATCACTTATGCCGGCGAGAGCGGTACCGCCGAGTTGTGCCACACGACATCGTGGGGCATGAGCACCAGGATGGTCGGCGGCGTGGTCATGACTCACGGCGACGACAAGGGCCTGGTGCTACCTCCCGCACTGGCTCCGTATCAGGTGGTGGTCGTGCCGATCGGGCGCGGGGAGCAGGCCGAGACGGTGTCGTTCGCAGCTACTGAACTGGCCGGCCGGCTCAGGCGCGCCGGTATCCGCACCCACGTGGATGACCGGCCTCAGGTGTCTCCCGGGTTCAAGTTCAATGACTGGGAGATGCGCGGCGTGCCCCTCCGGCTCGAGCTCGGCCCGCGCGACCTGGCCGCCGGCACCGCGTTGATGTCGCGCCGCCTGAACTACCAGCAGCCAGGTGCCGGGAAGGAGGCGATCCCGATCGACGCCGCGCCGGATCTGCTGGCGGCCGAGCTTGCCTCGTTCCAGGCCATGCTGGCGCGGCGGGCCGCTGACTTCCGTGACGAGCACACTGCCGTTGTCAGTTCCTGGCCTGAGTTCACCGCCGCGGTGGCTGTCGGCTGGGCGCTCGCCCTGCACTGCGGCGAGCATGCCTGCGAGGACGAGATCAAGGCAGAAACCGCAGCGACTCCCCGCTGCATCCCCCTCGCGGGCGAACCTGAACAGGGCGCCTGCATCCGCTGCGGCAAGCCGTCGGCGTACGGCAAGCGAGTGATCTTCGCCCGCGCGTACTGAGTCGCGGCCTGGGTGCCTTTGCCCAGGTCATCCGAGCGCGGGCGGCGTCACCGGTTGATTGGCTGGCCAGCTGACTCGGGCCAGTTCGTTGGCGTTAGCGAGTAGCCCCTGATGTCGGTGAGCGTTGCTCCCATGGCGACCAGCGCCCGGCGGGACTGCCGGTAGTGATGGCCGCACAACAGCAGTTCCGTATCGGCGGGGCGGCCGTTCGCCGCCGCGATCACCGCGATGACCATCGGCGCCCCCAGACAGCAGCAGGCCCGCGTCGAGTAGCGGGCTTGCGGCTCGTAGAGAACCGCTGACTCGGTCGTCTCGGCTTGCTCATCTGCGGCTCTGCTGGTCCGGCTGAGCCGGCCAAGGTAGCTGGGGTGCTGGGAACTCATCGGCATATTGAGACTATCGCTCCGGCAGCCGGAATCATTGCAGGGCCAAACTCCCGCGTCGGCCGGGACTAACGACCCCAGGTCCGGTGGCCGGCCCTGCGTCTCGATTCGTCGGCTCAGCGAGAACCGCCGAGGCGGTCACGTACGGCGACGACGCCCTGCACGTGCCGGATCTCCGCGATGACGGTGTGACTCTGCTGGCCTTCCGGCAGCTCGCCTGAGATCGTGACGATGCCGTCGTGGACCACGACCTCGACGTGATGAGGAGCCGCGATAAGGCCGGGCAGTACCTGCTGCGTGATCTGATCGCACACCTCGCTGTCCGGCCGCCCGAACACGGCCAGTACGTCGACGCGGCTGACGATTCCGAGCAGCGCGCCGGCCGGGTTGACCACTGGCAGTCGCTTGACTCGCCGGTCATACATTAGCCTTGCCGCCTCCGCGACGGACGCATCGGGGCCGATCGTGATGGCCGGCGCGGTCATGAGGTCACCCGCCGTCATCCCGGCGGCTTTGTCATCCTCCTTCACATGCCGCAGTGCCGCGAGCAGGCTTGTGCTGTCAGCCAGAACAGCTTCTTTGACCAGCAGATCCCCTTCGGACACCACTCCGATCACCCGTCCCGCGTCATTAAGGACAGGAAACGCGCTGATACGGCGCCGGCGAAGCATGTCCGCCATCTCTTTGAACGAGGCGTCTTTCCGGACGGCTACCACCGACCTCGTCATGATGTCCCGCACGGTCGCGCTGATGGTAATCACCTCCCGGGGACCTCGGGCTCAGGATGCCTCGGTCCGATCCGAGACCGCTATGGCCGTAAGTCACGACCGGGCTGGCCCTAGCTGCCACGAGCCCGCGGACTTTCGGCCCTGCCGCTCCGGCCCATCGGCTCTTGGCGGCGGCCTGTCGGCTGCACAGCATATGAACGGCCGTTGTCAGCCAACCGGCAACGGGACCGGAGCCGTAAGGAGCTAGCTATGCCTGGAATCACCGTAGGGGTCGATGGATCAGCCAACGCTAAAGGCGCCCTCGAGTGGGCGATGAGAGAAGCCGCGACTCGGAAAGATCACCTGACCGTGCTCACGGTCAACGAGATCGCTGCCAGTTTCTGGAGCGGCAGGCCGGTCACCGTGCCAGCTGATGAGCACCTGCTGGAGACCGCGCGCGAGGCCGCGACCGAGCTCGCGGACAAGGCAGCAGGCGAGCTCGGCGAATCGCAGCCGGCCTCGGTCACCATCAGGGCCGTCAACGGGTTCGCGGCCGACGAGCTGGTCAACGCTTCGAAGGACGCGGACCTGCTGGTAGTCGGCGCGCGTGGCGGGGCTCATAGCGGCGGGCTAGCAGGTCACGCGCCCATCGGGTCCATCAGCAACAAGGTGCTTCATCACGCGCAGTGCCCGGTCGTGGTGGTGCCAGCGAGGTAACGCGACGTGCTATTGGCGGGTGTCGGGCGGTGACAGCCCCGGTTGCCCCGGGTCGAGGCCGAACAGCCTCCTGCCGTTACCCCAGAGCACCTTCCTGAGCCATTCGTCGCCGATGCCGAGCGACGCCAGGCCGCTGACCTGCGCTGCGAACTGGTGCGGGATCGTCGGGAAGTCGGACCCGAACACGATCCGGTCGCCGAGTGCCGCTACCCGTTCCACCAGGTGCAGCGGCGACGGGCCGAGGTAAGGCGGGTCGGTGAAAGCCATGGCCGTGTCGAGCCAGACGCCGTCATTCTGCTCGGCTAGCGCGACGAACGCGTCATGGTCCGGCGCGCCAAGATGCGCGATCACCAACCGCAGGCCAGGGAAGTTGCTGAGCAGCCGCCGGACCGGCTCCGGGCCGCACCATTCCTCGTTTCCCGAGCCGTCCGCTACCGCGCCCGCGTGCAGGATGACCGGGGTACCCGCATCCTGAAGCAATGTCCAGGCCCCGGCTAGCAGCGGATCGGTCGAATCGAAGCCGCCTACCTGGAGGTGCACCTTGACGGCGCGGCCGCCTGCCTCCAGGCAGCGCTCGGTCTCGGCCGCCACGCCAGGCTCGGGATAGATCGTGAACGTGGGGATGACCGCCGGCACCGCAGAAGCCAGGCCCATCGTGTGATCGTTGAGAAACGACAGCATGCCGGGACGGTGCGCATACGCCAGCGCGGTGTGATGTAGAACACCAAGCCCGGCCAGGACGGCAAGCCGGTCTTCGGCCGAGGCCCGGTAGGCCACCGGCCAGGGCGGCGTAAGCCCGTCGAACCAGCGCCATACTGCATCCTGGAGGGCGTCAGGCAGGAAGTGGACGTGCGCGTCCACGATTCCGGGGACACCGAGCGCTGCCAGGACGCCGGGGATTTCGTCATCGGTCATCGCGAGCAGGTTAGCGTGCGGCGCCAGGGTTGCTGGTCCGGCAGTCAGGTCGTGAGCAGGGCAAGGGCGATCCGCCACCCGCTGAGCAAGGCGTCAGGATTGCTGGAGGCGCCGTCCAGGGAACCTGCAGACGGACCTAATACGCTTCTTGAGTACTCACCTGAGGTGGGGTTGAGCAGGAAGGATCGAGACTGTGCCGGAGAACGTAAGCATCGCCTATCGCGGGGCGAACTTCGCCATCGGACAGGGGCCGCAGTTCTACGGGATCTGGCATGCTGCGGCACCTCAGGGCGCGCCACTTGAATGGTGGCCGCTGACCCCGGAGGGCTGGACAGCTGCCTGGTCGCGGTTCGCTTCGATCGAGGTACCTGGCACGATCGTGCCGGTCACCGTCTCCGCGCCGGCGAGCGTCGCATCCGCGCCTGGACAGACCTCAACGTCGATGGAAACGGCGGCATCACCGGTAGCGGCCGACGACGCGACCGCCGTTGCCGCCGACACGGTGGCCACGCAGGCGGTCAGCGCCCGAGCCGTCGATGACGGTATCGACCCGCAGTATGGCCAGGTGGTAGAGGGGCCTGCTCACCCCGCGCGGATGGCGGGCAAGTCCCGGATCGGGGCGGCGCTGCTCGCCGTGGGCGTCCTACTCGGGATCATCGGCCTGTTCCCGGACTACTTCACTGGTGCCAGCCTGGCCTCGGAGCCCGCAGAACTCGTGCCGCACATCATCTACCTGGCGGCCTGGGCAGGAAGCACGGTGCTCATCCTGCTGGGCGGCGCCCGCAGCCAGGCCGGTGCGCTGATCGCTGTCGGAGTGAGCGCGGTCACGTTCGGAATGTTCTTCGCTGACCTCGGCTCGCCCATTGCTTACGGGGCAAGCGTGGTGGGCGCCGGCCTGGTCTTGTCACTCGTCGGCTGGCTCGCCTGCGCTGCCGGCGCTGCGCTGGCCTTTGCCGGGTCCGGGTTGTCCGCCCGGGGCTGGCCCGCTGGCCGCCAGCGGGTTCACCGGCGCGCCAGGCTGGCTGGCCACGAGATCGTTCCCACGGTTGTGATCATTCTCGCTGCCATCGGCGCTGCCGTCGCGTTCGCTCCGTCCTGGGACAGCTACGTGCTGCGGACGTCCTTCGGCACCCTGCCTACCGTGACGGCGGGGAATGCATTCGCTAACCCGGCTCCGATCATCGTCGGTGACGTGGCCGTGATGGTGCTGCTGGCCGTGGTCATCGCCGCCGCTGCATTCTGGCGGCCGCTCAGGCTCGGAGCCGCGCTGGCCGCCGGGGCGATCATCCCGATGGTCGCGCAGGCCGTGTCGGCCATGGTGCAGGTGTCTGAGCCGACCTCGCCGCTGCAGCTGGGGTTCTCGCAAGCACAGGCCAATTCGGCAGGACTCACGATCACCAATGGCCTGACGCCCATGTTCTGGGTGTACTGCGCATTCCTCGGCACGCTGATCCTGCTGGTCGCGTGGATGCTCCTCACCCCGGATTCGGCTCCCCGCCCAGCACCGTACTATCCCGGCCAGCCCTATCCCGGCCAGCCCTATCCGGGCCAGCCCTATCCGGGCCAGCCCTATCCGGGCCAGCCCCAGTGGAGCAGCATGCCCGGCCCGTCGGACGCCGCGGCACCCGCTGCCGGCGGCCCAGGCATACCGTCACACCCGGCGCCGCAGCCATGAGCTTTTTCCATGATCCGGGAGAGTTGCGCACGCGGGAACGTGCATAACTCTCCCGGATCATGGAAGAGCGCCGCTAGCTGCGCGCTCGGTCAGCAGATTCCTGTGGGGCCGCTCGGCTGCCCGCTGGTTTACCTGCGACCACGATGTCGCGCCTGATCGAGCCATCCACCCGGTGCCCGAAGCTCAGGTACGGCGGCGACTCGATCGGCTCCAGGCCGGCCGACGCCAGCACACCAGCGGCCTCGCCGCGTGGCGCGACCAGCGTGTTCAAGGCGATCCCGACGGCGCCGCCCGGCCGCAGCAGCGCTGCCCATACCGGGACGGCAGCCGCAAGCAGGTCTCGCGGCCGCCGCGCCAGCCCGCTAGCCGCTGACCTGCTGCCATGTTGCACGCCGTAGGGCGCGTCAGCGACCACCAGATCGACGCTGGCTGGCCGGAAGAATTCGCCGGCCCGGGTAGTGTCCGCGCATACCACGTCGAGTTGCTGCGCCCGGCCTGCCTTCTGCTCGTCCTTCGACGCGGCCAGGCTGATCTGCAGCCGGCGGCCGGCGACCTTGCCGTCGCGCCGTACCGGCCCGTCATAGGTGACCTTGTGCTTGACCCGCTTGCGCGTCAGCCACGTCTTGATGAATGCGCGGTAAGCGTCAAAATCCTTGCGGTCCTCGTCTATGCCAGCCACGTCGTAGCCGTACATCAGTGCCTGGTTCAGCGTCGTTCCCCGCCCGCACAGCGGATCGAGCACCGTTAGCCTGCGGCGGAGCATGGCCGGCGCGAACGCCGACGCCATCAGCGTCACGTTCAGCAGCAGCTTGGTGAACTGCTCGTTGGTCTTGCCCGGGTACTTCTGGATAGTGATCAGATCGTCGTCGTAATGATCCAGCCCGGCCAGATCCACCGGCCTGAGCAGTCCGCCGGTGACCTCGAACAGCGCATAGAGCGAGGAGATGTTAGCCAGGAACGCGCAGTCCTCCGGCCGCAGTTCGCATGCCTCGAACTCCAGGTATGGCACCCCGCCGCGCCTGGTCACCTCGGCAGCCGACAGTGCGCCGCCAAGCACCGAATCGCTGAATACGGCCAGCTCGGCTGCCGCCAGGCCGGCCGCTGCCTCGGCATACACGCGATTGGCTGACGGCAGGATCAGCAACGCGTACCGGGTCATGCGTTAGCTCCAATGTGTGGCGCGGGCACGTGGCAGCCTCCGGCGGCTGGGGAGCCGTCCGGGCCAAGCCGATGCTAGTGGCCGGAGCCGCCGAGCTTGACTCCGTACCTGGGTACGGCCGGTACCGTGCAGCCATGAGCGGGATGACGATCGGGAAACTGGCCGCGGCCGAGGGCGTCGGCGTCGAGACCGTGCGGTTCTATCAGCGCCGCGGCCTGCTGCCCGAGCCCGAGCGGCGCGGCTCTGGCTACCGTGAGTACACCGATGCTGACCGGTCGCGGCTGGTCTTCATCCGGCGCGCCCGGAGCCTCGGGTTCACTCTCGGTGAGATAGCCGAGCTGCTCGGCCCGGCTGAAGCACAGTCGACGGCTGAGATCCAGACGGCCGCGCAGGCCCGGCTCACCGCGATCGACGAGCAAGTCAGGGAGCTCATGCGGCAGCGTTGCCGGCTCCGCCAGCTCATCCGCGTGTGCGAGCACGGGAACGGCCAGCAGTGCGCCGCCCTCCAGCTACCCGACTTCGACGCAACGTAACGGCACAGCCATGCCGTCATCCGATTGACCAGGAGGAAGTCAGTGAGTAATGCACGGGTCGTGACCGATGACAGCTTCGAGACCGAGGTGCTGGCCTGCACGACCCCCGTCATCGTGGAGTTCTGGGCGGAGTGGTGCGGCCCGTGCCGGATGGTCGCGCCGGTGCTGGAGTCAATCGCCGACGACTACGCGGGCCAGGTCGGCCTTGTCAAGATCAACTCAGACGAGAACCCGGCAACGGTCAGCCGCTATCGGGTCCTGCACGTGCCGACGATCTGCCTATTCTCCGGCGGGGAAGTGGTCAAGCAGGTGATCGGCGCCAGGTCCAAGACGGCATTGCTGCGCGAGTTCGGCGATCTTCTTCCGCCGTCGAAGGCGGCGCGGGTGGCGAGTTAGTGGGCTAGAGCACCACTAATCCGCCACCCATGAAGATCACCGGGCGACCCTGGCGCGGGCACGCGCTGACGGCTCGTGATGCAGCAAGCCGGAAGTCCGGTACAGGAACTCGGAATAGGTTTCCGGAAGCGCGTCCGGGTTGAACAGGTTCCGATCTGGGGCGGTGCTGATCTCTGCCATCCTGCGCTGGGCATAGGCGCATTCGGCGACGACGGCGGAGACTCTGCGGACTAGCTGGCGGACTGGATTGGTGTGCCGGGCTGCCTTGCTCATACAGACAGCATCGCCTGTCATCCGGGCAGCCAACAGTGGCAGCAGGGACAACCTAGCGCAACATCCTGCCAGTTTGTGGGGCATGATGGAAGCATGCTGAAAGACGTCGCCGTCGTAGTGCTCGACGGCCTCGAACCGTTCGAGCTCGGCGTCCTCTGCGAGGTGTTCGGGACCGACCGCACCGACGAGGGATTGCCGGGCTACGACTTCGCGGTCGTGGCTGGCGAGGACGGCCCGCTGCGGTCTGCCGCCGGGTTCAGCCTGGCGACAACGTTCGGCCTCGACCGGCTGGAGAGTGCCGACCTGATCGCGGTGCCGGCCGCGAGCGACTCGCGCTGTGCTCGCAGCGACTGGCCCGAGCCGCTGCTCGCCGCGCTGCGCCGCGCCGTGGACCGGAATGCGCAGGTGCTGAGTGTGTGCACGGGAGCGTTCATCCTCGGCGCAGCCGGGCTCCTCGACGGCCGGGCGTGTACGACGCACTGGCGTCATGCCGCGATGCTTGCCCGGATGTACCCGTCCGCCAAGGTGGACCCGTCGGTTTTGTACGTCGACGCCGGGGCGGTCATTACCAGCGCGGGAACCGCGGCCGGCATCGACGCCTGCTTGTACATGGTCCGCAAGGAGCAGGGCAGCCGGGTGGCCAATGCCATCGCCCGGCGGATGGTCGTGCCACCGCACCGGGACGGCGGCCAGGCGCAGTACGTCGAGCGTCCGGTCGCTGAGCCGGACTGCGACACCCTGAGCGACGTCATCGAATGGATGCAGCGCAACCTCGACCGGGCCATCACCGTTGACGAGCTAGCCAGCCTGGCGGCGATGTCACCGCGGACCTTCGCGCGCCGGTTCGTCCAGGAAACCGGGACGACGCCAGGACGGTGGCTGATCAGCCAGCGGATCCTGGTCGCCCAGCAGCTGCTCGAAGAAACCGACGAGATCGTGGACGTGATAGCGGAGCGAGCCGGTTTCGGCAATGCCGCGACGCTCCGCCATCACTTCCGGGCCTGGCGCGCCACCACGCCGAACGCCTACCGGCGCACGTTCCGTGAGTCGGTGCCCAGGCAGCAAAGTCACGCCTAGCGCGTCGGGGCGGCTGTCGCACCCGCCGCGAGCGCCATCCGGGCCCTGAGCTTGCCAGGCAGAAGCTCCCCGGCAGCACGGGCGTTTTGCAACGCAGTTGCCCACCAGGCCAGGTCCTCAAGAAGGATCTGCAGGCTCACCTCGGTTGCCGGGTCGGCCGGCTCGCCATCCTCGGTGAATGCCTTATCGACGTAGGGCAGGACCACGGTGCTGCGCAGCGGTGCAGCCTCGACTTCCACCGCGATCTGCACCAGGTGTTCAATCGCCCGGATGGCTCCGCCGACACCACCGCTGTAGCCCACCATGGCCATCGGCTTGTTACGGAAAGCGAAAGAGACGAACACGCTGTCGATGGCGTTCTTCAGCTCGCCCGGCACGCTGTGGTTGTACTCCGGCGTGATGACGAGGTACGCATCTGCTTCGGCGATCTTCCGGTTCCACTGGCGCACCGCCTGGTCGGAATATGACGGGTCACTCGGGTCGCCGATGCTTCCCATGTGCTCGCCGAACATCGGTAGCGGCCAGTCACGGAGGTCAAGAACCTCGGTGTCGAACGCCTCGTGCAGCGCAGCCCGGTTCGTCACCCACGGCACGACCTTGTCAGCCGCCCGGGCAGGCCGGGTGCTCCCGACGATGATCTGAAGCTTCATCTGGCTCCTGTTCACTCGCGTGCTTCCCGGCCTACTGACCGGCGGCGGACCTGACGAACCGGGCGACGACGCTGGCGTGCGCCTTTCCGGTGATCATGCCGAGCTGATTCCAGCGCATTCCGAAGTCGGTCCGGTCGATATCGGCCTCCGCCGTGAGCGTGATCGCCTGGTCGGTGGCCTGCGTGATCCGCGCCGTCACCGTCAGCGGCCGGGACTGACCGGCTGCTGTCAGCGTCCCGGTGGTGGTAACACTGTCCTCGCCCTGCCTGGTCGCCGTCGGCAGGTCGACCACGATCTGCGGGTGCTCGCCCGCGTTGAAGAAGTCCTTCGAGCGCAGGTGCTCGTCACGCTTGCGTTGCTTGGTGTCGATCGAGGCCGCGTCGATCTCTATCCGGCCGCGTCCCGATCCGTCCGGCAGGATCTCCGCCGATCCGCTGAGCTTGGAGAAGGAGCCGCGTACCGTCACCAGGCCCCAGATGGTCTTGTGCGTGATCGAGACGGTCGACGCCGCCGGATCCAGCTGGAAGCTTGCCGGGCCGGCATAGACGGTCGCGGCTGCCGCGGTCTGGCTACCGTTGGGAGTGGTCATTGCTGTTCGTCCTCGATTCACCGAGACATTAGGTAATTTAACTTTGAACGATCACGTCGGTAATAGTACCTAACTCGATAATCGTGTCAACAAAGTATCCGGGCTACCATGTCGGCATGAGCAGGGTCAGGCCTGAGGCTGATGCGCGCCCGTTGGCGGGGCAAGGTTCCCCTGACGGCGACGCCGAGTGCCCGGCTGCCCCGGATCTGGCCGGCCTGACCGACGCGGAGAGCGCCGCGGTGCTCGTCGCGCAGACGGCCACGTTCTCCGCGAGCTTCCTGCGCTGGATGGAACGGCGGTCGCCCCGCGGGCTGAATTACGCTCGCCTCCGCCTGATTCAGGCGCTGCACTGCGGCGGGCCTGCCATTATGCGGGACCTCGGGTCGCAGCTCGGCGCCTCACCCCGCAACATGACGGCGATCGTGGATGCGCTCGAGGAGGCGCATCTTGTGGTACGCCGACGGCACCCCACCGACCGGCGGGCCACGGTGATCGAACTGTCAGCCGACGGCGCTCGCGAGGCAGAGCAGGAGCTAGGCCCGCGCATCGGCGCCCTGTCGGAGATCTTTGCAGATCTTTCGCCCGCGGAACGGACGCAGTTCTCGGCCATCCTCGGCAAGCTCATGCGCGCGATCAAAGACCGGCAGGGTAGTTGCTAGGCGGGCCGGTGCCGGTAGACGAAGAAGATCCGGTCTGACTCGTCGCTGACCGGGCTGCCGTCAAGGCTCGCTTCTTCAAGCAGCTCGAACCGGCCGGCCAGCGCCGAGCGGATGTGGCCCAGCGGCACGCCGAGCTCGTAGATCCGCTCGTCATGCAGCCGGTAAAAGTCGCCGTGCTGCCGTTCGAAGATCCTGGTCTGCCAGAGCGACAGCGAATCGGCGGCCGACCGCACGGTCATGACGACCACGTTCCCGTCAAATTCATCCAGGTACGGCGGCGCGCTGTCGAGTCGCAGCAGGCGGCCCGCCGTGTTCACGTCGAAGATGAACAGGCCGCCGTCTGCCAGGTGCTCGTGCACGCAGCTGAACAGCGTCAGCCAGCCGGCGAACGACTGCACGTGATTGAGCGTGTCGAACATGCAGATGATCACATCGAACCGGTCCGGCAGGCTGAACGCGGTCATGTCCGCTTGCACCAGCCGCGCCGCGGGCACGGTCTCCGCCGCGATCGCGAGCATGTCCGCCGACCGGTCGACACCGGTGACCGACAGCCCGGGCGCCAGGCCCGCAAGCAGCGCACCGGTACCGCAGCCAAGCTCGAGCAGTGATCGCGCTCCGGGCAAGTGCCTGCTGATATAAGCCTGAAGCCGGTCGATTTCCTCGGACCGGTCGCCCATGATCCGGTCGTAGAACTGGGCGAAACCCGTGTAGTCGGTCATTTCGCCAACCCGCCCGATCTGCCTTCCGGCGCGAAGGGCGAGGCGTTGCTCACTGAGCTCTGGTCCAGCCCACCCAGCGCCTGGCCGATATCCGCGATCAGGTCATCGGGCGGCTCGATCCCCGCCGACAGCCTGATGAGCGAGTCGGGAGCGGTCTCGCCAGGCCAGCGGCTCCGCCGTTCCCAGCTCGACTCCACGCCGCCGAAGCTACTGCCCGGAATGATCAGCCGGGCCGCGGCGACGACCGCATCGGCGTCCGCAGCGGTGCCGTCCAGCTCGAACGACAGCAGCGGGCCGAAGCCCCGCGGCATCTGCGAGCGGGCGATAGCCAGCGTGTCCTGATTGGTTCCCGGATAGTGCACGGCGGTCACGCGGGGATGGGCCACGAGATACCGGGCCAGTGCGAGCGCCGTCGCCGACTGCCGATCGATCCGCAGTGGCAGCGTCTTCAGCCCGCGAATCGCCAGCCAGCTCTCGGCCGGCCCGGCGATCCCGCCGCCGAGCGTCCGCCAGTCGCGCAGCTCGCTGGCCAGCGCAGGGTCGCGTGTCATCACCGCGCCGAGTATGACGTCAGCATGTCCCGACGCGGACTTGGTCAGCGAGCACAGCGACGCGACAGCGCCCAGGTCGAGGGGGCGCTGCAGCAACCCGGTCGCGACGGTGTTATCCACGATCATCGGCGCGCCCGCCGCGGCAGCCAGACGGCCGAGCGCGGTCAGGTCTGCGACGCGCAGCAGCGGATTGGTGGGCGTCTCGGCCCACAGCACCGCGCGGCCGGCCGCCCCGCTGAGTGCGCGCTCGACGGCCGCCAGGTCCTGCAGGTCTGCCAGCGCCGGCACCGCGCCATGCGGGCGCAGCCGGCCGGCCAGCGTCCTCGCGTTGTAGTAGCCGTCGTGCGGCAGGACGATCGCATCCCGGCCGCGGGCCAGTGCCAGCATCAGCGCCATCGACGCGGCCTGGCCGGACGCGAACACCACCGCCTCGGCGTCCTCGATTGCGCCGAGCGCCTGTTCCAGCGCGGTCCAGGTCGGGTTGCCACCGCGGCCGTAATCGCCGGGGGCTGGCTCGCCGGCCGAGACGAGAATGCTGGCCAGCACCGGCGGCTGCACGACCGGCTGGCCCGGCTCGCGCGACGTGCCCGCGTGGACCAGCCTGCCGTCCGCCGATACCGCCGGGTCAGTCATCTAACCGCCTCCGCTTACGAACCAAGGCCAACGTCATACCCGCGGGAACGGGCAGTCCCGGCACGCCGCTATCTGCACGCTAGCTGACACCGGGGCACTGAAACCGTTGCGCTCGGCGGAGTCGGTCTGCTTATATATCCAGTATGATACTCAGTTTGACGCACTCTCTTAAGACAGGCCTAGTCGGGCGATGGCAGTGAGCGTGCCGCATGCGCTGCTTGCGCTGCTTACCGAGGGTCCTAAGTACGGTTTGCAGCTGCGCGAGGAGTTCGAGTCTAGAACCGGCGAAGTGTGGCCGCTCAACGTCGGTCAGGTGTACACAACTCTGCAGCGGCTTGAGCGCCAGGGCCTGGTCGAGTCCGAGGGCGGCGCAGACGAGGGCCCGCAGAAGATGTTCCGGATCACCGCCGAAGGTGACGAGGAGCTGGCTGCCTGGCTGCGCACGCCACCCGATCTCGCCTCTCCGCCTCGAGACGAACTCGTCATCAAGGTGCTGGTGGCGTTGCGCGTGCCGGGTGCGGACGTCGCAGCGGTGCTTCAGGTGCATCGCGCGTACCTGGTCCAGCTGATGCAGCAGTGGACCCGGATAAAGGAAGACGCGACTGAAGATGACCTTGCGCTGCTGCTTGCCGTAGATGCCGAGCTGTTCCGGCTGGACTCGGTTGTCCGGTGGCTCGATTCAGCCGACAGCTGGATTCAGCGCAGCCCGGCTGCCGCGATAAGCCGGGCGGCAAGCGCGGCGCCGCTGCCCAGACTGAGGCGAAAGGCCGGGGCACGACGATGACAGCACTGGAGCTACGGAATGTCTCGAAGGTGTACGGCGACAGGGCTGCCGAGGTACACGCGCTTCGCGAGGTGAGCCTGACTGTCGAGCCGGGTGCTCTGGTGGCGGTGATGGGCCCGAGTGGCTCGGGTAAGAGCACGATGCTGACCATTGCGGGCAGCCTCGAGGAGGCGACTGGCGGCGAGGTCTTCGTGGCCGGGAGATCGCTGGCGACCCTCTCCCGAAACGAGCGAGCCAGGCTGCGCCGACGCTCGATCGGCTTCGTCTTCCAGGACTTCAACCTGCTGGCCGGGCTCACCGCCGCGGAGAACGTGGCGCTGCCTCTCGAACTCGACGGCCTGCAGGCCAGGGCGGCGCGCAAGGCCGCGCTGCGCGCCCTCGACGAACTCGGTCTGGGGAGCCGGGCTGCGCGGTTCCCGGAGGAACTGTCCGGAGGCGAGCGACAGCGAGTTGCCATTGCCAGGGCGGTCGTCGGCGAGCGGCGTCTGCTGCTGGCAGACGAGCCGTCCGGAGCGCTCGACTCAGTCAACGCCGAAGCCGTGATGCGGCTGGTCCGGACAGCGTGCCGCGGCGAGGTGGCCGGGGTCGTGGCAACTCACGACGCGCAGCTGGCTTCCTGGGCCGATCGGGTGGTGTTCCTGCGCGACGGCCGGATGGTCGATCAGACGTCCCCGCTGCCTGGCCCTGAGTCGTTGCTGACACCGAGTGACCGGAAATGAGCACCGCCGTCCGGTCCAAGCCTGCGGCGGGCAGCGCGAACTCCGGCGGCGCGCCGGCGCGGCGCGCGGTGGTGCGCTGGGCCTGGCGCATGTTCCGCCGGGAGTGGCGCCAGCAACTGACGGTGCTCGGCCTGCTGACTGTCGCCGTTGCCGCGGCAGTCGCGGGCATGGCGTTCGCCGCCGACGCGCCGTCGTCGCCTGACGCCAGCTTCGGCACGGCGGGACACATGCTTGTCATCACCGGCTCGAAGGCCCGGCTGGCCGAGGGCATCTCGGCTGCCAGCAAGGCGTTCGGCCGGATCGAGGTGATCTACCACGCGAAGGCCGCGATTCCCGGCTCGGTCAACTCCGTCGATGTGCGGTCTGAGCGGCCCGGTGGCGAATTCTCGGCGCCGATGCTGCGCCTGGACGTAGGCCATTACCCGGGACCCGGCCAGGTCGCGGTGACCAGCGGCGTGGCGGCGATCTACCAGCTGCGCGTCGGAGGCGTCTGGCGCACCGGTGGCGGAACCCTGCAGGTGACCGGCATCGTGGAGAACCCGGCCAACCTCGACGATCAGTTCGCCCTTATCGCCCCTGGCCAGATTCGCGATGTCGGTCAGGCGACGGTGCTGTTCGACGCGACCGCGCAGCAGTTGCGCGGCTTCCGGGTGTCCGCAGGAGCACAGCTGACCAGCCGTCCGCAGCACGACTCCGGCTTCCCGCCAGCTGCTGTGCTCGTCCTGGACACGATCGCGCTGTCGTTCGTTGGGCTGATCGCGGTCGCCACTTTCACGGTCCTGGCACAGCGCCGGCTGCGCGCGTTCGGCATGCTCGCCGCTGTCGGGGCGACTGACCGCAACATCAGGCTGGTGTTGCTGGCGAACGGAGCGGTCGTCGGCTGCGTGGCGGCGGTAACCGGGGCGGCGGCCGGCCTGGCGGGCTGGGCAGCACTGGTCCCGCGGCTGGAGGCGCTGGTGGCGCACCGGATCGACACCTTCAGCCTGCCTTGGTGGGAGATCGGTGCCGCGATCGCGCTCGCGGTCGCGACCGCGGTCGGCGCAGCGTGGTGGCCGGCCTGGGCAGCGTCCCGGGTTCCGGTCGTCGCCGCGCTGTCCGGCCGCCCGCCTAGCCCGAAACAGGGCCGCGCGTTCGCCGCGCTGGGAGCAGTGCTGCTCGCAGTCGGGCTCGGCGCGATCGCTATGGCACATCAGGGCAGAGTGCCGCCGCTGATCATCGTCGGCCTGGTCCTCACCGCGACCGGAGTGCTGCTGGTTGGCCCGCTAGCGATCAGCGGCGTGGCGGCACAGGCAGGGCATGCGCCCGTTTCCATCCGGCTCGCCCTGCGTGACCTGTCTAGGTATCGCGCCCGGTCCGGCGCCGCGCTCGCGGCCATCAGCCTGGTGACCGGGATTGTGGCGGCCATCGCAGTGAGCGCTGCGGCGGCAGCGCAGAACGAGGGGTCACCCGGCGCGGTCGGCTGGACGAACCTGCCCGCCAACCAGCTGATGATCTACCTGTCGCCAGACGGTCCCCAGGGCACGCCTGAGGTGGTGCCAGCGCGGACGGCCGAACAGCTTGCGCAGTATCAGCGGGATGTCACTGGGCTATCGGCCGTGCTGCATGGGCAGGCTGTTCTCCCGCTGGATGCCGCCATAGCGGCCGGGATGCCTGTTCTCCAGGAGGGGCCGGTGAACGGCCGACCGACCACGATGCTCGGTAAAACTCAGGCCGGCGGCGGCGGCGGCCGCCAGCCTGTCCTGGCGATCTCGCAACTCTATGTCGCGACGTCGGCCGTGCTGAGGTTCTACCACCTCGACCCGGCCGCGATCAGCCCAGCGACTTACATTCTGACGGCGCGCTCCGGCCTGACCGGCGCGAAGATCCTGGATTTCGGCGCGGTCGTGGTCGGCTGCAAGGCTGCCGTAAGCGCGCAATGCGGCCGGCCGGGCGTGCACCCGAGTCGGCAAGCCGGCGGCAACGGCCCCGACCGCCGGGATCTGGCCAGCCCGGCGATCCAGGTAGCCGGACTGCCGCACTACACCTCGGCGCCGAATACCTTGCTCACCTCGCACGCGATGGCTGCCCTCAACTTGCGGCCGCTGCTGGCCGGCTGGCTGATCCAGACCCCTGCGGCGCTCACGGCGGCGCAGGTGACCAGGGCCGATCACTGGGCGGCGGCGAATGGCCTGACCGTCGAGACGACCACGGGGTCCCCGCAGGCGTCACTGGCGTCGGTTAGTGAGAAGGCCATCGCGGTTGGCGTGCTCGCGGTGCTCACTGTCCTGGCTATGACGATCGGGCTAATCCGCAGCGAGACCGCCAACGACGTGAGGGTGCTGT
This sequence comes from Streptosporangiaceae bacterium, assembly GCA_035507615.1. GTDB lineage: Bacteria > Actinomycetota > Actinomycetes > Streptosporangiales > Streptosporangiaceae > JAJYUU01. Next base: position 26,684 of record DATJNX010000008.1, read on the forward strand.
CGGCAACCGGGGCGAGCGGATGCACGCGCCGGCTGCTCACCGGGGCGACGGCGGCGGCGCTCGCGCTGCTCGGCGGGCTACTCGGCATCGCAGCCGCCTACCTCGGCATCATCGCCTGGAATCGCGGCGTTCATAGCCTGGCAAGCGTGCCAGCGACCAAGCTGGCCGTGCTGATCGTCGGCATCCCGCTGGCGGCATTGGCGGCTGGCTGGCTGCTGGCGGGCCGCGAGCCGCACGGAATCGACCGGCATCCGCTGGACTAGTGGCTGCGACCGCAGCTGACGAATGATCACGAAGGATTTGTCGGCGGAGAGCCGACAGATCCTACGTCTCGGCGGGCAACTGGCGTTTCAGCCAGCCCAGTCCTCGACGAGTACGGCCCACCGCTCGTGGTCCCGCCACTCGCCGTCCACCAGCAGGTACCGGGGCGAGAAACCCTCCCGCTGGAAGCCGAGCCGTTGAACTAGCCGCAGGGACCGGACGTTGTCCGGCTGGATGTTCGCTTCCAGCCGGTGCAGGCCGAGGCACGCGAAGGCGTCGCCCACGACGGCGCGCAGGCCTGCCGCCATGAGGCCGCGGCCCGCGTGCGAGGCGAACGCCGCATAGCCCAGGGAGCCGGAGCAGAGCGCGCCGCGCACGATGTTGTTGACATTGACGTAGCCGACCAGCCCGTCGCACTCCGCATGCCGGATCAGGTAACTGCCCTGATCTTCGCGCGCGGCGCGGGCCAGGAACGCGGCGTAGCGCTCGGCCGTGTCCGGCGCCGACACCCAGGGGTTCTGCAGCCTCGCGCTCTCTCTGGCAGCTGCGATGAACTCGTCCGCGTCGGCGGCAGACGGCGCCGACAAGCTGACGGCCGGGCTCATCCCGGAAGCCTGCTGCTGTCCGGTCACTGGGCCAGCCGGCCCGTGGTCAAGTTACCCGTGGTCAAGGTGCCTGCATTCAGGAGGGCAGGCTCGAAGCCGACGGACAGAGCTTTCAGCGCCTGCTCCAGGTAGACCGTCAGATCAGCGTCAGCCCGTTCTGCCCAGCGCTCGTAGGCCGACCGGCAGACCGCGAGCGTGGCGCGCCCGATGGCCAGCGGATAAAGCGAGTCCACCGGAAGCCCGAGGCGGCCGGCAGCGAACTCGCTGACGGTCTGCTCCCAGGCGTCATAGTGCCGGGCGGCGCTGGCCTGCAGGGCGGGCACGGTGCCGATCAGGTTCATCCGGGTGCGGAGCTCTGCTACATCCTCCGCGCGGTATTTATTGACTCCGACCACCGCCTGCCGGATCGCGTCCATCATCGGCATGTCCGCCTGAACGGCACGCAGCGCCGCACGCAACGCCAGGACCTCGCCGTCGAAGGCATGCCAGAGCACGTCGGCCTTGGAGTCGAAATACCGGAAGAACGTCCGCTCGCTCACCCCGGCGGCCGCTGCGATCCGCTCGACCGTAGTGTCGTCGAAGCCATCCTCGGTGAACAGGCGCAGCGAGATGAGTTCCAGCTCGCGCGCGCTGGTTCCGGGCGGGCGTCCTCGGCGCCCGCCATGCGCGTGGCCGGCAACCTGCATCTGACTGGCTGCTCCGTATCTGGCCGGTCCGGATGTTTGCTGCTCCGGACGTTGACTGTTCTGCTGTTTACGGCCCGTGCGGTTACTTCCCGCCCGGTCTTGATTTCGTCACCCAATGACGATTAACGTTACCCCTATTCGTCACGCCGTGCCGAAACTATTCCAGACCAGGGGAGAACGTCATGCCAGACAGCGCTACCGAACTGCTCGACCCGCCGGCGAGCGAGGTCACCGACGAGATCACCGGCACCGAAGCCGATGAGGTCGTCGCTGCTGACTTGCTGGTCGAGGAGATCTCGATTGACGGCATGTGCGGTGTCTACTAACAGCCAGACAGCCGTTAGCCGCAGCGCCCCCGCTGAGGCTGTCGCGGATAAGGCCTTCGACCTCGGCGCGGCCTGGCGGCTGCATCCCCAGGCCTCCATCCGGCCGGAACGCTTCGGGGCGCTGCTCTATCACTTCGGCACCCGGCGGCTGTCGTTCCTGAAGAGCCCGGCGTTGCTGACCGTCGTGGAGTCGCTGGCCACTCAGCCGAGCGCCAGGGCCGCGTGCGCCGACGCAGGCGTCGAACCTGCTGAGATGCCCGCCTACGCGACGGCGCTGGCTGCCCTGGCGGCAAGCCAGATGATCTGCCGGAGGCCCCCCGTATGACCGTGGCCGCAGTGCCGTTGACAGAACAGTTCAAATTCGGCCTGGACGCGCCGATCTGCCTCACCTGGGAGCTCACTTACGCATGCAACCTGTCCTGCGTGCATTGCCTGTCCAGCTCGGGCCGGCGGGATCCGCGTGAGCTGACTACGGCCGAGTGCAAGCGCGTCATCGACGAGCTCGAGCGGATGCAAGTTTTCTACGTGAACATCGGCGGCGGTGAGCCGACGGTCCGGCCCGACTTCTGGGAGCTGGTGGACTACGCCACCGCGCATCACGTGGGCGTGAAGTTCTCAACCAATGGCCTGCGGATTACTCCCGAGGTGGCAACCAAGCTTGCCCGCAGCGACTACATCGACGTGCAGATCTCGCTCGACGGCGCGACTGCCGAGGTGAACGACGCGGTCCGCGGCCGGGGCTCGTTCGACATGGCCATGGCAGCAATGCGGAATCTGGCCGGTGCCGGGTTCGCCGGCTTCAAGATCTCCGTCGTGATGACGCGGCACAACGTGGCTCAGCTCGACGCGTTCAAGGCCATCGCCGACTCGTTCGGAGCGCAACTGCGAATTACCAGGCTGCGGCCGTCCGGCCGGGGCGCGGATGTCTGGGACGAGCTGCATCCGACCGCCGGTCAGCAGCGCGAACTGTACGACTGGCTGGTCAGCCGCGGCGAGGACGTGCTGACCGGAGACTCGTTCTTCCACCTTGCCGGATACGGCGCGGGGCTGCCTGGCCTCAACATGTGCGGCGCAGGCCGGGTGGTCTGCCTCATCGACCCGGTTGGCGACGTGTACGCCTGCCCGTTCGCCATCCATGACGCATTCCTCGCCGGGAACGTCCGCGATACCGGCGGGTTCGCTGAGGTATGGCGGAACTCGGAACTCTTCACCGATCTGCGCCGTCCGCAGTCCGGCGGGGCTTGCACATCCTGCTCAGCATTCGATGCTTGCCAGGGCGGGTGCATGGCGGCCAAGTTCTTCACCGGCCTTCCGCTGGACGGGCCAGACCCTGAATGTGTGCGCGGATTCGGCGAGGCTGCCCTGGCAACCGCCGGCGCCGGGTCCGCTCCGCGCCCGGCCGGAGATCACTCGCACCGGGTCGCGCCCCGGTCTGCGCAGGCGCGCTCGCGCGCTCAGCAGCCCGTGCCGGTGTCCATCGGGCCGCGTCCGGTTGAAACCGCAGCCGTCGCGGAGGCAGCGGCGGGCCGCCGCGGCGTTGCCGACCGCGCCTGTGACCAGAGCCCGCTGGCAGGGTTCAGCCCGGCTGACTTCTCGCCTGCGGCTGAGCAGTAACGGCATGGCCGCAGCGAACCGGCGCACCGCGCCGGGCCAGATCAAGCCAGCAATCCCGGCGAGATGACCGGGCGGGTTGCGCTCGTCACCGGAGCGGCCCGCGGCATCGGTGCCGCGACGGTCCGGGCGCTCGCTGCTGACGGCTGGTCGGTCCTGGCCGTGGACCGCGCTGAGGATGACAGTGCCATCCCGTACCGGCTCGCAACCAAGGCCGAGCTGGATGCGGTCGTGGCCGAGGCAGGCGACCTGGCCGGCCGGGCCGGCCCGGTCGGCTCCTTCGTCGCCGACGTCCGCGACATCGACGCGCTGAGCGCCGCTGTCGCAGCCGCCGAGTCCCGGTGGGGCGGGCTCGACGCGGCCATCGCATGCGCCGGCGTCATCGCCGGAGGTGCGCCGCAGTGGGACGTCCCGCTCGATCAGGAGCGCGCGGTCATCGACGTCGACCTAGGCGGAGTGCTCAACATCGCGCGGGCAGCGGTGCCCGCGTTGCTGCGCCGGCCGCAGCCGCGCAGCGGCAGGTTCCTCGCGGTCGCATCGGCTGCTGCAACCCGCGGCCTGCCGATGCTCGCGGCTTACTGCGCCGCGAAGGCTGGGGTAGCGGGCCTGATCCGGGCGCTGGCCGTCGAGCTCGGCAGCACTGGCGTGACTGCGAACGCGGTCAGCCCTGGCTCTACTGAAACGGCGATCCTGACGGCCAGCGCTGCCCTCTACGACCTAGCAGGCCCGGATGAGTTCGCGGCCAGCCAGCCAGCTGGCCGGCTGCTTGCGCCGGCCGAGATCGCTGCCGTACTGGCGTTCCTTGCCGGACCTGACAGCAGCGGCATGACCGGCGCTGTGGTGCCGGTGGACGGCGGCCTGGCGCTGTGAACCCCCGGATGGAATCCCCAGTCGGCGGCGAGGCGATTGTCAGCCACCCGAGTGCCGTCCCGCCTTGCGGCGGATCCCGCGGCCTTACACCGCTGCCCAGCGGATTCCGGATCGAGCTGGACGCCGGCACGAGGCAGCTCAGTGACGGTTCCCTGTTCGGCGGGTCGCCGGCCAGAGTGATGCGACTCACCCCGGCCGGTACGGCTGCGCTCGCTGAGTTGCGGGCTGGTCCGGTCCGGTCACCGGCAGCCGGCCTGCTGGCCCGACGGCTCACCGACGCCGGACTGGCGCACCCGGCGCCGGCCGATCCGGTCCCGGCTGAACCGGAGCTAGCTGATCCGGTGCGAGCTGACCGGGCGACACCGGCTTGCGCGAACGGCCACAGCGGCGACGATCGCCGGACGGCCAGCGTGACCGTGATCATCCCGGTGCGGGACCGGGCCGCGATGCTGGAGCGCTGCCTCGCTGCGGCCGGCAACCGCTACCCGGTCGTCGTGGTCGATGACGGCTCTGGCGACCCGGAGGGGATCGCGACGATCGCGTCCCGGCACGGCGCGGTCGTCCGGCGCCGGGCAGCGGGCGGCGGCCCGGCTGCGGCGCGCAACACCGGGCTGGCCGGGCTGGCCACCGACCTGATCGCATTCCTCGATAGCGACTGCGTGCCGCCGCCCGAGTGGGTCGACAGGCTCGTCCCGCACTTCGCAGACCCGCTGGTAGCGGCAGTCGCACCGCGCATCGTCCAGGCCGGCGACCTCGGAACGCAAGGCCGCGCAGCTTCGGTCCCGGCCGCTGTGGCCTCGCCCGCGGCCAGGTACGCAGCCGCCTGCGGAAGCCTGGACCTCGGCGTCCTGCCCGCCCGGGTGCAACCGGCAGGCCGGGTCGGATATGTGCCGACTGCCGCGCTGGTGGTGCGCCGAGCGGCGCTCGACAGCGTCGCGGCCGGCCTCCCGCCGTTCGATCCGGCACTGCGCTACGGCGAGGATGTCGACCTGATCTGGCGACTGCACGAAACGGGCTGGCGGATCAGGTACGAGCCGTCCGTGCAGGTGCCGCACGACGGTCCGGTGACCTGGCCGGGCCTTCTGGAGCGGCGGTTCCGCTACGGGACCTCTGCCGCCCCGCTGGCGCGCCGCCATCCGTCGGACATGGCCCCGCTCGTGCTGCACCCGTGGCCTGCCCTGACCGTCGCCGCTCTGCTGGCGCGCCGACCGGCTGCCGCAGTGGCGGGTCTGGCCGCGGCGTGGCTTGACATGACAACGGCGCTCCGCCGGGCCGGCGTCCCGGCTGACGGCACGCCCGCGGCGATGCTGACCGCGGTCCGGCAAACGTGGCTCGGCATCGGCCGCTACGCCACCCAGTTCGGCGCGCCCGCAGTCGCGGTCGCGCTGGCAAGGCCCGGCCGTCGGTCCGCTGCCCGCCGGTGGGGACGGCGGGCTGCTGCCGCCTCCCTGCTCCTCGGACCCGCACTCAACGCTTATGCGGAGCGCAAGCCCGAACTAGACCCGGTCACCTTCACGCTGGCTCGGATCGCCGATGAAATCTGCTACGGCGCCGGAGTCTGGATCGGCTGCCTGCGCGAGCGCACTCTGGTGCCAGTCAAGCCGGTTGTCTCGGTGCGGCCGCTGCGGCTTAGCGGCCGCCGCATCGGAAAGGACTGAAGCAAAGATGGGGAATGCCTGGTTCGAGTCGGTCGCCGAGGCGCAGCGCCGCGCACGGAAGCGACTGCCTGCTTCGGTCTATAGCGCGCTGCTGGCAGGGGCCGAACGCGGCCAGACTCTGGAGGACAACGTCCGCGCCTTCGCAGAGCTAGGCTTCGCGCCGCATGTAGCCGGGAATCCAGCCCAGCGCGAACTCGCGACCACGGTGCTTGGCCAGCCTGTCTCGCTCCCAGTGATCATTTCGCCGACCGGCGTGCAAGCAGTGCACCCCGACGGGGAAGTGGCCGTCGCGCGCGCTGCGGCGGCCCGAGGGACCGCGATGGGGCTCAGTTCGTTTGCCAGCAAGCCAGTCGAGGAAGTGGTTGCGGCGAACCCGCAGACGTTCTTTCAGATCTACTGGTGCGGGAGCCGTGATCAGATGCTGGCCCGCCTGGAGCGAGCCAGGACGGCGGGCGCAGCCGGCCTGATCCTGACCGCGGACTGGACGTTCACGCATTCCCGTGACTGGGGCAGCCCGAAGATCCCGGAGCGGACGGACCTGCGGACGATCCTCCGGCATGGTCCGGAGTCGGTGATCAGGCCGCGGTGGGTGGCCTTGTACGCCCGGACAGGACGGCCACCGCAGCTGACAGTGCCGAATATGGCATTGCCGGGCGCACCCGCGCCGACCTTCTTCGGCGCGTATGGCGAGTGGATGCAGACCCCGCCGCCGACCTGGGACGACGTGGCCTGGCTAGGCGAGCAGTGGGGCGGCGCGTTCATGCTCAAGGGAGTGTCCAGGATCGACGATGCCAAGCGCGCGGTCGACGCGGGCGTCAGCGCCATCTCGGTGTCCAATCACGGCGGCAACAACCTGGATGGCACGCCAGCCACGATCCGGGCCCTGCCCGCGGTGGCTGATGCCGTCGGCAGCCAGGTCGAGGTGCTGCTTGACGGCGGTGTCCGGCGGGGCAGCGACGTCGTGAAGGCGCTCGCTCTGGGCGCCAGGGCAGTCATGATCGGCCGGGCGTACCTGTGGGGCCTCGCGGCAAACGGGCAGGCGGGCGTGGAGAACGTGCTGGATATCATGAGAAACGGGCTGGATTCCGCGCTGCTCGGGCTCGGCAAGTCCTCGGTACACGACCTGACCAGGGAAGACGTGATCATACCGCCTGGATTCCTGCGCAGCCTTGGTGGCTAGTGATAGTCGCTGATGTGGCTCAGATATGACGGGTGTCACGGGTATCTCGTGACAGCGGGCGCATGCCCCACCCAACGGCATCGGCCAGACTGGGGACATGACAATAGCGAGCCAAGCCCCCGGGACCTGGCCGGCCAGAAGTGCCGTGCCGCTGGCCGTAGACCTGACGGCTCTCCACAAGAACTTCGGACAGGTGCATGCGGTCGACGGCGTTGACCTGAAGATCGCGTCCGGCGAGATCGTGGCCATACTGGGGCCGAACGGCGCCGGCAAGACGTCGACGATCGACGTGGTCCTCGGCCTTTCCCAGCCGAGTTCCGGGACCGTTTCGGTGTACGGAATGCACCCCCGCCAGGCCATCTCCCGGGGCCTGGTCTCCGCCGTAATGCAGACCGGCGGCCTGCTGAAGGACCTCACGGTCCGGGAAACCGTCGAGTACACGGCAAGTCTCTTCGCGCACAGCCAGGCCGTTGGTGAAGTGCTGAGCAGTGCCGGAATCACTGAGATTGCTGACCGCCGGGTAGGCAAGTGCTCGGGCGGCGAGCAGCAACGGCTGCGGTTCGCGCTCGCGTTGCTCTGCGACCCCGAACTGCTCGTGCTCGACGAGCCGACCAGCGGGATGGACGTCGAAGGCCGGCGGAGTTTCTGGTCGGCAATCCGCAAGGACGCCGAACAGGGCCGGACAGTCCTGTTCGCCACGCACTACCTGGAAGAGGCCGACGCCTACGCCGACCGGATCGTGCTGCTCCGGCACGGGCAGATCGTAGCCGACGGTACAGCGGCCGAGATCAAGTCGATGGCGGCTGGCCGGACAGTCAGGGCGACGCTGCCCGGAGCGAGCGAGGGACTGCTGACCGGCATTCCGGGCGCTGACAGCGTCGAGATTCGAGGGGAGACCGTCCTGGTCCACTCGAACGACAGCGATGCGGTGGCGCGCTTCCTGCTAACGCAGACGGCCGCCAAAGACCTGGAGATCACCGCCCAGGGCATCGAGGACGCGTTTCTCGCCCTCACCGGCGATACCGCGCCGGGCACTGCAACCACAGGAGCAATCTGATGAGCACCGTGCCGACCATCGCACCGGACCTGAGTGCCCGCCGCGTTCCGCCGCTTGGCGGCTTCAACTTCACCGCGCTGAAGCTGGAGATCCGTCGCATGACTCGCAACCGGCGCACTGTCATCATCGCGATCGTGGTACCGGTCCTGTTCTTCCTGTTGTTCGGCGTGAACAAGGCCTACGACTCGCAATCGGCAGGACACGGGAACGTCGCTGCGTTCGTGATGATCAGCCTCGCGCTCTACGGCGCGGTGCTCGCGACCACGTTCGGCGGCGCGATGGTGTCCATCGAGCGTGCCCAGGGCTGGAGCAGGCAGTTGCGGCTGACCCCGCTGTCGCCGGTCGCCTACATCGGTATGAAGATCATGACTGCGCTGGTGCTCGGTGCGTGCTCGGTCGCGGCCGTGTACATAGCCGGCATCGTCACGCACAAGGCATCGATGTCAGTTGGCTTGTGGATAGCGACCGGCTTCTCGGTGTGGATCGGCTCGCTGCTGTTCGCGGCGTTCGGCCTCTTCCTCGGCTATCTGCTCCCGGCGGAGAACGTGATGCAGCTCATCGGGCTGATCCTCGCGCTGCTGTCCTTCGCGGGCGGCTTGTTCATCCCGGTCAGTCAGTACGCGCCGGTGGTGCAGGACATCGCCAAGTGGACTCCGCTCTACGGACTCAATCAGCTTGTGCATACTCCGCTGCTCGGCAACGGCGTGGACTGGACCTGGGTCGTCAACGTGCTGGCCTGGCTGATCATCTTCTCGTGGGGTGCGGCCTGGCGGATGCGCGGGGACACCGCCCGGGTCTAACAGGAGCTGTCTGTGACCGGCCTGCCTCGACAACGCGTGCCGGATCTAGCAGGATCGTCAGGGCTCCCGGAGCGCACCGGGCTGCCGCAGGAGGACGGTCATGAAGCTGGACAACGAGTTCACTGTCGGCGTGCCGATAGAGCAGGCCTGGGCGGTGCTCACGGACCTGGAACTGATCGCGCCATGCATGCCGGGTGCTCAGCTGACGGGCGTCACCGACGGCGTCTACAGCGGCAAGGTCAAGATCAAGGTCGGTCCGGTGACCGCTGAGTACTCCGGCACCGCCCAGTTCTCCGTCAAAGACGAGACGGTGTACCGCGCTGTGATCGATGCGCGTGGCCGTGACTCGCGCGGCAACGGTAACGCCACCGCTGTCATCTCTGCCGGACTGCAGTCGACCGGAGAGTCGACAGTAGTCAGCGTCAGCACCGATCTGACGATCGCTGGGCGGATAGCACAGTTCGGCAGCGGCATGATCAAGGAAATTTCCGCGAAACTGCTCGGTCAGTTCGTGACGTGCCTCGAGGGCAAGCTCAGCGCCGGTGCGGTTGGCGGGCCAGAGGTCAGTTCGGCGGACACTGGGGGAGCAGCCAACGGGACAGTCGGCGCGGCGGCCGGTACCGCAGTGACTAGCGCCGCCCCCACTGGTGCTGCGGAGACACAAACCGCAGTGACAAGCAGCGCAGCGATGAGCAGCGCAGCGACGAGTGCCGCCGCGATGACGAGCAGCGGATCCGCGAGCGTTGCAAGCTCAGCTAACGCCGCGATCCCGGCTAATGCTGCGAGCCCGGCTAGTGCCGCGAGCCCGGCTGGCGGCCCCGGCCAGAGCGCCGGGCTCGCCGACACCGCAACCCTCCCCGCGGTCGGCGTAAGCCCTTCCGGTACCGAACCGGCGGCGCTCGACCTCATGAGCGTGGCCGGCCGGGCCATTTTCAGGCGACTGGTGCCGTTGATCATCGGGCTGATCGTGGTGGGCGTCGTTATCTACCTGATTGTTCGTTAACTTCGTTCGCGGCCGCGGCCTGTTCGCAAGTCGCCTAAGCACTTAGCATCCGAAGCAGGCCCTCGCGGCGGCTGTTATCACTAGTTATGTACCTTCTGCGCGGGGCAGTAAGGATGCTAAGTCGGTCCGGAGGCTCGAGAACCCGCCTGGGTTGCGTGAAATACGCCGCCCGAGCCGGGAAACTGACCTTGCGCCCTTTCCAACCAACTGCGCGCAGGCCGCGTCTCAGCGTTGAGGGCGCCAACATGACCGAGCCGAGCGCGAGGAGCCATGCCAAAGCCAGTCGAAGGAAACCAGCGCTACGTAGCTGGCCTGGACGGGCTCCGCGCGCTGGCGGTACTGGCAGTCATCGCCTACCACGTTGACCTCGGCTGGGCGCAGGGCGGATTACTCGGCGTCGGCATTTTCTTCACGCTGAGCGGCTATCTCATCACCGACTTGCTGATGGCCCAGCAGGCGACGACAGGCCGCCTCCAGCTCCTGCGCTTCTGGCAGCGGCGAGCGCGCAGGCTGTTGCCGGCGCTGTTCGTCATGCTGACGGTCGTCACCGCCTGGGTCGCGCTCGTGCAGCGTGCTCAGCTCCCTGCGCTGCGCGGGGCAGTTGCGGCTGCGGTCTGCTATGTCAGCAACTGGTGGCTCATCGCGCAGAACTCCTCGTACTTCGCCAGGTTCGCGCCGCCTACCCCACTCGGCCACCTGTGGTCGCTGGCCGTGGAAGAACAGTTCTACCTGCTCTGGCCGTGGCTGATCATGGCGGGCCTGTACCTGACCCGTCGGCAGCATGAAGGGGCCAGGCGCGGCTTGCTGGCTGGCGGGACGCTCGCGCTTGCCGCCGTGTCCTGCGGCCTCATGATCGCGCTTTACCATCCCGGCTACGACCCGACCCGGGTCTATGACGGCACCGACACGCGGGCCTTCGCCCTGCTGATCGGCGCGGCGCTAGCCATCGCCTTGCCGAGCAGGGAAATGCCAGCACAGGTCAGCCGGCGAGCGCGGCTGCGCCTGGACGGCCTGGGCGCTGCGGGGCTGATCGTCATCGCGCTATTGATATGGCGCACCAGTCAGTACTCGCCATTCCTGTACCGGGGCGGAATGGTGCTGCTGTCGGTCGCGACTGCCGCGGTGGTGCTCGCGGTCGTGTCTCCGGCGGGCCGGCTCGGCACGCTGCTGGGCTGGTCGCCGCTGCGGTGGCTAGGAGTCCGGTCGTACGGCATCTACCTCTGGCATTATCCGATCATCGTGCTGACTACGCCGGCGAGCGGCAGAGAGACCCCGCTCCGCGCAACGCTGCAGGTCGGCGCCAGCATCGTGGTCGCGGCGCTGTCGTGGCGCCTGGTGGAGGAGCCGATCAGGCATGGCGCTGTCGGGCGCTGGTTTACCAGCCTGCGGGCGGCCGGCTGGCACGCCGCCCGCCGCGAGTGGGCGACACTGACCGCGGCCTGCTGGGTGCTCGGGTTTGCGGTCGCTGCGCTCGCGGGCGCGATGCCGGCAGCCTCAGCGGGCTCGTCTCTTGCGACGACCGGAAGCACGCTGCCCCCGGCGGCCGAGGCCGGCAGTGCGGGCGCCGGACCTGGCGCCAGCACGTCCGCCACTGCCGCCGCCAGCGGCCCGGGGTTCCCGCTCAAGACGTCATGTACAGCGGTCGTCCACTTCGGCGACTCCACGTCCGACGGCCTCGTATCGGCGGATTACCTGCCCGATCCCGCGCAGCGCATCAAGGCGCAGTACGCCGACGTCGGCGTCAGGCGGACCCGCTTCGAGATCGAGGGCGGCACGTCGATCGTGGAGACAATCCGGAACGAGCCGAATGCCTACACCCTGGCGCGGGCCCTGGTGCGTCATGGCTATCGCGGTTGCTGGGTGCTCGCGCTCGGCACTAACGACACCGCCGACGTGGCGGTCGGCTCGTACGTCGGCGTCGCGGCCAGGATCGAGCGCATGATGTCCGTCATCCACGGCGAGCCGGCGCTATGGGTCAACGTGAAGTCACTGCTCGATACCGGCCCGTACGCAGAACGGAACATGCAAGCCTGGAACCATGCCCTGCTGCGGGCGTGTGCTCGCTATCCGAACATGAAGGTCTTCAACTGGGCGGCGCTCGCGCAGCGGCAGTGGTTCATCCCGGACGGGATCCACTACACCTCGGCCGGCTATGTACAGCGCTCCCGGCTCATCGCCCGAGCGCTGGCTCTGGCGTTTCCGCAGGCTTCCTCACTGCAGCGGCTGCCCTCGCTGGCGCAGCGGCTGCTGGCGGCGCAGCAGCGCGCCAGCTGCGTGGTCAGCTAGCGAGGCAGGATCTCGGCGAGGTTGAACCGCACGGGCTCCTCCAGCTGGCCGAATCCGCAGGAGTGCGGATCGCGATCATCCCGCCACCTGATCCACTGCGCGGTGTGCCGGAACCTGGTGCCTTCCATGTGCTCGTAGCGGACTTCGGCAACCCGCTCGGGCCGCAACGGCACGAAGGACAGGTCCTTTCCGGCATTCCACCTGCTGCCCTCGGCCTCCCGCGGATGGCGCACGCCCTCTTGCCGTAGCTCACCGCCCCAGTTCCAGGGATGCCCGTCGAAGCTGGTGACCAGCGGCTGGACTTCGGCAAACAGTTCGCGTCGCTTGGCCATCGGGAATGCGCCGACGACCCCGACGCTGGTTAGCCGCCCGGCGTCGTCGTAGAGCCCGAGCAGCAGCGAGCCGATAGCGTCGGGTCCGCTCTTATGCAGGCGATACCCGGCTACCACGCAGTCCGCGGTCCGCTCATGCTTGATCTTGAACATGACCCGCTTGTCCGGCTCGTACTGACCAGCGAGCGGCTTGGCGACCACTCCGTCCAGGCCCGCCCCCTCGAACTGGCTGAACCAACCGGTCGCTTCAGCCTTGTCCCTGGTCGCCGGCGTCAGGTAGACGGGCGGCGCCGCAGTCGCCAGTGCGTCGGCGAGCATTGTCCGGCGCCGCTCGAAGGGCAGGCCCGTACAGTCTTCGTCGCCCAGCGCGAGCAAGTCGAAGGCGACGAAGGCGGCCGGTGTCTGCTTCGCCAGCAGGCGCACCCGGCTGTCAGCCGGGTGGATCCGCTGCAGCAGTGCCTCGAAGTCGAGCTTGCGGCCGTCGGCGTCCGGGATGACGATCTCGCCGTCGATCACCGCCCGGTCCGGGAAGTTAGCCAGCACCGCATCGACGACCTCCGGAAAGTACCTGGTCATAGGACGCTCATTGCGGCTGCCGATCTCCACTTCCGCGCCATCGCGGAAGATGACGGAGCGGAAGCCGTCCCACTTTGGCTCATAGCTCAGCGGGCCGTCCGGGATCTCTTTCACTGACTTGGCAAGCATCGGAGAGACAGGCGGCATCACCGGAAGGTCCATCGCCCCATCATGGCCGATGCCGGCGCCTGACCTAGATCCGACGCCGGATCCGGCTCGGCGCATCCAGCGCGCGGGCTATGAGGAACATGCTCGTGAGGTAGCAGCCCAGCGCGAGCGCCCACAGCCCTGCCATGATCATTGAGCTGAAACTCTCGTTGTAGTTGAGGAAGCTGGCACCGTTGAAAGCCGCGCCGGTGATGGCTAGGGCACCCAGCACCGACAGCGCGGTAACGGCTCGGCCCCGATGCCAGCGCGACAGGACCAGGCTGCCGATTGCCGCAGCCACGAGCGCGAGCCCGAATGCCGCATGCGGACGCGGTTGGGCGCTGGCACTGGACGCTGTCACTGCCGGTCCGCCTTCGCCTCGGAGCGGGCTGACGATACGGTGGCCAGGTCCCGCTCGAATTCGTCGTGCCAGCGCAGCTCTGACTCGAGGCGAAGCTCGCCCCGCCGGAACGCGGCAATCGCGAGCCCCGGCAGAACGCCAAGCTCGGTTAGCCGCGTCCGTTCCCGGGCCATAGCGTCGAGCTGAGCGGCGATGTTGCGGTGCCGGGCCGCCAGTCGCTCCGACAGTTCGGAAGTGCCGCCGGCCGCGAACAGCAACACGACCGATAGCGGGTCAGCCGAACTGAAGACTAGGTCAAGCGCCGCGTCCCGCTGCACCACCAGCTCAAGCTTCCCGTCGTCGGTGACCTCGTAGACGGTCCTGGCTGGCCGCCGGCCCACCTGCTCGGCGCGGACGGCCACGATGAGACCATCCGCGTCAAGCCTGCGCAGTTCCGCGTACAGCGCGCCGCCGGTGATCCCGCCCCACACCTCGGCATTGGTCATCTCGGCGGTGCGGCGGATCTGGTGGCCGTGCATCGGCCCGTGTTCCGCGAGGAGGCCGAGAATCATCAGCCGACTAAGGTTCATCGCAGATTAGTATGTTCAGGCTAATCTGCGATAGTCAACCTCCCGGCCGGAGACCGGACTCGTTTTCATGGCTGCGGCCAACGGCAGTCAGAAGTGGCTCAGAAGTTGACGACCGAACCTGAAGAGGTCGCCGGCGGAAGGCGCCGGCACTCGATGAAGGGGAGTTCACGTGAGCTGGCTCTGGCTCAACATTCCGCTGATGGCAGTGTTCTTCATCGCCATGGCAGGCATCCCGCTGTGGCTCGTACTCAGGCGGCCTGACTTCGGCCCCGAGTCAGCGAGCCAGCCGGGCCGGGTGCCAGCGCCAGTAGCGGCGCACTATGTCCGGACCCGCGCGGGAGCGGCCGCGCCATCCAGAACGGCATCGGTCCGCGCCCGCATCTCGGCTGACGCCTGGAAGCCCGAACTGGCGCGTGCCCCGCGCTAGCACGGCCGGGCGGGGCGCATCCGGGCTGCCCCGCCCGAGCGCGTTCCCTGCCGGAATGCTTGGTGCGGACGGCGAGGTGTCCTGATATGAAGGCACCAAGGTCTGTCGCAGGTCACTGGCGCTAGGGAGCCGTTCATGAAGGTGCCGCTCACTATCGGGGACTACCTCAGCCGCGGCGCGGCCGTGTACGGGGAGCGGGCGGCCGTTTTCGACGAGCCGGGCACGGCTGGCTCGCTGGGCCGCCTGACCTACCGGGAGCTGGAGAGCCGAGCTCGGGGCATGGCGCTGGCGCTGGACGCCATGGGTGTCGACCAGGGAGAGCGGGTGGCGATCGTCAGTCCGAACGCGGCGCGGTTCCTGATCTCCTACTTCGGCGTGAGCGCATACGGCCGGATCCTTGTCCCGGTCAACTACCGGCTGAACGCTGACGAGATCAGCTACATCATCGGCCACTCCGGCACGTCGGTCCTGCTGGTGGACCCTGAATCGGAGGAGAGCCTGCGCGGTATCAGCGTTAAGCACAAGATCGTGCTGGACGGCGTCGCGGACGCCGGGCTTTTCGCGCCCGCTACCGACGGCGCTCAGCCTGCCGGGTGGGCGGCTGACGAGGACGCGACCGCGAGCATCAACTACACCAGCGGCACCACCGCCCGGCCGAAGGGCGTGCAGCTCACGCACCGGAACTGCTGGCTGAACGCGGCCACCTTCGGCTGGCACACTGGCGTGAGCGACCGGGACGTGTTCATGCACACGCTGCCGATGTTCCACTGCAACGGCTGGGGGATGCCGTATGCGGTGACCGGGATGGGCGTTCCGCAGGTGGTGGTCCGCAGGATTGACGGCGAGGAGATCCTGCGCCGGATCGAGGCGCACGGCGTGACTCTGCTGTGCGGGGCGCCTGCCGTGGTCGCGGCGATCCTGACCGCCGCCACCGAGCGGCGCGCATCCGGGCGGACCATTCCCGGCAGCGGAACGGTGCGGATCGTCGTCGCGGGTGCGCCGCCGCCCTCGAAGACCATCGAGCGGGTGGAGGTTGAGCTCGGCTGGGAGTTCATCCAGATCTACGGGCTGACCGAGACCGCTCCGCTGCTCACGATCAACCGCGCGGTGGCCGAGTGGGATGGCATGCCGGCCGTCGACCGGGCCCGGCTTCAGTCGCGTGCGGGTGTTCCGGCCGTTGGCGTGCAGGTCCGGACCGACACCGAGGGGGAGGTGCTGGCCAGGTCCAACCATGTGTTCGCCGGGTACTGGGACCAGCCCGAGGAGACTGCGAGCGCGCTCGACGGCGGCTGGTTCCATACCGGGGACAAGGGCCACCTGGAAGCCGGCGAGTACCTGGTGATCTCGGACCGGAAGAAGGACGTCATCATCTCCGGCGGCGAGAACGTCAGCTCGGTGGAAGTTGAAGACTGCCTCTACCAGCATCCGGCCGTTGCCGAGGCGGCCGTGATCGGCATCCCGGATAGCAAGTGGGGCGAGACCGTCAAAGCGCTGGTCGTGCTCCGCTCCGGCAGCGGCGCCACCGAGGAGGAGCTGATCGAGCACTGCCGGTCGAGGCTGGCGCACTTCAAATGCCCGACATCCATCGAGCTGCGGGACGCCCTGCCCCGGACCGCTACTGGCAAGCTGCAGAAGTTCAAGCTGCGCGAGCCCTACTGGCAGGGCCTCGAGCGCAAGATCAACTAGCCGGTCTGGGAGCCTGGCCTGCCCGCCGCTGGTCAGCTTGCGCCCGCGGCGCGGGCAAGAATCTCCTCGACGATTGCCGTCTTAGCGTCCGGCCGATCTCGGTCGCGCCAGCCGTGAAGACATGCAGGTGGATATCGGTGTCCGGGCCCTTGAACATGACGCAAAGCCTGCCACCAATTCCGGGCGAAGGCAGCCAGCCACGGGTCTGACCTGGTGCGCCGGGCGCACCGGCGGCGTAGTAATGTCCCCTCGCGGTGGCTGGCCGTGTTCTGCAGCGGCTGCCGTGGTCACGGTCGGCGCGTCCTGGTCTTCTGGCGTCTGCAACAGAGAGGCCCGCCGGTGGCGAGTTCGGATAGTGCGGCAACCGGGAATGGCGGCGGGCCGCCGGTTACCACGATCGAGCAGCGCGGGATCGAGTATGTCCCTCACCCCGAACGCTGGGGCAAACCGGGCAACCTGTTCTGGATGTGGGCGGGCGCTGTCTGGAACGTCGAATACGTCGTCTATGGTGCTCTTGCCATCGTGGTGTTCCGGTTGTCCTTCGTCCAGGCCGTCGTCGTCATCCTGATCGGTAACGTCTTCTACCTGCTCACCGGGCTGGCCAGCGTTCAAGGTCCGCAGGCGGGCACGACCGCTTTCGGAGTCAGCCGCGCGCCGTTCGGGCCGAACGGCAACCGGTTGCCGTCGTTCTTCAACTGGGTCACACAAGTCGGATTCGAGATCGAAGGCATCGCGCTGATCGTCTTCGCCGCGATCCTGCTGGTGTCGAAGGCCGGGTTCAGCGCCGGGACCGCGGCGAAGGTCGTCTTCATCGTGCTGGCGGTAGCGATCCAGGCAGTGCTGCCCCTCCTCGGCCATGCCGCGGTACTGAAGGTGCTGCGCTGGCTTGCGATCCCGTTCGTGGTTCTGTTCGCGGTGATGGCCGCGCTGACGACTTCGAAGGTCAACCTCCACGTGCCCGCGCACAGCGCAAACTGGGGCGCGTTGTCGGTATTCCTCGCGCTGGTGATCTCGGCCGGCGGGCTCGGCTGGAGCGAGAACGCAAACGACTATTCGCGCTACCTGCCGTCCGGCACGAGCAAGAAGCAGATCGTGCTCGCCGTCGCGCTCGGCGGCGCCATCCCGTCGGTACTGCTGGAGACTCTCGGCGCCGCGATAGCCACCGGAGTGCCGGGCGCTACCACTCCGAACGGCCTGGTGGCCGGGTTCCCCGGCTGGTTCGTCTGGCCTTACCTGATCTTTGCCATCGCGCAGTTGTTCGCCATCAACACCCTGGACCTCTACTCATCCGGCGTGACGCTGCAGAGCCTGGTCCCTGGCCTCAAGCGGCTGCACTGCGTCGCGATCGACACCGTAATCTGCGGTGCGCTGGCCGCTTACGCAGTGTTCTCGGCGGATTTCTACCGGCTGCTGGCCGACTTCGTCCTGTTCATCATCGTGTGGCTGGGGCCGTGGTGCGCGATCTATCTGGTGGACAGCTGGCTGCGGCGCAACTCCTACGACAGCTTCGGGCTGCTGAACGAGCGCGCGGGGCGCTACTACCGCAACGGCGGCGTCCACTGGCCAGCGATCATTGCCCAGGTGGTCGGCATGGTGTGCGCAGCGCTGTGGCTCAATGCGTACTCGCCCTATGTCGGGCCGATCGCCCGCCGCATCGGCGGCCCGATCGGCTCAGATTTCAGCGTCTTCGTGGGCCTGATCGTCGGCGCCATCATCTACTACGTGCTGGCGGCCCGATCAGCCCGGGCCGAAGGCCGCGCCACGCGGGCCGGAACCTAAGCGGGAGGACAGATGACGACCAGGCATACCGCGCTCGTGACAGGCGCGAATCACGGTATTGGCGCCGCCACCGCGATCGCGCTGGCACAGGAGGGATGCTCGGTGCTCTGCACGTTCCTGCGGGTCGAAGACGAACCCGATCCGGGCACACCACAGGCCTATCGCGACCGACGCCGCCATGCTGCCGGCGATGTCGTTGCGCAGATTGAGTCGGCGGGCGGCCGGGCGGTGCAGGTCGAGGCTGACCTGTCTGATCCCGCCGTTCCCGCCAGGCTCTTCGACACCGCCGAAGAGCAACTCGGGCCGGTGGACATCCTGGTGAACAACGCGACCGGTTGGATCCAGGACACTTTCAGCCCGGCCGACAGCGACGATCACGGCCGCTCACTCCGCCCGGTCACCGCTGCCACCTGGCGCCAGCAGTTCGCGGTGGACGCGATGGCGCCCGCGCTGCTGATCGGGGAGTTCGCGCGGCGTCACATCGCCCGCGGTGCGACCTGGGGCCGGATCATCGGTCTCACGTCCGGCGGCGACCTCGGGTTTCCCACCGAGGTCTCCTACGGCGCGGCCAAGGCGGCTCAGGTCAACTACACGATGTCGGCGGCGCTCGAACTGGCGGAGTACGGCATCACGGCGAATATGGTCTATCCGCCCGTGACCGACACCGGCTGGGTAACCGATGCCGTGCGGAACTTTGTCGAAACGAGCACGTCGCACTTTCACGTCGCCAGCCCCGACCAGGTCGCGGCGGTGATCGCGTTCCTGGCCAGCGACACCGCGAGCCTGATCACTGCGAACACCATCACGCTGCGCTGAGCTGGCTGGCTGGCCGAACATGCCCCGGCAGTGCGCGGGCGGCTGGCACCGGTCTAGTGTCAGCGGACGTGACCGCTCCCCGCGTTGCCATCGGGCCCAGGCGTAGCGCGTTTGCTGTTGACGCCGTTCGCGCCGGCGGCGGCGAGCCGGCTGACGCCGACTCGGCCGCGGACGCCCTTGTCTGGCTAGCGCCGCGCGACACCGAGGGTCTTCGTGCCGCGATGGCGTCGACCTCGGCCCGCTGGATTCAGCTGTCCACTGCTGGCGTCGAGATTCCGCTGGCGGCCGGCCTGCTCGATACGGACCGGACCTGGACGTGCGCCAAGGGCAGCTACGCCGAACCGGTCGCCGAGCATGCCCTGATGCTGGCACTGGCCGGCCTTCGCTCGCTCCCTGAGCGCATCGAGGCGAGGTCCTGGGGCGACGAGGGTGGGCAGAGCCTGTATGACGAGCCGGTCAGCATACTCGGCGGCGGCGGGATCTGCCGCGCGCTGCTCGCGCTGCTCGCGCCATTCCGGGTGACGGCGACCGTGGTGCGCCGCAACGCCGATCCGGTGCCCGGCGCGGCACGGACGCTGCCGGAGGCAATGCTCGCCGACGCGCTGTCCGATGCCAAGATCGTCTTCCTGGCGCTCGCGCTGACCCCGCAGACCGAGCGGATCATCGGCGCGGCGGAACTGGCCGCGATGCGGCCGGGCGGCTGGCTGGTCAACGTTGCCCGCGGGCGGCACGTGGACACCGACGCGCTAGTGGCAGCGCTGGGCAGGGGCCAGATCGGCGGCGCCGCACTGGACGTCACCGATCCCGAACCGCTGCCGGACGGCCATCCGCTGTGGGCGCAGCCGCGCTGCATCATCACACCGCACACGGCAGACACCGTGGAGATGACTCGCGCGATGCTGGCAGTGCGGATACGGGAGAACGTGGCGAGGTTCGCCGCCCAGCAGCCGCTAGCGGGCCTCGTTGACCCGCTGGCTGGCTACTAGGGCGTGCGCGCCAGGTACGCGGCGCCACGTGGTGAGATCCGGTAGCCCACGTCAAGACTGATCGTCAGCCCGAGTTCTTTCAGCCGCCGGACGTGGCTCTTGAAGTCGGCGCGTTCCCAGCCGAGCTCGGCAGCCAGCGTCGTCGACACCACGGCGGGCTGACGCGCGATTATCTCCAGCACGTCCCTGGTCCACGGCCCGCGCTTGCTCGCCTCGTCCATCCGGGCCAGCCTCTTGGCGATCACCGCCGCGTCGGCGTCGGTTAGGGCGTCAGTAGCGGCGAGCTCGTCCCGTGGATCCGGGCCTTCGAGCCGGCGGAACCTGATCCGGTACAGCGGCAGCGCCGGATCGCCCCGCAGATCAGTGACCAGGGCGTCGGCCGACGGGAATCCGGCGTCGCGAGCCTCGCCGGCGGTGATGTCCGACGGTTCGACAACGGCCACGCTCTCGGCCAGCACCATCCCGAGTCCGGTGCGGTACCGATGGCCCGCGACTACCTGAGGACGGCGCCACCGGCGGAAGGCCATCGTGATGCTGCCGTCGTGCAGGCCGGTCCGCAGGCGAGGTTCGAACTGCATTCCGCGAATGTACTGCGCACTCGCATGCCGCGCGGTCGGCGCGGCGCGGCGCGGCGCGGGTCCGTCGCGGTTGCGGCGCCTGGGGCCAGTTGGCGATAGTTGTCATCGCTGGTTACGGAAGGGACGGTGAGCACGGGCGCTATGACGGCGAGCTACGACTTCATCATCATCGGCGGCGGGTCGGCTGGCTGTGCGCTCGCGAACCGCCTTTCCGCGGACTCCTCGAATCGCGTCCTGGTACTGGAGGCAGGCCGTCCGGACTACAAGTGGGACGTCTTCATCCACATGCCAGCCGCGTTGACGTTCCCGATCGGCAGCCGGTTCTATGACTGGCAGTACGAGTCCGAGCCCGAGCCGTTCATGAACGGCCGCCGTATCTACCACGCCCGTGGCAAGGTCCTCGGCGGCTCCAGCAGCATCAACGGCATGATCTTTCAGCGCGGCAACCCGTTCGACTATGCGCGATGGGCCGCCGATCCCGGCATGGCGGACTGGGATTACGCACACTGCCTGCCGTACTTCAAGCGGATGGAAACTTGCCTGGCGGGCGCCGACGAGTTCCGCGGCGGCGACGGACCGCTGATCCTGGAGCGCGGTCCAGCCGACAGCCCGCTGTTCCGCGCGTTCTTCCAGGCTGTGCAGCAGGCCGGGTACCAGCCCACCGACGACGTCAACGGTTACCGGCAGGAAGGCTTCGGGGCCTTCGATCGCAACCTGCACCGCGGGCGCCGCCTGTCCGCAGCCCGCGCCTACCTGCACCCCGTGCTCGCGCGGCCGAACCTGACCGTGCACACCAGGACCCTGGTCACCAAGATCAGGCTCGACGGCACCCGCGCGACCGGCGTCGATTACCTCCGCAATGGCAAGCCGGCCACGGCGACGGCCGGCGAGGTGATCCTGAGCGGCGGCGCGATCAACAGCCCCCAACTGCTTCAGCTATCCGGTATCGGCAGCCCCGGTGTGCTCGAGCCGGCCGGCGTGCAGGTTCGCCATGAACTGCCCGGCGTCGGCGAGAACATGCAGGACCATCTCGAGGTGTACGTCCAGTACGGCTGCAAGCAGCCGGTGTCGGTCGCGCCCGCGCTCAAGCTGCGCAACCGTCCGCTCATCGGCGCCCGCTGGCTGTTCCTGCGCAGCGGGCCGGGTGCCACCAACCACTTCGAGGGCGGCGGGTTCGCCCGCAGCAACGACGAGGTGGCCTACCCGAACCTGATGTTTCACTTCCTGCCCATCGCCGTGCGCTACGACGGGTCGGCGCCGGCCGGCGGTCACGGTTACCAGGTGCACATCGGACCGATGAACTCCGACGCGCGCGGCAGCGTGCGGATTACCTCGGCTGACCCGGCCGCGAAACCCGCGCTCCGGTTCAATTACCTGTCCACCGAGCAGGACCGGCGGGAGTGGGTGGAAGCAATTCGGGTGGCCCGCACCATCCTGTCGCAGCCCGCCATGGATCCCTACAACGCAGGCGAGCTGTCACCCGGCCCGGACGTGCAGACGCCCGAGCAGATCCTGGACTGGGTCCGCCGCGACGGGGAGACAGCGCTGCATCCGTCCTGCACCTGCGCGATGGGCACCGGCCCGGCGTCGGTGGCCGACCCGGCCAGCATGCGCGTCCACGGCCTTGATGGCCTGCGCGTGGTGGACGCTTCGGTCATGCCGTACGTGACCAACGGCAACATCTACGCCCCGACCATGATGATCGCCGAGAAGTCAGCGGACCTGATCCTCGGCAACACTCCGCTTGCGCCGGCCAAGGTCGAGTTCTACACGCATGCCCGCGAGATAATCGCGGAGTGAAACACGGGATCTTCCTCCCCCCGTTCAGCGAGCTTGCCGATCCGCGCCGGGTCGCCAGACTGGCCGCCGACGCCGAGGAGGCTGGCTGGGACGGCCTCTACCTGTGGGACCACATGCTCGCCGAGCCCGGCATGGCGGTGGCCGAGGCGTGGACGACGCTCGCCGCGATCGCGATGGCGACCAGCGGCATCAGGCTGGGCGCCATGGTCACCCCGCTCGCCCGGCGGCGCCCCTGGGTGCTGGCCCGGCAGATCGCCACGCTCGACCAGCTTTCCGGCGGCCGCCTCGATGTCGGCGTCGGCCTTGGCGACGACGGCTGGCGCGAGTTCAGCTCGTTCGGCGAGGAGACCTCCCCGCGCGTGCGGGGCGAACTGCTCGACGAGTCCCTGGAGATAGTGCAGGAACTTCTTTCTGGAAACGGGCTATTGCACGCCGGCCGTCACTACGCGATCGACTCGCCACCGCTGTCGCCACTGCCCGTCCAGCACCCGGTCCCGATCTGGGCCGCGGTCCGCTGGCCGAACCGGAGGCCGCTCGCCCGGGCCGCCCGGCTGCAAGGCTGTTTCCCGATCTTCGCCGACTCGGGATATCTCCCCGCCCCGCCTCCGGCTGACCAGGTAAGGCAGTTGCGGGCGGACCTGACCGGCCTGGGGGCAGCCCGTTTCCTTGATATTGCGGTTCGTGTTGCCCTGCACCGGATGCCTGAGCAGGAGCGGGCAGCGGCGGCGGCGACCTTGTCCGAGGCTGGCGTGACCTGGCTGCTCGAGGCGTTTGCCCCTGGCCAGGACGCCGCCGGGGTGGAGGCATACGTGCGCAGCGGGCCACCGCCCGGCTAGGGCGTGAACCATTGTGCCTGTCTGGCCCGGAAGTTTTCGCGGCCAGAGTCTGGCTAACCGGTGGGTGCCAGCGGGCTAACGCGTTAGGCGCCTATCCGGCACACTAGGCGGGTGACTGAACTGCCGTTCGACCCCCGAGACCCGCTCACCCTCCGTGCCGACGCTCCGATGCTGGCCGCCTGGCT
The DNA here is from genome assembly GCA_035507615.1 of Streptosporangiaceae bacterium. Lineage (GTDB taxonomy): Bacteria > Actinomycetota > Actinomycetes > Streptosporangiales > Streptosporangiaceae > JAJYUU01. Next base: position 50,105 of record DATJNX010000008.1, read on the forward strand.
GGAATTCACCCGGCAGGCTGAGGCCGGTGAGCTGCTGCCGATGAGCGTGCCGGGCCACAAGCAGCGTCAGGACCTCGTCGGTGCCGTGATCGCTGGTGACGCGCCGTTTTACGGTGGCCTCGACACGATCAAGCATGCCGACGGGCTGCGGGTGGACTCCGAACGCCGGGCGGCCCTCCTCTGGGGTGCCGACTGGTGCCGGTTCTCCGTGGCCGGGTCGACGCACGGGAACCAGGCCCTCGCGCTCGCCGTTGGCCAGCCGGGCCAGGAAGTGATCATCAACCGGACGCTGCACCGGTCGCTGCTCCTGGGGCTCGTGCTCGCCGGGCTGCGGCCGGTCTGGGTGCGGCCGGAGATCAACCCCGCCTCGGGCCTGCCGGCCGGGGTTGCGGTTCCGACAGTGCGCGACGCTCTCGCGGCCCACCCTGACGCGTGCGCGGTATTCCTCGGCGACCCGACGTACGTGGGCACGATCAGTGACCTGGCCGGGCACGCGGAGGTGGCGCACGCTGCCGGGGTGCCGCTGATCGTGGACGCGGCCTGGGCCGCGCACCTCGGCTTCCATCCGGACCTGCCGCCGCATGCGATCGCGGCTGGTGCCGATGCCATGGTGACCAGCGCGCACAAAGCGCTGCCCGCTTACACCCAGGGCGCCCTGGTGCTGGCACGCACGCAGCGGCTCGATCCGGCCAGGCTTGACCGGGCATTCGAGGCGACGCACACCACCAGCCCGACGGGGTCGATCATGGCCAGCATCGACGCGGCGCGCGCGCTGCTGGCGGCCGACGGCGAGCGGCTGTGCGGCCGGCTGATCCGCGGCGTCGCGGCCGCGCGCAAGCGACTGCGCGAGGTGCCCGGGCTGGACGTACTCGACGGGCCCGGGGTCGAGCCGACCAAACTGGTGGTCCTGCTGGCGGGGACCGGTGCCCACGGCAACAAGGTCGAGGCGGACATCATCGCGGCCGGGATGCCGGTCGAGATGGCTGACCGCGACACCGTTGTGCCGATCCCGACGATCGCCGACGACGAGGAGCAACTGGCCAGGTTTACCGAGGTGCTGATCGAGGCGATCGAACGGCATCGGGCAGAGCCGCGGTATCCGTCCGCCGCGGCGTCCTGGACGGTCGAGCCGGAGACCGTGCTCGCGCCCAGGGAGGCGTTCTTCGCTCAGGCTGAGGCGGTGCCCGCGGCGGCAGCGATCGGCCGGGTGAGCGCGGAACTGATCGCGCCTTATCCGCCGGGCGTGCCGGTGCTGGCGCCCGGTGAGCTGATCACTGCCGACGCGGTCAAGGCCCTGCGCGAAGTTGCTGCAGATGGCGGCCGCATTGCCTATGCCGCCGACTCTAGCCTGGCGAGCTTCCAGGTCATCGCCCGCTGAAGAGGGCCACGATGTCGAGATGCGCCGGCCGGCTCCGCTCACCAGGTGACGGGCCCCGGCAGGCGCGGCCCGCGACACGAGGAGACCAAGATGCCTAAATACCTGCTGCTGAAGCACTACCGCGGCGGTCCCGAGCCGCACCGTCCCGTGCCGCCGATGGACCAGTGGGCACCTGAGGACGTGGAGGCGCACATGGCCTTCCTCAGGCACGTCGGCGAGCTACTCGAGAAGAACGGCGAGTACGTTGACGCTCAGGCGCTCACGCCAGAGCGCACCTGGGTGCGTTACGGCGGTCCGGACGCAGCGCCGGTCATCACCGACGGCCCGCTCCCCGAGACGAGCGACCTGGTCGCCGGCTGGTACATGATCGACGTCGAGTCCCGGGAGCGGGCGGTCGAGCTCGCCGCGTACGTTTCTTCCGAGCCCGGTCCCGGCGGCACGCCGCTGTACGAGTGGATCGACATCCGGGAGGTCATGTCCGAGGCGCCGCCGGAGGACTGACGACGTGGTCGACACCATGGCGGGGTGGCTGGACGAGGGCGCGCTGCGCGCCCTCGTCCCTCGGGTACTTGCCGGCCTGGTCCGCCGGGGCGAGGACTTCGACGCCGCCGAGGACGCGCTCCAGGAGGCGCTGCTGGAGGCGCTGCGGGTCTGGCCAGAGCACCCGCCGCGCGACCCGCGCGCCTGGCTGACCACGGTTGCAACGCGGCGGCTGGTGGACGCCCGCCGCAGCGAGGCTGCCAGGCACCGCCGCGAGGAGATGACGTACGGGGAGCCGCGGCCGGCGGCCACGGAGGACGGCGACGACACTCTGTTCCTCCTCTTCTGCTGCTGTCACCCCGACCTAGCGCCGGCGTCCCAGGTGGCGCTGACACTGCGTGCTGTCGCCGGCCTGACTACGCAGGAGATCGCCGACGCTTTCTACGTCCCCGAAGCTACGATGGCGCAGCGGATCAGCCGCGCCAAGCGCACTCTGCGCCGGCAGCGTCTGGATCAGCCCGGCGACCTGGCTGTCGTGCTGCGCGTGCTCTACCTGGTGTATGCCGCCGGTCATGCGGGCCGGGTAGACCTGGCCGGCGAGGCGATCCGGCTCGCCCGTCAGCTCACACTCGCCACCCAGGAGCCTGAGGCGCGCGGTTTGCTCGCGCTGATGCTGCTGAACCACGCCCGGCTGGCGGCGCGTCTCGACTCCGACGGCCGGATCGTCACGCTCGACCGGCAGGACCGCAGCCTGTGGGACGTGCGCGAGATCGCCGAGGGCGTCCGCGTTCTGCAGTCGGCGCTCGCAGTGCAGACCGCCGGCCGGCGGCCGGGCCGCTACCAGATTGAGGCGGCAATCGCCGCCCTGCACGACGACGCGGCGAGTGCCGATGAGACCGACTGGCCGCAGATCCTTGCCTGGTACGACGATCTTGTCTCACTGACTGGTGATGCGGTGCGCCAGGACCCCGCCGCGGCGCTCGGTCGTGCGGTCGCGGTCGGTCATGTCCTCGGTGCGGCCGCCGGGCTGCGGCAAACTGACCAGCTGCGGGAGGTGATCGGCGAGCGGCACCGGTGGCACGCAGTGCGCGGGCACCTGCACGAGCTCGGTGGCGACCTGCGGGCAGCCGCCATGGCCTACGGCGAAGCGGCCCGCCGGGCAACGAACGTCGCCGAGCGCGACCACCTCGTCCGCCAGGCGGCCGCCGCGCGGGCCGCCCTCAGCACTTCCTAACTAGTATTTGCCCCCGCACGTCCCGGGCTGTTGGCTATGTGTAACCGCGGTCATCTTGAAGGAGGCGGACGGTGACAGAGCCCGTGGCTGGCGGCAAGATCCAGGAGACGCAGATCGGCCGGTACCGCTCAACGCGTGGCCTCGACTACGAGTCGGTGCCGTGGCGCCTGTGGGAGAAGTCCAAGAAGCTCTTCTGGGACCCGGCCGACATCGACTTCTCGCAGGATGCTATCGACTGGCAGACGATGTCTCAGGAAGAACGGGTCCTTGTCGGCCTGTCAGCTCGCGGGTTCATGGTTGGCGAAGAGGCCGTGACGCTCGACATCGTTCCGTTGCTGCGGTGCATGTCTGACCTGGGCCGCCTTGAGGACACGATGTACCTGTCGATGTTCGCGATGGAAGAGGCGAAGCACACGGACATGTTCCGGCGGTGGTTCGACGCGGTCGGTCTGGACCCGGCCTCGCTGGACGACCTGGTCCGTGCCCAGCAGGCGGCAGCCTTGCCGCCAGGCCGACGGGGCCTGTTTGACGGGGGTCTGACGAGGGTCATGCGCAGGCTCGACACCGACCAGTCACCGAAAGCGATCCTGGACGCGACCCTGATCTATAACCAGCTCGTCGAGGGCGTAGCTGCCATTGCCGGGTACCGGCGCTGGGATCTGACGTTGAGCAGGCTCGGTAAGCTCCCCGGTCTCGCGGCCGGGCTGAAGCTGACCCAGCGGGATGAGCGTCGCCATATCGCCTACGGCACCTATCTGGGCCGGCGCATCATCGCCGAGAATCCCGACCTCTGGGAGTGGGTGGAGCAGCGCTGGGCGAAGCTGACCGCCGGCTTCGGCGGCGGCTACGGGACGGCGGATCCGGGAAGTAATGAGCAACTCGCGGCCGCTGATCCAGTCGAGGCCTTCCAGCAGCAGCTGATCAAGCGGCGGCTTGAGGCGCTCGCGGTTGCCCGGACCATGAACGTCGATGAGATAGACGCCAGCGCTATCGAGGCATTCGAGCCGGAGGAGCTTCAGCACGTGAACTGAGTGCGGCAAGGCGTTCGCCCTCAGGCCGCACACCGGGCGGCAGACGGCGAACCGCGGTTCACTGGACCCGCGGTTCGCCGGCTGACCTTCATTGGCCAGGCGCGGCCGATCAGATTTCGGCGCGCCGGTCGAACAACCTGCGTGATGCCAGGTACCCGACCACGGTCAGCGCCAGGCACCAGCCCACCGCGGAGATCCACTGGCTCCCGATCGGGGTGCCCAGCAGCAAGCCGCGCAGGGTCTCGGTGATGGGCGTGAATGGCTGGTACTCAGCGAACTGCCGTAGCCCAGGGCTCATCGAGGTGGCTGGCACGAACGCGCTGCTCAGGAACGGCAGCAGAATGAAGGGCAACGGCAGGTTGCTGGCGCCTTCCGGAGCCTTCGCGGACAGGCCCATGGCCAGGGCCAGCCACGTCATCGCCCAGGCGGTCAGCGCGGCAATGCCGACGGCACCCAGCCACTGCAGCGCGTCCGCGTGCGGCCGGAATCCGATGGCCACTGCGACACCGAGCAGCAAGCCGACGCTCAGCAGGGTCTGGATCACGTTCCCAAGCACGTGGCCGGCAAGCAGCGCGAACCGTGAGATCGACATGGTCCGGAGGCGATCGACGATGCCCCCGGTCATGTCCGTGCACACAGACACCGCCGTGCTCACCATGCTCGATGTGCTTGTCATGATCAGCAGGCCGGGAGTCAGGTAATTGATGTAGCTTCCGCCGATCCCGGCGCCCAGCGTCCTGCCGAATGCGTAGTTGAACAGCAGCAGGAAGATCAGCGGCATCAGCAGTCCGCTCACGGACATGGCGGGATAGCGCAGGGCGTGCACCAGGTTGCGGTTCAGCAGCGTGCGCGTGTCGGAGAAGGTGTAGGAGGCGGCAGTCATCGGTCTGCTCCGGTTTCCGTGATCGAGGCGGCGGGGGCGTGAGAGCGTGCGGTGGAGTCAGTCGAGTGGTCCGTCAGCGCGAGGAAGACATCGTCCAGGTCGGGGGTGTGCACGGTGAGCTCGGCCGGCTCAAGTTCCGCCTGGTTGAGCCGGTCCAGCAGCGAGTACAAGGACCGCACCCCGCCATCGCTTGGCACCTGGAGTGTCAGTTGCTCTTCGTCGCGGCTGGTGCTGCCGAGTTCACGGGCTGCGAGGTTGAGTCCGGCCGCGTCGGAGAAGCGCAGGCTCACGTGGCCGCCGGGAACCAGTTGCTTCAGTTCGGCCGGGGTGCCCTCCGCGACGAGCCTGCCCTGGTCTAGCACTGCGATCCGGCCGGCGAGCTGGTCGGCCTCCTCCAGGTACTGGGTCGTCAGGAAGATCGTGACGCCGTCCTGGTCGACCAGGTCACGGATGATCTGCCACATCGTGCGCCTGCTGCGCGGGTCGAGCCCGGCGGTCGGCTCGTCTAGGAAGATGATCCTGGGCTTGCCGACCAGCGTCATCGCCAGATCCAGCCTGCGCCGCATGCCGCCGGAATAGGTGGCCAGTGATTTGCCGGCGGCCTCCGTCAGATCGAATTTCTCCAGCAACTCCGTGGCGCGCCGCCGCGATTCGCGTTTACCAAGGTGGTTCAGCTCGCCCATCAGTACCAGGTTCTCCGAACCGGTGAGCAGCCCGTCCACAGCCGCGAACTGTCCGGTGACGCCGATCGCGGCACGCACCGCTTCCGGCTCTCTGGCCAGGTCTTTCCCGGCGATCCAGGCTTGGCCTGCGTCAGGCTTGCTCAGCGTGGACAGGATTCGCACGGTCGTCGTCTTGCCAGCCCCGTTCGGGCCGAGCAACGAGAAAATCGTGCCCTCCTTGATGTCAAGGTCGATGCTGTCCAGCACGAGCTTTTCCTTGAATGATTTCCGCAACCCGCGCACAGTGATAGCGGCAGACGGCATGCTCATCTCATTCATTCCTTTCAGATCAGTGAATTCTCTGTGCGCTACTCGAAGCGCGCGCTAGATGGCGGTGGCGTGCCGGATGATGATGTTGCCGACGGAGTTCCGTGCGTACACGTGCACGGTTTCCTCGCTCTGCGCCGGCTCGCCGGTCGCTTCCATCAGGTTCTGCAGAGCACCGGTCTTGGTGCTGACGTCCAGGTACGCGGAGCTGCCCTGATGGATCCCCACTTCCAGTTCGCCGATCGACGTCTCCAGCCGCAGGGTGCCGCACGATGCGTCACCGATGCGGATGTTGCCGTTGGCGGTCTTCGCGGTCACCGAACCGTGCGGGCGCTCGACCGTGATGTTGCCGTTGGCGGAGTTCACCTGGATGTCGCCGGCCACGTCGAGGATCGTGCTGTCACCGTTGGAGTTCTTGACGACCGCACTGCCGTTGATCTCGCGGACGCGCACGGCACCGGTACCGATCGTGATGTTCGCCCTGTTCACCACCTGGTCGACCGTGATGTTGCCGGCGCTGGTCTGCAGCTCCAGCGGGCCGGCCTTTTCCAGCTGCAGGTCGCCGATGGAGGTCTTGAGCTCGCACTGGGCGAGCTCGCCAGTGACCACGAAGCGGCCGACATGGGAGATGCCGTGCAGCTGGGAGCCAGTGGGCACCTCGATGGTCACGTCGAGTGACGGGGTGCGCCAGGCGGCCGGCGGGGCGTACATCCGCCACCCCCTCGGCGCTTTCACTGTCAGGTTGCCGGCCGTGAAATCGACCACAGTCTCCTGCGCTGCGCGAACGTCCTCCTTCTTGGCCGGATCGGAGGGCCGGATCTCGACGACGGCGTTGCTGCGGTCCGAGGCGATGACCTCGACCTGGCCGACGAACAGTTCGACGGTCGCCGCGACCGGATGCGGCGTTTCGAATGTAGGCATAGCTGTCCCCTTAAGTGACTTCGTGACTGGGTGACCTGGGCGGGTGACTTAGCGAACCCAGCCGGTGAACTGTTGGCCGCCGCTGCGGGTCGCCTTGGCGGGCCGGTAGGCGGCGGAGCTGTCCAGGACGGTCGCTGCAGCGCGCACCAGCCACACGTTGGCAGAGATCTTCTCTCTGGCCGCGGCTTCTTCGATGCGCACCTTCAGTTGCTCGGGTAGGCGTACGTTGATCCGCGCCATCGCGCCGTCGTCCGCGTCGTCGGCAGGAGAGGGGGCGACGGGAGCGGGCGGAGCGGATCCGGCGAAGGAATCGTCGGCAGGCGGCGGGGTGACGATGAAGCTAGGCTCCAGGCCGCGCAGGCGCAGCTCCACCGAGCCGGGCGCGAGGTCCCTGGTGATCTCGTCGGCCGCGGTCGACAAGGCCTCGAGAAGCGTGAGCCGCACGGCCGAGTCGAGTGGTGCGATGAGACGTTCGGCGAGCGAGCGGGCGTTCTCGCCGCCTGCTTCGGCGGCCACCGCCAGGTCGGCGCTGAGCTTGGATACGTACGGGGTCAGGTCCATGGCACAACTATGGCACGCGAGTGGCACAATTGCAAGCCATCTGCGTGCCACACGGAGCATCCTGGCACCCTAATGGCTCAGACTGGTGCCAAGCTGGTGCCCGGTAGCGAAAGGCCTGCGGCCTGAAGATCATCAGCCTGAATTGACCGGGCGCAGTAACCCCGCTGGAGGAAACCGGGAATGCTCCCTGCCATGGCTTGGGTGCCGGGGGTCAGCCGGAGGCTTGTCACCATGATCGCGGCCGGAGTCCTTCTGGTACTCGTGCCGCTTGGGTATCTGCTGCTCCAGGCGCCGAATCGCCAGCTCGAACTCCAGGAACATGCGTACGAGAAGTGGATCAGCAGGTTCGCGGCGGGCCTCGGCGGCCGGCCTGCGGTGGTGATCCTCGAGCCGGATGCGCTCGCTCTGCTGAACAACTGCAGGGGCAACGCTCAGCAGCAGGCCCGCCTCCTAATGCTGTCGTATGCCGTCAAGGCCCTGCAGACGAACGACGATCAGGTCTACCTCGACGCTGGCCACGCGGACTGGGTGCCGGCAGGCCAGATGGCGGACCGCCTTCGAGCTGCTGATATCGCCCAGGCCTTCGGGTTCGCGCTAAACGTGTCCAACTACGATCCAACCGGCGGGGAGATCCGCTACGCGACCGAGCTAGACCGCGACCTGGGAATGGCTAAGCGGTTCGTCATCGATACGAGCCGTAACGGGGCGGGCAAAGCGCGCGGACCTGCTGATCCGGCCGCCGTCTCGGCTCGCCGGGTTCTGCCGGGCGCCAGCCGGGGCGCGCTGGGGAGTCAGCTCTACACCGACCCGCACGCGCTGGCAGCCGAATGGGTTCGGGCCCACCCGGGCGATCCCAGGGCTCAGGAAATCCAGGAGCGCATCGCCAACCAGCCGACAGCACAGTGGTTCGGGCCATGGAACGCGAACATCGCCGCCGCCGTGTCGCACTACACCATCGCCGCGTCCAGGCAGCGCAAGGTTCCGGTGCTGGTCGCGTACGACATCCCCCGCAGCGGCTGTGGCGGCACCAGCCCGGGCAACACAGGCCTGTGGTGTAACCTGCCGGGCCGGCAGCTTGGCCCGGCCCCGCGAGTGCTCGATAGCCGCGGTGACATGGCCCTGTGGATCAAGCCACCCGGTGAGTCCGACGGCAACTGCGGCGTCGGCGCGGGCACACGGGCAGGCGAGTTCTCGCCGGTCATCGCCACGGAGCTCATCACCGGCAAGCCGTAACTAGCCGGATTCGTCCGATCGGGGCGGCCCGGACCGACCGTCACGAGCCATCGGAGCTGATGACTTCGTAGGTATGCAACTGAATGTGCAGGCCGGACGGGTCGATGACGTCGAGCGCCCAGCCCAGGTGCGCCGTCCGCGGACCGGAATGGCTGACCCCGAGCCCGGTGAGCCGCTCAGCCCATGCAACCAGGTCGTCCTGGCTGGCGACCCGGAAGCTGAGTATGGCCGCGCCGCCGGATGGCTGCACTGCCAGGGCGAGTTGTGCTGGACGGCAAAGCTGCAAGAGCATCCCGTCCGGGTGCCTGAGAACGATCAAGCGGATGCACTCCTCGTCTTCCTCGATGAGTACGGGTTCGAAGCCAAAGACGCGCTCGTACCAGTCCGCGGTTCGGTCAAGGTCCGTCGCAGCCAGGCTGACATGGTGAAATCCGCAGATGCGTGGCACAACCCGACTTTATCCGCGGGAGCCTGCTCACCGGAAAGTTCAGGACGGTACCTGGTCAACTGAACCTGCGGGGGCGAGTTTCAACCGGCTGCGAGCGGCTATGACGCTGTCCATGCCCGGCTGGGTCGCGGACGCGCTGGTCATCTTCGGGATCACCGGGGACCTGGCGCGACGCATGACCTTTCCGGCGCTTTACCGCCTGGAGCGGCGTGGTGCGCTGGCCTGCCCGGTCGTGGGGGTCGCTTCGACCCCGCTAACGACGCAGGAGCTCGCCGGGCGGGCGCGCAAGGCAATCGAGGACTCCGGCGAAGCCGTCGACGAGGCAGTGTTCGCCCGGCTGGCCCGGCGGCTGACCTACCTGGCCGGCGACGTGACCGGCGACCAGGTGTATAAGGCACTGGCAGTGCAGCTAACAGGGGCCCGCAGACCGCTGTACTACCTGGAAGTGGCGCCGTCGTTGTTCGCGCCGATCGTGGAGCGGCTCGATGCCAGCGGACTGCTCGGTGACGCCCGGGTGGCGTTCGAGAAACCGTTCGGGCACGACCTGGGCTCGGCGCGGGAACTCAACGCTCGCCTTCGCCAGGTGCTGGCCGAGCGGCAGATCCTCCTCGTCGATCACTTCCTGGGCAAGGAACCGGTGATCGAGATCGAGTATCTGCGGTTCGCGAACCTGGCGATGGCCGATCTGTGGGACCGGGCGAGCGTCGACGCCATTCAGATCACGATGGCCGAGAACTTCGGGGCCGACGATCGCGGCCGGTTCTACGACGAAGTCGGGACCCTGCGTGATGTCGTGCAGAACCATCTGCTGCAAGTGCTGGCGCTGGTAGCTATGGAACCGCCGATTGGCCCGTCGCCCGACGATCTGCGGGATAAAAAGGCTGAAGCGCTCAAGGCAGTGCTGCCGGCCGACCCTCAGCATTGCGTTCGCGGTCAGTACGACGGCTACCAGCAGGTTCCCGGCGTGGCTCCGGGTTCGGGCACAGAGACATTTGTCGCGTTGCGCTTGGAGATCGACAGCTGGCGCTGGGCGAACGTGCCCGTCTTCATCCGGGCCGGCAAGCAACTGCCAGTCCGCGACACCGAGGTGCGGCTGATCCTGCGGCACACACCCCGGCTGCGATTCCTGCCGGACGCCGCCATGGTGGAGGCGAACCAGATCGTGCTGCGCATCGCTCCCGATCCCGGTCTCAGGCTGCAATTGTCCGGGCTTGACGAAAAACGGGCATGGCGCCCAGTGCGGCTGGACACCGTGTTCGCGCGTGATCTGGGCGAACCACAGCCGCCGTACGAGCGGTTGCTGTACGACGCGCTGACTGGCAACGACCGGCTGTTCGCCCGCCAGGACGCAGTGGAGGAGAGCTGGCGGATCCTGGAGCCGCTGGTGGCCTACCCGCCGCCAGTGCACCACTACAACGTCGGGACCTGGGGCCCGGCGCAGGCCGACGTGCTGGTATCCGGTTACCCGCCCTGGCAGCCGCCCTGGCTGTGACCAGGCTCCGGCGCGTCGCCTGCGGGCGTAAGCAGAACTAGCCGTAAGTCTGACGACGCCGGACCCGGTCCTTCGGCACCATGGCTCCGTGGCTCACCAGACTTACCCGGCGTGCGAAGACGTCACATCTCCGGGCCCGGCCGGCCAGTCCACCGGGGAAGCGGCGCGGTCCGTCCTGTTCCTCGTGTCAGACACCGGAGGCGGGCACCGGCGGGCTGCCGAGGCAGTCATCGGCGCCCTGGCGGCCCGGTACCCAGGGCAGTTCCAGCCAGTGCTGTGCGATCCGCTGGCCGGGCCGGCCGCCGCCCGGCCGCTGCGCTGGCTCGCCCGCTCGTACGGTCCGGTCGTTCGCAGGGCACCGTGGGCCTGGGGCGCGGCGTACCACCTCACCAATTCCCGGCCGGTCATGGCGGTGGCGTGGCGGACGGTGTTCGCTCTCGCCAACCGGCCCGTCACGCAGGCCGTCGCCACGACCCGGCCGGCCGTGATCGTGTCCTGCCATCCGCTGACCGGACGGCCAGCAGCGCTCGCCGCGCAGCGGACCCCCGTGATCACCCTGGTGACCGACCTCGTCAGCGTGCACGCATCGTGGCGGCATCCGGGCGCCTGCCATGTCGCGGTACCCACGGCGCATGCCGGTGCCCGGTTCGCCGGCCTCCTGCCTGATACTGCGTGCACCGACGTCGGCCTGCCCGCCGCTGTCGGCGCTGTGCCCGGACGACTTGCCGCCGCAGATCGCACTGGCCTGCGCCGGCGGCTGGGCGTCGCCGACAGCGACTTCCTCGTGCTGCTGGCCGGCGGGGCTGAGGGCTGCGGCGGCATGGCACGCCGGGCCCGGGCGATCCTGGCGGCGGTCCCGGACGGGCGCGTCGTCGTGATGTGCGGCCGGAACGAGCGCTTGCGACGCCGGCTGAGCACGTCGCGGCGCGGCAGCCCTGGCCGGCTGACTGTCCTGGGCTTCGTCACGAACGTCGGGGACTGGCTGCGATGTGCGGACGTTGTCGTGATGAAAGCCGGGCCCGGCATGATCGCCGAAGCCGCCTGCTGCGAGACGCCGATGTTGCTGACCTCCCACCTGCCCGGTCAGGAACACGGCAACTGCGACCTGGTGACCAGGGCCGGAGCGGGCCGCGTCGTGCCTAACGTCCGCGTGATGGTGCGGGTGATCGGCGAGCTGGCCAGCGATCCGGGCGCGCTGGCCCTGCTGCGGGCCGGCAGCCACGCACTGGCCAGGCCTTCCGCCGCGGCCGAAGTGGCTGACCTGATCGCCGCGACGGCATCGGTGCCAACACCGGAGGCGCCTGGCGGCGGGCGCCGCGTGCTAGCCAGCACGGCGCAGCGATGAGCCTGGCATCGCGGGTGGCTTCCGCGGTTCCGGTCCTGGGTGAGCTCAGGGTCGCCAGACCGGGCCGGCAGATAACCCGCGAGTGGTCGCGGGTCCCCGTGGAGCCGGCTGGCAGCACACTGCTCGGACTCAGCTTCCGGCCGCTGCAAGCACGGGAGTTCGGGCTCGATCCGCAGCGCGCGCTCGCTGAGTTGCTGGCGTATCCGTTCCCGATGATCCGGCTGGCCGCCTACTGGGAGCAGATCGAGGCGGCCCCAGGCGAGTTCGACACCGCCGCACTCGATCGGCAGCTTGACGCGGCCGCCGGGGCGGGCAAGCAGGTCATCCTGTGCGTCGGCGCGGTAAAGGCGTTCGGCTACCCCGAATTCTTCGTTCCCGCCCATTACTTGCCTGTTCCGCTGCCGGAGGGGCAGCTGATCGGTGAGCGTGCGCATCGGGCGCTGCTCGACGCGGCGGTCCGCTTCGTCACCCGGATCGTGGAGCGATACCGGGGCCGCCCGGAGATTGCCGGCTGGCAGGTTGAGCATGACGCGGTCGATCCGCTGGGCATGGAGCATTCCTGGCGGCTGGCGGCCAGCTTCGTTGCCGCGGAGGTCGCCGCGGTCCGCGCTGCCGACGAGACGCGGCCGGTCGTCCTCAACGGCTTCCTGCCGACATCGTCACCAGTGAGACTGCAGCAGCAGTGGCGAACCAGGGACCAGGGTGACTCGCTGGCCGTGGCAGCCCGGTTCGCCGACGTCGTCGGCCTGGACTTCTACCCCCGGCACGGGCTGGCGCGGCTGGGACCGGTGACTGCCTACCTGGCCGGCAGCAACGCCCGGTGGGTACGGCACGCGAGCATCCGGTATTGCCGGGACGTTGCCGCCGCCGGCCGGCGGCTGATAGTCGCCGAGGGCCAGGCCGAGCCATGGGAAACCGTGACGACGCCGCCAAGCATGCCGGGCAGGGGCATGTTCAGCTGCCTGCCCGAGCACGTGGTTCTCAATTACAACTCGGCCATGCGGCTCAGCCACGACGTGCCGTCCGGGCTATGGGCCTACCTGTTCTGGGGCGCGGAGTACTGGCTGCTGCGCGAACGCCAGGGCGACGGCAGTTACCTGCGCGCCTTCAGCCGGGTGCTGGAAGCCAGCCGCGCGGTTACCTGACCCGTTCCCGGTAGCTGAACAATGCGCCGCCCGCAGCGAGCAGCGCGACCGTGAGCGCGGCGATGACCGCGAGGTCGACGCCAGCGCTGACGGTGACGACGCGCTGGTAGCCCGGCATCCCCGCGTAAAAGGTGGCACGCATCAGCTCCACGCAATAGCGCATCGGCATGAGCCAGGCAATGTCAGCGAGCAGCCGCGGCGCCCCGGCGAGCGGCACCAGAACGCCGCCGAGCACGTACTGCGGGATGATCAGGAACTGAAAGATCTGCATCGCGGACCGCTGGTTCGGCAGTGCCGCGATCGTGGCCAGCCCGAAAGCGGCACCGAGCAGGCAGCACGCCAGGCCGGTACCGGCCAGGCCGAGCAGCTGCCAGCCCGTCATCCGGACGCCGAAAGCTACCGCGAAAGCGACGATCAGCACGCCCTGGCTCACCGCTACCGCGCTTTCTCCGGCGATCTTCCCGCCGAGCAGCGTCAGCCGGGAGACCGGCGCGATGAAGAGCTCGCGGGAGAAGTCGTTCTCGCGGTCCTCCACGATCGAGATCATTCCGGCTGCAGCGGACTGGAACAAGCTCGCCGCGAGCACGCCGGTGAATGACAGCGCTATCGTGCTCAGCCCGGTGACCTTGCCGACGGTCGCCTGCAGCAGGCCGCCGAGACCCGCGATAAGCAGGACAGGGAACGCCAGGTTCACCGCCAGCCGCAGCTTGTCCCTGAGCAGTTTGACGACATCGCGCTGGGCGATCGCGAGGAGCGCGCTGATCTCAGCCGCTGCGCTGATCTTGACGGCCGCGCCGGCGGTGGCTGGCGCTCCCGTTTCGGCGGGCCCGCTGTCCGCCCGGCTGGCCGCGCTGATGCGAGCGATCCGCCCCGTCATGCCCGGTCGCGTTCCTGCTCGTCACCAAGCAGGGTGAGGTAGGCGTCTTCAAGCGAGCGGCTGCCGTGTCGCTGTTTGAGTTCCGCCGGACTGCCGCGATCGACGAGGCGGCCAGCGACGATGACGTACGCGGCGTCAGCGGACTCGGCTTCCTCCAGGTAATGCGTCGTCAGCAGGATTGTGGTGCCGAACTGTTCCCTCGTTTGCCCCAGGTAAGCCCACAGGCTTCTCCTGCTCTGCGGGTCAAGGCCCGCAGTCGGCTCGTCCAGGAAGAGCACAGCCGGCTGGTGCATGAGCGCCCGCACGATCTCCAGCCGCCGGCGCTGTCCGCCTGACAGCGACCTGACTGGCCGGCCGAGCTGGTCAGACATGCCGAGGATGCCGGCAAGCTCGGTGACCTGGCTTCGGTAAGCCGCCGGCATCGTCCGGTACAGCGGCCGCCACCGGTACATCCCGTACAGCACGGCGTGCAGCCGCAGGTTCTCCTCCGCCGTGAGGTTGTGATCCAGGGCGGGCTGCTGGAACACCACGCCGATCTGGCGGCGCACGCCTGCCTGGTCGCCAGCGATGTCGCGTCCCCCGATCCGCACGACGCCCGAGGTCGGCTCCAGCGTGGTGGTGAGGATCGCGATCGTGGTGGTCTTCCCTGCGCCGTTCGGACCTAGCAGGCAGCAGAAGTCACCACTGGCGACCTGGAAGCTGATCCCGTCCACCGCGTTGCGCTCGGCACCTCGGTAGCGCTTGACCAGGTCGGTGACCTCAATAGTTGGCACGGACGGCACCGGAGGTCCGCGGGTCGGCGCGGGTGTCGGCATCCGGTTTTCCGGTGCGAGCCCCCTGGCGTGCCCGGAGCCGCTGGTACGCGGCGTCGAGCCCGCGGGTGCGCGCGCTGCGCGCCAGCCGCCGCATGACCAGCCGGACCGCAGATCTGGGCAGGTACGGGGCCGCGACTTCGTCCTCGAATTCGGTCATGAACAGGGCGAGATCCAGCGGCCGGGGCAGCGCTCGGCCAGCGCGGTGCTGGTCTTGCGCGAGTGCCGCGGCGGTCTCAAGCAGTTCCTCCATGCGGAGGGCCGGCCGCGACTCGACAGCGACTCGGGCGGTGACCTGGCCGGCATTGGCGAAATGATGGACAGCGCCCGGTGGCACTGCCACTCGCTGGCCGGGACCCGCGACGAAGCGGCGCCAGCCGACCCGGAAGCGCATCCTTCCGTCCAGCACAGTAAAGGTCTCCCGCTGCCCGGGATGAACGTGGCTGCTCGGCACCCGGCCGCCGGGAGCCAGCCTGAGTTCCCAGTCGAGCACTTGCCCGCCGGTCTCCGCGGCACTGCGCACGATGACGATTTCCTCGCCGCTGAGCGGGTTCACGATGAGGTCCGGCTGTGGCATCGGCTCTCCCTGGGTTTGCTCGTGTCTCTGCTGACAGTAGCCATCCGGCTGGCCGGGGAGCTGGCTGTCAGGCGCTAGTCATGCTGCCCGGCCCGGCCGCCCGTTGTCATCGGCCTGCAGGCCGGCAATTCGCCGGCTGAAGCGGTCCCTGGGTAGACGTCGGACGCAGGCGGCTGCTCGCGAAGTCAGCCGCAGGGCGACGCGGTCAACCGCCGGCCTGACGTAGCGTCGGGGTTAGTCATGACTGAGTCCGCGCAGGCCGGGATGCGCCCGCACAACGCGCCACGCCGCTGGCTGATCGACATCACGATCGCCCTCGTCGTGGCTGCGGTGCAGCTTGGCGCCACTGACGCGGCATGGTCCTGGCATCATTCGCAGAGCGCGCCCAACTGGGCCGGCTACCTTCTGCTGGCGGTCGCAGGGCTGGTGCTGATCTTCCGCCGGCAGTTCCCGGTGGCCGTGCTAGCGGTGTCGCTGGCCGCGACGCTGCTGGCCGGAGCGGTCGGCCACGCCGGAATGATCTGGCTGGCCCTGATCGTGGCCTTCGTCAGCGCGGTGGTCGCCGGGAAACGGCTGGCCGCCGTCATCTCCCTGGTCATCGGCTACGCGGCGACCTGCTGGCCGCTCTGGCAGATCGGCATGGACGGCCACACGTCGGTACCCGTCGCGCTGGGCATCGCCGCCTGGCTGCTGGTGCTGCTAGCAGTAGCGGAGTTCGTCCGCTTCCGCCGTCAGCATGCGGCTGAGCTGGCCCGCAATCGCGCCGACCAGCTTCGCCGCCAGGCCAGCGAGGAGCGGATGCGGATCGCCAGGGACCTGCACGACGTCGTTGCGCACAACATCTCGGTGATCAACGTCCAGGCCAACACGGCGCTGCACCTCATGGACCGCCAGCCAGAGCGGGCCAGGGAAGCCCTGACCGCGATCCACGACGTCAGCAGGCAAGCGCTGACCGAACTGCGGTCTGTACTCGGCGTGCTGCGCTCGGATGACGACGCTGCGCCCCGGGCGCCGAGCCCCGGCCTCGGGCAGCTCGACGATCTGCTGTCGACTGCCCGCAGGGCTGGTGTGGAGCCGAGGCTGCGGCTCCGCGGTGAGGAGCGGCAGCTTCCGGCCGGCGTCGATGCGGCTGCCTACCGGATCGTCCAGGAGGCGCTGACCAATGCCGCGCGGCACAGTGCTAGCTCAGCGGCCGACGTGCTCGTTTCCTACGAGGAGGATGGCGTGCTCGTCCAGGTAGACGACGCAGGGCCGGCCCGGTCATCAGGAGCTGCGGAGCCGGGCAACGGCATCACCGGGATGACCGAGCGCGCCCGCGCGCTCGGCGGCCGGCTATCGGCCGGACGGCGCAGCGACGGGGGATTCCGGGTGGTCGCGTGGCTGCCCAGCTCACCCGCCCTCGTCGGGGATCACGGCGGCACCGGCCCGGAGGCAGCCGGGGGACAACCGCCGAATGCAGGCAGGTCGGCGTGATCCGGGTCGGGCTGGCCGACGACCAGGCGCTGGTCCGGACCGGGTTCGCCGCCCTGCTGGACGCCGAGGACGACATGCAGATTGCCGGCCAGGCCGCGAACGGAGATGAAGCGGTCAGGCTCGCCGTGAGCGAGCGGCCGGATGTGCTCCTCATGGACATCCGGATGCCAGTACTGGACGGCATCGAGGCAACCAGGCAGATCGCAGGCCGGGCGGAACTGGCCGGGGTCCACGTGATCATCCTGACGACGTTCGAGCTCGACGAGTACATCTTCGAAGGCCTGCGGGCCGGGGCGGCTGGCTTCCTGCTCAAGGACACTGACGCGGCCGAGCTCATCAGGGCGGTCAGGGTCGTGGCGGGGGGCGACGCGCTGCTGTCGCCCGCGGTGACCCGTCGGCTGATCGCCGAGTTCAGCACTCAGTCCCGCAGGCCGCGCCCGGTGCCCGGGCTGTCCGAGCTGACGCCGCGGGAGCGCGAGGTGGTCCGGCTTATCGGTACCGGCCTGTCCAACGAGGAGATCGCCGGTCAGCTATACGTGAGCCAGTCAACGGTGAAGACGCATGCCGGCCGTGCGATGACCAAGCTGTCGGCCAGGGACCGGGCGCAGCTGGTCGTGGCCGCATACGAGGCCGGACTCGTGCAGCCAGGTTTCTAGCTTCGGCTGGCGACGATCGTCCGCTCGTCCTGCTGGGCCGGGCTGGTCGTTCTGAGTCCCGCGGTACGGGTGGGTTCTGTGGTACGGGATTGCAACTGCGGGGTATGGCTTTGACCGGGACATGGCCAGAGACCGGGGGTGGATGCCATGTCAGGACCGCTCGTCAGCCTTTGGGTCATGCCGATAGTCATTGCCGGATCGCTAGCGTTCTGGATATCACTTGTCCTGTATGCGCACCGGCACCCGAGGTGGAAGCATCACGGTGCGCCGCCGCGCACTGAGGTTGCTGGCGGGGCCTTCATGGCAGTCGATGGCGGGCGCCAGCTTGAGCCCATCCCAGGACATTCGGTACACGAGATCCCCGTCCCGCGAGCTGCGGCAGCTGAGGAGAGCTACGAAGGTGCCGATCTCGGGGCGACCGGCACCGCCGGGCCCGAGGCCGCTGCGGAGGCGGCTCCGGAGGAGGCAGCAGAAAGCCAGCGAGCCGGAATCGGCTTGCCCCCGGCGTAGTCTGGCGCCCTGAATCCGGTCCCGAGGATTTGCCGGCGAAGATTTCGCGCTATCACTTCGGACATAACTCGGCTGTATTGTGCGGTAGACGGATTACCTCGTCGCCGTGCAGGAGCTGCCGTGGGAGTTCAGCCTGGCGAAGCGCCAGAAGTCGTTGCCAACGATCCGCTGCCAGAGGCGATTGCCCTGGCTGAAGGCGCGCAACAGGCCGGCGTCGGATTGAAGCTGCTCGGCGGCCTCGCTGTCCGGGTGCTCACTCCGGGGCTGCCGCCGCGGCAGCGGCCGGGCCAGGACATGGACTTCGCGTGCCTGTCTAAGGGACGCAAGGCCACCGCCGCGTTCCTCGAGGACAACGGCTGCGTCCCGGATCGCAGGTTCAACAACCTCAACGGCGACCGGCAGATGTACTTCACCGCCCCCTCGGGCAGGCCCATCGACATCATGGTGGACCGGCTGACCATGTGCCACGTGCTCGACTTCCGGCCGGGATATCACCGCCTCCCGTTCACCGTCGATGCCATCGACGTGCTGCTGTCGAAGCTCCAGATCGTAGAGCTGAACGAGAAAGACGCCAGGGACATCGTGCAACTGCTAGCCGGGCTGCCGGTGCGAGAGTCCGCCGACGGCGCAAGCGAGCCGGTCCTGGACAGCAAGCGATTCGGGCAGTTGCTGGCCGGCGACTGGGGCTGGTGGCGCACGGTCACCGGGAACCTGACCAAGCTCCCGGCGCTGACCGAGGAGAAGCCCGGGCTCGTACCGGCCAGCAGCCCGCACGACCCGATGGCTCAGGCCAAGCAGCTTTCCGAGGTCGCCGAGTCGGTGCCTAAGGGCATGAAGTGGAAGCTGCGTGCCAACGTCGGCGATCGCGTCCGCTGGTACGAGCTCCCGGAGGAAGTCGGCCACTGACCGGCCGCGCCCTCGCATCAACAACCGCCCTCCTGCGGCCCGACACGCCGCGCCGCTGCGCCGGTTTCGTTGTCGCAGGCCATTGCGTCATTACCGGGCCAGCGAATCTTGACGTGCTGTTGCGCGACTGCTACACCCATTGAACAGGCGGACAGCAAAGGCGCGATAGCGACATGAAGATCTTTTTTGCCACCGATATCCACGGGTCAGAAGTCTGCTGGCGCAAGTTCCTCAACTCGGCAGCCTTCTACAAGGCCGATCTGGTGGTGCTCGGAGGCGATGTCACCGGCAAGGCCATGGTGCCGATCACGGAACACAACGGCTACTGGCAGGTGACGCTACGCGGCGAGACTCTGCGCCTCGATTCCAAGTCCGAGCTCGACGGCATCATCACCAGGATCCGCAACAGCGGCTTCTATCCGGCCATCGTCAGCCCTGACGAGCTGGCACATCTTGGCGGCAGTGAGGCTGCGGTGGGCGAGCGCTTCGAACACGAGATGCTCAGCTCGCTCGACCGCTGGCTCGATATGGCCGACGGCAAACTGCGCGGCGGCCAGATCCCGTGCATCCTCAACGGCGGCAACGACGACATCTTCGAGATCGACGATGTCATCGAAGCTTCGCCGTGCGTCAGCTTCGCCGAGGGCAAGTTGCTGGACCTCGACGGCTTTTCCCTGGTGTCCATGGGCTGGACCAACCCGACGCCGTGGAACACCCACCGGGAGGCTCCGGAAGAGGAACTAGCCCCGAAGATCGAGGCGCTTGCCGCGCTCGTGCCGGACATGGGCCGGGCCATTTTCAACTTCCACGCGCCGCCGTACGGGACCGGGCTGGACGAGGCGCCTGCACTGGACGAGAACCTGCGGCCGATGCACGGCGGCGCGGCAATGAAGCCGGTCGGCTCCAAAGCCGTCCGCGACGCGATCCTCAAGCACCAGCCGATGCTCTCGGTGCACGGACACATTCACGAGAGCCGTGCTATCAAGCGGCTGGGCAGGACGATGGCGATCAACCCGGGCAGCGTGTACGGCGACGGCGTGCTGCAGGGCGCTGTGCTGGAACTGGACAAGAAGAAAGCGAAAGTAAGCAAGTACCTGCTGGTGAACGGCTGACGCCGGACGGGCGCCAGGCGGACGGGCCCAACATCGGGCGGTCAGTCACACTGGCCGCCCTTAACTGAGAGGCGGAAATGGCGACAGAATCCGTTAGCGGAACCCCGACCCTGTTCCTGCGTAACGCGACCGGCCTGGTCCGCGGCTGGTCGGTACGTGATTCGATCATCTATGCCTGCCTGGCGACGAACTTCATAACGCTAGGGATCTACGAGTTCACCTTTGCTGGCCCGGCGTTTCCGCAGGGCCAGTTCATTACCTCGATCATCATCTCGGCGATCCTGGTCTCATTCCTGGTCGTCGCCTACAGCGGGCTGATCGTGACGATCCCGCGCGCAGGTGGCGACTATGTCTGGCAGACCCGGATCCTGGGCGGCGGCATCGGCTTCGTGATGGCCGCGACCGGCTGGTGGTTCATCCTCTGGCTGTGGGCGCCGATCTACGGCAACATCCTGTCGGTCATGGTCTTCCAGCCGCTGTGGGCGACGCTCGGCTCGCCCGGCGGCGCCCTGTGGTTCACCTCCAAGACCGGCATCTTCGTGGTGTGCCTGATCACGATCGCGATCGCTGGCGTCCTGGTGTCGCTCGGCATGGCCGGATACGCGCGCATCCAGAAGTGGTGCTTCTACGGCGGCCTGGTGGCGTTCGCGGTGATCGTCATCCTGCTCCTGATCAACAGCCACGCCTCGTTCGTCAGCTCCTTCAATTACGAAGCCCAGAAGATCTTCGGCGTGCACAACGCTTACGCGGCCACCAATGCCGCGGCGAAGAAGGCCGGGTACAGCACCTACAACATCGGCTTCGGGCCGCTCGGGCCGACGATGCTCCTGGTCCCGGCCATGATGTTCTTCATCCTGTGGCCGAACTGGGGCTCGACGCTGTATGGCGAGATCCGCGGCGCGAGCGACTTCAGGCGCGTCTTCACCGGCATGTTCACCGGCCTCTGGATCACCGTCCTGCTGACCATCGTGTTCCTGCTGCTGGTCGACAAGACAATCGGCTGGGGGTTCTACCAGAACCTGAACTCGCTCGACTACAACCTCACGCCGCAGTTCGGGATATGGCCGTACCCGTTCCTGTTCGCGGGCTGGCTGGTGCACAACACCGTCTTCCAGGTCGCTCTCATCCTGGCGCTCAGCCTGTGGTTCTTCGGCTGGGTCGGCACATTGTTCCTGTCCTCGAGCCGGGTCATCTTCGCGGCGGCGTTCGACCGGGTGCTGCCGGACCGGGCCGCCGAGGTGTCGGAGAAGCGCAAGGTGCCGCTGTACTCACTGGTCCTCATGCTGCTGCCGGCGGTAGCGCTCAGCGCGGTGTACGCGTACTCGATCAAGTTCGAGACCTACACGCTGGACGCGACGCTGGTGATCGCAGTCACCTACCTGTTCAGCGCGATTGCGGTGGTGATCCTGCCGTGGCGCCGCCGAGAGCTCTGGCAGGCCTCCCCCGCCAGCCGGTTC
>DATJNX010000009.1:0-51462 GCA_035507615.1 Streptosporangiaceae bacterium
TTCCCGCGCATCGTCGGGGATCTCGATGTCGACCGGTGGCAGGCCAGTGTCGTCCCGTTCCGGTTCGCCGCCTGAGTTCACGCTTACCTCTCGACAGGAGCGAACGTCTACTTTCAGTATGGGCCAGTGACGGCGGTCACAGCACGCCCTGGCCTCAGCTAGCACCCGCTTTGCCGCCTGGCCGGCCCCGCCGCGCCGCCCGCACTTGGCGCAGGCAATTTTGCGTACTGCCAACTGCGCCATTGACCTGCACCTTTGCCGCCAACGACGGAGAATCGCCGACGCCGAACGTGGTAAGATGAGGTTCTGCGGAAGGGGTACATGCCACATGTCATTCAAGGTCGGCGACACCGTCGTCTACCCCCACCATGGGGCCGCTCGGATCGAGGAAATCGAAATCCGTGTGATCAAGGGTGAGGATAGAACCTACCTAGTGCTGAAGGTCGACAAGGGCGACCTGACTGTGCGTGTTCCCGCGGACAACGCCGAGCTAGTAGGCGTTCGCGACGTCGTCGGGCAGGAGGGACTTGAGCGCGTATTCGAGGTACTGCGCGCCCCCTACACCGAGGAGCCGACTAACTGGTCCCGGCGGTACAAGGCCAACCTGGAGAAACTCGCTTCCGGGGATGTCAACAAGGTCGCCGAGGTAGTGCGTGACCTGTGGCGTCGGGATCGCGAGCGGGGCCTGTCGGCCGGCGAGAAGCGGATGCTGGCGAAGGCCAGGCAGATCCTGGTCAGTGAGCTGGCGCTTGCCGAGAAGACTAACGAGGACAAGGCCGAAGCCCTGCTGGACGAGATTCTCGCGTCCTGACGGTCGTGGCCGGCTTGCTGCCGCGGGTCGGCATCGGCGTTGACGTTCATCCGATCGGCGCAGGCAGGCCGTTGTACCTTGCCGGCTTGCTGTGGCCTGGCGAGGATGGCCTGGCCGGGCATTCTGATGGAGACGTGGCGGCGCATGCCGCCTGTAGCGCGCTGCTCTCCGCGGCCGGGATCGGCGACCTCGGCAGTCAGTTCGGTACCGACCGGCCGGAGTGGGCGGGTGCCCCTGGCACCGCGCTCCTGCAGGAAACCGCCAGGCTAACGGCTGCCGCCGGTTACCAGATAGGAAACGTGGCAGTCCAGGTCATCTGCAACCGGCCGCGGATCTCGGCCCGGCGAGCTGAAGCGGAGCAGGCGCTGTCGGCAGCCCTCGGCGGCGCAGCTGTGAGCCTGTCCGCTACGACGAGCGACGGGCTGGGTCTGACCGGTCGGGGCGAAGGGATCGCCGCGATCGCTACCGCCCTGGTCGCCCGGCTGGGCTAGACCGGTGAACCGCGGCCGTCAGGCTGGCGACTCCGGCGGCGTCGGCGCACTCCACATGCGGTGGAACACCGGCATGTCCGGGTCATCTGGCGGGTCCCCGTCCGGCCCGGCCGCCCCTGTCTCGTCCGGCGCCGTCTCGTCCGGCGCTGTCTCGTCAAGTTCAGCCTCGTCCGGCCCGGCCTCGTCCGGTGCGGCGTCAGCGTCGACTGCCAGGTCCGGCTCCGGTTGGCGGGGCGTGCTGCTGCCTGTCGCAGCGAGCGGCGCCGCAGTCGGCACCTGGTCCCATCCCGGCAAGTCCATCCCTGGCACGATCGCCGCTGCGCTCGTCAGCTGCCCGTTCGGCCGGCGGCCGCGAGATGCGCCAAGCCGGCGCAGCCTGGCGTGCCGCAGCATCGTGAGCAACAGCGCGAATGCCAGGAAGACCAATGCCCACGGCAGCACCGCGGCCGTGATCGCGGCTACGTGGTCAGGGAGTTTGTGGCCAGCCGCGTGCAGCGCATCGGCACCTGCCGCCGCGGCCAGCACGGCCAGCAAGGTCACCCACGCGAATATCTTGCTCGGCAGGTCGGCACCGCGCAGCGCGAGAACGGCGGCCAGCACGATCACCAGCATCGCGTCGATCAGCAGCGGGTAGCCACGCGCCAGCCGCGGCGCTATCCCGGCCTGCAGCGCCAGGGCGTGAATGCCGGAATACGACAGGATGAACGTGGCCGCGGCGAGCGCGGCGAGGCCGAAGCCGACAGCCGTGAAGGCTAGTATCCGCAGCGCCCCTGGTGCTCGCTCTGGCCGTGCCCGCTCGATCTGGGCAGTGCCCGGACCCGGGAGCCCGCTGCTGGTCGTCTCCGCGCTCATCGGCGTGAGCCCTTCCTCCGCGATGTCCGTCTGACCGCGTTCCCCTTATAGTCAGGATTGGGTGGTGCTGCAAGCAGGCAGGCGGCAAGCCGGTCGTTTGGCGCGTCGCGGCAATTCCCTCGCGAAGCCGCCTATCGCGCCGCCCGCTCAGCGACGAGCCGGTCAGAAGGGGACGAAATGCCGTACTACCGGATGACGGGGGAGGTTCCGCGAAAGCGCCACATCCGGTTCCGTGACGCGGCCGGGCACCTCTACGCAGAGGAGCTGATGGGCGAGGAGGGCTTCGTGTCCGACTCGTCGTTGCTGTACCACCAGCATCCGCCGACGGCGATCGTCAAAAGCGAGGGCTTGCAGGATGCCGCGGCGGAGGCGGCAGTCAGGCCGAACCACCCGCTGCTTCCGCGTCACTACCGGACGCAGGACATGCCTGCGGGCGGCGACCTGGTACTCGGCCGCCAGCTCATGATGGCTAATGACGACGTGCGCATCTCGTTCGCTGCCGCAGATGCCGCCTCCGACTTGTACCGGAACTCATCCGGAGACGAGGCTGTCTACCTGCGCTCCGGCTCGGCCACGTTCGAGTCGGTGTACGGCAGCATCGAGGCCGGCGCGGGCGACTACGTCATCGTGCCGCGCGGGACCATTCATCGCTGGCGGCCGGCCCCTTCGGGCGTGCACGCGCTGGTCGTGGAGGCGCGCGGGCACATCCGCCCGCCGCGACGGTACTTGTCGCAGTACGGCCAGTTCCTGGAGCACTCGCCGTACTGTGAGCGCGACTTGCGCGGCCCGGCCGGTCCGCTGCTCGCCGACGGCGAGGACGTGCCCGTCATCGTTCGTAACTCCAGCGGGCTGACCAGGCTGACGTACGCCTACCACCCGTTCGACGTGGTGGGCTGGGACGGTTACCTGTATCCGTACGCGTTCAACATCGCTGATTTCGAGCCGATCGTGAAGCGCACGCACGCGCCGCCGCCGGTTCACCAGACGTTCGAGGGACCGAACTTCGTTATCTGCTCGTTCTGCCCGCGACCGCTGGATTTTGATCCCGAGGCGGTGCCGATCCCTTACAACCATCACAACGTCGACTCTGACGAGATGATGTATTACGTGGCCGGCGACTACTCCGCGCGCAAGGGCTCAGGCGTCGGGCTCGGCTCGATCACGCTGCATCCGTCGGGGTTCACTCACGGCCCGCAGCCCGGTGCGGTCGAAGCGGTCATCAACGGCATTGCCGAGGGCAAGACCTCGACCGACGAGACGGCTGTCATGATCGACACGTTCCGGCCGCTGTTGCTGGCTGACTCGGCTGGCGTCGCTGAGGATCCCGAGTACGCGTGGAGCTGGGCCGCCGCCGACCGCGGCAGCGCCAGCCGGGGCGACCGGATCGACCGCGGTCCCGCTTTCTGACCCGCGTGGGCAACAGCCAGTTGCGCCAGCGGAATGGCACGCGGCGTCACAGCATGATCTTGCCGCCGGCGATGTCGAGCGTTGCTCCGGTAATCCACCCGGAGGCCTCCGACGCCAGGAAGAGAGCGGCGGCCGCGACGTCGTCGGGCTGGCCGAGTCGTCCGAGCGGGAAGCTGGCGCCCAGCGCGGCGCGCTGCTCCGGTGACATCCAGGCGCGCATCTTGTCGTTCTCGGTTGCCGACGGGGCTACGCAGTTGACCCGGATGCCGCGCGGGGCGAGCTCTCCGGCCAGATGCCGGCCGAAAGCGATCACGCCGGCCTTAGCTGCCGCGTAGGCGGCCGCGGACTTGGCGGCTTGCCGCGCCGCCGCGGACGACATGAGAATGATCGCGCCGCTGGCGCGCTCCGTCATCGCGGGAAGCACGGCGCGCACCGTGTAAAACACCGAGTTCAAGTCTGTCTCGATGATGTCCCGCCAGTGTTCCGGCGTCTCCTGCGCCGTTGGCACCGGCATGCCGTTACCGCCGGCGAACGCTGCCAGGATGTCGGGTGGCCCTAGCTCGCTCACGACTGTTGCCGCCATGCGGACCAGGTCGCCCGGCGCAGTGCAGTCGGCGGCAATCCCGATCGCCCGGCCGCCACGCTGGCGGACGCCGGCCGTGACCGCGGCCAGAGCTGCCTCGTCCCGGCCGACTGCGGCGACAGATGCGCCGTTGGCCGCGAGTGCTGCCGCGGTGGCCGCCCCGATGCCGCGCGATCCGCCAGTGATGATGGCGACCTTGCCGGCCAGGTCGGGGTAGCCGCCATACCGGGCCGGTGCCGGGTCCGCCGCCGCTGTTGTGCCCGCCACTGCTGTTGAGTCAGTCATCTGTTGTTCTTCACCTCTCGGCAAACCGTTGCCCTAAGATTAGACTACTAAGAGTTCGACATCAAATAATAAGTCTTGGCCTGGCCTTTACGGCTGCCGGGCCAGGCGAACCGCATCGGCGGGCCGACGTAACCTGGACTGATGGCAGCCGATCCGCGCAGCCCCCGATGGCTGTCCTGAGACGCCAGGCGCTCCGCCGATGGGCGGTCGTAGCAGCCGGGGTAGCGGGGCTGTGTGCGCTCCCGGCGGTGATAGCTGCCCTGCCGGTGCGTGCCTCCGTGCTGTCCGCGGCCCAGCTTCGCGCGCGCATCGCGGCGTCGGCCGACGTGTCTTACCAGGGCTACGCGCAGAGCTATGTCGACCTGGGCTTGCCCACCTTGCCCGACCTTGGCAACGTGATCTCGCTCCTGGACGGCAACACCAACCAGTACGTCTGGTACCGCTCACCCGGAAGCTGGCGCGCCGATCAGCTCACCACGGCGGGAGAGAACGACATCTACCAGACCAGCCGCGGCACTTACCTGTGGAACTACACCAACAATCAGCTCACCAGGGTCGTCGGTGCACAGCCGGTGCGCTTGCCGCAGGCACCTGACCTGCTCCCGCCAGATCTGGCCCGCAGGCTGGTCGGCTTCGCCAGCCGGGCGACCAGATTCACCCGGCTGCCAACGCAGCGCATCGCCGGGATTGACGCGGCCGGATTGCGCCTCGTGCCGGTGGACTCCGCGTCCACGATCAGCGCGGTCGAGATCTGGGCTGACCCGCGTACCGGCCTGCCGGTCAAGGTCGAGATATTCGGCCAGGGTGAGACCGCTCCGGTACTGGTGAGCCGATTCCTCGATGTCAGGCTAGCCAGGCCGGCCGCGGCGATACTGACGCCGCAGCCAGGTCCTGGCATCGACCTCAGCACGACCACGCTGCCGGATGCAAGCGGAGTACTGAACGGCTTCGGCCCGCCGCTGCCTGGCCAGCTCGGCTGGATCCGTCGCGTTGCGAACCCGTCCGGCTTGTCCGATGTGGCCGCGTACGGGGCGGGATTCTCGCGATTCGCCGTCGTGCCCCTGCCCGCGCGCGTCGGCAACGAAGCCCTCTCGGCGGCGAGCGGGGTTGGCGCAACTATTACCCTCGCTAATGGCACAGCGGTCGTGGTCCAGACACCGCTGATCGCGATGCTGCTGACCCGCGCGCCGACCGGGCAGGTGTACCTGCTGACCGGTGCGGTGACCGTGAGCCGGCTTGAGTACGCCGCCGCCAGCCTGCTGGAATCGATGTGATTGTTACCACCGGCCTGACCAAGCGCTTCGGCCAGGTTCTCGCCGTCGACCGGGTGGACCTGCAGGTGCGCGAGGGTGACCGGTACGGCTTCCTCGGCCCGAACGGGTCAGGCAAGACAACGGTCGTGCGCATGCTCCTCGGCCTTGTCTATCCGACGAGCGGCACCATGGAGGTGCTGGGCGCGTCCATTCCGCGGCATGTCTCCACTGTGCTGCCGCAGATCGGCGCGCTGATCGAGGCCCCGTCCGCGTACGCTCACCTGTCCGGGCGCGCCAACCTGATGGTGGTCGACGCTTCTGGTCCGAGGGTGCGCGGCGGTCGCAGGAATCGCAAGCGCCGGGTGGCCGACGCGCTGGACCGGGTCGGGCTTGGCGGCGTTGACGACCGCGCAGTGCGCAAATACTCGCTCGGCATGCGCCAGCGCCTCGGCCTCGCGGCAGCGCTGCTGCGGTCTCCGCGGCTGCTCGTGCTCGACGAGCCGACCAACGGCCTGGACCCGCAGGGGATCCGGGAGATCCGCGACCTGCTCGGCGAGCTTAACGCGGCTGGCACCACCATCTTCCTGTCCAGCCATCAGCTGTCCGAGGTGGAGCAGCTATGCACCAGGGTCGGCGTAGTCAACCGGGGCAGGCTGGTCTTGCAGGACGACCTCTCACGCCTCCGGGGGCCAACCGGCCGGGTGCTCGTGCGCACTCCCGACGCCGGGCAGGCCGCGGCAGTGCTGGGCGGGCGGATCGTGCATCGCGACGCGGACCGGCTGGTGGTCGCCGATGCTGACGTCGCGCAGGTGAATGCGCAACTCGTGACCGCGGGCCTGCGAGTCACCGAGATCGGCCCGGAACGGCGCTCGCTCGAGGATCTCGTGCTATCGGTAACCGGGTCTGGCTCGGACCGGTTCGGCCGGGCGTCGGCCCCGTTCCCCGGTATGCCCGGCTCTGATTCGGTGGCCGCAGACGGCACTGCGCGGCCGCGTGACGCCGGGGCCGAGCCCGAGACCGAGGGGAGCAGCCAGTGATCGGCGTGGAACTGGCAAAGCTAGCCCGCCGGCCGCGCAGCTGGGTTGCGATCGCGCTGCTCTGCCTGCTTCCGATCCTGGTAGCGGTATTCGTCGCGGTCACGCACGTGGCGCCGCCGCCGGGCCAGGGTCCTGCCCTGCTTTCCGCGGTCCTGTCCAACGGCTCGCTCTTCCCGGCGGCGGCGCTCGCGATCGTGCTGCCGATTTTCCTCCCGATATCTGTGGCCGTGGTCGCCGGCGACGCGATCGCCGGCGAGGCCAGCGCCGGCATGCTGCGATACCTGCTGGCCAGGCCAGTGGGCCGGACCCGGTTGCTCGTCGCCAAGCTGATCGCGCTCATCGTCTACGTGCTGTTCGCGGTTCTTGCCGTCGCCGCCACCTCCTACCTGACTGGGATTGTGCTATTCGGCGATAAACCTGTCGCTCTCAGCTCAAGCGGCATCACCGCGCAAGGTGTCATCGCGAACTCGATCTCCGGCACTGGCCTCACCCCAGCCGACGTGTTGTTGCGGACTGCGGGCGCGGTCGCCTTCATCGCGGTGTCAATGCTCGGCGTCGGCGCCATCGCGCTGTTCCTGTCGACAATCACCGACTCCTCGCTGGCAGCGGCGCTCGGCGCGATGGCGGCGCTGATCACTAGCGGCGTACTCGTGGCGCTCAACGCGGCCGCCTCGATCAGCCCTTACCTGCCGACCGAGTACTGGCTGGCCTGGCTCGACTTCTTCCGCCAGCCGATTCTCTGGCGCGACATCGACCGCGGCTTCGCGATCCAGGCTGTCTACGTGGTGGTGTTCCTCGGCGCTGCGTGGGCGAATTTCGCCAGCAAGGACGTCACCAGCTGAGCTGGCTGGTTATCGGCAGTCGGCAGAGGTCGGCGGTCGCAGCGGCGCGGCGCTGAGCGCTTGCAGCACAATCGCGGTGACGTCGGGGTTGGTAGGCAGCTGCGAATGGCTGATGCTGACTGCCGGGCACACCGACTGGACGGGCACGTCGATTGCGCCGGCCAGCCGGGCTGAGTCAGGCGGCGTCACGACCTGGTCGTCGGTTGTCCACAACGACAGCCAGTGCGGTAGACCAGCCGGGCTGCCTACGTCGAGGTTCGCCAGCAGCGAACTGCCCGGGGTGAGCTGCTGGCAGGCGACGGGGCAAGCGCCGGGAACGAATGCCTGCGCCGCCGCTGCCAGCGATGTGCCGTGAAACGGTGAGCCGAGCGTAATGATCCGCCGCGCCTTCTGGACGCCGTCGTCTTGCCTGGCCCAGATCAGCGCGACCACTCCGCCGGCCGAGTAGCCGATGACGTCCACCGACGGGGCGCCGTCCGCCATGGCGCTATTGACATCCGAATTGAGAACCGCAGCGTCACCAACCAGGCTGCCAGTGCCGGTGCCAGGCAACTGCACGACGATCGCGGTCCGGCCAGTTGCCCGGATCTGACCGGCCAGCACGTCCAGCGAGGCGGTGCTGCCGCCATAGCCCGGTACCAGCAGCACCGGCCCTGGCCGGTTTTGCGCCGGGCCGGCCTGCTGCTCCGACCCCGCAGCATCGCCGCGCTGGCCGTCGCCGCCGGAATGCGCCACACCGACCGCCACTCCGACGGCCGCGGCAGCCAGGACGACAATCGCCACGCCGACGCCGAGCGCGCGGCGCCGGCCCGACATGCCGGCGAGGCGCATCGCCAGGCTGCCCCGCCGCATGCGCTGGACTGGCCCGCTCATGGCCTCAACCGTACGGGACGCTCCTGGAGCCGGTTTCCGCCGCGGGCACAGGACGCACCGGCATGCGCGCATCCCGTAACCTTGGGGAGTGACGCTTCGCCTCTACGACACCGCGACGCGCGCGGTGCGCGAGTTCACCCCGCTTCATCCGGGGAAGGCCTCGCTCTACCTGTGCGGCGCGACGGTGCAGGCTCCGCCGCATATCGGGCATATCAGGTCGGGCGTTGACTTCGACATCCTGGTCAGGTGGCTGCGTGCCTCCCATTACCAGGTCGCCTACTGCCGCAATGTCACCGATATCGATGACAAGATCCTGCAAGTCGCCATGCAGGAAGAAGTGCCCTGGTGGGCCGTGGCGGACCGGAATCAGCGCGCCTTCAGCAGGGCCTACGACGCGCTCGGCTGCCTGCCGCCCGACGTTGAGCCACGTGCTACCGGCCACGTTCCCGAGATGATCGTGCTCATGCAGCGCCTGATCGACAGCGGGCACGCTTACCCGTCCGACGGTGATGTCTACTTCGATGTCCGCTCGCTGCCGGGTTATGGCTCGCTGTCCGGCCAGCGGCTCGAGCTGATGCGACCCGCTGGCGACACCGAGGACGCCAGCGCCAAGCGCGACCCGCGTGACTTCGCGCTGTGGAAGCGCGCTAAGCCGGGTGAGCCGACGTGGCCGACGCCGTGGGGTCCTGGCCGGCCCGGCTGGCACCTGGAGTGCTCGGCAATGTCCACCAAGTATCTCGGCGCCAGTTTTGATATCCATGGCGGCGGGCTCGACTTGCTTTTCCCCCACCACGAGAACGAGCAGGCGCAGTCCCACGCGGTCGGTGACGGCTTCGCGCGGTACTGGCTGCACAACGGGCTCGTCCGGATTGGCGGCGAGAAGATGAGCAAGTCGCTCGGCAACTCGCTGCTGATCGACGAGATGATCACGACGATCCGGCCCGTCGAACTGCGCTACTACCTGGGCCAGGCGCACTACCGGTCGCCCATTGACTATTCACCCGCAGCACTGGGCGAGGCCTCCACGGCCTACCGCCGGATCGAGGGTTTCGTGATCAGGGCAGCAGAGTTGGCAGGCGGCGAACCCGGCGCGGCTGACATCACCTCCCTTCCCGCCGCGTTCACCGCGGCGATGGACGACGACCTGGGCGTTCCGCAAGCGCTCGCGATCGTGCACGACAGCGTCAGGGACGGAAACGCGGCATTGTCGGCCGGTGACGCGGGAGGGACCGCCAAGCGCGTCGGTGAAGTCAGGGCGATGCTGTCAGTGCTCGGACTCGATCCGCTCGCGGCCCCGTGGGCCGCCGCTCAGTCTGGCGGCGACCTGCGTCCCGTGGTGGATGTGCTCGTCGGGGTAGCGCTCGCACAGCGCCAAGCCGCCAGGGCTCGCAAGGACTTCGCCGCTGCAGACGCGATCCGGGATCAGCTCGTGGAAGCAGGCGTGCTGGTCGAGGACACCGCGCGCGGGCCGCGCTGGGAGCTGCGCAGGTGACCGGCCGTTCAGCCGGAGGCCGGTCAGCCGGAGGCGGCAAAACTAAGACCGGCAAGCCCCGGCCGGGGACCGGCGGGTACGGCAAGCGAAAGCTAGAAGGCAAGGGACCCACGCCGCCGGCCGAGATGCGGCCGGGTCATCCAGCCCAGCGCCGGGCCGCCGCGCAGGCCAAACAGGCTGGCCGGGCGGGCACGACCTCGGCCAAAAGCAAAGGGGCCGACGGCCGGCCCGCTGCGACCGGTACCGCCGCTAGCGGCAGAGTGGCGGCGGCCCCGTCAGGGCGGGCCGCTGCGGGACGGGCCGCTGCGGGACGGGCCGCTGGGGGACGGGCCAGTGCAGGATGGTCGGGAGCAGCACGGTCTGGTTCGGGGCGAGGCGCCGAGACGCGGGCCCGCGGCGCCGGGAGCGCGGCAGCCGAGCTGGTGGCCGGACGGAATCCGGTACTCGAGGCCTTGCGCGCGCGCGTTCCGGCGACGGCGCTGCATGTCGGTCCGCGGCTGGATAGCGATGAGCGGATCGGCCAGGCCGTCATGCTGGCCGCTGACGCCGGCATTCCGGTCGTCGAAGCTGGCCGGGCTGAGCTGGACCGGATCACTGGCGGTGCTATCCATCAGGGACTCGCGCTGCGGATCAAGCGGTACAGCTACGCCGACCCAGCCGATCTGATCGACGTGGCCGCAGCCAGCGGAGCCCTCCCGCTGATCGTCGCGCTCGACGGCGTGACCGATCCGCGCAACCTGGGCGCAGTGGCGAGGTCGGTCGCGGCGTTCGGAGGGCACGGCATTCTGGTGCCAGCCCGGCGTTCGGCTGGTGTCACAGCAGGCGCGTGGAAGGCCTCAGCCGGGACGCTGGCCACGGTCCGGGTAGCCCAGACTGCCAACCTCGCCAGGGCGCTGGCAAGCTATCAAGATGCGGGCCTGTTCGTAGCCGGCCTGGACGCCGCCGGCCCGGAGGACATCGGCGAGCTAGAGCTGGCCGGCTCACCGCTGGTGCTGGTGGTCGGCTCGGAGGGCAGCGGCTTGTCACGGCTGGTAGCGCAGCGGTGCGACGTGCTGGCCAGGATCCCCTTGAGCGGGCCAGCCGAGTCGCTCAATGCGGGCATCGCCGCCAGCATCGCTCTGTATGCCGTGTCCCGCCAGCGCAAGGTGCCGGGATAGCTGCGCGAATAGGGTGGGTTGCGGAGGTGGTGCGTCATGCAGCCTCGCGAGCCGTCCCCAGCGGTCGGTCCCGAGGTAGCTGACGCAGCACGGGCCCAGCTTGCCAGCGAGCTCCGGCATCGCAGCCGGGCGCTGAGCCGCTCGGTGCAGCAAGCATTTGCCGTGGTGCCGAGGCACCTATTCGTGCCCGAAGTCGGGCCGGCGGCCGCCTACCGGGACGAGGCGTTCGTCATCAAGTGCGGGCAGGACGGCCTGCCGGTAAGTTCGTCTTCGCAGCCCGCCATGATGGCGATCATGCTGGGCCAGCTGGGTTTGCGTCCTGGCCACCGGGTGCTCGAAATCGGAACTGGCAGCGGGTATAACGCCGCGGTCATGGCCGCGGTAGTCGGTCCGGCAGGCGAAGTCGTCAGCGTGGACATCGACCCTGAGCTCGTCGTCCGGGCACGGTCGAGTCTCGCCGCGGCAGGCTATGCCGACGTGACGGTGATATGCGCCGATGGCGGCTTCGCCGTGCCTGGCCACGGGCCGTTCGACCGGGTCATCGTCACCGCAGGGGCATGGGATATCGCGCCTGCATGGCTAGACCAGATCGGCGCGGGCGGCCTGCTGGTACTGCCGCTGTCCGTGCGGGGGATCCAGCTGTCATTGGCGCTACAGCGTGACGACGCTGGTGACTGGCGGAGCACCTCCGCATGGCGGTGCGGCTTCGTGCGAATGCTGGGCGCATTCGCCGGGCCCGAGACGGTAGTCCGGCTGCCCGAGCCGACGGTCCTGGTTGCGCAGATTTCGGACGGTCGCGCGGTCAACCCGCATGCGCTGCAGGCGGCACTGGCCGGTCAGCCGTCTGCTAAGCAGGACTTGCCGCCACTTCAAGGGCTGGCTGAACTCGCCGACTTGGATCTCTGGCTGGCCATGACCGCGGTCGGGCTAGACCGAGTCACTGTGCTGAGCGCCGGTAGCTGGTTCCCGCTCGCCCCGCTGTTGCCGGCCGGGTTCCTGGTCAGTCATGCCTTGGAGGCAAGCGGGCTAGGCGCGGCCGCGCTCTTGCCGGACGGGCTTGACGAGGACCCCAGGCATGCCGGGGATCCAGGACATGCCGGGGAGCCTGGACATGCCGGGGAGCCTGGACATGCCGGGGAGCCTGGGCGTGCCGGGGATCGGGATTCCGGGCGCGCCGCGCGGCGGCCGGGCCCGGCCATTCGCGGTTTCGGTCCTGATGGTCCGGCACTCGTCGGCCACCTTGCCGGGCTGGCCCGCCGGTGGGTAGAGCTCGGGCGGCCCGATGCGCAGGGCCTGGAGCTCATCGTGCGGCCAGCCAGCCAGGCGAGCGCGGGTGCCCCGCCAGCCGGACGACTGGTCCTGCACCGGCCGAGTGTCTCGATCGAGCTGGGCTGGCCCGCCTAGCTGATCCGCCTAGCTGGCCCTGCCGGACTGCTCACCGATCTCATGCAACAGCGGCGCGGGGCCGACGATCAGCGGGTCAGGCTGTCCGACGAGCTCGTCGTTCCTGCCGTCGTACTCGACCCGCCGCAGTACATGTCGCATTGCCTCAAGCCGCGCGCGCCGTTTGTCGTTGCTCTTGACCACAGTCCACGGCGAGTCCGCTTGGTCGGTGAAGTAGAACATGGCTTCCTTGGCCTCGGTGTACTCGTCCCATTTGTCCAGCGAGGCGAGGTCGATCGGGCTGAGCTTCCAGCGCTTCACCGGATCGAGCTGGCGGTTGACGAAGCGCCTGAGCTGCTCCGCCCGCGATACCGAGAACCAGAACTTGATCAGCGTGATGCCGTCTCTGGCGAGCATCCGCTCGAACTCCGGGGCTTCGCGGAGGAACTCCAGGCTCTCTTCCGGGCTGCAGAACCCCATGACCCGCTCCACGCCCGCCCGGTTGTACCAGGACCGGTCGAAGAGCACAATCTCCCCCGCAGCAGGCAGGTGGGTGATGTAGCGCTGCAGGTACCACTCGCTCTGCTCGCGGTCTGTCGGCTTCTCCAGGGCTACGACCCGGGCGCCGCGCGGGTTCAGGTTCTCGGTGAAGCGCTTGATAGTGCCGCCCTTACCGGCGGCGTCGCGGCCCTCGAACACGATAACCAGGCGGCCGCCGGCGGCCTTGACGTGCCGCTGCAGCTTGAGGAGCTCGATCTGCAGCTGACCCTTTTCTTTGTCGTACTTCTTGCGGGACAGGCGGTCGGCATATGGAAAGTCCTGGCGCCAGGTGTCGGCGACCTTGCCGTCCTGTTGAACCAGCGCCATGCCGTTCTTGCTCTGCCTGATCCGCAAGCCGAGCTGCGCCGCCAGGTCATCGAGCAACTCGCCGATGTGCATATCGTCTCGGCGGCCGGGGGTGGCGGGAGCCGCGGCCGGCCAGGTGGCCAGCGCCGTCACTGGTGCGCGTGCCGGCGGGCTCGGGCGTCCTTCACCGCAGTGGTCGCCTTGCCGGAAGCGTCGCGGAGTTTGGCGGCGAGCTGGCTGGTGTTGGCCTTGCCGGACAGGTCGCGGATCCGGCTGGTCAGCTGGCTGGCTTGCTGTCCGGTCCGCTGCCTGGCGTTACTGCTCGCGTACCTGGCTTTGGCCTGCCCGTAGACTCCGCTCGCCTTGTCCCTCACCTTGGCCACAACACTCACCGCTACCCCCGTTCCCGCGATCGCCGCCGCTGCGGCGCGGCAGCCGCTATGAACGTCCCCGCCTAGATACCCTCGCCCAGGGGCCGCACACTTTACCGCGCTGGCACGGCGCTCGCCGGGTCGGCCGGGAGAGGCAGCCCTGCTGCAGGCGCGGTTCCGCGAGCGGGTTCCGGTGACCGGGTGGCCGGTGCGGCGAGCCGGTCATCGAGGCCAATCCGAGATCAATTTCCGGCCAACCAACCGTTAGGCTGAAACGTCTTGAAATCCGGACAAGTCTTTTTGGAGTCCCCTGCGCTTCCGCTGTGCTCGCGGTTACTGGCAGGCGCGACGTACTAACGAGGGGTAACGATGAGGCATTCAGTTTGGCGCTGGCTGTTCTGCACGGGAGCGGTGGCGGCTGTCGGGGTTGCGGCGTGCGCGCAGCTCGGCACGGCCAACGCAGCCAGGGTCGCCACCGGCGCGCGCCAGGCCACAGCGGCGCATCAAGTCAAGGCCGCCGCAACCTACGTGCCTCCGGGTCAGGACTTTAACTTCGGCGCCCGCGGAGCCGCGGTCAGGAGCGTGCAGCGGCGGCTTAACCAGTTGCACTATTACGCCGGCAAGGCCGACGGGGTCTACGGCCAGGACACGGCCGAAGCGGTCTGGGCGTTCAAGGAAGCCCAGGGCCTGCCGCTGAACGCCGCGACGAACACGCTGGTCACCTACAAGTTCCGGCGGGACCTCATCCACCCGCGGATGCCCAGGGTGCTGGTCCCGAAGGGCGGCCGCAACCGGATCGAGATCAACCAGAACGACGAGTTGCTCGTCCTGTACCGCGACAACGAGGTCCGGCTGATCCTGCACGTCTCCTCAGGCGGCGGATACACCTACCCGTGCCCTGGCGATCCGTCGGCGACCTGCGGCCCGGCAATCACGCCGGACGGTAACTACAAGGCGCTGTCCTTCGCTCCGGGCTGGGTCCAGGTTCCGCTCGGCACCATGTACAACCCGGTGTTCTTTATCGGCACCGCGTACGCGATCCACGGCGACATCCCGGTGCCCTGGTACCCGGCCTCGCACGGTTGCGTCCGCATCTGGATGGACGCGGCCAACTGGTTCCACAAGGACGTCACTATCGGCGGACGGCACGCCACCCGCATCTACGTCCGTGGCACCGCGCCTTACTACCTCTAGCCGGCCCTAGCGCTCGACAGCGCCAGGTAGCGCCACGGTAACCTCCGAATTCCGCAATCTGCCCGTCCCGGCCTGTCCGGGACGGGCAGATTCGGTCTGGAGCGGGCTATAAGCTACGCCGCAGCAGGAAATGCCGGAGATCGGAGTGAGCTATGTTGCGTCGGGTCAGTTTCGTCGCGCTGGCGGCGACCGCAGCCGCTGGCCTGGCTGCTTGCGGAAGTACTACGGCCCCGAGCGCGAGCGGCACGACGAACGCCACGGCCTGCAGCTACCGTGCCATCCAGCCGTTCCTCTACCAGAAGGGCGCGCTGACCGTCGCCACCGACAAGCCGGCCTACCCGCCATGGTTCGAGAACAACAACCCGGCCAACGGCAAGGGCTACGAGAGCGCGGTGGCCTATGACATCGCGAAGGAACTGGGCTTCAAGGCGGGGCAGGTGCACTGGGCCTATGAGCCGTTCGACGCCTCCTACGCGCCAGGGCCGAAGAAGTTCGACTTCGATATCAACGAGATCTCTTACACCGCCCAGCGCGCGACGGCCGTCTCCTTCTCGGACAGCTACTACGACGTGCAGCAGGCACTGGTGGCGATCAAGGGCTCGCCGATAGCGACCAAGCACTCGCCCGCCCAGCTGAAGACCTACGTCTACGGCGACCAGATCGGTACGACCAGCCTCGCCTTCATCACCGGCAGCATCCAGCCGACGGCCCAGCCGAAGGTGTTCTCGACGCTGAACGACGTCAAGCAGGCCCTGCAAACGCATCAGATAGCGGCCTTCGTGACCGATACCCCCACTGCCCAGTACATCTCGGCCGATGAGATCCCCGGGTCGGTGATGGTGGCCCAGTTCCCGAGCACGGGCGAGCACTACGGCCTGCTGTTCAGCAAGGGAGATCCGCTGGTCGGCTGTGTCAACAAGGCGATCGCCAAGCTCAAGGCCAACGGGACGCTGGCTGCGCTGCAGAAGCAGTACCTGCAGATCTACCTGACCGTGCCGACCATCAAGCCGTAACCGCAACGGGTCCCTACCTCCGCAAATGACCGATTATCCACCTGACGGCGGCTCGGGCTGGCCTGGACACGGGAGCCAGGAGCCGGTCGGCATGCTGTCGCCGGGCGTGAGCGCGGGCACCCCGGGGGCCGGATTCCAGCCAGCGGGCCGCGGACCGAGGCTGCTGTCCGGCGGGGGCCGGCGGGCGACTGCGATCTCGACGCTGAGCACCCTGGTCGTCCTCGCGGCGCTCGTGGCGATCTTCCTGGCGGCGCCCGGCAGCAGCCAGGTCAGGCACACCTTCTTCGACCCGCATGACATGTGGCAGTCCTTCATCGGTAACCCGAAGAAGGGCTACTACTCCGTTGGTGCAGCCATCTGGCTCAACATCCGGATGTTCCTGGCGGCCGAGGTGCTGATCCTGCTGCTCGCGCTGCTGATCGCCCTGGTCAGGCAGTCCACCTCGGCGGTGCTGTTCCCGCTTCGGGTCCTCGCCATGGTCTACGTGGACTTCTTCCGCGGCGTGCCGCTGCTGCTGGTGGTCTACGCGATCGGGTTCGGCATCCCGGCGCTGCGGCTGTCTTTTGTGTCCACCCAGTCCTACGCGGTCTACGGCGTGGTAGCGCTGACGCTGTCCTATTCCGCCTATGTCAGTGAGGTCTACCGAGCCGGGCTGAACTCGGTACACCAGAGCCAGGTCGCCGCGGCCCGGTCACTCGGCCTGACGCAAAGCACGGCTCTGCGGTACGTGATCCTGCCGCAGGCGATCCGCAACATCATCCCGCCCCTGCTGAACGACTTCATCAGCTTGCAGAAGGACACCGCGCTGGTCGGCGTACTCGGTGCCATCGAGGCCAACCAGGCCGCGCAGATCTACGGGAGCACTGTCTTCAATTACTCGAGCCTGACCGTGGCCGCGATCCTGTTCCTGATCCTGACGATTCCGCTGGCCAGGTTCACCGACCGGCTCATCGACCGGGACCGGCGCCGCCGGCTGGCCGGAGCCGTCCGATGATCGGGTCCGGGCTGTCAACGCCAGACGCGGCTGCGCCCAGGCCGGCCGAGCCAGCAATCGCGCTCGAAGAAGTGGATAAGTCTTTCGGGGCGAATCAGGTGCTGAGCCGCATTAACCTCTCGGTCGCCGCGCACGAAGTCATCTGCCTGATCGGGGCATCCGGCTCGGGCAAGTCCACGCTGCTGCGGTGCGTCAACCTGCTGGAGCGGATCGACGCGGGGCGGATCGTGCTGCTCGGGCAGGACGTCACCGGACCGGCTGTCGATGCCAACATGGTGCGCCGGCATGTCGGCATCGTGTTCCAGTCCTACAACCTGTTCCCGCACATGACCGTGCTGCGGAACGTGACCCTTGCGCCGATGAAGGCGCTGGCGATGCCGCGGGCGCAGGCTGAAGAAGCCGCCGCCGAGTTGCTGGTCAGGTTCGGGCTCGCAGACAAGCGGTCAGAGTATCCGGATCGCCTGTCCGGTGGCCAGCAGCAGCGGGTTGCCATCGTCCGGGCCCTAGCCATGCAGCCCCAGGTCATGCTGCTGGACGAGGTAACCAGCGCGCTAGATCCGGAACTCGTCGCCGAGGTGCTCGACGTGATCAGGGAACTGGCTCAGGGCGGGATGACCATGCTCATCGCGACGCACGAGATGGGATTCGCCAGGGACGTCGCCAGCCGGGTCTGCTTCCTCGAAGAGGGCCGGATCATCGAGGAAGCACCTCCCGCCGAGCTGTTCACCAATCCCCGGGACGACCGCACCCGTCGTTTCCTGCGCAGGATCGTCGACGCCGGGCGAATGTAGCTAGCGGCGCTTGGCCGGCCCGGTTTTGGCCAGCCGCCACCAGGTCAGCAAAGCGAACGCGAGTGCCAGCGCCAGCATGATCCCGATGTCGGTCAGCCAGGTGGCCGCGGTGTGATCCCACAGCGGATCGGGCTGCACCGCGGCTCCGCTGGCAGCGCTGGCGCCTGGCAACTGTCCGATGACATTCAGGTTCGCGGTGGACGCCGTCGCCGCGAACCCCCAGCGGGACGGGGCGAGCCAGGACAGCTGTCCGATCCCGGCCTTGCCGTTGAGCGAGAACACTCCGCCGCTCAGCACCACCTGGGCCATGACCAGCACTACGAGCATCGGCAGGGTCTTGTCGGAAGAGTTGACCACCGCTGAGATCAGCAGTCCCAGGGTCATCGTCGCGATGGTGAGCCCGGCGACCGCGACCAGCAATTCCAGTAGCGGAAGATGAGTCAGCACCGAACCGTGAGCGGGCAGCGGCCGGCCGATCAGCCCGATAGCCAGCATCACGACGGCCTGGATGATGCTGATCACGCCTAGGACCAGCACCTTGGACAGGAAGTAGGCGCCGGCCGAGAGCCCTGCTGCCCGTTCCCTGGTATAGATCGCTCTTTCCTTGACCAGCTCCCTGACCGCGTTGGCAGCGCCTGCCAGGCAGGCGCCGACGGCCAGGACCAGCAACAAGGAGATAGCGTCGGCGTTTCCCCTGCCGGTGAGACCCTGGGGTGATGGCACCACCTTGATCAGCAACCCGAGAAGGATCGGCATTACCGCCAGCATGCCGAGGTACACCCGGTCGGAGGCGATGACCGAGAGGTAGCGCCGGCATAGCGTGCTGAGCTGGGACAGCCGGTTCCTGGCCCGCGGCGCCACCGGGGCAAGCTCAGCGGGTCGGGACGGGCCGATCGGCGCGGTCATCTCAGCGGCGATGTACCGCTGGTAGTAGGGCGAGCGGCGGAACTCCCCGGCCCAGTCGCGACCCGGCTCGGCGTCAAAGGCCTGGAACACCTCAGCCCAGCCCGGCTTGCCGAAATGCCGCAGGCCGTCCTCGGGCGGCCCGAAAAACGCGATCTTCCCGCCCGGAACGAGCACTAGCAGCCGGTCGCACAAGTTCAGGTTGGCCACGCTATGGGTGACAACGATGACCGTCCGGCCGTCATGCGCCAGCCCGGACATCATCTCCATCACCGACTTGTCCAGGCCCGGATCCAGGCCTGAGGTCGGCTCGTCCAGGAACAGCAGCGAGGGCTTGGTCAGCAGCTCCAGCGCGACGTTGACGCGCTTTTGCTGGCCACCGGAGAGCGCCGAGATCCTGGTGTCAGCGTGCGCGGTCAGGGACAGCTCGGCGAGTACCTCGTCGATCCGCCGCTTCCGCTCGGCCTTGCTGGTATCCGGCGGGAACCGCAGCTCCGCGGCGTAGCCCAGCGCGCGGCGGGCGGACAGCTGGGTATGCAGGATGCTCTCCTGCGGCACAAGGCCGATCCGGTGGCGCAGCTCGGCGTACTGCCGGTAAAGGTCGCGGCCGTCGTACAGCATCGTGCCCTCGGTCGCGGGGCGCATGCCGGTGAGCGCACCGAGCAGGGTCGACTTGCCCGCTCCGCTCGGTCCGATGACGCCCAGCAGGCATCGCTCACCCAGCGAGAAGCTGACCTGGTCGAGCAGCACCTTGCCGCCCGCGATGCGGAAGGTCAGGTCCCTGGCGGACAGCGAGATGTCGCCGGTGTCGATGAACTCCTGGAGCTGACCGCCCACGCGGCGGAACGTAGCCGGGCCGATGCCGATCAGGTCCGTCTCGGTCACCGGGGCCGCGGTGATCCGCTGGCCGTTCAGATAGGTGCCGTTGTGGCTGTCAAGGTCGACGATTTCGTAGCCGCCGCGGTTCGTCCGCCGGAGTTCGGCGTGATAGCGCGACACACTCAGGTCGGAGACGACAATGTCGTTGTCCGACGCCCGGCCGATCCGGAGCTGCCGGGTCGGCAGCTTCATGACCGCGCTCGGACTCCGGTCCCAGCTTGATCTGCGCGGCTGCGGCTGCGGCTGCGGAGCGGGCGCGGCAAGCTGGCCGGCCTCGATGGCCTCATCGGGCCAGACCGCGGTGCCGGCGCGCAGTGCGTCTGACGCAGCTGCCGCATTCGCGGGCGCTTCGCTAACTGAGCAGCCAAGCAGCGGGCCGTCGTCCGGATGCCCGAGCCGAACTGAGCAGCTGCCCGTAATGGCGGTCTGCTGGACGCGCTGGCGGTTCACGAATGTCCCGTTCGTGCTTCCGGCGTCCTGCAGCCACCAGCGGCCCGCCCGTTCTTCGACAATGGCGTGCTGCCAGGAAACTCGCGGATCGGCCAGAGTGATGTCGGCTTGCGGATCGCGGCCGATCCGGTACGTTGCGCCGGCCGGCAGCAAGCGGTCAGTGCCCTGGCACTGAATGCGGAGTGGCTGACCAAGCGGCGTCGCGGCGGACCCGCCGCTAACGAGGCCGGCGTTACCCAGTACAGGACTGGCCGGCTCGGCGCTGGTGGGCTCAATGCTCATGGCCTCAGAACCCCTCCGATTCGGTGGTCACCTGCCAACTGTAGATCCGCAGATCCGATGAAAGGATAAGGCCGCCGAGTATTCGCCGCAGTACGGCAAAATGGCCTGTTGAGACTTGCCGCCAGGCAAACCGGATATCCTGCTAGCCCGCTGGCGAGCAGCCCTTTCTGCCCGTTGTTTGCAGCGCTAGCTCAGCCTGGAGGGTCAGTGAGCGACCAGGTCACCGGCGGTTTCCAGCCGGGCTCGCTGGTAGCCGGTTACCGTCTGGAAGAGCGGATCGGCGAAGGCGGCATGGCCGCGGTCTTCCGGGCGTACGACAGCCGGCTCAGCCGCTATGTGGCGCTCAAGATACTGGCGCCTGGGCTCGCGATCGACGAAGCCTTCCGGCAGCGCTTCGTGCAGGAATCGCGGGCTGCCGCCGCGGTGGATGATCCGCACATCATCCCGGTCTTCGAGGCGGGCGAATCGGATGGCGTGCTGTTCATCGCGATGCGCTACGTGCGGGGCGGGGACGTCCGGACGCTGATCGACCGCAACGGGCCGCTGCCAGCCGGCCGGGCTGCGGAGATTGTTGCCCAGGCAGCGTCCGCGCTGGACGCAGCGCATGCACAAGGGCTCGTGCACCGGGATGTGAAGCCGGCCAACATGCTGCTTGAGGCAAGCACCGTTGCCGGCCAGCCCGACCATGTGTACCTCTCCGACTTCGGGCTCAGCAAGGGTGCCCTGGCGGCCAGCGGACTGACCCAGACGGGTCAGTTCCTCGGCACTCTTGACTACGTCGCGCCGGAGCAGATTGAGGGACGGCCGCTAGACGGGCGGTCGGATGAGTACGCGCTGGCATGCTCGGCATACGAGATGCTCTGCGGGGAACCGCCATTCAGGCGGGAGCAAAGCGTCTCGGTCATGTACGCGCACCTGTCCGAGCCGCCTCCGCCGGTTAGCTCCCGGCGGCCGGAGCTGGGCGCCGCGGTCGATGAGGTGCTGGCCCGGGGAATGGCCAAGGCCGCCGGCGACCGGTACGCGACCTGCCGGGAGTTCGCCACGGCGCTGCGCCTGGCGCTTGGCGGCAGCGGTGCCGGGCCGCTGACGCCCCCGGCCGGTCACCCGGTCACGCAGATCGCTATGCCGGTCCGCAGCAGCCCGACGGAGCAGGTAGCTGCTGAGCAGCCGGCCCCGGAGCGCGACCGTACTGTCGCCGGGCGCGGCGCAGCAGCGACAGGAGCCTGGCGGTACAGAGACGGGCAGCGGAAGTGGTGGCGCTCGCCGGCACCGCTCGCCGGGATCTGCGCCGCGGTGCTGGTGCTGGCTGGCGGCGGGTACCTGCTGGCAGGGCGGGGTCATT
The DNA here is from genome assembly GCA_035507615.1 of Streptosporangiaceae bacterium. Taxonomy (GTDB): domain Bacteria; phylum Actinomycetota; class Actinomycetes; order Streptosporangiales; family Streptosporangiaceae; genus JAJYUU01. The sequence continues at coordinate 21,532 of DATJNX010000009.1, forward strand.
CCGGTGGCTCTGGCCACCGGCCGCAGACTACCGCTGCGTCCACGGTGGCGTTGCCGGGCTGCACGACCGCCACGGCGAAAGCCCCGAACCTGACAAGCGTGGCTACCGCGGCAACCGGAGTTGGCGGCGCCCCGTTCGGCGTCGCCGTCAGTGCGGCTGGCCAGTACTCCTTCGTTACCACTGGGAAAGCGGTTGTCTTGCTACGCAACGACGGAGGGCTCGCGCCTGCGGTCGTGCGGACTGTCCCGCTGCGTGGCGCGCAGAAAGGCGTCACGCTCACGCCCGACGGGCGCTTTGCTGTCGTGGCAGTCGGCAGTGGCGCGGCGGTCATCAACGTCGCGGAGACCGAGAGTGGCGTTCCCGATCCGGTCGCTGGCTTGCTGACCAGCCCGCGGGGTTCCGGGGCTGTCGAGGTGCTGATCTCCCCGGACGGCCGCTTCGCTTTCGTCACCCTGCAAAACAGCGCTGAGATGGCGGTTTTCAATCTGGCGCACGCACTCGCGGACGGCTTCGGCGCCGCCGACTTCGTCGGCGATGTGCCGCTAGCAGCCCAGCCGGTGGGGATGACGACGGACGGCAGGTGGCTGTACGTGGTCAGCCTGACCGGAAAGCTTGCCGTGCTGAATCTGAGCAAGGCCGAGACCGACCCCGCGCACGCGGTAGTTGCCACGGTGCGGGCCGGCTGCGGGTCGGCTCGTGCCCTGCTTTCCGGCAACGGTCAGGTGGTCTGGGTTACAGCCCGGCAGAGCGACGCCCTCCTTGGCTTCAGCGCGGCCCGGTTGCGCTCAGATCCGGCGCATGCGCTGATCGCCAGGGTCATGGTGGGCGAGACGCCGCTGGGGGAGACTCTGGTAGACCATGGCACCCGGATTCTGGTCGCTGACAGCAACCTGAATCAGCTGGCCGGCGTGCCGTCTAACCTTGCTGTCGTTAGTACGGCGAAAGCGCTGGGCGGTAAGCCGGCCCTGCTCGGGTACGTGCCGGTCGGCGCGGTGCCACGGCAGTTCGCGGTCGAGCCAGGCGGTCAGGTCGCGCTGGTGACGGTACAGCACGCCGGCGAGCTGGTGGCGGTTGACGTGGCCGGCTTGCCATGACGATTCGTGTCGTAACATCGGGCGGATGGGAGACCCGCGATGACAGCGGCAGCCACACGCAGCATGCGCAGGCCTAGGTCCGGCCGTCGCCGCACGCGGCGCTTCGTCATCTGGATCGTGATCATCATCGTGTTGCTGGTGGTACTCGACTTCGCCGCGAGGGTCGCTGCAGAGAGCGTGATGGCCAGCAAGATCCAGCAGCAGGGCCTGCAGCACAAGCCCAGTGTGTCAATTGACGGGTTCCCGTTCCTGACGCAGGTCGCGAGCCGGGACTTTCAGCAGGTCAACCTCTCCGCTGTCGATCAGACCGAGGGCCCGGTCACCATCAGCAGCATCAATGCCACGGCGCACAACATCAAGCTCAACTCGTATGCGTTCTCGAGCGGTACGATCGGCTCACTTGCCGGTACCGCGGTGATCAGCTTCGCGTCACTCGGCAACACGCTCACGCAGGAGGTCGGTCCGCTCGGGACGCTGCTGAACGGCACCGGGCTAAATCTCGCTGCCGCCGGGCCAGACGAGGTCAAGGCCTCCCTGAACCTGGTCGTTACTTCTGGCTCAGCGACCTGGCGGGTGACCCGGCTGAGCGGCGACCGGCTGAACATCCGCCTGGTAAGCAGCAACGGATTGCCGTCCTCGCTGCTCGGCTCGATCCAGGACATCACTCTGCAGATTCCGAAGCTGCCGCTCGGGCTCACGATCGACAGCGTCCAGGTCACCTCGGCTGGTGTTGTCGGGCGAGTGAGCGGCAGCAACGTTCCGTTCGGCAGCTGACGCCGGGCCGGTTGACCGCCGCGAGCAAGCCTTTCCGGCTAGCCGCCCGCCGGGCTAGCGCACTGTGACCTTGATTGCAGCCGAGTTGCAGTCGTAATGCGTGGCATTCCCCGGATAGCGGACGGACCAGGTGGCGGTGAAGTCGTCCGGGAAGGTTGCGGTGAACTCGCCGGCCGAGTTCGTGGTGACCTTGACGATCAAGGATGCAGTCTTCGCGCCCGGCTTGCGGTAGACGATCTGCACTAGCTGGCGGCGGTAGGGGACCCAGCCCTTGGTGTCCTGGAGCAGTTGCCCGCTGACGGTGATCTTGCCGCCCTTGGCCACTCGTCGCGCGGACACCTTCAGCGACGCGATTTTCGTCTGGTACTTCCAGGCCAGCACCGGCCCGCTAACCGAGCCCAGCAAATTCTCCGCGGTCGGCGCGGCAAAGGACGCGCGGTAGTACGCCCTGGCCAGCTTGACGTTGAAGCTGCCGGAATAGGCAGCTTCAACGTTCGCGACGCCGCAACTGCTCTTCACCGGCGAGGTGAGATTGGTGATCGTGCCGAGCCGGTGCCACGGACCGGTCTGGCCGGCGGAGTACTGGATGGTGACGGTGCCGCTGACACCGCTGGCAGTGCCCACGGGGAGGTTGGCAATTCCGACGCACCCGCGGACGCTGACCACCCGGGAGGCCGACACGCTCGCCGAGAACTGGGTGAGGGACGTCTGCCGGTCGACCGTGACCTGATCAGTCTCGGCCTGCGCCGGCGCCAGGTAGGGGAAGCTGCCCGACTCCTGGTACTGCGGGTTGTTGAAATACACCAGCACCGGGCCGGTCGCGGTCGCGGCAAACGTGGCAGTGAAACTGCCGTCCGCGGCTGTGACCGGAACTGACAACTGCGGATAGCCGGGAGCGTCGACGACCACTGGCATACCGCCAAGGCCCTCCGAGGTAGTTCCGGGCTCATAGGTCAGCTGCCCGGAGACAGTCACCTGCTGGCCGTAGTTCGTCTGCGTGGTGCTGACTGTCGCAGTGAGCTGAGTCGGTGTTGTCGCCGCCATGACGGTCACCGCGGCTGAGCTGGCGGAGGCGAGCGTGGTGCCTGAGACGCTCGCGGTAAAGGTGTCGGGATAGCTGACTGACGTACTGAAGTCGCCCGCAGAGTTGGCCAGGACGGCCTCCGACTTACCCTCTGAGTTCGTGACGAGAACCTGCTGGCCGGCTATCGGACCGGTCGAACCGTCTGGCCATAGTCCGGTAACGGTGCCGGACAGCGTCGTGCTCGGGCTGGCGTAGCCGAGCGCAGCCGGACTCGCGGTCAGCGAGACAGTCGGCTGGATCAGGTAGTCAAGCGCGCCAGCCGGTTGCCCCGTGACCGAGTCGCCGCCGGAGTCCGTCGCGTCGATGGTGATCGAGTAAGTGCCTAGCAGCAGCTGGCTGGTGGTGATCGCGTTACTCAGCGTCCAGGTGCTGGACGCCGATCCGCTCCCTGTGCTGCTCGAGGTCATGGTGAAGGCGGCCTCAGGCAGGTCGAGCACGTCGGTGCCGTTGACCGTGATGATGTGGGCGGTAAAGCCGGTAATCGCAGTCGCTGCCGTGAAGCTGATGCTGAGCTGCCCGACGCTGGTCGGCGGACTCGATGCGCTTGCGCTGATCGGCCCGGCCGCCCGCGCTGGCGAGCCGGCCACCAGCGGCACCGCGACCGCCAGCACGGCGACTCCGCTCAGCGCGCTAACGATGAGGGTTCGGCGCGACACCAGAAGCTCCCCCTGCAGTAGTAGGCGATAGCGCTCGGCCGGCCGACGGCTACCCGGACGCCAGCAGCGCGCGGGCAGCCCGCGCAGTTAGCGAGAGCGTTGCGAGCGCGCGGCGCAGGCTGGCCGTCGTCCCCGATGCAGTCACGTAGAGAATTCGCGATGTGCTCTGGAGGTGGCTGGAGTTGCCCGCATAGCCCGCTGCCCAGTGACCGCTTACCGGGTCCGCGAAGCTGATGCTGAATTTCCCTGAGCTAGAGCTGTGCACCTTCTTGTCCCAGTACCAGGTCGTGCTGCCGGCCGGCTCGATGTAGATCGTGATCAGGGCGCTGCCCAGGCCTGTCCAGCCGCGAGTCTTCTGCTGCAGCTGGCCGGTGATCCGGATCCGGCCGTGCCCGGACACTGAGTGCGGCGTGATGCTGAAGCTACTGAACCGGGTCGGCACCGTCGCTGCGTACGCCTTCGCGCTGACAGAGCGCTCGTAGAGCAACTGGCCGGTGAAATCGACCCGATAGTGGCCGGTCAGCGCGGGCGCGCTCGTGACGCCGCTGAACCCGGTACTGCCGCGGCAACTCGGGCCTTTCCCGCTGGTCAAGGATCCGAGGGTTCGCCACGGTCCGCCGGCCGTCCGCGAGTACTGAAGGTACAGGTCGGCATCGGCGGGCGACACGAGGCCGCTGAAAGAAGACACCGCTGACCCGAGGCCCAGGCAGCCTGCGGCGGTCACCTGGCCTGCCGGGTTGTAGGCGATGTGCAGGCTGGTCGTCCTGGTGGGCAGGACGACGGTGAGAGTGGCGGAATTGGGCAACCCGAGCTGCGAGTTGCTGGCGGTCAGATACTGACTTGGCGCCGGGTTCGCGGTCCAGGTCGTTGTCGGCTGGGCCGGAAGGACGAGCGAGAAACTACCGCTGCCGTCTGTCGTGGCCATCGCCGGAACGCTATCGCCCGAGTAATAGTCCGTTCCGGTGACATCAATGGCGGAGTCGGCCAGCGGAAGCCAGATACCGTCGGACTCCTGCAATGCTGTGCCAGAGAGCGTGACCGCGGCGCCAAAGTCCACCACCGACTTGCTCAGCGCGACGGTGACTTGCACCGGGTCGACGTCACCAGTCACCTCAAGGCCCGGAGAAGTGGCTTGCGCCGTGGTGGGGCTGCTGCTGACTGAAGCGGTGAATGATGCCGCCAGGCCCGTGCCGCTGGCCAGATCCGGGGTGGCGGTGACCGAGTAGTTCCCGTCCTGGTCAGTGGTCCCGGACCAGGATCCGCCGTCCGAGTCAGTGATGGCCACCGGCTCGCCGGCGACGCCTTCTTGCAGCCCTTCCGGCGAGTGGGCCGTCACCTGGCCGGTAAATGTCACCGATTGCTGTGAGTAGCTGAGGGTCGTAGTGCTGGCGGCAATCGTCACTGCCGGGTACATGCCGAAGAAGAACGAGCCGGGCGCGCTGGCTCCGGTTACGCTGTCGCCGTCTGCGTCGGTGGCATCTACCGTCACCTGGTAAGTGCCAAGGCTGAGTTGCGATGTGGTGATCGGCGTCTGCACCGTCCAGGTCCCGTCTTGTTCGCTGCCCGCAGTCAGGCTCAGGTCGCTGAACGGGATAGTCAGTTCCGTAGTGGCGCCGGAATCGACATAGACGGTGAGGCTAGTGATGTCGCTTGGCGCCTCGACTTGAATGCTGAGCAGACCAGGCTCGCCTTGCGGGCTGGAGGCCGCGTCGATCACTATCGGACTTGAACTCGCCTCGGCCATTACCGGGACAGCAGCAACAGCGGCCGCGGCGGCCGCAAGCATGACAGCAGCGGCACCGGCGCGAGGCCTGCGGCAAAACACGGTAAAACTCCATAGCTGGGCTTCTGTGAGCAGTATCGGAATATCACGTTCCCGTCGGCCGGCGCCACAGGAACATCGTTCGTTAACGGGCAGGTAACTGGTTTGTTAACAGGGCGACAGACCCACGTCTGACCGGCTGCTCCGGCGGTCCTGCTTGGGCGAGACCCATATCGCTGCGGCCAGTGGCACCACAAGGCAGCCGAAAGCCGGCTTAACTGGTTGGCGACGACACGGCCAGATCAGATTAGCCGACCATTTACCCGTCAATGCTGTCTCGCTGGCCTTAATGTTGTCAGTCCTAAGCAGTAACGGTTGCCAGGGCGGTTCTGGGTGCAAATCAACGCGGAGACGGACGTGGGCGGCCCGGCACCGGCTCCGGTGGCAGGACCGTTGCTGGTAGCGGACGACTGGCCGGTGCGATCGGGCGCGGTCCCGCCGATCGCTGACAGGTTCAGTACCAGGCCGGAGACCGGTCCGGACCTCAAGATGGCGCTCGAGCGCAGCGCAGCGGTCGCGCTCACGCCTCGCGCGCGGCGGCTCGGGGCCGGATCGTCGCACGATTGGCTACGGTGCTCCGGCAAGACGCAGCTGGCTGTCTTCCACGCTGAAACCGCCTGGCGAGCCCGTTCGGTGGACTTGCTGGTCTGGATTGACGCGAGCAGCACTGCCTCCATTCTCTCTGGGTACGTTGCGGCAGCCAGGGCCGTCACCGGGATCCGGATGCCAGGTACCGCGGAATCGGTAGCGGCAAGTTTCCTCGGCTGGCTTAGCGGGACAGACCGGCGCTGGCTGGTAGTGCTCGATGACGCTCCGGACGTATCGGTCCTGCAGGGCCTCTGGCCTGCCGGGCCGGCTGGCCAGGTGCTGCTGACGACGCCGAACAACCAGGTAACGGCCGGCCTCAGGGACGTGCTGACGCTAGAGATCGGGCCGTTCAGTCCCCGCGAAGCGATGAGCTATCTGGTCGGCCGGCTATCGTCCGACCCTGACCAGCGTCGCGGCGCCATCGACCTGATCGAGGACCTGGACTGTCAGCCGATCGCGCTAGCTCAGGCGACAGCGACAATCGGCAGTTCATGGATGACGTGCGGTGACTACCGGGAGCAGTTCTACCTTCGGTCGTCAATCTTCAACTCTCCGGACGCGGCTCCTCTCCCGGCGGCCGGGGTGACATGGACGCTCTGCGTCGATCACGCCGACCAGTTGATGCCGGGCGGGTCGGCACAGTCATGCCTGGCCGTCGCCGCAGTGCTGGACGGGCACGGAGTTCCGGCCTCGGTCTTTGCGGCACCGGCCGCCTGCAGCTACATCACTGGCAGCTCGGCCGCAACGCCACAGGCGATGGAGCGCGCCAGAATGGCCTTGGCCGTGCTGGACCAGGCTGGTTTGATCAGCCTCGACCGCAGCGTCGATCCGTTCATCGTACGGATGAATCCGGTCTTGCAGCGGGCGGTCAGGGCGGCGATGTCCCCGGAGATGCTGGAACAGGCGGGGCGGGCGGCTGCCGCGGCGCTGCTGGAGACCTGGCCGTCGCCGGAGCCAGATCCGCTGCTCGCCAAGGGCCTGCGCGGCAGCGCCAACTCCCTGCGCCGTGCGACCGGCGGCCTGCTGTGGGCAGGGGGCTGCCATCCGCTGCTGCTGCGGACCGGCCAGAGCCTGGACGACGCATCCATGACCGGCCCGTCCGTCGATTACTGGACCGAGCTGACGGCTATCGGCGACCAGGTGTTCGGTCCCGGGCATCCCGAGTCGATGGTCAGCGTGGAGCGGCTGGCGGCCGCGTACGTGGCGGCAGGCCGGGTCGGCGAGGCCGTGTCGTGGTACCAGCGGGTCACTGCGGACTGGGGCAAGGCGTACGGTCCTGACCATCCGCGTACCCTTGCCGCCAGGGTCAGGCTCGGCCGGGTGCTGGTAACTGCCGGGCTCTTCGACGAGGCGATCGCTGTGCTGACGGCGGCGCTGACCGATTCCGAGCGGGCGTACGGGCCGGGCCACCCGGAGTGCGCGATTATCCGGGATGAGGTCGCGGCCGGGTACCGGGCGGCAGGAGAGCTGAGTGAAGCGATCCGCTTGTACCGGCTCATCCTTGGCGAGCGCGAGCGAGGCCTGGGCGCGCAGCACCCGGACACCATGGCGACCCGGCAGCTACTAGCCGAGGCCTACCTTGCCGATGGCCGGGTCAAGGAGGCGTTCTCTCAGTACAAGAAGGTGGTCGGGGATCGTCAGCGGAGCCAGGGAGCCGATCATCCGGATACCCTGCGCGCTCGCGGCGCGCTCGCGGCCGCTTACCACCAGGCTGGCCGGATGGCGCTCGCCGTGCAGATGTGCGAGCAGGTCCATTCCGGATTCGAGCGCGTCCTCGGCAGCGATCACGCCGACACGATCGCCTCAGCGCTGAACCTGGGCCGCGTGTACTACGCCGTCGGGCGGCTCAGTGATGCTCGCAGGCTGCTCGAGGAGGCCGTGACCAACGGCGAGCGCGCGCTGGCCCCGGCCGACCCGGTTACCAGGAACGCGCGGGAGAGCCTCGCCGCCATCGTGGGTGACTGAGCGTTACCACGCCGGCCGCCTGACGGACGCTTAGCCGAGGTCCGCGTCCGCGCGGGAGGTTTCACTCTCGCGCGGAAGCGCGAAGAACGGCGAGCGCAGCAAGAACCGGCCGGTCAGCATGAGAACGAGGCCGGCGGCGATTATCCCGATCAGCGACCAGCGCTCCTGCCAGGTGGCCTGGGTCTGCACGGACTGCTCGAACATCCAGCCGAGGAAGCCAGCCGCGCCAAGCGGGAGCACCCCGAGTACGAAGAAGTCCCAGACGCTGCCGACCACCCGGCGCCGGTAGTACACGATCGTGGCTAGCGCTGTCATCACGTAGAAGATCGCGAACAGCAGGCCAGTGGTGTCGATGACGTCGTAGAACGCGTTCTGCACCGAAGTGGCCAGCATGTACACCCAGAAGATCGCGATCAGCAGTACCCCGACCACAGCGCTCGCGATCGCGGGCGTTGCAAACCGGCGGGATACGCTGCCGAGGACGCCGGGTAGCGCGCGGTAGCTCCCCATCCCGTACGCGATCCGTGCGCTCAGCACGATGCCGGTGCCAGTGGTTGCGATGACCGACAGCGCGATCGCCAGGGCCATCATCTTTGCCCAGAACCCGCCGCCGAGTGCCTGCGCGACGTAGACCAGTGCATTCGCCTGGTTGTTTTGCAGCAGCTTCGGTGAGACGACGCCCTGCAGCCCGACCTGGGCGAGCGTGTAGATGACCGCAAGCAACGCGACGGCGATCACAGCCGCCCGGCCGGGATTCAGCCGGCGCTGCCTGACCTCTTCGTTCACGTACAGCGTGCCGTCCCAGCCGCCGTACACGAAGACCGCTATCAAGAAACCGGCCAGGGCGCTTCCCTTGCCGTTGATGCCGCTGACGCTGAACCAGCCGTGGGTGATCGGCAGCGTGCCGGCATGATGTGCCAGCACGAAGACCAGGCCGGCAATGGACAGCCCGATCAGGATCAGGTACTCGATTACCGCCATCCCGACCTGGGCGCGAGCCGTAATCCGGATGCCGGCGATCGCGATTGCCAGCATCGCTACGCCCACCACGGTGCCGATCGCGATCCAGGCCCAGGTGTTGGTCGAGGTCGAGCCGAAGACAGCGAGCACTGAGGGGCCGAGCAGCAGAATCTCCGCGACGGTTCCGATGATGTAGGCGACGACCATGAACCAGCCGGTAAGGAAGCCCAGGTACGGCGAGATCGCCCGGCCGACCCATTCGAATGACGCCCCGCAGTTGGCGTTCCACATATTGCAGCGGCGGTAGGCGTTCGCGATGATCAGCATCGGGATCGCGGTCAGCAGCAGAATCGGCCCGCTGCCGTAGGCTGTCGCCGCAGCCAGCGCCGCCAGCGAGAGTCCGATCGTCGCCGCAGGAGCCGACGATGCCATGCCGATGACAGTGTCCTGCACGACGCCGATTGCGTCGGGTTCGAGCCCTGCCGCTGGAGCGATGGTGCCAGTTACTCTGGCCGCGGAAGCGTCAGCCATGGCGGGTGTCCTCTGGGTCGGGTTGCGTGTTGCCGTCCTGAATGCGGTGCAGCTAGTGGCTGCGCATCCGCGCAACTGCTAGCTGCCATAAAAAGTACTTATTGTGACCGTTATTGTACGATAATTTTAATATCTCGGATAGGGTGACTGCGCATGAGCGATCCGCGGATTCTCTCGTTCCGGCCATCTGCCAGCGAGTTCGCCTGGACATTCGGCGGGGCGCCGCCAGTGGCACGGGTTATGCCTGGCACGATCCTGGAGCTGTGGACCGAGGACTGCTTTGCAGGGCGGGTTCGCGGACCCGATGATCTCGTCTCGCGGGTGTGCGAGTTCCCGTATCTGAATCCGCAGACCGGCCCCTTCTACGTCGAAGGCGCCGAGCCCGGTGACACGGTCGCTGTTCATTTCGTCTCCGTCGAGCCCGCGCGCGACTGGGCGGCATCGACGACTGTGCCGCTCTTCGGCGCTCTGACGTCTACGCACCTGACTGCCACCCTGCAGGACCCGCTGGCCGAGCTGGTGTGGATATGGGAGCTGGATCGTGCGGCCCGGCTGTGCCGGTTCACCGCGCGGGATGGCGGGCTGACCGCGGACCTGCCCATGGACCCGATGCACGGCACCGTCGGTGTCGCTCCGGCGAACCTGGAAGTCCGCTCAGCGCTGGTCCCCGACGCATTCGGCGGCAACCTCGACACGCCGGAAATGCGCGCTGGCGTGACTTGCTATCTGGGTGTCAACGTGCCTGGCGCATTGCTTTCGATCGGGGACGGGCACGCGCGCCAGGGCGAAGGCGAGACCTGCGGGGTGGCCGTCGAGTGCGCGATGAATACGGTCATCGTGGTCGAACTGCTGAAGGATGTCGCCACCCCTTGGCCGCGGCTGGAGTCCGACACCCACATCATGTCTGCTGGATCCGCCCGGCCGCTGGAGGACGCGTTCCGGGTGGCGCAGGCGGATCTGGTGCACTGGGTGGCCGGCCATACCGGGCTCGCATTGCTGGATGCCTACCAGTTCATCAGCCAGGCAGTCGAGGCGCCGCTGGCCAATGTCGTCGACACGAACTACACGTCGGTCGCGAAGCTGCGCAAGGACTGGCTGCCGGGCGCGTCCGGCACGCCCGTGATGGGCGGCCTGCACGATCGCCTCAAGGAAGTGGCTCGCACCTGGCGCTAGCGATCTCGAGCGACAGCGCGGACCGCCGGCTGAGCGATCAGCCCTGGTGAACCGGGCGGATCCCGGCGGCGTGACGGCGCGCGAGCTCGCGGTAGATCTCAGGGTTCGTATCGACCCACTCTTTGGCGCTGCCGCTGACCTCACGGGCGATCCGCGCCGGAGTGCCGACCGCAAGCATCCCATCGGGCACCGTCATGCCGGGCGGGACGACAGCGCCAGCGGCCACAAGGGCGCGGCTGCCGATGACCGCGGCATCCAGGACTGTCGAGCCATTGCCGATCAGCGCCTCCGCGCCGATGACCGCGCCATGCACGACGCACAAGTGGCCGACAGTCGCTCCTTCGCCTATCTCGGTCACCGGGTCCTCGCCACCGTGCAGCACAGAGCCGTCCTGGATGTTCGCGCCGCGCCGCACGATGATCGGACCGAAGTCGGCCCTCAGCACTGCCCCGTACCAGATGGACGCTTCATCCTCGATGCGGACGTCACCGACCAGCGTGGCGGTCGGAGCGATCCAGGCAGTGGGGCTGACGGCGGGCTCGCGGCCTTCGAATGCGAACAGAGGCATCCGGCAATAATTACATCTGTCGGCGATGCCCGGCTTGACCAGTAGCCTGTTGACCGGATGTCCGCGGATGAACTGGGTGGTTCCATGATCGATCCGGGCGGCCCCTCCGGCCCGAAAGTCGTCAAGTCCGGACCAGGTGAGCCGGTTAGCTGGCTTCGTCCGTCGCCGTTGCTGCTGCGCGCCCGGCGGATCGAGGTCGGTGCCGTGACCGCCCTGGCAGCCATCGTCGGCGGGCTGGCAGGGCAAATCGTCTCTGCTGCGACGGGCATCGGAATCGCCGCCGGGCTCGTGCTCGCCGGGCTGCTCGCGGAGCGCCTCCTGGCCCGCAGGGTCGCGTCGTGGGGGTACGCCGAGCGCAAGGACGACTTGATGGTGCGCCGCGGCGTGCTGATCCGCCGGCTGTCGGTCATCCCCTATGGCCGGATGCAGTTCATCGATGTCACCGCCGGACCGCTCGAGCGCGCCCTCGGCCTGGCGACACTGCGCATGCATACCGCTGCGGCAGCCAGCGATGCGCGTATCCCTGGTCTGGACCGCGCGGCGGCCGCGGCGCTGCGGGATCAGCTCGCGGCACTGGGCGAGGCGCAGGCAGCGGGACTATGACAGCGCCCGTTCCGGCTGTACCGCCGGCAAGCGGGCCGCCGCCAGGCCAGGCACTCCCTGCGGAGCCGCCGCCGCTGGCGGGCGACGCGAGCTGGCACCGGCTGCACCCGCTCTCGCCGGTCGTCCGGGCTGGGCGCCGGCTGATGAGCCTGATCGTCGTGCTGGTCGGCATCTCCGTACTCAACCAGCATCAGGATCGCGCCGACCTGGCGGGCGACGTCCTGGTGATCGCGGCAGCGCTAGTCGGCGGATTCGTCAGCTGGCTGGTGACACGCTGGCAGATCGCCGACGGCGTGCTCCGCGTCGACACCGGCCTGCTGCGACGGGACTCGCGTCGTTTTCCGCTGTCGCAGGTCCAGGCCATCGACGTAGTCCAGACGGGGCTGGCGCGGCTGCTCGGCCTGGCCGAGCTGCAGCTGCGCGTCGCGGGCGGCGATGCGGCACGGGGTGGCAGGCTTGCTTGCCTGCGGCTTGCCGATGCCGAGCAGCTGCGCAGGCAGTTGCTCGCGTTTGCCGCCGTTTCGAGCAGCGGCGTCGCGGCTCGGGCGGCCGGGCCCGCGGTGGCAGCACATCCAGTCGGCGAAATGGGCGCGCGGACGCTGTTCCGGGTACGCACGCGCCGGCTGCCGGTCGCGATCCTGCTGACCAGGGCCGGGGCCACAGCACTGGTGGTTGCTCTGGCAGCCTGGATAACCGTGCAGGTCAGCGGGTCAGCACAAGTAATTGCCCCGTTTCTGCCCGTAGTACTAGGTGTCGTGGCGACCCTGTGGCGGCAGTTCAATAGCGAGTACGGAACTACGGTCTCCTTGGGCCACGACGGCATCCGCATGCGGTCTGGTCTCATTCAGACCACAGCCGAAACGATCCGGCCAGGCCGGATCCAGGCAGTCCGGCTGGTCGAGCCACTGGTCTGGCGAACGTTTGGCTGGTGCCGCCTGGAGGTCGATGTGGCCGGCGCGCGGCAGCGGGGCGAGGACCGGCCGGAGGGTCAGCGGCTGCGCGCTCTCATGCCAGTCGGCTCGAAGGCCGACGCCGATCTGCTGCTCGCGCAACTCCTGGCCAGTCCGCCGTTGCCTGCTCTGCCCGCGCCGCCGCGGGTCCGGTGGAAGGCGCCGTTCAGCTACCACTTCCTGAGCTGGGGCGGGAACGAGCAGTACGTCGTCGCTGCCCGCGGCCGGGTCTGCCGGGAAACCACCTGGGTTCCGCTCGAGAAAGTGCAGAGCATCCGCTGGGTGCAGGGTCCGTTGCAGCGCAAGCTCCGGCTCGCGACCGTGCACCTGGATGTGGCTGGCAAGCGAGTCAGCGCGAAGATCGAGGATCGGGACAGCGCGGAGGCCCTGCAGATCCTGGGCGCGCTGCCGGACCTCGCGAGGGCGGCGCGGTCACGCGGTCGCTAGAACGGCGAACACGATCACGTTGCTGAGGTAGTGACCAGTGCTGTAATCGAAGGTGCCGCCGCACGTGATGAGCCTGAGCTGGGCGTCGGGAACGGGGCCGTAGACGTCCGCGGTAGGGAACTTCTTCTTCAGGAATGTGCGCACCGCGGTGACCTTGAATACCGCCAGGGTGCCGTGACGGCGGCGGACATAGATCAGGTTGCCAGGCTTCAGCTCACGCAGCCGGAAGAAGACGCCAGGCCCCAGGTAGGAGTCGATGTGGCCAGCGATGACAGCTGCCCCGGTCGCGCCCGGCCGGGGGCTGCCGGTGTACCAGCCGGCGACCGCTGTGCTGGACGGGACCTGAAGCGTTCCCGCGCGTGTCAGTCCGAGCCGGATGAGCCGGGTCTCGACGCCGATCGCCGGGATATCCAGCGCAGTCGGCGGGGGGACAGGAGCTGACTTCGCCTGCGTCGCGGCGGCCCACTTGCCGCGCGGGACTGGCACCAGCGGCGGCGTCCCGGCGGGTGTGGCGGGATGTCCGGTGTGGCTGGCCCAGGCCAGCCCGGCCGCAGCCCCGCACACCAGGACGACACCGATGAGAGCGGCCGCCGCCGCCCACGGCCGGCGGATCAGCCGGGCGGGCGAGGCGTGACGGCCGTACCTCATCTCAGTGTGCGCGGAGACGACTGCGGGGCATTCCGGGCGGACCGGCTAGCGGGCATGCAGCGCGGGCCGGCGCCGCCGCATCACCAGCGCCGTCCCGGTTGCTACCGTCAGCAGTCCGGCGACGCCGACCGCGGCCCATGGCAGCAGGGCCGCGCCAGGCCGTGCGGCCGTCCCGCCGAAACCGGTCTGTGGTGCACCGGCCGGATCGACTTTGCTGCCCTGAGCGTCCGTCAGCACGTCGATCACCAGCTTCCCGTGGCTGTCCAGCACCACCAGCGTGTACAGGGAGCCTGCTGCCAGGCTGACGGAATCTGTGGTGCTCTCGCTACTTCCGGCCACGCGGACGGTCCAGGTGCCCGGCAGAACCGCGCGGTAGCCGGTGACAGTGGCGAACTTCAGCTGCCTGGAGAGCGCGGTGTGACCGACTCGCACGGCCACGACCTGCTGATTCAGCGACGCCTGAATGACACGGACCAGTGCCTTGCCGGGCGGTGTCGTCAGCCGGTCCGCGATGATCTGCAACCGCAGGCCCGGATACGGGCCCATGCCCGCGACGGTGTAGGCGTGGCCCGCAAGCACGTCGACCGCCGTCGAGAGGACCGGTTTCGAGGAGGCCGGGGCACCGGCCGCGCGCATCGCGACGGTGTACTCGCCCGCAGTCACTTGCTCGAACGGCGAGACCGTGCCGTAGCTCACGTGACGGAGCACGATCTGCGCGCTCGAGTTGCCGAACGAGTACAGGTAGACATCGACGGCCGGGGCGTTGGGGGACAGGTGAGCGAGCCTGATCCAGCCGACTCCGGTCGAGGCCGAGGTCGAGGCCGAGGCCGGTGACATCGCGATTGCGAACGGCCCGAGAATGAGTCCGACGGCGGCTATCGTAACGGCAACGGCCGTCTTGGCCGGCTTTGTCAGGCGAGATGCTGTTCTCATTCCGGGTCCCTTTCAGGGCGGGGATCGAGCCGGTGCCCGGCGAAGCGCGGCGTCATCGTCCCGCTCCGGCGCCGAGCAGCCCGGTGGGGCTGGGGGCGGTGAACTTGATCTGAACTTCCGTTGTCCGGCCGTGGCGACGTAGCGAGATGAGCGGGAGCAACGGGGGGCGCTGCGCTCGCAGGAACGAGAGCAGCTGGCGAAGGTATCTGGTGGACGGGGCAGCGACGGTGAGCTCGCGCAACGGCACGTCCGCCGCCGCACGCGGTCCGGCATCGGCGAAGCTGACGATGCGCAGCGGGAATCTGTGCGTCAGCGCCCCGAGCGTGATCAGCAGCCGGGAGTCGACCCGGCCCGCAGCGAGGGCCGCTCTCGCTCGGGCCGTCATGCGGAGGTTCTTGTTGCGCGCCAGTTCGTGACCGGCGAACTTGCGTGCCCGCACGTCAGTCCGGACCGCGGCAAGGTAGGCGGCCGCGGTCCCGACGGCGGTGCTGCGGACCTGAATCAGATCGGCTCCCCTGCCGAAACTGGCGATGACTACGGGCGCGTACACGGTGGCGAGCCGTGAGCCAAGCTGACTGCGCACCGCGGTCGTCGACATCACAAGGCCCGAACCGAACGGATCAGCGGACGTCGTGGTGATGGCCGACAGGTCAGCGGCCGGGAACCCGCTCTGTTGCAGCGCCGCGCACATCAGCGGGTCGCACGCGACGATGACCCCGGGGCTGACCTGGCTGGTGACCCACGCGGCGGCTTGTTGCCGGCTGGCGCTCGCGGCCTCCAGCCCGGCCGAGCCGGCCGTCGGCGAGGTGGCGGTCACTGCCCTGGCCGTTGATGACGGGCGAGGAGCGGGGCTGGCTGTGCCCGGCGCCCCCGGGTCAGACGGCTGCGACGCTGCAGCGGTGTGCCCGCCCTGGGTAACGGAAAGGACGACCGCTAGCGCGCCGAGAATGGCGATCGCCGGAACTGCGAGTGCCAGCCGGTAACTCGCGTAGTGCGGCCGGCCATTCGGTCGCGGCGAGATGAGATGGCGCTGCACCCAGAGCCGGAGCGTCGTCGCGATGACGGCCGGCCATGACGGAACCGGCTGCGGACGGCTTTCCTTGCTCACACCAGGTCACCAACCCCCAGACCGCGTTGGAAAGACAACGCAACGCGGGTTTAACTGCGCTAGTTCACCACATCACGGCCTGTAGCCACGGTGGAACAGAGAGATCAATGCAATGAAATTTCATGGCTGAGCCGATAGAGCGACCTTACCCATAAGAAGCGCGCATAACGGCGTGGCTGCCTCGTCCGGCCCCGGTGTGCGCGAGACGACTCGGGCGGCTGGGCATCCGCGCGGCGATTTCGGCTACCATCAGCAGGTCCCGCCGGTGTAGCTCAGTTGGCAGAGCGGCCGTCTTGTAAACGGCAGGTCAGCGGTTCGATCCCGCTCACCGGCTCCGAAGTCAAGTTCACGTGAGGCCTGCAGCGAGACCTCCCGAGGTTGTGGCGACCGGCCACCCTGCTTATGGGTGCGGACGCATGCAGCCTGTCCGGCCCGACGAGCCGCGCTGCCAGCAGCTACCTCGTGAGAGATGATCTTGCAATGAGGCTGGACAGTTTGCCGGCCGAGACCCGTGCCCGCCTGGCGGGGGCGACGTTGACCTACGGCGAAGTGGGCGCTACCGCTGGCGAGTTGCCGGACCGGTATCGCCACCTCGTTCGGTGCGTCGTCGTCGGCCACGGTCATCAGGTCTTCACGGATGCCGGTAACGCGGTCACCAGCTGGCAGGTTCAACTCCGTGCCGGGTTGAAAGTGTCGGCTTCAGCGCTAACGGCCCTGCCAGGTGCCGTCGTCTTGCTCGGCCTCGGCGTTGGCCCGCTGCGAGTTAGCGCACCATGCCGGGTCGTATACGCGGTGGACGAGCCCCGGAGGCGAGGTTTCGCCTACGGCACGCTGCCCGGGCACCCGGAAAGCGGAGAGGAAGCGTTCATGGTCGAGCATGCTGACGACGGCACGGTGACCTTCACGGTTACAGCCTTCTCCAGACCATCCACCGCCGTCGCAATAGCGGCAGGCCCAGCCGGACGCCTTATCCAAAGCTGGATCACCAGCCGCTATCTTCGATCACTACGATCTTGATTTCGCCTCCACGGCGCCGCGCTGGGCTGGCAGCTGCTCCCTCAGTTACCACAGATCTTCCAAGCTGGTACTTCGCGGTAGCGGTTGCTGCTGGCCAGAGAGCGCGACAAAAGCGTCAGAATTCGGCCGAGTAACGAGTAGGAGCCGGCCTTTGCAGCCGAGCGTGCGGCCCGCGGCGCGGCGCATTCGGTCGCGCGGCTAGCCGGCTTTGATGAGTTGGCTAACCCGCTGGTGCGACAGGCCGAGTAGATCGCCGATCGCCGATTGCGGCACGTCGGCTTCGTCGAGCGTGCGGATCACGGCCTGGCGGGCTGCGTCCCGTGCCGCGGCCGCCGCCCGGTAAGCGAGCTCGGCGCCGAAGACGGCTTCGAAGAGGCTTGTGACGTCCTGCTCATCGATGACGTATCGCCAGGTCAGTTTGAAACTAGTCGGGTCGGCCTGGGTGAGTCCGGCGACGAGGTCGCGGACTTCGGAGCCCAGGTCGGCGAATCGCTGCACGTCTGTGACGCCGATGGTCCCTGGAGGCAGCCCGTCGACCTCGGCGACCCACAGGCCGCTGTCTCGGGTGACGTTCACGGGGTAGGTGGCCATCGATTCTCCGTCCACTTGTCGCCGAACAGCGGTGCGAGTCCCCTCTCTAGATCGGTGAGCAGTTTCCACGACAGCTCACGTGGGTGACTGGTCAGGCCGAACCTTGCGACTTCGAGACCGGACGAGTCGTCCAGCGCGTAGATGCGATGCGATCCTTTCCCGCGTCCAGGTAGCTCGCGGACGACATATCCGTTGGCGCGGGCGTGCCGACGGATTAGGGTCAGCGCTGCGGCTGGCTTCAGTTTCCGGTTGACCACAATGCTAATTCTAGTCGGCTAGCAGATCAAGCTGCAATCAGACTAGAGCTATCTACGTGCAAGTATGTCCGCCATATGGTCTCCGGCCGCCGACGTGGAGGTAGCCCGCCGCGCAATACCGGGCCGGCGCCGTGCCTGCTGGGCAGATCCTCCACATGACCTCCACACTCTGCGCTGCAGATCTGCACAAGCGCGCGGTTCTGTTATCGGTATAGCGGCGGTCGTGACCGGGAGCAGCGCCCGTCGCGTGGGGGTTAGGTAGCTGGACGGCGCCCGCACGGCAGGCGATTTCGTCACCGGCGGACGGGGGCTGACGCGCAGGGTGACCTTGGGGGGACCGCTCTGCGGGTGCCGCCAGCACACTCACCACAGCAATGGAGTGGCTGGTCTCACCCGGACATGATCAGCTCTAGCTGACCGGGATCGACTTCAGCGCCGCAACAGTCAGCGGATGCTCGGCTGCCAGCGGCCTAGCCTCCATCGCATCGCGCGGCTGTCAGGCCGAACATCGGCAGGCACGCCGCCAGCCCGGAGATCGCGACCGGGACGGCATGCGTTGCCTCCCAGGTCTGCCGGTCCAGCCGCAACCGCGTCGTCTGCGCTGGCCGCCCGCGGCTGACCTGCCGGTCGATGCCATCGGCGGCATAGCCGAGCTTCCGCGAGACTGCTAGCGAGGCCAGATTGTCGGTAAACGCTCCGGAGGTCGCGTATTCCGCGCCCAGTCCGGCGAACGCCAGGTGGAGCACCGCGGCCCGCATCTCGGTGCCGACGCCCAGGCCATGATGGTCGCGGCCGAGCCAGGAGCCGGTGCCGACCTCGCGGAGTACGGCGAAGTCGCGGGCAGACATCCCTTGTGTCCCAACAACTGTGCCATCGCGTACCACGACGAAATCGAGTGACCAGTTGTCCGGCTTCCATGCCGCTCGCTGCGACCAGTGGTACTGCAGCACGCTGCGCGCCCGGTCCTGTGGCGGGCGATCGGTCCACGGGATCGCGAACGGCTGCACGGTCGGATCGTGCACGCCGGCCGCGGCGAGACTGGCCAGCGCGTCCAGGTCACTTTCGGACGGCAGCCGCAGTTCCAGCCTGGGCGTTCGCAACCGGAGCTGCCGAAGGGGCCACCACTCGCTCATGGCCGACATTGTCTACGGCGGGTCGGGCCGCGGGCACCCGAATATCTGGGGCGCGCTCTGGAGCGGCGGGTCAGAGAGCCCGTGGACACACCCGGTCCGCGGGAGACTTCGGCGGGCCAGCTGCCAAGCCGGGCTACTCTGTGACTGCCATGCGGGAGGGCCGGAATTTCCCGCGAACATCTCGCCGGGAGGCTGCGTGCAGTATCGGTTGTCCAGGGCGCTCGCCGGGCCGTTCCTGCGGCTGCTGGCCCGTCCCAAGGTCATTGGCGCCGAGCACATCCCGGCTACCGGGCCGGCCATCCTCGCGTCCAACCATCTTTCTGTCGTGGACTCGATCTACCTGCCGCTCATGCTGCGGCGCCCGGTCAGCTTCGCGGCCAAGTCGGAGTACTTCAACGGCACCGGGTTGCGCGACCGGCTCGTGGGTGCCTACCTGCGATCGACTAACCAGCTGTCCACCGATCGAACGGGCGGCCGTGCCGCCATGGCGATGCTTGAGGCGGCAGTTGCCCACCTGAACTCCGGTGAGCTCTTCGGCATTTATCCGGAGGGAACGAGGTCGCCTGACGGACGGTTGTACCGCGGCCGGCCCGGTGTGGGCTATCTGGCCTTGCAGTCTGGCGCGCCAGTTATCCCGGTGGCGATGATCGGCACCGACCACATCCTGCCGCCAGGTCACCAGATACCGAGGCCTGGCAAGATCGAGATCAGGATCGGCGAGCCGCTGGACTTCCCCGAGTTGCGCGGCCAGCCAGCCGGCTCAAGGCAGCGGCGCGCGGTCACTGACGAAGTTATGACCGCTATCCATAAGCTGTCAGGGCAGGAGTTCGTGTCGATGTACGCGTCGGCTCGCAAAGAGGAACTTGCCGCAGCCCGTGCCAATCATGGGTCGGGACGCGCTTCGAGCTGACACCTACCGGCAGCAGTTGCTCAGGCGTCTCGTGCTCAGGCGTCTCGTGCTCAGTCCGTTTCGGCCTGCCCGCCTGGCGCTCCGGATAATCCGCTGGTCGGTGGATAGCCCTGCGGGGACGGCCGGGCCGATGGATCCCACACAAAGATCGGGCGGCCGCCAGGCTCCTGGTCCTCAGCCTCGTAGCCGCTGGGCTCGCCCTGGGCCGGCTCCCAGAGCGACCCGCTCGGAGACAGGGGCGCGGGCGACGGCGTCGCCGCACGCGGCGTCCGGATCGGCAATCCGGACGGGGCCATGCGAGGTTGCGCGGGCCAGTCCGGCTCGTCCATCGTTTCTGGCTGGCTGGCGTGGGCCGGCGCGTCGGTCCAGGGTTGCCGTTGCCGCCAGTCGGCCTGGGGGTACTGGTCAGTCTGGCCGTACTGGTCAGCCTGGGGGTACTGGTCAGCCTGGGCGTACTGGTCAGCCTGGGGGTACTGGTCAGCCTGGGGGTACCGGTCGGCCTGGGGGTACCGGTCGGCCTGGCCGTACTGGTCAGTCTGGGCGTACTGATCAGGCTGCCGGTAAAAGTCGGCCTGGCCGTACTGGTCAGTCTGGCCGTACTGGTCGGGTTGGCCGTACTGGTCGGGTTGGCCGTACGAGTCGTCAGTGGCCCAGTCGGCTCGTCCGCGGTCGATCCGCTGGTCGCTGCCCAGCACGGAACCCTCGATAACCGGCCCGGCGGCCGGCGCCGGGCTCCATCGGCCCCCGGCCCAAACCTCGCCGGGCTCGGCAGCGTCCATTGGCGGCCGGGAGAGCTCGCCCGCAGCCGGGTGGCCCGTCGCCGCATCCCAGAGCGACGACGTCGGTGCCATAGAGTTTGCCGCTGAAGGGTCTTGACCTTCGGCACCATACGCATTTGCGTGACCGGGATAGAAGGCGTCCTGCTCGTCTGCGGGCTGGCGCTCCGGCGGGAACAGCTCCTGTGCTGACGGCGAGTAGGCCGCCGGTGACTGAGTCCAGCTCTCCTGGTCCGGCTGCTCTCCGTTGCCGCCGGGTAGTGCGGCTGGCGCGCCCCGGCCGGCTACAGCGTGCCGGCCAGGGGCGGCCGTCCAGGGAAGTTCGGTGTGTGGTGCCGCAGCAGGCTCCCACGGCGGCGCGCCGGAAACGTGCGGTCGCCGGCTGACCGCCCGCGAGGCCGGACCGTGTGACAGAAGCCCGCCGGAATCGGTCAGGGCGCCAGCCGTCATCGGCGCGCCCGCGGCAGCGCCACTGCCGAAACGCCCAGCGGCTGGCGAGAACAAGCCGTCGTCGGCCCTGCTTCCGTAGCCAGCAAAGTGGCTGCCTGAACCGAACCGGTCGGGCTCGGAGACCGGCGAGGTGAAAACCTCCAGCATCCGGTCCGCGTCAGCAGCGGCCGCAACAGGGTAGCGGGACTGCCCCTGGCGGTGCATCCACTGCGCCGTCACGACTGGCTGAGTGGCCGGGCGACGGCGTCGCCCGGTGCCCGCGTACGCACCGATGAGCAGGAGCAGCACCACGAGCAGCGCGCCTGAGGCCTCACCTGCGCGCAGCAACTGCGACCCGATGCCCTGGGTTGCCGAGACCGCCGGGATCGCGGCGGGGGCGATCAGCGGCTGGGCGCGGGCGCCTGCGCGGCTGCCCGGCTTTATGGCCAGCAGCGCCGCCGCCGATATCGCCTTGTCGGCATTGACCGTTCCGTAACCAGATCCATCGGCCCGCCCGCCTGCCGGGTGGTAG
Source organism: Streptosporangiaceae bacterium (assembly GCA_035507615.1). Taxonomy (GTDB): domain Bacteria; phylum Actinomycetota; class Actinomycetes; order Streptosporangiales; family Streptosporangiaceae; genus JAJYUU01. Next base: position 43,081 of record DATJNX010000009.1, read on the forward strand.
ACCGTGCTCGTGGTAATGGCGTGGCGTACCTGATCGACGCTGAGACCCGGATACTGAGCCCGGATCAGCGCGGCGATTCCGGCGACCACGGCGCTGGCCGCGCTCGTGCTGTTGACGGTCTGGTAACCACCCGCGTTGTCTGCGGCGGTCACGCCCGCGCCGGCCGCCGTGACCGTCACATAGCTCTGATGACTAGACCAGGGGGCCTTGGTGAAGGCCGAGTCGAAGGCGCCGACCGCGATCACACCGGGATACGCCGCCGGGTAGTTGGGCGCATCTGACGCGGCCCCGTCGTCCCCGGCAGGCGCGACCAGGACGACGTTGTGTGCCAGCGCATAACTCACCGCGGCACGCTCGGCCGGACTGCCGTCGGCCGCGGCGGCCGCGCCGCCGGTTCCGGAACTGCCGGGCTGGCCCGGGTCGATGGGCAGGTCGATGACGCTGGCACCGTGGTCTACCGCGTACCTGATGCCAGCTGCGATCGCGTCCGGGATGGCGGCCGCGACGCTGGACTGACTGAGTTGCGGATCGTCGGCAGGCAGCGTGACCGGAATCGACAGGATCTTCGCGGCGGGTGCCACACCCAGGATTCCCGAGCCGCCGCCCGAGCCGTGCCCGCGTCCGGCAATGAGGCTGGCAATCGGGGTGCCCTGCTCGCCGAAGTACTGGCCGGATGCTAGCGGGGCTCCGGTCGGGGCAGGCGCCGCCGTCACGGCCCCGGCGAGGTCGGCATGCCTGGCATCGACGCCGTCACTCAGCACGGCCACGGTCACGCCGGCGCCCTGCGTTGCTGCCCAGGCGCCGGTAACGCCGAGCTTGCTGAGCCACCATTCCCTGTGCCGGACCTGGTCAGCGTGAGCAGCGGGCACGCCTGCCAGGCCGATCGTGACGGCCGCGGTCCCGGTGGCGATCAGTGCCATGACGGGGCGGGGGAACCTCAGTGGCACGCCGACTTGCCTTCCGTGATGAGTACCGCACATTGTGCCACGTAATGACTATTTGCGTGCTATCTGTGCGAAGGGAAGGCCGACAACCGCAGGTAGAGCGCGTCAGCGCGCTCAGCTTGGCCTCCGTCAGGCGCCGTGCCCCTGCGAGATCTTGACGTGCGCTCCCGGCGGCAGCCCGAGTTGCTGCGCGGCGTCTCCGGCGTTGATGGCGAGCGAGATAAGTCCCGCGCTGTCGGTGAACGCCACGATCTCGCCCGGCGCGCCGGCCGCGAACGTATCCAGGTAGGGCACGGTGAACTGGCGGCGACCGCAGCGCACGATGACCGAGGAGCCGATCCCGACGCCAAGCATTCCGGCGTCGGCGGCCGGAATCGACAATTGCACGTTTCCGAACCTGTCGATTGACATCACCTCGCCCTCCGCCGCTCCGTCGTGCAGCCTGCTTGTGGGAGCCGGCAGCGCGACCAGATCGTCGATGCCGATCTGCTCGCCTGCTTCGTGCAGGTCCAGGCCGCCGGCGAGATGCGCGGCGACCGGCATGAAGATGTCGCGTCCGTGGAACGTGGCCGACACCGGGTGCAGCCAGAGCTCACCGTTCGTCAGCTGGACGACATCCTTTCCGCCGCCGAGGGCAGCGATGGCCCAGGACAGCAGCCCGTTGTCCGGGCCGACCAGGATGCTGCCGCCCGCGGCCACGGCGATGGCACGGCGGGTCGTGCCGACACCGGGGTCGACGACCGCGACGTGCACGGCAGGTGGCAGGTAACCGACCGTCTGGGCGAGCACGGCGGCGCCGCGCCGCACGTCGCCGGGCTGCACGAGGTGAGTGATATCGATGATCCGTGCGCTCGGCGCGATCTTGGCCGCCACGCCGTGGCAGGCTGCGACGAAGCCGTCCTCCAGGCCGTAGTCGGTAAGGAAGCTGAGGTAGCTATAGACGGTCACGACTGGCCAGCGTACGTTGCCAGTGGCGCGGCGCATAGTAACGATGGCCATCGCCCGGCCGGAAGCTCGCTGCCTAGAATTGGCATGGGGGTAGCCGGGAGGCCGGGATGGCTGCACTGTCCGAGCGCGACATGCGCATCCTGGCCTTCGAACGGAGCTGGTGGCGGCTGGCCGGCGCCAAGGAGCGGGACATCCTGGAGGTATTCGCCATGCCTGTCACCAGGTACTACCAGCTGCTGAACGAGCTGATCGACCGGCCCGAGGCGGCCGAGTTCGACCCGGTGCTGGTCACCAGGCTGCGGCGGCAGCGCTCGCGGCGCCAGCGGATGCGCTCGGCCCGGCCGGACTGATCCCGTGCCTGACGCAAAAGTGCCGGGTCAGGCCAACGGCCAGGTACCCGGTGGTCGGCTGCCGGTACCGCGGACGGCTGCGGGCAAGGCCGGACTGGCCGCGCTCATCGCGTCGCCTGGGCAGTCACTGATCGCCGTCGACTTCGACGGCACGCTGGCTCCGATCATCGAGGACCCGGCGGCCGCCAGGGCCACGCCCGCTGCGACCGCTGCCCTCCTGCGGCTGGCTGAGCGCGCCGGAACCGTCGCCATCATCACCGGCCGGCCAGCCGCCGATGCCGCGTCGTTTGCCGGCGTATCCGCGACCCCCCGCGTCCTCGTTCTCGGTCACTACGGCAGGCAACGATGGGAACGGGGTCGGCTTTCCAGCCCGGATCCACCGCCGGGCCTGTCCACCGCGCGGACTGAGCTGCCCGCGGTTCTGGCTGCGGCAGGCGCCGACGTGGGCACCTTTGTCGAGGACAAGGGCGAGGCGGTGGCCGTGCACACCCGGCGCGCCGCGGAGCCGCAGGCCGAACTCGACCGGTTGCGCGGCCCGCTCGCCGGGCTTGCCGAGCGCACCGGGCTTGCCCTGGAGCCCGGCCGCCTGGTGCTCGAGTTGCGGCCCCCCGGCGCAGATAAGGGTGGCGCGATCACCAGCCTGGCCGCTGAGCGCGCTCCATCGGCCATCCTGTTCTGCGGCGACGACCTCGGCGACAGACCCGCTTTCGCCGCGGTGCGGGCACTGCGCGACCGGGGCACGCCAGGGCTGCTGGTGTGCAGCGGGTCGGCCGAGGTGCCCGAGCTCGCCGATGAGGCTGACCTCGTCGTCGACGGGCCGGACGGAGTCGCGGCGCTGCTTGCCGGGCTGGCCGAGGCGTTCGCCGAGTCGGGCGCCAGCGCTCGTCCTGGCTGAATGCTCGTCCTAGCCGGGGGCTCCTCCGCGCTGCCGCAGCCGGACTCTCAGCCCACCGGGATGCGGTCGAGCGCGTCCAGCTGGTCGGCGAACCATCGGCTCGGCGGCATAGCGGCGGCCGCCGCGGCTAGCGCCGATGCGCGCTGCGTGCGCTCCTCCGCGCTCATGGTGAGCGCCTCGTGCAGCGCCTGTGCGGTCTGGCTGATGTCGAACGGATTCACCATCAGCGCGTGCGGACCAAGCTCGTCGGCGGCGCCCGCTTCGGTGGACAGGACGAGCGCGCAGCCGCGGTCCGACAGCACCGGGCCTTCCTTGGCGACCAGGTTCATCCCGTCCCTGATCGGGTTGACCAGCATCACGTCGGCGAGCCGGCAGGCGGCCAGCGACCGCGGGTAGTCGTCGTTGACCTCTAGTAGCAGCGGATCCCACCCTGGCACGGCGAACTCGTCCTGGATCTGCAGGGCCATCCGCTGCACCGCGGCGGTGTACTCGCGGTACTCCGGCAGGTCATGGCGGGACGGATAGGCGAACGCCACATGCACGACTTTGCCGTGCCACTCCGGCCGGGTGCGGAGCAGCTCCCGGTAAGCCTCGAGGCCGCGGACGATGTTTTTGGACAGCTCGGTCCTGTCTACCCGGACGATCAGCTGCTTGCCGGCCGTTGCCTCGGCCAGAGCCGCCATCCTGGTCAGCACATCCCGCTCAGCGGCGCGCGCCCTGAGGCGCTCTGCGTCGACGCCGAGAGGGTGGACGCCGATGCTGGTGACATGGCCGCGATAGCTAACCTGGCCTCGCGCCCTGTCGACGTCCGCGGCCAGGAACTCCTCGCAGCAGTCCGCAAATGCGTCGGCCCAGCGCCGGCAGAGGAAACCGGCGTGGTCCGCGCCGAGAATCCCGGCCAGTACTTCGCGGCCCACGTCCTGCGGCAGCATCCGGTAGTAGTCGGGTGGCGCCCACGGCGTGTGCGAGAAGTGCGCGATGGCGGTACCGGGGGCCCGGTCAGCAAGCATTTGCGGCGCGAGGCACAAGTGGTAGTCCTGGATGACCGCGCGGGCGGGTGCGCTGTCTCGGTCTCGGCGGGCCTCGCTCGCTGAAGCACCGCTCCGCCGGGTTTGGGCTGCGTCAGCGAGGGCGGTAGCGAACATCTCGTTGTAGCCGCGGAACGCCTCCCACTCGCGGCCGAAGCCGGGACCGAAGCTCGGCCGGTTGGGCGTGTCATAGAGCATATGGTGGACGAACCACAGCGTGGAGTTGGCGACCGCGTTGTATGCACGCTGGAACATGGCCGGCGGGATATCCAGCATTCGCACGGCAGCGCCGTCCCCGGCCTGGTCCCGGTGGAGCATGCCGCCTGGCGCGGTCCGCGCTGCGGCGCGATCCCCCGCGCTCAGCGCCGCGCAGACCCACAACATGTCCGATTCGTCGGCAACAGCCGACAAGCCCGACACCATGCCGCCGCCTCCGCGTTTGGCCGACAGGCGTCCGTCGTCTCCCCGTGTGAACGAGACTGGCCCCCTGTTGGAAGCGATCAGAACTGGCCCCGCTGACTGCGCTTCGCCCATGTACTAGGAGACTAATCCGCGGCGGCCGGGATGCCAGTGGCCGGCCTGCACGGATACGCCGGACGGCGGCCGGATTGGGCGAACCGGCGTGGCCGGGTTACGATTCCCAGCACAACTTCATATTGCTCATCCAGAGGGGTGGAGGGAACGGCCCGATGAAGCCCCGGCAACCATCACGTTGATAGTGCGCCTCCTGTGCCAGGTTCACTGGCGCAGAGCAGTCAACGACGCAGCGCGGCGAAAGCGGCGAGGCCGTCACGTGACTGGTGCCAACTCCGGCCCGCGGCATAAGCCGCCGGGATAGATGAGGAGAGAGGCCTCGCCCGTGAGTTCCACGCTGACCAATCCAGCAAGTTCACCCCTGGACGCGACCGCGGCAACGCCGACCGCTTCGGCCGCACCCCGGCTCGGGTTCGCAACCCATCTCGCCTGTCGTGAATGCGGGCACACCTGCGCGCTCGGCTCCACCCACGTCTGCGACCAGTGCTTCGGGCCGCTTGAGGTGGCGTATGACCTGCCCCCCCTCACCCGCGGGTCGATCGAGGGCGGCCCGCTGAGCATGTGGCGGTACGCCAGCCTGCTGCCGGTGCCGCAGGACGTTGCGAGCCGGCCGAACTTGGATCCGGGCTGGACCCGGCTGATCCGCGCAGACCAGCTCGCGCAGGTACTCGGCATGCGCGAACTGTGGATCAAGGACGAGCGCGGCAACCCGACGCATTCGTTCAAGGACCGGGTGGTGGGGGTTGCGCTCGCGGCTGCAATAGAGCTCGGGTTCAAGGTTCTTGCCTGCCCGTCCACCGGTAACCTGGCCAACGCCGTCGCCGCGGCGGCCGCGCGGGCGGGAATCCGCTCGGTGGTGCTGATTCCGGCGGACCTCGAGCCGCAGAAGATCATCGGCTCTGCCGTCTACGGCGGCTCGCTCGTTGCCGTGCAGGGCAACTACGACGACGTGAACCGGCTGGCGTCAGAACTCGCCGACGATCGCGAGGACTGGGCGTTCGTCAACGTGAACGTGCGGCCGTACTACGCGGAGGGCTCCAAGACCATCGGCTTTGAGGTCGCCGAGCAACTTGGCTGGCGGCTGCCGGAGCAGATCGTGGTGCCGGTCGCCTCTGGCGCGCAGCTGGTGAAGATCGACAAGGCGTTCCGCGAGCTGATCGCCACCGGCCTGGTCGACCAGGCGCCGTACCGGGTATTCGGAGCGCAGGCGACGGGTTGCTCGCCGGTTGCGGCTGCGTTCCGCGCGGGCCATGACGTCGTGCAGCCCGTCCGGCCCGCCACTATCGCCAAGTCGCTGGCCATCGGGAACCCGGCGGACGGCCCGTATGTGCTCGACGTGGTCCGCCGGACCGGCGGCCTTGTTGCCGATGTCCACGACGATGAGCTGGTGGCTGCGATCAAGCTGCTGGCCTCGACCGAAGGCGTCTTCGCCGAGACCGCCGGCGGCGTCACCCTGGCCGTGCTGCACAAGCTGCTAAAGGAGGGCCAGATCGACCCGGATGCGCGCACCGTGATCATCAACTCCGGCGACGGGCTGAAGACTCCCGACGCGGTAGCAGCGACGATCGACGAGATTTCCGCAATACCGCCCACGCTCGAAGCGTTTGCCGAGCGCGAGCCCGCGCTCGCGGCGAGCGCCGCCAGGAAGGCAGGCTGAGCATGTCAGTGTCCGTCCGAATACCGACGATCTTGCGGAGCTACACCGGCGGGACCGCCGTGGTGACGGCGGCGCCAGGCACCGTCCGTGAGCTGATTGCCGGCCTGGACGCCGACTACCCGGGGATCGGCGGGCGGCTGCTCGACGACGCGGGCCAGCTGCGCAGGTTCGTCAACGTGTACGTCGGCGAAGAGGACATCAGGCTGGCGCACGGCCTGGATACGCCGGTCCCGGCCGGCGGCCAGGTCTCGGTGATCCCTGCCGTGGCGGGCGGCTGAGCCAGGTATGTGCATCGGATATCCGGTGCGAATGCAGTGCACATTGCGACCGAGACGTGCACAAGTTGCCGCAGTGCAATCGCGCACGATGTAAAGTCGTGTCCGGTCGCTGTTGGTACAAGGAAGAGCGGCAAGCTGAGCTTGCTGATGAAGCCAAGGACTGCGCCGCGATCAACGGGTTCCGCGAGCAAGGGCGGGACCCGCAGCCCGAGCAGAGTTAGGGAGTTGTTGGTATGGCTCAGGGCACCGTCAAATGGTTCAACGCGGACAAGGGCTACGGCTTCATCGCGGTCGACGGTGGTAGGGACGTTTTCGTTCACTTTTCGGCTATCCAGGCGGATGGTTACCGCAGCCTTGAAGAAGGCCAGCGGGTCGAATTCGAGATCACGCAGAGCGACCGCGGCCCGCAGGCCGAGGCCGTGCGGACTGTCTAGTCCAGCTGTAAGGTTCCTGCCGCAAGAGCCCGGCACCTCGGTGGGGGTGCCGGGCTCTTCGCATTCATTGCACTGACGTGCCGGGTGTTAATTCGCCGTTTGGCATCACTTAAACACCTGCCGGCATCATGTCGCTGACCTGCGGGTATACCTCAATCAACGCAGTGGCGCTTGCACTCTCACTATGAGAGTGCTAAACATGTCGTTGGCACTCTCGGGGTGAGAGTGACAACGCAGTGACGTGATCGGGGCGATGAGGCCTCCACTGGCGGCGGGCAGGGACTGACCGCCAGGCGTGGCCGTCCGTCGCGGGCGTCGGCCCGGTCGGCACGCAGGCACAAAGTTCCGGGAGGACTGGAAGCCTATGGCAGCGAAGATGATCGCGTTCGATGAGGAAGCCAGGCGCGGCCTCGAACGCGGCATGAACCAGCTCGCCGACGCCGTGAAGGTAACCCTCGGCCCCAAGGGCCGGAACGTCGTACTCGAGAAGAAGTGGGGAGCCCCCACGATCACCAACGATGGTGTGTCCATCGCCAAGGAGATCGAGCTCGAGGACCCGTGGGAGAAGATCGGCGCCGAGCTCGTTAAGGAAGTCGCCAAGAAGACCGATGACGTCGCCGGCGACGGAACTACTACTGCGACTGTGCTCGCCCAGGCGCTGGTCCGCGAGGGCCTGCGCAACGTCGCCGCGGGTGCCAACCCGATGTCCCTCAAGCGGGGCATCGAGGCAGCCGTCGAGCGCGTCAGCGAGGAGCTGTCCAAGCTGGCCAAGGACGTGGAGACCAAGGAGCAGATCGCTTCGACGGCCTCGATTTCCGCTGGTGACACCGCAATCGGCGAGATGATCGCCGAGGCGATGGACAAGGTCGGCAAGGAAGGCGTCATCACCGTCGAGGAGAGCAACACTTTCGGCCTGGAGCTTGAGCTCACCGAGGGCATGCGCTTCGACAAGGGCTACATCTCGCACTACTTCGTGACTGACCCTGAGCGGATGGAGGCCGTCCTCGAGGACCCCTACATCCTCATCGTCAACTCGAAGGTTTCGGCCAACAAGGACCTGCTCCCGCTGCTCGACAAGGTCGTGCAGTCCGGCAAGCCGCTGGTCATCATCGCCGAGGACGTTGATGGCGAGGCCCTCGCGACCCTGGTGGTCAACAAGATCCGCGGCCTGTTCAAGTCCGTTGCGGTGAAGGCCCCCGGCTTCGGTGACCGCCGCAAGGCCATGCTCGGCGACATCGCGATCCTGACCGGCGGTCAGGTCATCAGCGAGGAAGTCGGCCTCAAGCTGGAGAACGCCGACCTGGACCTGCTCGG
>DATJNX010000010.1:0-4648 GCA_035507615.1 Streptosporangiaceae bacterium
GCGGCTAGCTAGCGCAGCGAGGAAAGGAGCGGACCGCAGTAGGCTGCGTGTGGCCATTACCGCACTGCCGGGAGGCACCATGCCGCTGTTTTCCAATCAGTCCAACCAGAGTGCAGCTACCTGGGAGCCGCAAGCCGCCGACAGCCGGCTCGCGCAGACGGCAGGCGCGAGCCCGGCCGGCGTGTTCACCTCCGACCTGTCAGTCTCCGAGTACGTGCTGCTCGGCGAGGCGGGATTCGAGCCGCTCGGCTTCGTCATAGGGTCCTCGATCTATCACGTGGGCCTGCAGGTCGGCCGGTGGGGCCAGAATCAGGAGCTTCAGGTCCTCACTCAGGCCATGTACAACGCGCGCGAGCTCGCCATGGCCAGGATGCGGTCCGAGGCCGACCACCTGGATGCCGACGGCATCGTCGGCGTCCAGTTGCGCATGCAGATGTACGCGTGGGGCCAGGGCTGCCTGGAGTTCGTCGCGACCGGCACCGCGGTGCGCCATCTGGCCGGCACCGGCGCGCACCGGGCGCCGGACGGACGCGCGTTCACTTCCGACCTGTCCGCGCAGGACTTCTTCCGGCTGCTCGCGGCCGGCGCGGTGCCCGTAGCTTTCGTGCTCGGCACGTGCGTCTACCACATCGCGCATCAGAGCGCGATGCAGGCGCTGCGCCAGACCGGCCAGAACCAGGAGATGGTCCAGTTCACTCAGGGCGTCTACGAGGCGCGCGAACTCGCGCTCGCGCGCATGCAAGCCGAGGCGACGGAGGCGCGATCGTCCGGGATTGTCGGCGTGACCGTTGACGTGAAGAACCACGTCTGGGGCGAGCACGCCACCGAGTTCCTGGCCACCGGCACCGCGGTCCGCCGGCTTGCCGACGAGCACCGGCTGCCGGAAACCTCACCCAAACCCACCTTCACCCTCGGCCTGGACGCCTGAGCACCAGGACCGTTATCGCGGCGGGGCCGGCTGGAGCTGAGGCGCGCCGACCGGGCACGTCACGTGCGCCTCCGGCTCCGACGGCGCCTTGCCCGCCGGCCGCAGCACGTTGTTGTCCACCATGAGGAACGTGACAACCGCGGCAGCCAGCAACACCGCAGCGCACCCGATTGTCGCCAGATCGAAACCATGATTGAAACGGGGTGGCTGGTGGTAACTCACCGGGCCAAGGCCGACGGCTACCGGAATGGCGGCGACGGCGAAGAGCCCGGCAGCTCTCGCAACGGCGTTGTTTACTCCGCTGGCCACTCCGGCGTGCCTTACGTCGGCGCTCGCCAGCACGGTCGCGGTGAGCGGAGCAACGGTGAGACACAGGCCCAGGCCAAACACGACCACGGCAGGCAGCACGTCCGCGAGGTAGCTCGCGTGCAGCCCGATGCGCGTCATTAGCAGCATGCCGATCGCGAGCAGAGTGATGCCGATGGTCATCGGCCAGCGCGGACCGACCCGCTGAGCGAGCCCACCGGACCGGGCGGACAGCGCCAGCATCAAAAGCGTCACCGGCAGGAGCGCCGAGCCGGCTTTCAGCGGCGAATACCCCGACACCACCTGCAGTTGCAAGACCAGCAGGAAAAGCAGGCCGCCGAACGCGCCGTAGATCAGGAACGTGATGACGTTGATCACGCTGAACTGCCGGGAGGCGAAGACATCCAGCGGCATCATCGGCGCCACCCGCTCGGGCGACCGGGTCCGGCGGCGCTCGATCACGATGAAGCCCGCAGCGCACGCGATTCCCAGCAGCGCGGCCGTGATGACCCCGACCCGGCTTGACCGCTCGGGTGCCTCGATGAGCGCATAGGTGATACCGCCGAGCGCCAGCGCAGCGAGCACCGCACCAGCCACGTCGAATCCGCCGCGCGCCGTGGAATCCCTGGTCTCGGGGACGTGCCGGATCGTCACGGCAACCACGGCGGCCGCGAGCGGCAGGTTCAGCAAGAACACCCATCGCCAGCCGGCCGCCTGCACCAGCCAGCCGCCGACGATCGGACCGACCGCTGCCGCTACCCCGCCAAGACCAGACCAGGCGCCCACGGCGCGAGGCCGGTCGTCGGGAGCAAAGGTCGCCTGGATGATCGCAAGCGACCCTGGTGTGAGCAGTGCGCCACCGATCCCCTGCAGTACCCGAGCGCCGACCAGAACCCCGATGCTGGGAGCCAGCCCGCACAGCGCCGAGGCCAGAGCAAACCAGACGACGCCGATCAGGAAGACCCGGCGCCGTCCGGCCCGGTCGCCCAGCGAGCCGCCGAGCAATATCAGCGCGGCCAGCGTGAGGGTATAAGCGGTAACGGTCCATTGCAGTCCGGCAAGCGAGGCGTTCAGGTGCCGGCCAATCGTCGGGAGCGCCACGTTGACGACGGTCGAATCCAGCAACACCATGCTGGAACCAAGCACGGTAGCCGCCAGAACCCACCGACCGCGCGCGCTGCTGAGCCGCAACTGCGGGGCCGGTGCGCTGTCGTCGGCCTGGCTCACTACCCGATCGTCTCACCGCCTTGGCCCGCCCGGGCCAGATGTTTTAACCGGTTGCCGTCAGGCGGCGTCGGGCCGGCCCCGGTGCCGGGGTCGGCAGGCGGCTGCTGGCTGGCCGTCGCTCCAGGTCCCGCCTCCCGCGAACCTGGAGTCTGACCGCCGCTGACCACTCGCTGCGTTCCCGGCGGCATTGCTTGCGTCGTCGTCGCTGTGCGCCCGGCTGACGGCTCTGCCAGCGCCTCGTCGGCAGCCGACATCGTCATCGCGGGCTCTGCCCCGGCGACCCCGGCGCGGGTCGCGAGCGCACTCTCGCTGGCGGGGCTGAAGAGCATGTACACGCCCGCAGCCAGCACGGCGCCGACCAGCGGAGCGACCAGGAACAGCCACAACTGGCTCAGCGGCAGCCCGCCGACCACGAGGGCAGGCCCGAAGCTACGAGCCGGGTTGACCGAAGCACCGTCGATCGGGATGCCCATGATGTTGACGAGAGCGAGCCCAACGGCCATGGCGACACCACCAGCGGCCATGTTCCGTCCCCTGCGGCTGGCGCTCAGCACCACGAGCACGAATACCGCGGTGAGGACAACCTCGGTCAGGAACGCTCCACCGCCCGATGAGTGCAGCAGCGAGAGCCTGCCGTAGCCGTTGGCGCCGAGGCCGATCCGCGACCTGGAGTAGAACGGCGAACTGCTCAGAACCCACCACAGCAGCAACGCGCCGAGGAGGGCGCCGACGAGCTGGGCGACCCAGTATCCGACCATGTCGATGATGCTGATCCGCCTGGCGAGGCAGGCGCCTAGTGATACCGCCGGGTTGACGTGGCAACCAGAGATCGGGCCGATTACTGCGAACAGCCCGAGCAGCACGAGCCCGAACACCAGGCCGGTGAGCAGGATCCCGGCCGCGACGCTGCTACCGAAGGCGCGGAAGCCGAAGTTGACCGTCGCCATGCCCGCACCGAAAAACACCAGCAGCCCTGTGCCGAGGAGCTCCGCGCCGTATCGGCGCGCCACCGACGTGTCGACTGCGGAGGCACCTTCGGCCCCCGATGATCCGAATTGCGACCAAGCGTGCCGGCGCCCGGGTTGCGACTGTCCGGTGCCAGGCTCGGCCTCCGTTGCCGTCGGCTTCACGGCCATGTCCCACCCCCAATTAGCGTTTCCGGGCCCTTTGCCAGTCTGGTATGCCCACTCACACCGGGCGCAAAGCTGCTGAGCGTCAGAGCTCGGGCCAGGTGTGCACGGGGTGATTAGCGACCATTCGTTCGATATAGCCCTGCGTCATCCGGCGCAGCGCCTCGCGCCGGTCGAGCTGGCCGCGCTCCAGCCGCTGCACCGTCTCGACCTGCCAGGTGGCCCCGGTCCGCCCGGCCAGGCAGCGTTGTTCGATGATCCCGAGCAGCCGGTCGGCATCCGCCGCGTCGACCCCCCACTGCCGCAAACCTTCGGAGGCTTGCGGCAGCAGCCGCCGGAGCGTGAGCTCGGTGACCGGTGCCTCGCCGATCCCCGGCCAGTAGACCCGGGCGTCGATCCCGTGCCGGGACGCCTCGACCAGGTTGTCGGCGGCGGCGGCGAACGACATCTGCGTCCACACCGGCCGCTCGGTCTCAGCCAGCGCCCGGACCAGGCCGTAGTAAAACGCGGCATTCGCGACAACGTCCGCAGCCGTCGGACCAGCCGGCAGCACCCTGTTCTCCACCCGGAGGTGCGGCCTGCCGCCGTGCACCGCGTACACCGGCCGGTTCCAGCGGTACACCGTGCCGTTGTGCAGCGTCAGCTCGGCAAGCTGCGGTGCTTCACCGCTGTCGAGGGCAGCCTCCGGGTCCTCGTCCTCGCGCAGCGGCAGCAGCGCGGGGAAATACCTGAGGTTCTCCTCGAACAGGTCGAAGACGGAGGTAATCCACCGCTCACCGAACCAGACCCGCGGCCGCACGCCCTGCTGCTGCAGCTCCTCCGGCCTGGTATCGGTGACCTGCTCGAACAGCGGGATCCTGGTCTCCCGCCAGAGCTCGCGGCCGAACAGGTACGGAGAGTTCGCCGCTAGCGCCACCTGGATTCCGGCTACCGCCTGGGCCGCGTTCCAGTAACTGCCGAAGGACTCGGGGCTCACCTGCAGGTGGAACTGAACGCTTGTGCAGGCGGCCTCGGGCATGATCGTGTCGACGTGCGTCAGCAGCCGCTCCGGGCCGTC